>NZ_JBIAVA010000001.1:0-850996 GCF_042893535.1 Streptomyces sp. NPDC001599
ATGCCGTTCCAGCCGCCGGTGCCGATCTCGGTGCGGGAGCTCTTCGAGCCGACGTTGGGTCCGTGGTAGAGCCACAGCTTCCCCGTCGACACCTCCACGGCCACGAGGTCGCCCTTGCTGTCGCCGGTGAACTCACCGGCCGTCAAAGACGTCATCCCCGGATCCGCGGGCACGACGACATCGTCGACCACGGACTTGTTGCGCACCGGCAGGAAGGTGCCGTAACCCGAGAAGTAGGGGTAGGGGATCTCGCGGTGGTGCACGCCGCTCGACGTGAACTCGTAGCCGATGTAGCTGGTGTGGGAGCTGTTCGCCCACTTCTCGAAGAGGACGACGTGGCCGTTGGCCCCACTGTTGTCGTTGAGCAGCGCGTCGCCGGCCTTCAGTTCTCCCTTGGAGATGGACTCGATGACGCCCGCACCGGCGAACGTGTCGGTGGTCAGCGAGCTGCTGAGGTGCCACGCCATCGACACGTACCCCGAGCAGTCGGTGCGGTACCCGTTGTGGCTGCCGGTCCAGCTGTAGTCGAGGCCGATGCCGACCCAGGTCTTGGCCCGGTCTATGACCTCGCTGCGGGTGATCGTGGGACCGGCCGCGGCGGCCGAGAAGGAGGACTTCATGCCCGGTACCGGCGTCACCGGGCCCTGGCCGGGGCTGGCCTGGTGCTCGGCCGAGGCGCCGGCCCCCGGCGGCACCGGTGCGGCGTTGGCGAAGCCCGTACCGACGGAGAGCAGGCCGCAGGAAAGGGATGCGGTGATGGCGAGCGAGAGGGAGACGGAGCGGACGGAACGGTGTGCGGGCATGGAGAATCCTTGGAAAGGGTGATGGATGGTGGTGATCCGTAGCGCGGAGCGGGCAGGCGTCAGTTGACTCCGGAGATGCCATATCGCTTCAGCAGGGCGGAGTTGCCCACGTCCGAGATCAGCCCAGCGGCCTGGGCGGCGGCTCGGTCGGAAGAGGCGGCCGCGATGAACAGCACGACGACGAAGCCGTCGAACGTGCGGCACACCGTGATGTGTTCGAGCTGGTGCCACGGAGCGGCGTGGGCCCACAACAGGTCCTGGAGGGCATGGTCGTCACCGTGGCCCGGAGGCAGGTCCGTTGTCGTGGTCAGGTGCAGATGAACGAGGAACATGTCGCGTCGGTCTGCGTCGGCGTTCCCGCGGTGGCCCGGTCGGACCCGGGGCTGTCCCAGCCGATGTTGTCCAGCGGCATGGCGTCCCAGCCGATGCTGACACCGGCGAGGCCGGTGAGGCGTCCGGACGACAGGGTTTCAAGCGCCGCTCCCGTTGTCTCGTGACCGTGCGACACCGCGCCTGCTGAGAAGCCGCCCATCAGCAGAGCGGCGGCGGCCACGCTGAACACTGCAGCGCGGGAGACCTGAGCGGTGCGAGACATGACTACTCCTGTCGGCATGGATGCGGATGCCGTCCGCAGCGGTCTCATGGCCCCTCGCTGCTCCGGCGAACATCACTCTGCCCGGCTCGTGAGGCCGAGGGCAGGGGTACGCGCTGTCACCATCTGGCCTGGCATCTTGGTGCAACTTCCGCCGCTCAGACCCTTCCTCGACCGGCGACCCACGGTTGCGCGAATGTGGAGCCGATGCGAAGATCATGTGCCTGTAGTGCGGAACTCGGGGGCGTTCAGCTGCACTTGGGGGACACATGCTCGAAATGCTGGGGTTGGACTCAGAAGCGGAAACGGTTTACCAGCTCATGCTCTCCAGGCCTGGACTGGGAGTCCTGGACCTGTGCCGGGAACTGGAGCTGCCCGAGCCGGAAGTGCGCGCATGTCTCGACCGGTTGGCGGAACTCACGCTGCTGCGGGAGTCCCGGGAGGAGCCCGGCCGGCTGCGCGTCCTCAGTCTGGAAGTCGCCCTCGACGTGATGCTCCGAAGACAGGAGCAGGACGTGCTGAGGCAGCAGCAGCGTCTGACGGCCGCGAAGCTCGAAGCCGCCCGTGTGATAGCCGAGCGGGCCGAACGCCGCCCCCGGGACGACGGAACACCCGGCGCCGACGTGATGCTCGGACTCGACGCCATCCAGGAGCGCCTGGAACTGCTCGCGAAGGACCTGCGGGGCGAGTGTCTGGCCGTCATGCCGGGCGGTGCCCAGTCGCAGGCGAGTCTCGACGCCTCGCGCCCCCTGGACGAGGAGGCGATGAACCGCGGTGTCGAACTGCTGACGCTGTACCAGGACAGTGTCCGCAATGATCCGGCGACCCTGGACTACGCGCGCTGGATGTCCGAGGCGGGCGGCCAGGTACGCACCGCGCCTCTCCTGCCGCCCCGCTTCCTGGTCTTCGACCGCCGGATCGCCGTGGTGCCGCTGGATCCCGAGAACACCCGCCGCGGAGCCCTGTGCACGCGTGAGCCGGCGGTCGTCGCGACGTTGTGCGCACTGTTCTTCCAGGCCTGGGAGACCGCCGTCCCTCTGGGGAACGGACGCACCGGGTGCGGACTCACCACGAGTGAGAAACTGCTGCTGAAGTTGCTGGCGGGCGGCCTGACGGACGACGCCGCCGCCAAGAGGCTGGGTGTCTCGCTGCGTACGGTGCGACGGCAGATGTCCTCACTGATGGAGAGGCTCAACGCCAGAAGCCGGTTCGAGGCCGGCCTCAAGGCGGCGCAGATGGGGTGGATCTAGGGGGGCGCCGTTCGGATCTTGCCGGGGTCGCGTCAGCCGCGAGGCACCGTAGGCTGCGGCCGGCCTGATCCGAACGACACCCCTGGAGCGGCATCCGCGGCATCCGGAAAGGGCGGGACGGGGCCGCGAGACGACTGTCTCGGGGTTCGGGACGAGTCGTGGGCGCCCCCACCCGGCCCATTACGCTTCCCCCATGACCACGCTCTCGCCGTACGACTCGATGTCACCCGTCACCCGGGCCGCCTACCGGGCCAAGTCCGCCGCGGCCGACCTCGCGCCGCTGCCGCGGGCCGCCAAGGACGACGCGCTGCTCGCCGTCGCGGACGCGCTGGAGGTCCGTACGAGCGAGATCGTCGAGGCCAACGCCCAGGACGTGGCCAAGGCCCGCGCCGCCGGGACCAGCGAGGCCATCGTCGACCGGCTCACCCTGACCCCGGAGCGGGTCCGCGCCATCGCCTCCGACGTGCGCGACGTGGTCGCGCTGCCCGACCCGGTCGGCGAGGTCGTGCGCGGCTCCACCCTCCCCAACGGCATCGACCTGCGCCAGGTGCGGGTGCCGCTCGGCGTGGTCGGCATCATCTACGAGGGCCGGCCCAACGTGACGGTCGACGCCGCCGCCCTGTGCCTGAAGTCCGGCAACGCGGTGCTGCTGCGCGGCTCCTCCTCCGCCTACCGGTCGAACACCGCCCTGGTCCGGGTGGTCCGCGACGCCGTGGGCGGGGCCGGGCTGCCCGCCGACGCCGTGCAGCTGGTGCCCGGCGAGAGCCGGGAGAGCGTGCGCGAGCTGATGCGGGCCCGCGGCCTGGTCGACGTGCTCATCCCGCGCGGCGGCGCCTCGCTGATCAACACGGTCGTCCAGGAGTCCACCGTCCCCGTCATCGAGACCGGCACCGGCAACTGCCACGTCTACGTCGACGCGCACGCCGACCTCGACATGGCCGTCGACATCCTGATCAACTCCAAGGCACAGCGCGTCAGCGTCTGCAACGCCGCCGAGACCCTCCTGGTCCACCAGGACGTCGCCGCCGAGTTCCTGCCCCGCGCGCTGGCCGCGCTCGCCGAGGCCGGGGTCACCGTGCACGCCGACGAGCGGGTGATGGCCCACGCCAAGGACTCCGGCGCGAACGTCGTCGAGGCGACCCCCGAGGACTGGGAGACGGAGTACCTGTCGTACGACATCGCGGCCGCCGTCGTGGACTCCCTGGACCGGGCCGTCGAGCACATCCGGCTGTGGACCTCCGGTCACACCGAGGCCATCGTGACCACCTCGCAGCAGGCCGCCCGCCGCTTCACCCAGCTGGTCGACTCCACCACCGTCGCGGTGAACACCTCCACCCGCTTCACCGACGGCGGCCAGTTCGGCTTCGGCGCCGAGATCGGCATCTCCACGCAGAAGCTGCACGCCCGGGGCCCCATGGGGCTGCCGGAGCTGACCAGCACGAAGTACATCGTCACCGGCGACGGGCACGTACGGCGCTGACGCGGGCGCGCCGCGGGCCGCCCGCACGCGGCCCGCGGGGAGCACCGATCGGGGCATCTCACCCACCGGATGAATTTCCCCGCCGTCTGCCCAAAACGACCTCCCAGGTCTACTCTGGAGCCGTGCCGGAGGACGTGGGGGGCACGCCGTTCCCGGACGGCTGGGAGCCCGACGACGACCACGACCGCGGGGTGTCGGACGAAGAGTTCGCCTCCGTGGTCTTCGACGAGGCCTTCGTGACGGCGGCCGCGGTGCACGAGCCGACCGCCGTCGAGCGCCTCCTGGCCGCCGCGCAGGCCAGAGCCGAGGCCACCGAGGCCGAGGCCGCCCGCCGCGGCCGCAGCAGGGCCGATCGCTACGACGACGGGTACGGCGATTTCGGCCATGATCCCGACCTCGACGACCCGGACGACGACCGCGACCTCCTCGACCGCCCGTACGGCGCTCCCGCGGCCTACGGCAAGCAGGTCCGCTGGCACCGCCCCGTCGCCTGGCTGCTCGCCCTCGCCATGGGCATCGGCATGGTCGCACTGGCCTTCGTGGCCGTCTACCGGGGCGCGTCCTCCGGCGGCGGCCCGCAGCAGGTGCCGCCCCCCGCCTCCACCGGCCCGGAGCAGGGCGGCACCGTGACCCCCTCGGCCTCCGCCGACTACTCCCAGCCGGCCGTGTCGGTGATCCCGCGCAGTCCCTGAGCTGCCCCCGGAGGCGCCGGCAGGCTGTCCCAACTTGACCTGTGGCGGCGCGTTTACGCGACCTTCCGCAGACCCACTCTGAAGGTATGGCAGGGCTTGGCGGTCCGCCCGGAGGAACGCCCGAGGGCGCCCCCGGAGGCGGAGAGGACGAGTACCGATCCGTCGTCTTCGACGAGTCGTTCGTGCGCGCTGCCCGGCTCCAGGAGTTCTCCGCCCAGGAGCGCATCACCGACCACGCGCCCGCCGTACGCCGCCGCCCGCCCCTGCGCCGGGCCGGACTGTCCCGGCAGGCGCTGATCCTCGTCCTGCTCATCGTCGTCGCCTTCGGCACCGCCGTCTACATGGGCGTACGGCACCCCTACCAGAGCCCCGCCGGGCAGCGGGCGGCCGAGCCGGTGCGGATGACCGTCGTCCCGCTCGCCCCGCGGGAGAGGGTGCCCGGCGCCGACGACGCCGCGTTCCTGTACGCGCACAGCCCCGCCGCGCACTTCAGGACCGCGGCCCAGGGCATCCCGCTGCCGGGGGCCCGGCGCACGGCGCACTTCTCCGAGGACCAGGTGTTCAACGCGCTCACCACGGCCAAGAACTACATCGTCCGCTCGGCGCTCGACCCGGAGGTGCTCGGCGGCGAGGAGGTGCGCTCGGTGCGGGTGCTGCTGGACCCGGACCAGCTCCACCAGTTCGACGAGAGCTTCGAGAAACCCGCCTCGGACGGCCGGCACGCCCCCACGGGGTGGCTGGTCCGCTTCGACCCGGCCCGGGCCGAGCTGGCCGACCCCGGGATCCGGGTGGACGGGAGCCTGCGGGTCGTGGAGAGCGACACGTCCACCCTGGAGGTCACCGCCGACCACACCATGGTCTACGCGCTGCGGCCGGCCGACGACACCCGGGGCGAGGTGTCGCTGTTCACCCTCCGGCGCGAGCTGCAGTTCCGCTTCGACCGGGACGACCTGCGGCTGCACCAGACCCAGCTCGTGGCCTCCTACGTCCAGGCCGGGCCGCTCTCCTGCGCCGATGACGCGGCGAACCACCTCCGCCCGCTGCTGGCCGGCCAGGAGGCCGGGGCCGGCGTCCCCGTCGGCACCGACCCGTACACCTCGGACAACGCCACGGCGCTGTGCGGCAGCCTCGCGGAGAAGGCCCGGCCGAAGGTGTGAGCGGGGGCCGGGGTCAGGCGCCGTCGCGCGGGGAGCCGTCTCGCGGAGACTCCGGGCCGTCGCCACCGGACCCCTGGGGCCCCTCGGGTGCCTCGGGCCCCTCAGGGCCTGGCTGCCCCTCGGCCGAGCCGCCCCCGTCCCCGTCCTTGGGCGGCCTCGGCTGCGAGCCCGTGAAGCCGCCGAAGCCCCGGCGCATCCGGTCGCCGAGGTCGCCGGCACCGCCCGCGATGTCGTTGACCAGCTTCATCAGCGGGTCCTTGGAGCTGCGCACATGCGTGGCGTAGTGCGACGCCGACTCCCGGAAGGAGTCCCGCACCGAGGTGTCCTTGTCCTCGTCGCGGCGCGGGTAGTGGCCGTCCATGATCCGCTGGTAGTCCCGGGAGGCCGCCCACTTCTTCAGCTCGGCGGCCCGGACCGTGGTGAACGGGTGCGAGCGGGGCAGCACGTTCAGGATCTTCAGCACCGAGTCGCGCAGGTCGCCGCCCGCCTCGTACTCCTCGGCCTGCTCCAGGAACGCGTCCACGTTCATCTCGTGCAGGTGGTTGCCGCCCGCGATCTTCATCAGGCCCCGCATGGAGGCCTGGAGGTCCTGGCCGACCAGCAGTCCCGCGCGGTCGGCGGACAGCTCCGACTTGCGGAACCACTCGCGCAGGGCGGTCACGATCGCCATGATCGCTACGTTCCCCAGGGGGATCCAGGCGACCCGGACGGCGAGGGAGGTCAGGAAGAGCAGGATGGTCCGGTAGACCGCGTGCCCGGACAGGGCGTGCCCGACCTCGTGCCCGACGACCGCCCGCATCTCCTCCTCGTCGAGCAGCTCGACCAGACCCGTGGTGACGACGATGATCGGCTCGTCCAGGCCGATGCACATCGCGTTCGGAGTCGGGTCCTGGTTGACGTACATCGGCGGGACCTTCTCCAGGTCCAGGATGTAGCAGGCGTCGCGCAGCATGACGTTCAGATGGGCGAACTGCCGGTCCGAGACGCGCACCGAGTCGGACAGGAAGAGCAGCCTGAGGCTCCGCTCGGGCAGCAGACCGCTCAGCGCCTTGAAGACCGTGTCGAAACCGCTCAGCTTGCGCAGCGCCACCAGGGCA
The DNA here is from genome assembly GCF_042893535.1 of Streptomyces sp. NPDC001599. Classification (NCBI taxonomy): domain Bacteria; kingdom Bacillati; phylum Actinomycetota; class Actinomycetes; order Kitasatosporales; family Streptomycetaceae; genus Streptomyces; species Streptomyces sp. NPDC001599. The sequence goes on from NZ_JBIAVA010000001.1 coordinate 7,072, forward strand.
CTGCGGTCGGCCGGATGCTCGTACGCCCGCGAGGAGATCCCGGGGAAGCGCCTGCGCTGCCTGCTCGGCACGTGCTCGTGCCCGTTGTGGTGGCCGTCGGACATCTCTTCCCCCATGCGCGTATGTGTGACCTGGACGTACGTATGGTCTTTGCGAACCCTTGTGCGGCCCTTTGCGCCCCCGGAGCCGGGCCCAGCCTAGGCGGAGATACCGTGGACGGGCAGTACGTCGAAGGAGTCCACGCCATGCAGCACATCCCCCACGCCGACTGGCTCGCCGGGGCCGCGACCGCCGCCGAGCAGCAGGGGCCGGGGAATCTGCTCCGGATCGTCCTGATCGTCATGGTGGTGGGCTGTGTGCTGACCGCGTGGTTCCTGCTGCGGGGGTACAAGCAGAAGGACGACTGAGGTGATCCGAAGGTTCCCCGGTCGCCCCGGTTCCCGCGCGCCCGCATACGATGAGCGGACGTCTTGTCCCGCCCACACCGGATAGGTCCTGCCGAAGATGAGCCTTCCCCTCAGCGCCGCCCAGTTCGTCACCCTCGCCGCCGAGGGCGGCGAGGAGCACGGTGGCAACCACGAGAGCCTCAGCCCGTACGTCACCGGCATCGGCGCGTTCGTCATCCTGCTGCTCCTGCTGTGGATCACCACCCGGTTCAACCGCGACCGCTGAGCCCGCGGCTCCGTGGGCGCGACCGGGTCACTCCGGGCGGGCCGGTAGGGTCTGCTCGCATGGGAGAGCACGACACGCCTACCGGCCCGGCGCACGCGCCGGCGCGCGGCACGCAGAACGCGGTGCCCGCCCGCGCCACCGGCCCGGTCAACGGTCCGGGCGACGGCCCGTCGGCGGGCAAGCGACGCCTGGGCGTCATGGGCGGCACCTTCGACCCGATCCACCACGGCCACCTCGTGGCCGCCAGCGAGGTCGCCGCGCAGTTCCAGCTCGACGAGGTGGTGTTCGTGCCGACCGGGCAGCCGTGGCAGAAGAGCCACCGCGCGGTCTCCGCGGCCGAGGACCGCTATCTGATGACGGTCGTCGCGACCGTCGAGAACCCGCAGTTCTCCGTCAGCCGCATCGACATCGACCGCGGCGGCCCCACCTACACCGTCGACACCCTGCGCGACCTGCGCGCCCTCAACCCGGACGCGGACCTGTTCTTCATCACCGGCGCCGACGCCCTCGCCCAGATCCTCACCTGGCGCGACAGCGAGGAACTGTTCTCCCTCGCCCACTTCATCGGCGTCACCCGGCCCGGCCACACCCTCACGGACGCCGGACTCCCCAAGGGTGGCGTCTCGCTCGTCGAGGTCCCCGCCCTCGCCATCTCCTCCACGGACTGCCGTGCGAGAGTCGCCAAGGGCGATCCCGTCTGGTACCTGGTGCCCGACGGAGTCGTGCGCTATATCGACAAACGCCACCTGTACCGCGGCGAGTGAGCCGAGAGGGGCACCGGTGAACGACGGATACGACGCGGGATACGGCGACGACCAGTACGAACTCGTCGGCTACGACGAGTACGGCCGCCCCGTGTACCGCCAGGCCCAGGGACAGGCTCAGGGGCAGGGGCAGCCTCCGGGGCAGGGCCACGCCCAGCCCGGCCACCAGCAGCAGTACGACCCCTATGCGCAGCAGCAGGGGCAGCAGTACGAACAACAGGGGCAGCAATACGGACAACCGGGGCAGCAGTACGGGCAGCCGGGGCAGCAGCAGTACGGCCGGCAGGGCTACGGCTACGACCCGTACGCCACCGGCACCCAACAGCCCGTCCAGCCGCCCTACGACCCCTACGGCTCCCAGGGCGGCTACGACACCGGTCAGCAGCCGGTCCAGCCGTCGTACGACCCGTACGGCCGGGCCGCGACCAGTGGCCACCAGCCCCGGGTCGCCGAGCAGACCGCCCACATCCCGCAGCAGGCGGGCCCGCCCGAGGAGCGGGAGCGCACGGACCCCGCCGAGGCGGCCGAACCCGGCGGGGACTACCGCACCGAGCAGTTCGCCTTCGTCGAGGAACCGGCCGGCGACTCCGAGGACGTCATCGACTGGATGAAGTTCACGGAGAACCGCACCGAGCGCCGCGAGGAGGCCCGCAGGCGCGCCCGCTCGCGCGTCGTCGCCCTGGTCGTCGTCCTGGCGCTGGTCGCGGTCGGCGGCGTCGGCTACCTCTGGTACGCCGGAAAGCTGCCCGGCCTGTCCTCCTCCGACGACAAGACCGGCGGCACCACGACGGCCGGCGCCCAGAAGCGAGACGTGATCGCCGTCCACCTGCACGACACCAAGGGCGGCGGCACCTCCACCGCGCTGCTCGTGAACAACACCACCACCAAGCAGGGCACCGCCGTGCTGGTTCCCAACGCGCTCGCCCTGACCGGTGACGACGGCAGCACCACCACCCTCGCCAAGTCCGTCGGCGACGAGGGCCCCGACGCCACCCGCACCGCCCTCGACTCCGCCCTCGGCACCGACATAGAGGGCACCTGGCGGCTGGACACGCCCTACCTCCAGATCCTCGTCGACCTGGTCGGCAACATCGACGTCGACACCGACGCCGACGTCCCCGACCCGGAGTCCAAGGACAAGGGCGCGGCCCCGCTCGTGCGCAAGGGCGAGGGCCAGACCCTCAGCGGCAAGATGGCCGTCGCCTACGCCACCTACAGCGCCAAGGGCGAGGAGGCGAACGCCCAGCTCCAGCGCTTCGGGCAGGTCATGCAGGGAGTACTGCGCAAGCTGTCCTCCGACCCGCAGGCCGCGACGACCACCGTCCAGACCCTGGGCATGATCCTCGACCCGCCGCTGACCGAGAAGGACCTCGGCACCTTCCTCGCCGGGCTCTCCGACCGCGCCAAGGGCGGCGACTTCAAGACCGCGCTGCTGCCCGTCCAGGACGGCGGCGGGCTCAGCGCCGAGGCCAGTGACAGCGTCGTCAAGGACGTCCTCGGCGGCACCGCCAAGAGCCCCGACAAGGACGCCGCCGTCAGCGTCTCCGTGCGCAACGCCACCGGCCAGGAGGACCGCACCGGCAAGGCCCGCGTCGTCCTCCTCAACGGCGGCTTCACCTTCGTGTCCGGCGGCACCGCCTCCGGCACCGAGGCCGCCTCGGAGGTCGTCTACGCCGAGGCCGCCGACAAGGAGAACGCCGTCCAGGTCGCCAAGACCCTGGGCCTGCCCACCGACGCCGTCTCCCAGGGGAAGGTCTCCGCGAACGCGCGGGTCTCGGTGGTGCTCGGCCAGGACTACAAGCCGGCGTCGTAGGGGGCGGAGCAAGTCGGCGCTGTAGGGGGCGGAGCGCGGCGGACGGTTTTCCGCGTGGGCCCGTGTCGGCGGTCGTGAGACCCTTGAGGTCAACCGACCGCCGACCCGAAAGCCAGGCAGTGACCGCGACCGACCGCTCCATCGAACTCATCAACGCCGCCGCCCAGGCGGCGGCCGACAAGCTCGCGCACGACATCATCGCCTACGACGTCAGCGACGTGCTGTCGATCACGGACGCCTTCCTGCTGGCGTCCGCGCCCAACGACCGCCAGGTCAAGTCGATCGTCGACGAGATCGAGGAGCGGCTGAACAAGGAGCTGGGCGCCAAGCCGGTGCGCCGCGAGGGCGACCGCGAGGCCCGCTGGGTCCTGCTCGACTACGTCGACATCGTCGTCCACGTCCAGCACAGCGAGGAGCGCGTCTTCTACGCCCTGGAGCGGCTGTGGAAGGACTGCCCCGAGCTGGAGCTGCCCGCCGACGCCAAGGAGACCCGCGGCAAGGCGGAGGAGCACGCGAAGCTCCAGGCCGCCGAGGAGGCGACGCGCACCGACGAGGACTGGCGATGAGCGCCACCGGCGAGGTGACGGCGGGCAGGCCGGGCCGCGGCCGCCGCGTCATCCTGTGGCGGCACGGCCAGACCGCGTGGAACGTGGAGCGCCGCTTCCAGGGCAGCACGGACGTCGAGCTGACCGAGACCGGCGTGAAGCAGGCCCGCCGCGCGGCCGGGCTGCTCCTGCACCTGAGGCCCGACGCGATCGTCGCCTCCGACCTCGCGCGCGCCGCGGACACGGCCGCCGAGCTGTCCGTGCTCACCGGCCTCGAGGTGACCCTGGAGGAGGGCCTGCGGGAGACCTACGCGGGCGTCTGGCAGGGGCTGACCCACGAGGAGATCATCGCCAGGTACGGCGACGAGTACGCGGCCTGGAAGCGCGGCGAGCCCGTGCGCCGCGGCGGCGGCGAGCTGGAGACCGAGGTCGCCGACCGCGCCGCCCCCGTGGTGCTCCGGCACGCCGAGAAGCTCCCCGAGGACGGCACCCTCGTCGTGGTCAGCCACGGCGGCACGATCCGCACCACGATCGGCCGCCTGCTCGGCCTGGAACCGCACAGCTGGGAGAGCCTCGGCGGCCTGACCAACTGCTGCTGGTCCGTGCTGGGCGAGGGCGCCCGCGGCTGGCGCCTGCTGGAGCACAACGCCGGCACCCTGCCGGAACCGGTGATCGGCGACGACGTCTGAACGGCGATTTCACTTTCCGGCAGGTCGCAGGCTAAAGTTCTTCTTGTTCGCCCCGCCGAGCGGAGCGGACGAGGAGCAGGACCATGCGGCTCGCGTCGCGTGGCACCAGGGGCTATAGCTCAGTTGGTAGAGCGCCTGCATGGCATGCAGGAGGTCAGGAGTTCAATTCTCCTTAGCTCCACAACCCACGGACGAATCCCGTCCCCTTCGGGGGGCGGGATTTTTCGTCTCCGCCCGCTTGAGCAACATGCGTCCCACGGGCGTATACGTCGGTGGGACTCCGTGTCCGGACCGGTACTGAGGCGTCGCTGACCGGGTCGGCCCGGCCGTGGCAGAATCAAACGGCCGGAAGGGGACCGCAGCCCGACGGGAGGGAGTGGCGATGCCTGGGAGCATCCTCGAGGAGGTCGGTCACCTCCTCGGCGGAGCGATGGCAAGGAACACGGTCACCCGCCTCAGCTGTCCTTCCTGCGGTTCCGGGCATGTGGCCCAAGTCCTCGGCGACAACGGCGGAATCTCTTACGTGTGCACGGCCTGCGGCCACAGCTGGAGCTGATCGATGGGTGCACACAGGCGGAAGTGCGATTGGTGCGGCAGCGGCACGCCCATCGTGCGCGACATGGAGCCGGTCAACCCCGACTACCAGTACTGGTGCGAGGAATGCGCGCGGGCGCTGATCATAAAGGGCGACCCCATCGAGACGTACCGTGAACTCGAGGGCGAGCCGATCTACGGCCGGCTGCTGGAGGAGCACTGCACGCTCAAACGCTTCTACTCGTTCGTGACGGCATAGGGTGAACCGGACGGAACGGAAACGATTTGGTGTTCGCCCCGGTGGACCGTGTAATGTTGGCGTCGCCGCCAGGGAGACCGGGCGGATGAAGGGCAAGGGGCTATAGCTCAGTTGGTAGAGCGCCTGCATGGCATGCAGGAGGTCAGGAGTTCAATTCTCCTTAGCTCCACAGTTCGATGGAACCCCCCGGATCACTGATCCGGGGGGTTCCATCGTGTGTCAGCGGCCGAGCGCCCGGCGGCCCCGGCCCTGGGACAGCACCGGAAGGTTGGTGCGCGAGGACGGCGCCTGCCCGCGGGTGTCCTCCTCGATGCGCAGCGCCAGCGCCGGACAGCGACGCACCGCACGCACCGCCTTGGCCTCCGCGAAGCGCGGCACCTCGGCCTGCGCGACGGTCGGGAAGCCGTCGGCGCCGAGCTGGAAGACCTCCGGGAGGATGTCCGCGCACAGCCCGTGTCCCCGGCACAGCGTCCAGTCGACGAAGATCTTCTGGCGGCTCGGGCCGTTCTCCTCCCCGCCGCCGGGGACGCCGGTCGGGGCCCTGCCCCCCTCGAAGAGCGGCAGAACGCCCTCCACGGGCCGGCCGCAGCCGTTGCCGAGGACGTGGGCGGCCAGGTCGTCCGTGAACGCCTTGACGGTCGACTCCAGGAACATCGCCGAGCCGTCCGGGTGCGAGCAGGCACCGCGCCGCTTCACGTTCTTCGCGACCTGCTTGACCGCCTCCAGGGCGGCCGGACCGCCGCCGTTCAGGATGTCCTCCAGTCCCCGCGCGGCGGCCGGCAGGCCCAGGTAGCAGGGGCCGCACTGGCCGGCGCTCTCCTCGGCCAGCCACTGCGCCACCCGCAGGGACTCGCCGAGCGGGCAGGTGTCCTGACCGATCGGCAGGATCGCGCCCGCGCCGAGCGAGCCGCCCACCTGCTGGAGCGAGTTGCGGGAGACGATCGCCTCGTCCACGGTCGCCGCGTCGATCCACTTGCCGTGGTAGCCGCCGGTCAGCACGCCCTGCGGCACCGGCGGAGCGCCGGCCAGTTGGAGGACGTAGCGCAGCGGCACGCCCGTCGGCACCTCGATCACCATCGGCCGGGCCACCGCGCCGGAGACGGTGAGCATCACGGTGCCCGGCTCGTCGTACAGGCCGGTGTTGCCGTAGCGCTCCGGGCCGATGCGGGCGGCGATGGCCAGCTGGGCGAAGGTCTCGGCGTTGGACAGCAGGGTCGGCGCGCCGCCCACGCCGCTCTTGGAGGCGCTCACCTTGCGGCCGGGCGGGATCGCCGGGCCGCCGTCGATGGAGCGGATCAGCGAGGCCGCCGCACCGGTCACCATGCGCACCGGATTGCGCTGCACGCGCGCGCGGAGGGCGGACCGGCGGCCGTTGCTCAGTCCGCGCTCGGCGAGGGCGGCCTCCATGGAGCGCTGCGTGGACTCGCGGGTGACCCCGATGACGAGGGTGCGGGCGCCCATCGCCTCGGCGCACAGCAGCGCGCCGTCCAGGATCAGGTGCGGGGCACGGTTGATCAGCACCGTGTCCTTGCGGCAGGCCGGTTCGTCCTCGCTGCCGTTGACGACCACGACCGGACGTACGCCGCGCTTGATGGCCGCCTCGGCGACCGAGCGCAGCTTCTTGTGGAAGGGGAAGCCCGCGCCGCCGCGGCCCTTCAGGTTGATGCGTTCGGAGAGCTGCGCGAGCTGCTCCCCGCCCATCGGTTCGAGCGGGCCGTGCACCTTGAGGTGCATCGGCAGATCAAGCCGCTCGACAAGGTCGAAGCCCGACGTGAGCTGGGGAAGCCCGACCACGCGGACCTCCGGGACGTCGGGCAGGGCCTCGTTCAATTCAAGCCTCCGGAAGGCGTGTTCCAAGGTTCACCGGAACCCGGTGCGTCGAAGTCGTGGGACGGCGACGGCGCACCGGGGGTTGGTTCGGGGGCGGGACCGCTGTTGTACGTGTCGCTGGGGTAGTACGTGTCGTAGACCGCGTTCGTCTCACGGGTGTCGTACACGTCACTCGAGCCGTAGCCCGAGGCGGGGGGCGCGGAGTACTGCGCGGAGTAGGCCGCGGAGTGGTCCGCCGCCTGTGTGGTGCCGTAGACCGGGATGGTGTGTCCGGTGTCGTTGAGCGGGTCGTAGACCGACGGGGGTGCCTCGCCGACCGGGGGCGGCGACGGTATCGGCCAGCTGCCTGAGGTGCTGCCGCCGCCGTCCACGACCGGCATCGCCTCGGTCGGCCGCAGGTCGGAGGGCAGCTGGGCGGAGGCGGCCGGGTCGGCCGTCAGCGGTGGCCGGCCCGCGCCCGAGGGGGCGGACACGGCACGGTAGGCCGCCGCGAAGCCGCTCGGGGGCTCCGGCGCGGTGAGGCGCTCCGCGGGCTCGTACAGCGGGGCGGACGGGGACGCGCCGCGCGACCGGGACCGCCCGGCGCGCCCGTAGCCGGGCAGGGCGGCGGTGGCCCTCGGCCGGCTCTCCGCCTCCTCCTCGTCCTCCTCGCGGGCGGGCCGCTCCCCGGTCCCGAGGAGACCGGCGATCCGGTCGGCGACCTTGCGCTTGACCGGGCGGGGCGCCGCGCGCAGCGCCAGGGCCGCCATGACGCCGACCACGGACAGGGCGTACAGGACCACGAAGACCGGCTTCGCGGCGCGACCCGCGTAGAGCCCGTGCAGCAGGGCCAGGCACCACGCCGGATAGGCCAGCATGTGCATGGCCCGCCAGCGGGCCGCCACGGGGGCGGGGGAGGCGAAGCGGTTGCGCAGGGCTCCGGTGACTCCCACGAAGATCATGAGCATGCTGGCCAGGGTGCCGAAGCCGATGAGGACGGCCCGGCCGCCGAACGCCTCGTCCTCCGTGGCCAGGAGCCCGAACGGGAGGACCGCGGCGACCCAGGTGGTGTGGTCCAGGACCAGCTTGACCACGATGTGCACCAGCAGGAAGACGACCGAGGCGACTGCGGTGGCCCGGTGCACCGCCTGGGCCAGGATCCGCTGCCGGGTGTCGAGGACGATCCGGTCCTGGGCGAGCAGACCCCAGATCACCGAGCAGCTGAGGAAGACGAGGGAGAGGACGCCGGCGCCGAAGTTCAGGAACTGGGCGAAGGTGTCGTCCACCGTGCTGTCGTTCGTCACCACGACGGGCCTCCCCACGTCAGGGACGTGAGGGAAGGCGGCGGACTGGTGTGGCGAGGGTGGATCGGGGGAGGGTTCATGGGGGCAACTCCGGAGCGGTTCGGGAAAGCGGTCCCGCTGCCGCACTCTAAGTGGCGCCATACCCGTGGGTAGGGGGTTTGAGTTATTGCGTTGTTATCAAATGACAGCGCGCTCGTGCTGGTGTCCCTTAGCGGTCGTTACGCGAAGTAACCTTTGACCTTGGTTCAGGTCCGCCTCCGTTTTCCGGTTGCCGGGCCCCGGATTCCGGTCGGCCGCGCGTGGCGCGGAAGCCCGTCGCGGCCCGATCGGTGACTGCGGTACCCTGACGCCATGCGTGCCGTACGCCTTCTGCTTAGCGAGCCGCGCTGATCAGTCCCGACCCCGGTCGTAGTCCGGTGGCCGGAATCGGCGCGGCGTCCCCTCCTGTGCGAGGGGATTTTTCATTTCCCGGCCTTCGCAGCCGCTGGTCATGAAGGTCGCAGCCGCTGGCAGAGACGATCGATGGAGCTTTGAGGATCATGAGCGAGACGAACCCCGCGGCGAGTGCCCCTGTGCCGGCGGATGCCGCGCCGCACCGCTACACGGCTGCCATGGCCGCCGAGATCGAGGCACGCTGGCAGGACTTCTGGGACGCCGAGGGGACGTACGCCGCGCCGAACCCCAAGGGTGACCTGGCGGGCGACCCGGAGCTGGTCGCCAAGCCCAAGAAGTTCATCATGGACATGTTCCCGTACCCCTCGGGTGCGGGCCTGCACGTCGGCCACCCCCTGGGGTACATCGCCACCGACGTCTTCGCCCGCTTCCAGCGGATGACCGGCCACAACGTCCTGCACACCCTGGGCTTCGACGCCTTCGGCCTGCCCGCCGAGCAGTACGCCGTGCAGACCGGCACGCACCCGCGCGTGTCGACCGAGACCAACATGAAGAACATGCAGAGCCAGCTGCGCCGGCTGGGTCTGGGCCACGACAGGCGCCGGTCGTTCGCCACGATCGACCCCGAGTACTACAAGTGGACCCAGTGGATCTTCCTGCAGATCTTCAACTCCTGGTACGACGACGAGGCGGGGAAGGCCCGCCCGATCGCCGAGCTCGTCGCGCAGTTCGAGTCCGGTGAGCGGGAGGTCCCGGGCCACGCGGGCCGGGCGTGGAGCAGCCTGAGCGAGGCCGAGCGCGCCGACGTGCTCGGCGAGTACCGCCTGGCCTACGCCTCCGACGCGCCGGTCAACTGGTGCCCCGGACTGGGCACCGTGCTGGCCAACGAGGAGGTCACCGCCGACGGCCGCTCCGAGCGCGGCAACTTCCCCGTCTTCAAGTCCAAGCTGCGCCAGTGGAACATGCGCATCACCGCCTACGCGGACCGGCTGCTGGACGACCTGGACCAGCTGGACTGGCCCGAGGCCATCAAGCTGCAGCAGCGCAACTGGATCGGCCGTTCCGAGGGCGCCCGCGTCGACTTCCCCGTGGACGGCGAGCGCATCACGGTCTTCACCACCCGCCCCGACACCCTGTTCGGCGCGACCTACATGGTGCTGGCGCCCGAGCACCCGCTGGTCGAGAAGTTCACCCCGGACGCCTGGCCCGAGGGCACCCGCGACGCGTGGACCGGCGGCCACGCCACCCCGACCGAGGCCGTCGCCGCGTACCGCGCGCAGGCCGCCTCCAAGTCCGATGTCGAGCGGCAGGCCGAGGCCAAGGACAAGACCGGCGTCTTCATCGGCGCGTACGCCACCAACCCGGTCAACGGCGAGCAGGTCCCGGTCTTCATCGCCGACTACGTGCTGATGGGCTACGGCACCGGCGCGATCATGGCCGTCCCGGCGCACGACTCCCGCGACTTCGAGTTCGCGCGGGCCTTCGAGCTGCCCGTCCGGTGCGTCGTCGAGCCGACGGACGGCCGCGGTACCGACACGTCGACGTGGGACGAGGCCTTCGCCTCCTACGACGCGAAGATCGTGAACTCCTCCGGTACGGACGTCTCCCTGGACGGTCTGGGTGTCGTCGAGGCCAAGGAGCGCGTCACCGAGTGGCTGGAGCGGGCCGGCGCCGGTGCGGGCACCGTCAACTTCCGCCTGCGCGACTGGCTGTTCAGCCGCCAGCGCTACTGGGGCGAACCCTTCCCGATCGTCTACGACGAGGACGGCATCGCCCACCCCCTGCCCGCCTCGATGCTGCCGCTGGAGCTGCCCGAGGTCGAGGACTACTCCCCGCGCACCTTCGACCCGGACGACGCCGACACCAGGCCCGAGACCCCGCTGTCGCGCAACGAGGACTGGGTCAACGTCACCCTGGACCTGGGCGACGGCCCGAAGAAGTACCGCCGCGAGACCAACACCATGCCCAACTGGGCCGGCTCCTGCTGGTACGAGCTGCGCTACCTGGACCCGCACAACGGCGAGCAGCTGGTCGACCCCGAGATCGAGCAGTACTGGATGGGTCCGCGCGAGGGCCTGCCGCACGGCGGCGTCGACCTGTACGTCGGCGGCGCCGAGCACGCCGTGCTGCACCTGCTGTACGCGCGCTTCTGGTCCAAGGTGCTGTTCGACCTGGGGCACGTGTCCTCGGCCGAGCCGTTCCACAAGCTGTTCAACCAGGGCATGATCCAGGCGTACGTCTACCGTGACGCGCGCGGGATCGCCGTACCGGCCGCCGAGGTGGAGGAGCGCGACGGCGCCTACCACTACCAGGGCGAGAAGGTCTCCCGGCTGCTGGGCAAGATGGGCAAGTCCCTGAAGAACGCGGTCACCCCCGACGAGATCTGCGCCGAGTACGGCGCCGACACGCTGCGCCTGTACGAGATGGCGATGGGCCCGCTGGACGTGTCCCGGCCGTGGGACACCCGCGCGGTGGTCGGCCAGTTCCGGCTGCTGCAGCGGCTGTGGCGCAACGTCGTCGACGAGGACACCGGTGAGCTGTCCGTGGCGGACGTCGCGGAGAGCGACATCGACGCCGGCACCCTGCGCGCCCTGCACAAGGCCGTCGACGGCGTACGGCAGGACCTGGAGGGCATGCGGTTCAACACCGCCATCGCCAAGGTCACCGAGCTGAACAACCACCTGACCAAGGCCCAGGGCCCGGTACCGCGGTCGGTCGCCGAGCGTCTGGTGCTGCTGGTCGCGCCGCTGGCCCCGCACGTGGCCGAGGAGCTGTGGCGCAAGCTGGGGCACGAGTCCTCAGTCGTCCACCAGGACTTCCCGGTCGCCGACCCGGCCCACGTCGTCGACGAGACCGTGACCTGCGTCGTCCAGATCAAGGGCAAGGTCAAGGCACGGCTGGAGGTCGCCCCCTCCATCTCCGAGGACGACCTGGAGAAGGCCGCGCTGGCCGACGAGAAGGTCGTGGCCGCGCTGGGCGGGGCCGGGATCCGCAAGGTGATCGTGCGGGCACCGAAACTGGTGAACATCGTCCCGGCGTAGGCGGTGACCGGGGCGCCTTTGACGCCCCCTACGGGTCGGGTGCGGGCAGGTTCGGGGTTCTTGCGGAACCCTGGGCCTGCCCGTTGCGTTTACCGTGGAAGAGCGGCACGACGGGTGCCGCGCCGTGGCCGGCCGGCCCGCGGGCCGGACGCTCGGAGGAGGAGCCCAGTGGAAGCAGCGCTCACCGTGTTCGCCCTGCTCTTCCTGCTCGCCGTGGTGCTGGGCGTCTACGCCACGGTGAAGGCCGTCGGCGCCGCCAAGCGCAGCGTGGACCGCGGCATCACCCAGGCCCGCCGCACCGTCGAGGACCACACCCTGCGGGCCAAGTCCCTCGTCCAGGTGGGCCCGGCGGCCGAGCTGGCACAGCTGCGGCTGACGCTGCGCACCTCCATGCGGGCCACCCAGGACGCGCTGCACGCGCGCGTGGCCGAGGACGAATCCCTCAAGGAGTCCCTCGCCCTCTTCGAGCGGCTCAGCGCCCACGGCTACGAGCTGGACGGCGAGCTGCGGCGACTGGAGTCCGAGCCGGACCGCGCCACCCTCGCCGAGCGTCTGCCCGGACTGCGCGAGCGCACCGAGCGCATCACCCGGTCGGCGGACGCCCTGCGCTGGGCGGCCCGGGACCGTGCCCACCGTTTCGCGGACGACGACCTGGACACGCTGAGCGCCCAGATCGATGTGGAGGCCGGTGCCCTGCGGCACTGGACGGAGACGAAGACGCAGGCGGAGGCGGCGGCCGGGACCGGCCCGGGGGAGGCACCGCCCGCCGCGCCGCCGTCCTGGCCCGAGGCCCCGCCCGCCGACGCCGCGTCCGCCCGGCAGACCTGGCCGGACTCCCCGGCGCAGGAGCCCGCGGAGAAGAACTCCGCGCGTCCCGCCATCACCCCGCCCGCCGCGAGCCCCGTGTACCCCTGGCAGAAGAAGGCCCGCCCGGAGAGCACGACCTGACCGACCCCGCCGGCCCGGTCGCGCCCCTGTGAACGCCCGGTCGCCGGGGCCGGACTGCCGCACGGACACTACGCCAGGTAACCTCCAGCTCATGTCCCGCCATGTCGCTATCGTCACGGATTCAACGGCCTACCTCCCGGCCCGGGCGATGGAGCGGCACGGCATCACCGCGGTACCCCTGACCGTCGTCCTGGGCGACCGGGCCCTGGAGGAGGGCACCGAGATCTCGACCCGCTCCCTGGCCCAGGCACTGCAGAAACGGCGGCCGGTCACCACCTCCCGCCCCGGCCCCGAGCTCTTCGCCGAGACCTACCGCAGAATCGCCGAGTCCGGCGCCGACGGCATCGTCTCCCTGCACCTGTCCGCCGAACTCTCCGGCACCCACGACGCGGCCGTCGTCGCGGCGCGTGAGGCGCCCGTCCCGGTCAGTGTCGTGGACACCGGGATGATCGCGATGGCCCTGGGGTTCTGCGCGCTCGCCGCCGCGGAGACGGCGGAGGCGGGCGGCACGGTGGACGAGGCCGTCACGGCCGCGGAGAAGCGCGCCGCGGGCACCTCCGCCTACTTCTACGTCGACACCCTCGACTATCTGCGCCGCGGCGGCCGGATCGGCGCGGCCCAGGCCCTGTTCGGCTCCGCCCTCGCCGTCAAACCCCTGCTGCAACTGGCGGGCGGCCGCATCGAACCCCTGGAGAAGGTCCGGACGGCGTCCAAGGCCATCGCCCGGCTGGAGGAGATCGCCGCCGACCGGGCCGGCGGCGCGCCCGTCGACATCGCCGTCCACCATCTCGCCGCCCCGGACCGGGCGTCGGCCCTGGCGGACCGCCTGCGGGACCGGGTTCCCGGCTTGGCCGACCTGCACGTGAGCGAGGTCGGCGCGGTGATCGGCGCGCACACGGGGCCGGGGCTGTTGGGGGTCGTGGTCTCGTCGCGGTGAGGGCCGGCCGGGTCACCCGTGTGAGGGCCGGAGTTGTCCACAACCCGGGAGTAGTCCCCGGGAATTGACCATGATCATCGCGAGGGCGTCCAGGTGCCCGATCCTCGTCGCATGGCTCTTCGATCACGCTCACGCACCACGTCCGCGACCAGTGGCCCGGGCCGCGCCCCGGCCTCGGACGGCCGCCTCGTACACCGCCGCGCACCCGGCTCCCGCTCCCACGCCCGCCCCCGCATCCGCCCCGGCTCCCACGCCCGGCACGGCTGCCGGCACGCGCCGCCGGAGGAACTGCGGCGGAGGGCGGAGGCGCTGTTCGGGGAGCCTGTCGAGGAATTCGACCGGGCTGGACACGAGAGGGCGCAGGGGGAGGCGGGAAAGGGACCGCCGTTGCCGGGCCCCGAGACCCCCGGCGAAGCGGACACCGGTGACTCCTGCGGTGCCACGCCGACCTGGCGGGAGCGGACCGGGCAGGCGCTGCGGGAGCGGATGCCGCTGTGGCTGCAGACCCGATGCGGCCTGGAGCGGCGCAGCGTCGCCGCGCTCACGGTGCTGCTCGTCGTCGCGGCGGTCTTCGCGGTGCAGCACTTCTGGTCCGGCCGCACCCAGTCGGTGGCGGCACCCGAGGTGGTGCGGGAGGCGGCGGCATACGGGGCCGGGAAACCGGGGCCGACGGCCGCAGACCGCGCGACGACGGGCGAGCCCGGCTCCAAGGCCGCGCCGACGGCCGTGGCCGGGCCCGAGATCGTGGTGGACGTCGGCGGCAAGGTCCGCAAACCGGGCATCCACCGCCTCCCGGCCGGGTCCCGCGTCGCCGACGCCCTGCGAGCCGCCGGGGGCGTGCGGCCCGGCACGAAGACCGACGGGCTGAACCGTGCCCGCTTCCTGGTGGACGGCGAACAGGTGATCGTCGGAGCGCCCGCGCCACCCGCCGGATCGGGGGCCGCCCCAGGCGGGCCCGCGGGGGCCGCCCCCGCGGCACCGGTCTCCCTCAGCACGGCCACCACCGACCAGCTCGACACCCTCCCGGGCGTCGGCCCGGTCCTCGCCCAGCACATCATCGACTACCGCACCCAGCACGGCGGTTTCCGCTCGGTCGACGAACTGCGCGAGGTCAACGGCATCGGCGAGCGCCGCTTCGCCGACCTGCGGGATCTCGTACGGCCATGAGCAGGCACGTGACCGGAGCGGGCCGGCCGGACGGGCTCACCGGGTCCGATCAGCCCCCTGCGAGGCCCCCGCGCGCCGCCGTGCACGCGGCCTCTGGCCACCGGCTGGGCGCGGCCCACCCCCGGCAGGAGGGCCCCGCCGACCTGCGCCTGGTACCGCCCGCCCTCGCGGCGTGGGCGACGGCGGCACTGGTGCTGGACGTGCCGGCCGGCTGGGCGGTGGGCGTGGTGACGGGCGCTCTCCTCCTGGCCGGGGCGCTGCTGCTGGGGCCGGTGCGCGAACGGCCCCACGCACCGGCGGCCGCCGCCCTCTTCCTCTGCGTCGCCGCGTCCGCCACCTCGGCCGCACTGCACGGCGCGGACCTGCGCCGCGGGCCCGTCCCCGAGGCTGCCCGGCACTACGCCACCGTCACCGCGGAGGTGGAGGTCACGGCCGACCCCCGCCTCACCCGGCCGCGCGTCCGGGGCAACCGCGCGGTGCCGCCCACGGTGCTCATCGAGGCCGACGTGCGGCGGGTGAGCGAGGCGTCCGGGACGACGGTGACGACCCGGACGCCGGTGCTCGTCCTCGTCGACGTCGGCGAGGGAGACGAGCGGTCCCGCACACGGCCCGCACCCGCCCGCTGGCTGACCCTGCTGCCGACCACACGGCTCCGCGTCACCGCACGGCTTGCGCCCCCGAGAGAGCGCGGCGACCGGATCGCCGCGGTGCTGCGGGTACGCGCGGTTCGACGGCCCCCCGACGTACTTGCGGGGCCGTCGGCGGCGCAGCGCCTGGCGGGACGGTTGCGGGAGGGCCTGCGCGAGGCGACCGAGGACCTGCCGACGGACGCGAGAGCGCTGCTGCCGGGCCTGGTCGTCGGCGACACCTCACGCGTCACACCGGAGCTGGAGGAGGCGTTCAGGGAGACCGACCTGACACACACCCTGGCCGTTTCGGGCGCCAACTTCACGATCGTGCTCGCGCTGCTCCTCGGCCCGCCGGGCCTGGCCCAGCGCAGTGAGCGCCGAGGACTGGCCCCCCGCCTCGGCCTGCGTCTGAGGACGACCGCCCTGCTCGGCGGGCTGCTCGCGTCGGCCTTCGTCGTCGTGTGCCGGCCCGACCCGAGCGTGCTGCGGGCGGCGGCCTGCGGGTCCGTCGCCCTGCTCGCCCTGGCCACCGGACGCCGCAGATCACTCCTGCCGGCCCTGGCGACGGCGGTCCTGCTCCTGGTGCTCTACGACCCCTGGCTGGCCCGCAGTTACGGCTTCCTGCTCTCCGTGCTGGCCACGGGGGCGCTCCTCACGCTCGCTCCCCGGTGGAGCGCGGCGTTGCGCCGGCGCCGGGTCCCGCCCCGGCTCGCGGAGGCGCTGGCCGCCGCGGGTGCCGCGCAGGCCCTGTGCGCGCCGGTGGTCGCGGTGCTGTCGGCGCGGGTGAGCCTGGTGGGGGTGCCGTGCAACCTGCTGGCGGAGTTCGCGGTGGCCCCGGCCACCGTGCTCGGCTTCGCTGCCCTGGCGACGGCACCGGCGGCGATGCCCCTGGCCAAGAGCCTGGCCTGGTGCGGGGGCTGGCCGGCCGAGTGGATCGCGGGGGTCGCCCGCACCGGGGCCGCGCTGCCCGGCGCGGGGGTGGACTGGCCGGGCAGTTGGGCCGGGGCGGCGCTGCTCGCCCTCGTCACGGTGGGCGTGCTGCTGGCAGGCCGACGCCTGTTGCGGCACCCCTGGTGGTGCGCCCTCTGCGCCCTGCTCCTGATCCTCGTGGTGCTGCAACCGCCCCCGCTGGCCCGGGTGATCAAGAGTTGGCCCCCACCCGGCTGGCGGATGGTGATGTGCGACGTGGGCCAGGGCGACGCGCTGGTCCTCGCGGCGGGAGAGGGGACGGCTGTGGTCGTGGACGCGGGCCCCGACCCCACCCTCGTCGACCACTGCCTGCGCTCCCTCGGCATCACCCGCGTCCCCCTCGTCCTGCTGACCCACTTCCACGCCGACCACGTGGCCGGGCTGCCCGGGGTGCTGCGGGGCCGCTCGGTGGGCGCGATCGAGACGACCGCCCGCGAAGAGCCCGCGGACCAGGCCGAGTTCGTCCGCAGACAGGCGAGAGCCCGGCGCATCCCCGTGCGGCAGGCGGCCACCGGTGAGCAGCGACGCTCCGGCCCGCTGTCCTGGCAGGTGGTCTGGCCCCCGCCGAGCCCGCCGTCCACCACCGCACCGGGCACGGAGGGCGGCCCCAACGACGCCAGCGTCACCCTCCTGGTCCGGACGGCGGGCCTGCGCCTGCTCCTGCTCGGCGACCTGGAGCCCCCGGCCCAGCGGGAGCTGGCCCGGTCCCCGGCGGCAGCGGCGCTCAACGGCGTCGACGTGCTGAAGGTGGCCCACCACGGGTTCACTCGAACGTATCTACTTGAGGGTTTCCGATGCCAACATTCGAGATCGACGACGCTCAACGAGTGTGTCCGCTCAGACTGATTCTCCACCGACAGGGGAGGGACGCGAGAGCGTGAAGAAGATTCTCACGATCAAGCTGGAGATCGAAGTCAACGAGCAGGTGACCCGGTTCCCTCGGCTCGACGACACGTACACCGAAGTGGTCAGGGTTGCTGCTGAGGCAGCTCGTGAGTACATGCCCGAGGACAGCATCGAGCAGATCACCACGTACGCGACGTGGGAGTACCGCCACTGGGACCCTGACCCGATCGTCTACCCCAGGGGCGTGGTCCCAGAGCCGGATCTGTTCACGGACGAGGACTTCGAAGACTAGCCGTCGTCGATGTGGGAGGGCTCGACACCGACCACAGAGAATGAGGGTTTGCGGACGAGGGTATCGGGAGCCGTTGTGTGCCATCTGGATATGCTCGAACATCCCTCAGAATTATGAATGCGAGCAGGGTGGACGGCTGCACGTCTTCTATGGTTCGACACATGTCGACGTCGAATTCCACAGGTATCACGCCGCTCCCTGATCGCCCTCCAGAGCCCCCGGAAAAGCCGGGACTCTGGGGGGCGCTGTCCACTACCGCGAAGGTCGGCGTCCTTGCTCTGGGCATCGCCGCAGTCGGGGCTGTAGGAGGAGTCACCGCAGCTCAGTCGGGCGGTGACGGTGCTCCGACCTCCGTCTCAGGGGACGACAAGGCCGAGGTTGTGGATCCGGAGGACGAGTCTCTCCAGGCGTGCGTGAGTAGCTGGAACGGCAGCAACACGAACAAGGCGAGCGTCGCCTCAATTGCCACCGCTGCGCAGGCTGAAAACCCGACCGCCTATGTGCATGTCGGGTTCAGTTCGGTATTCCCGGACAGGTGCCTGATCACGGTAGCCAACCCATCCACGATGTATGCCCAGCAATACGTTCAGGAGAGCGAATCTGCTTGGCCTATTGCGCCCGCGTGGACGGGCTCGGTCAACGACCTCGACGGCTCGAATCTCCCCTGGAACGCGAGGATGACTCAGGACGGGACGATCGACCTTCCCTGACGCAGAGGCCCCGGCCGCACGGACGACCGGGGCTCCGCTCACCTCACGAGGTCTGGGGGAGCCGCTCGGGCATGACCCCGTGAGGGAGTGCAGGGGCTGGAGAGTGCTGGTCCACCAGGACGTCCAGGGCGTGGAGGAAGGCCGTGTGGGTCCCGGCGTCCTGAGCCGCTCGGATCACCTGATCCAGGAACTCGTACGCCTCCTCATCGGTCAGCTCGCGCAGCCAGGGGAAGGCGCTGCTGTGCAGGCGCCCAGGCTCCGAGAGCAGGTCGTCCCACGCGAAGGCCGGAGGGTTCCACCGCAGGGTCACGCCGTGCTCCGAGCAGTAGGCCCCGGTCTCGTCCTCGAACGGAAAGTCGTGCTCACCGCTGATGCATTGCGTCATTGCGCGCCTCCCTTACGGCCCGGCGCAGAGCGGCTCCCTCGGCGCAGTTCTCTGGGCAGTCCCGGCACTCCAGTGCGTGGTCGTAGAGGGCCTTGTACGCCTTCTCATACTCATCAGTCATCGGGCCGGCTCGCTCATCAGCTCCGCCCAGACCTGCTTGCCCCAGCGGTGGACGTCGGTGCCCCATCGCTCGGCCAGGGCGTCAACGAGAAGGAGACCCCGACCGCTCGTGAGGAGGTCCTCGTCGGGCTTGACCAGTTCCGGGAGCACGCGGGCCTTGTCGACCACCCCGATACGTACGAACCGTTCACTCGGCCGCGTGACGATGACGCGGATCACGCGGCTGTTGGTGTGCTTGACGGCGTTCGCCACCAGCTCCGAGACGAGCAGTGTCGCCGTATCCGTCAGGTCGTCTAGGTACCAGACCGCCAGGGCCGTCCGTACAAGCTGGCGGGCCTCCTCGGCGCTCTCTTCCAGGCCTGGAAGAGTCTCGGAGTATCCGGGGTGCCCGGTGTGGTGCGGCATCGCTGGCAGGATCATCTGGGCCTCGTCCGCTTTCGAACGGTCAGGGAGGACTGCCGACTTCGCGTGCCAGGGGCCTGGGGCGGCGGGATTCCTTGGAAGCGTGTCGGTTGCTGTGACCGTAGGGAAGGCGTAAGAGGGGCCTCAACTATCTTCTACAGTTTTCTATGCTCTCTACCTGAGGTGGGCGATTGCCGCGGTGATCAGCTCGCGGGCCCTGGCCCCGTAGACGGCCGAACGGCTCAGCGTTTTGCAGGCCTTGACGTACTGTTCGACCTCGCTCGGAGCCGTGATCTTGACCGCTGCCGAGAGCAGTTCCACGTGCACACGGGAGTCGTCGAAGACGTTGAAGGTCTCCAGGGGCCATGCTGGATGCTGTGAGGAGAAGGGGATCACGCCGAGGCTGACGGACGGTAGGGACATCAGCGTGAGCAGGTAGCCCAGTTGCCCGGCCATGGCCGCCGAATCACCGATGCGGTACCGCAGCACCGACTCCTCCACCAGGACCGAGAAGCGGTTCCCCGGCGTGAAGAGGACTCGGGACCGGTTCATCCGCGCCTCCACGGCCTCAGCGACGTCGTTCGGGGTGTTGTGGAAGCGGGCGATCGACTCCAGAAGCGCGGTGGCGTAGGCGGGCGTCTGGAGCAGCCCGGGAATGACGGTGGAGCAGTACACCCGGAACAGGCGCGTGCGCTCGTACAGCTCGACACGGGACTCCTGGAGGTGCCTCAGTCCGGTGCGCTGGAGGCGACGCCACTCCATGTACATCGAGTCCGCGGACTGCGCCGAGGCCACCAGGTCCTCCACGGCTTGGTCGGCTCCGCATGCCGCGCACCAGGCCCTGATGTCCGCTATCGCAGGGGGAGTGCGGGCGTTCTCGATGCGGGAAACCTTGGAGGGGTACCAGTCCAGCCGCCGGGCAAGCTCCGTGGCCGTCAGCCCCGCCTCCGTGCGGATCTCCCGCAGGCGGGTGGCGAGCTGGCGTCGGGCAGCTTGAACGGCGGCTGTCGGTGACTCGGTCATACCTCGGTACTCAGATGCTGTAGCGGTCGTGCGGAAGCGCTCGGCTCCAGACGGCCTCGAACGCCTCAGCCACGTTCTTGATCACGTCGGGGTCGTCGCAGAGGGTGTGCTCGACGAAGGCCCCGTCACCCGAGAACAGCCCGAACCTGATCAGTTCGTTGTCGAAGAGCCAGAAGTCGTTGCCGGGGATCAACAGGTCGGAGGCCAGGCGTCGCGGCAACCACCGGACCTCTTCGCCGGCTGCCAGATTCTGCGGCGTGCACGAGTGCTCGTAGCGGATGTACTCGGTCACCGGCTCGGAGACGATGCGAGCGCGATGAACGGCTACTCCGCGGCTCACGGCCTGGTCCACGGAGTCGAGGAAGCCGTTCCACCACGACGCGCGGTCGGCGATGTCGTACCGCTTGCCCGTGCGCCAGGCCGCGAAGTCCTCGTCCTCCTCCGGCACGCCGTAGACGTCACGGGTCTCCAGATGCACTGCCCTGTGGCGGCAGCGCGCCAGTAGATCAGCGAACGGAGGCACCGTCTGCGACATCACACGCCTCCCTGATCGCGGCCATCATGCGGGCGGGGAGTCGGACCACCGCTTCCGTGTCGGGAATGCCTCCGGTCTCCAGGCACTCCCGCTCCGTCTCGTTGTCCACCTTCCAGCCCTGGACGACCAGGTCATTCGTCTTCTCATCCACCCAGACCGTCGGGCAGTTGTCGCCGTTGGTGTTCGGGTCTTTCGCGATGAACCGTAGCGTCATGGCTCTCCCCTACTCGCCTGGCTTCTACAGACTTCTATGACCGTCACCCATCGGGACGTTCACGGTCAACACCGTACGGCTGGGCGCGGGCATTACCTGTCCGGAATCTACCGTTCAGGTTGAGAAGTAGGTGGCGGCTAGCTTGCGCGGTGTCCGACCACGGTGGACTTCGTCATCGACTTGGAGGACTGACAACCGGCTCGGGGTTGCCGTCGTCTTCCAGGGCACGGCGGGCGGCAGCGGCAAAGTTCTGCATCGGACCCACGATGTCGGTGTGTTCAGCGTGGTCATCGCGTCCGTGGCGGATCAACGCCAGAGTGAATGCATGCAAGGCAGCCTCGGCGGCTTCAGCCACCGCGTCTGGACCGACTACGGCGACTGTGGCGGCCCGCTGGCTCAGCTCTGACCAGAGGTGCTTGTGCGTAGACCATTCCGGCATGTTCTCGAAGAGGTCTTGGATTCGATGCCCGACGTCGATGAACTCCTCATACGCCTTCTGTCGCGGTACTCGGCGTTCCTGAAGAGCTTCGAAGCGGCGCTGGCGCGCTGCTTCAGACTCCTGTGAGGTCACCTGAAGGCGAGCGACCCGCAGAGCGAACCAGCCCGTCCCGATCGCCGTCAGTCCCGCCAGGCCTCCCCCGATGGCCGCACCCAGGACAGCCGCAACTCCCGCATCCACGGGGGCATTCTGCCCGGGAAACGACGAAGACGCCCCCGATCTCCACGAGGGAGACCGGGGGCGTCAGTGTTCTCGCCAGAGAGACACCACGAGCAGAGTACGAGAGTCAGACGTTCGGGACCTTGAGCTTTGCCCACGAGGTCGGGCCGGGAGGCCACTTGGCATCCGATCCGGTGAATCCCAGCTTGCGCTGGAACTTCTCGTAACTGGCGACGTCGGCCTGGCCCAGGACAGGACCCGGACCGACCCTGTACAAGCCGCAGCCTTCCGCGACCAGCCGCTTGCCCATCGCCGTGAAGACGGGCGAGGACTTCCCCAGGGCGGGCTTCGAGCCCTTCATGAAGAACGCGGAGCCGGGGAACGGCTCGTACGTCGGGTGAGCCGGCTGGGTCGCCCCGCCCTCCTTGGCCAGCTCCAGGATGCGGGCGAAGTCCAGGGCACCGGGATCGCCGTGAAGGTTCTCGCTGACGTGCTGGTGGCCGCACACGCCCTTGAAGGAGTTCCACTGGGCGAAGGACATCCGGACGCCGTTGCCCGAGCCGTAGGAGGCCGGGTACGCCTTCCAGGTCTTCGGGCCGGCGAGCGGGACGCCGTGGTGCTGGTGGGCCCAGGCCAGCAGATCGGCCACGCCTTGGAGGGCCCACTCGGGCGCCTCGGGCCAGTAGATGTACGTATACCCGGCCTTCTTCCACTTCGCGTGGGTCGCCGGGTCGCAGGTGCCCACCAGCTCGACCTGGGTGACGTTGCAGGTGTTCGTCTCCACGCCGCCCCGGAGGTTCACCAGGGCCCGCGAGGAGCGGTCGAAGTCGAAGTGCTGGTAGGCCTTCAGCCGCTTGGCCTTGAAGTCCGGCACCAGCGTGAGGTTGGGGGCCGAGGCGCCGCCGTCGTACGAGGGGAGGTTCGTCCCCTCCGTGGTGTGGAGGACGACGACGTTGACCTCCTGGAGGTCGCCGCCGAAACGGTTCTGGTACCAGTACGCGGTGCTGGCGCCGGGGTAGCGCTGAGGGCCAGTGGACACGGGGGCTCCTTGCACGAGGGCATGCGAAAGCCCCCTCCGGTGCCGTGACGCGTTACCCGGAGGGGGCTGCTGGGGAAAGGGAAAGCCCCTCCGGAGGGGGGTGTACCGGAGGGGCTGCTCTAGAGGTGGCTCAGGAGGCCGCGGAGGGCCTCTGCCCGAAGACGATGCGCTGGAGCTGCTCCTTCACCCGCCGGGTCTCACGGCACTTGGCCTCGACCTCGGGGTGGTGGGCCTTCGCCTGCTGGAGGGACTTCTCGGCGGCCCTCAGCGCGGTCTCCGACTCGGGAGACGGTTGTGCGTGGTGAAAGGCCCACATGATCAGGCGCTCCCGGGGACGCTGTGGGGCTGGTGGCCAAGCTCGTGGAGGAGCCTGGTCATCGCCTTCCCCTGTTCGGTGGCGACATCCCCGCGCTCCTCGGCCTTCGCGAGCTGCTCGCGGGTGACCTGGTGGGCCGCCCGCTCCGCTTCGAACGCCGTGCGCCAGTTGTCCTTCTCGGCCGTGAGGGCGTTCATCACGTACTTCGGGACGATGACGCCGATGATCAGCAGGACGACGATCAGGCCGACGACGCCGTACTGGGCGAACTGGCCGAGGATCTTGCCGACGTCGGGACCGCCGCCCGTCTCCTCGGCTGCGGCGAGGACCTGGATCAGCTCAGGTATCAAGAGGACCTCCTTACGGGTGCGCAGGGGGGTCCGTGCGCGAGTCTGGACATGCGAAGGCTCGGCTGGGGAGCCGGGGCGTCAAGCGCGGTCTGACGGTTCAGCCCCTGTGGGTCTCACCTAGCTGAATGTCGAAGGGCAGTTTCGACGTCGTGAAGCTGATTTGGAAGGGCAGGTACGTCTGACCTGGGTCAACTCCGGAGGCCTCGATCTCTTCGACGTTATTCAGTTCCAGACGACACAAGTGGCACTCGAAGGAATCCGGCACCATCTCGGCGTCCGACCCCGCAGTGGCGATGGGGGTGAGTGTCATAGAGCCTTTGCCTCCGCAGGCGGGGCACAGCACTCCCTTGATCCACAGGAGGACCTTCTCGTTGTTCCTCATGACGATCCGATCGAAGGCCATGGTCTCCTTGGGCCGAGGATCCTTCAGAACCTTGTCCTTGCTGCCTTCAGGCAAACCCTTGAATCGGTCTTCGAAGAGATGTTTGGCCTGCTTGATCCGGATCTCCACGTCCCGCTGAATCTCGCTGCGCTGTTTGTCGACTGCCGCCCCGATGGCGCTCGTCCAACGGCCCCAGAAAGCGTTTGTCGGCTGCTTCAGGTGCTTCAGGAGTGCTTGGACGTTCTCCGCGAGCGCAGGCAGCAGGGCCTTCGCCTCGTTGCCCACGGTGGTGTGAGCAGTGCCGTTGCGAAGCGCGATCAGCTCGTCAAGCTGCTTGTCCTGCATGAGCAGCTCCATGCTCCGGAGCCGTCCGATGGCCTCCATGGCGCCCACCGTGCGAACGCCGCTCTTCGGCTTCTGCTTCAGATCCCCGCAGAGGTACAGCAGCATGTCAGAGTTGCCGTTGCGCATCTCGACCAGGTACGCAGGGTTCTTCGAAATCAGGACCGCCTTGGCGAGCCGCTCGAAGGCGACCCCGCCGTGGAGGGCGAACTCGTCGTACTCGCCGCGTGCATGGTCGTCCATGGCCTTCTGGGCGGCCGTCCGCGCCCCCGTGAGGAAGCTCTCGAACGTGAGCGAATCGTCCATGTCAGGACGGTAACCGCCCCTGTAGTACGAGGCGATGGAATTTAAAAACCCGGCCCCTGGGGCGAACCACACCCAGGATCTCCCGGGGCCGGGGGCTTGTGTCAGGGCACGCGAGCCGGCCCTCAGGCGGGGGCTTCGTGCTCAGGGTGCAGGCGTGACATCGGTGGTGACGCGGACCACCTTCTGCATGTTCACAATGGCGGCTGGACCTCCGATGTAGGTCTCGCCGACAGTCTTGAACGCCTGCGTGATGGCGGCTTCGGCGCTGTCCCAGTCGGATCCGCCGTCCCACTCCATGTCGAGCGAGAACGTGATCATCTGGTCACTGCCGTTACCGACGAAACCGTTGTAGCTGGCCTGCGGCATGGGGACCTCCTAGGCGATCTGGTTCTTCGGGTCCACGATCCGGTGCAGATCGAGACTGATGTATGCCGGGGAGGCGGAGGGGGCTGGCGAGATGCCCATGTTCCCCGCGGAGTTCCAGTAGGCCCGCATGGCGCCGACGGAACTGTTGCTGCCAGCTCCCGGCATGACGGAAAAGTTGTGCTCAAACGACGGCGCCCAGGCACTGCCGGACCCGCCCGTGAAGGAGAACAGGGTCCCGACGGACCTGGTCCACCCAGAGATGTCGAGCTGTCCGGCCATCTCCCAGTACACGGTGCCGAGGATGGTGACCGAACGGACCCGAGGTGGCCGGTTGCCCGCAGCGGCGCCGTTCACAAAGGACCCCAGCACACTCAGCAGGGTCCAGTCCGTGTTGACCTTGAAGTTCGAGGCCGTGACGGTACCGCCGATGGTGGCGTTGCCGGTGGTCGTCAGCGAGGTGCCGCTGAGGGCCTGAACGTCTCCCACGGCGCCGATCACCAGATACGTGGTCCCCGTGGGCATCAGGGCCACGCGGTCGCCCACAGTGGCTCCGTACGAGGCCAGACAGGGGTAGTACTTGGTGCTCGTCACGGTCTCACCGTCGAACTGGACCTGCACCGCGTTGTTGGACCCCACGACCATGACGGTGGCGAGCTTCACGGGCTTGGTGGCGCTCGTCTCCGGGGCCGTCTGCTGGGTGTACCCCGCCACAGAGTTCAGGAAGTCCTGGGGCTCCATGGGCATCGTCGGAGTCCAGTCGATCACGTCGTCCACGGCGTCGCCTCCTAGCTCCCGTTGAGCTGCACGCTGCGACGGCAGGTGTGCTTCATCTTCGCGCCCGCCTCCAGGACCATGGACCACGACTGTTCGCCGTACTTCGCGGAGATGCCCAGGTCGTTGTACGTGAGCGTGTAGACGTCCGCGTTCGAGTGGATCGGCATGAGTCCGGTCGTGAAGGTGATGGACTCGTAGATCTGCGAAGCGTCGAAGGCGGCATTGCGGGCGGCCGTGTCTAGAGTCGCCTGGTCCGGCGCCGTCTGCTCCGGCATGTACTTCACGATCGTCCGGCCTCGGGAGACCGTGGACGTGATCGAGCCCGGGTCGTTGTTGACGTACGTGCTCGTCAGCGGCGGGCGGTCGGGGTCGGAGACGACCAGGGTGAAGCTGTTCGGGACGTCGAAGAGGTCGAGCGTCTGCTCAGCGTCCGGAAGGATCACGGACCGGTCGTCGGTGGCGTACGTGTGCTCGCTCTCCCGGTCGGCGGGCTGGACGTAGGGTCGGGCCACCGCGGTGCCGTACTCGTCAAAGAACAACGACTCGTAGTTGATCGCGTTCAGCAGCGCGTTGATGATCGAGAGCTTCGGAGTCCCCGGCTCCCACTCCATCGTCGTGGGCAGCTCCAGAGCGGACCGGGTGATGTTCTTGTCCACCGAGGTGCCGAGGAGCTGCTCAATCGCGTCCGTGTACTTCGAGCCGGCTGCCACCGCGTACCGGTTGGTCACGACGTCGTCCCGGTAGATCAGGAGCTGGTCGTAAGCGTCCACGTCCCTGGTGACCACTCCGGTGTCGTTGGCCTTGCGGGTCGGACTGGTGAGCAGGAAGACGCCCTGGGGCCATTCCACGTACCCGGGTCGGTCGTTGACCGCCAGGTACCGCTGTCCGGCCTCGTAGAGGTCCTGGATCTCCTGAGCGCTCAGGGCCCGATCGAAGACGGCCACTTCGTCGATGGAGCCTATGAAGGCTCCCGACAACGACGATCCGAGATAGAACACGTCCCCGTCCGTGATCGGGCCGACGGGAGCGGTGGGAGCGCCGGTGGTCCTGGCTGAATAGAGCAGACCACCCAGGGCCTGGCCGTTGACATAGACGTTGGCGTGTTGCCCAGTCACCCAGGTACCCACGACGAAGTACGACTGGTTCGGCGTCGGGTTGACCTGACCCGAATAGGTGGCCATCGTCCCACCTTCGGTGGGGATGTCGATGCCGAAGGTGTTCGAGGTCTTCCACAGGTTCAGTCCCCAGTTGGGGCTGGTGGACGAACCGACAATCCCGCAGGTGCTTTCGTCGGTCGGGGTGATCCAGGCGGCCAGGGTGATGGCATTCAGCCCGTTCAGCACGGGCCCTGCGGACCTGTTGATCATGCGGCCGGTCAGTGAGTCGCCGTCACCCATGATGGATGTCCCACCGTTCTGCATGACCTTCGGGGCACCGAAGGTCAAGGTGGTCGGCGATTGCCCAGGGGTTGTGGACTGGACCAGATCCAAGCCGTGCGGCCCACTGTCGTGGGCGATCATGTCGGCGGGTGCGGCAGGGGCCTCGTTGAGCTTGTAGCGCATGAGGAGACTCGGCTCCAGCACCGCCATGACGTCTTCGTACAACTTCGGAGGCGGGAGCACAGCGGCCCGGGACATGGACATCCGCGCCCAGGGCCGGATGCGGTCGCTCAGGAAGTTGATCGAGCCGTCGTCCAGGACTGAGAACTTGGCGGTCCGCTTGATGTCCGCGAGGAAGTTGTACTCGACCGAAGCCGACAGCACGTTGTCGATCTCTCGGATGACGCCG
The DNA here is from genome assembly GCF_042893535.1 of Streptomyces sp. NPDC001599. Taxonomy (NCBI): domain Bacteria; kingdom Bacillati; phylum Actinomycetota; class Actinomycetes; order Kitasatosporales; family Streptomycetaceae; genus Streptomyces; species Streptomyces sp. NPDC001599. The sequence continues at coordinate 34,393 of NZ_JBIAVA010000001.1, forward strand.
TTCCGGGTGTCGAGCAGCTCGTAACGGAAGGTGAACTGACGAGTGCCGGAGACGCCCTGGAGAGCTGCGAGGACTTCCTCCTGTGTGTAGCCCATGAGGGCGGTGGGCTGCACTCAGACCTCCTCGGTGTAGTCGTTCTGGAGCACCGTGAAGGAGGCCGTGGTGCCGAACTTCTCGTCACTGAACTTCACGTCCAGCACCACGCCGAAGAAGACCCGGCGTCGGGAGTCCCGGAAGCACATCGTGGTCCGCGATGACGGCAGGGTCTTCAGAAGGGCGATCTCGTCGTACCAGGTGTCCGAGAAGGGGACCTGGATCGAGATGTCGAAGGAGGCCGCCTCCGGGTCGCCGAAGTCGTACACCGGATACTTGCGGCCCGCGAACTGGAGGGCGGTGGACGTGACGCCCACCGCCTCCGTGTTGGCAGCTCCGCCGTACAGGAACTGGGTGATCGTGTCCTCGGGCGACAGGGGATCGTGCATCCACAGTCCCTGAAGCTCGGGGGCGACCGCCGTCTGGGGATCACTCGTCGTGCTCGCCATCAGGCGCTCACCCCCGTCACCCGGTAGTCGTACGAGGCGCCCGACTGGACGGCGTAGTCCCTGTAGGTGCCGTTGGGCGGGACGGAGCCGATGCGCACGTACGCGGTCGCGGGCTCCGCGGTTCTCTTCCGGTAGATGTCGTTGTGATCGACATCCGGCTCCGAGCCGGTGGCGTCCGGGTTGGTCACCACCAGCTCGATGTATGTGTCCCCGACGCTCGTGACAAGAGCCGGCTGCATCGGATTGACGAAGTCGGTCGTGAACGTGCGGTAGCCCGGGTTGGACTCGACACCGCCGGAGTCCTTGATGGCGATCGAGACGGTGTATGTGGCGCTCGGGCTCAGACCGGCCCACGTGACGGTCGTCGCGGTGCTGGAACGGTACCCGGAGTCCATGGTGGTTCCGGTGCCCGCGTCGGTGAGCTGGGACCGGTACTGGGCCTGGGTCGCCCCAGAGACCGTCCATGTGACGGCCACGGAGTCGGTGTTGATGATCGTGCCGTCGGCTGCCGGGTTGGTGATGGTCACCGTGGCTGCTGAGACGGTCGAGAAGGCGCTGTACGGGCTCCAGGCGCCTGCGGAGTCCGCCAGGTCCCACGTCATCACGCGCCACTGGTAGGCCACCGCGTTGACGAGCGTGTCAGCGGGAACTGTGCTGGAGCTGGTGGGGCTCGCGGTCTTGGCCGTGTCGTGGACCACCACACCGTCGGAGACCCGTTGAATCTGAAGCCGGTAGGCCGTCTGGGAGTCAGTGGTGTTGGCGTCGTTGAAGGCCCACGCGAATGTCTCGGGTTCCGTGGCGTTGAACGTCGGCTTGGCCACCAGAGTGGGAGGGCTCGGAGCGACGTTCAGGGAGTCGTACGTCGTGAAAGTGGTGTACGACGTGCCGTTGACGTTGGCGACGTCGACCTTGATGTGGCGCTCGTTGAGCTTTCCCCGGCTGACCCTGATCGAGGTGTTGGTGCCCGAGGTGGTGATGGCTGAGTTGACGACTACTTCGTCACCGGTGACCTGGTACGTGCTGAGCGAGAAACCCGTCCGCATCAGGCGCTGCTGGTTGGCGGAGGAGATGTAGTAGTACCAGATCCGGTTGGTGGCCCGGTCGTATACGGCATCCCAGGTGGTGATGCCGTCGTACGCCGCATCGTCCGGGGAGAGGGAGCCCAGGATCTGGTTCCAGATGTCGCCCGAGCCCAGCAGGGTGCCGTTCCAACTCCGGATCTGGATGCTCCCCTTGCCGACCAACGCCAGTCGGGCGTTGTCGATCGGGATGATCCGGAGCTTCGAGTTGCCGTCCCGGGTGAACTTGACCGTCGAGTAAGTGGTCTTGCTTCCGAAGCTGCTGAACGCGGTACCCGCTGTGACGGCCCCGGCGTTCGTCAGGGAGTACGAACCAGCCCGAGCGGTGCTGTCCGCCTGGTACGTGAAGATGACGCCCTGGTTCGCCGTGGAGGCGATGTCCAGACCGGTGCCGCTGTCGTTGGTGTACTGGCCGTATCCGGTGGGCGTGACCAGGTTCATCCAGGTCGGGTCGACCCCCGACGTGGTCAGGACGGTCCCGGAGCCCAGCAGGGCGGTCGCATTGAGGACGACGTACCCGAACTGTCCCGACGCTCCCTGACCGGCGCGATGGGAGTAGGCCAGCATGATGTGCCCGGAGCCGCTGGTGGGGTGCCAGGTGGCCGCGAAGTTGTTGACCGAGCCGTCGGCGTACGCGGGCAGAGGGACGACCCGGGCGGCCTGCTGGGTCCAGGTGAGACCCGACCCCTTGGTCAGCGCCCTGACGTAGAGGGAGTTGGTCGTACCTCCGGCCTTGCCCATGACGTACAGGTTGTCCGAGTCGTCCCGGCATAGAGCGATGTTCTGGTACGCAGGCAGCACGGACAGACTGGACGAGCTGCTGTCCGAGAAGGTGAACGTCAGGATGTCCCCAGTGGTCACCTGATCCGTGGCCATGTACCGGAGCGTGGCGCTGCTCGGGCTACTCGGGCTGTCCAGGTCCAGCCAGACGTGGGTCCCGTCCGTGAGCTGGATGCTCGCGCCGCCGACATAGTTCAGTGAGTTGATCGGAACCGTGGTGGCGATCAGAGACGACGCCTCCCCGGAGGAGACCGTGCCGAAGTAGATCCCCTTCTCGCTGGAGACCGGTGACGTCCCGGCAGTGGTGCGTGAAGACGCCCAGACCGTGGAGATGGTCGTGGGCGAGCCGGCAAAGGGGTCCTGCCGCGTCACACGCTTCACGAGCGTGTCGGAGCCCAGGTAGCTTCGGGTCTGAGCCGATCCCGTCACCACGTTGTTGACGGTGGCCAGGAGCGGCTTGGTGCTCAGAGAAGCCCCCGGAACCCACTGAGCGCTGGTCAGCGTTGTCCACGTTCCGTGGTCGCGCAGCTCCAGGTTCCACTGGACACCAGTGACTGCCCCCTGGACGGTGAAGCCGACCTTCGCCGAGACGACCTGATGCGTAGACGGGATCGACGTCAGGGCGTACCGGGTGAAGCCCTCCACGACGTCGTACTCCGGCGGGTTGCCGAACCGATTGGCAACCCAGATGTATGAGGTGTTGATGGAGGGCGTGACCGTGACGCCTGTGCCAGAGCCAGCACGAGCCTGAGCGTATGTGCCAGACGTGGTGACCGAGCGCAGGTAGCCGTTCGTGTTCGGCGTTGCGATGTTGTAGACCGCCATCGTTAGCCCCCTTCCTCTGGTTGGTCTGGGTCGTCACCGGGCGATGGCCACAGCCCTGCTGGTCTTGCCCGCGCGGGCGGTCTGCTGGATCTTGGTGAAGAAGTCGTGGATCCCCTTCATCTCCGCGATGTCCCGCGCCGGGATCGTCACGTAGATGTCGCCGTACGACGGCGCAGAGGCGGCGGAAGCACCGACCAGCGGCGCACCCGTGTCGACCCCGGCCTGGGAGCCCTGGATCGTCTGGGTGACGCCTCCGAGGGTGGTCTTCAGGCTCGGGATCTTCCCCTCGATCCCGTCCTCCAGGCCCTGCATGATGGCCTGGCCGGAGGGAGTCAACAGGCGCATGTCGACGTCCATCGGACCCTTCCAGTCCGGGATCATGTCGGTGACGCTGTTGAACTTCTCCTTCAGGCTGCCGATCATCCCGGTGACCCCGTCGATCAGGCCCTGGATGATCTTCCCGCCCGCTTCCTTCAGCCATGAGCCGGCGCCCGTGAGCGCTCCGGTTACAGCTCTCTTGATGCCGGAGACCGTGGATGAGATCCGGCCGACGGCGCTCACCACGGCATTGCGGGCGGAATCGATCGCGCCGCTGATCTTCGACCTGATCCAGTCCCAGGCGCCGGACGTGACGGACTTGATCGTGGACCAGACACCGGAGATCTTGCTCTTGACCCCGTCGACCGCGTTGGAGACGTTGGTCCGGGTGTTGTTGATCCGGCCGGTGATGAAGTCCTTCACCCAGTTCCAGGCGGAGCTGGCGGCGTTCTTGATCGAGGTCCAGACGCCCGAGATCTTGTTCTTGACCGCATCGAAGACCGTGGAGACGTTGGTCTTGATGTTGTTGATCCGGGTGCTGATGAACTCCTTGATCGCGTTCCAGGCCGAGGAGACGCCGTTCTTGACCGCCGTCCAGACGTTGTTGACCTTGGTCTTCAGGGAGTTCGCCCAGCCGGGAATGGTTTCGGTGAAGAAGCCCCCGATGGCGCTGAAGACGGCTTTGATCCCGTCCCAGGTCTCGGACAGGAAGCTCTTGATCCCGCCCCAGACGGCCTTCCAGAGCTTCTGAAACCAGTCGGTCTTGGTGGCGATCAGAACGATGGCCGCGACCAGCGCGATGATCCCGATGACGATCCAGGTCGTCGGGTTGGCCAGGAGGGCTGCCGTCCACGCCCAGGTCGAAGCGATGGTCGGGCCCAACGCCATTCCGATCATCGCGATGCTGGCGCCCATCTGGAGGCCCTGAGGACCGAAGCTCGCGACGGCCGCGCCCATCTCCCCAAAAGGGCCGGGCAGCTCCACGACCTTGGCCACGAGGCCCTCGGCCTGGCGCTTCAACTGCTCCAGCTTCGCCTGGGGCGTGTCGTGGAGCTTCTTGTTCATCTCGTCGGTGGAGCCTGCGACGTCACCGATCGAGTCCTTCGTCAGGTCGATCTCGGGAAGGATCGCGCGGACCGTGTCCTCCCACTGCGTCCCCATGAGGGCCGTACCGATCTGGTTCTGCTTGACCGGGTCCTTGACCTTCTGGAGGCCGTCGAAGACCTGCTGCATGGCCTTGGCGCCCGCTGGGCCACCGGCAGCGATCTTCTTGCGCATCTCGTCGGCGTTCAGGCCGAGGTCGTCGTACGCCTGGGTGGTCTCTTCGCCGGTGTCGATCGCCCTGAGGCCGAACTCCTTGATCGCGTCGGCCGCCGCGTCCGTGTCCCGAACGCCAGCCTTCATGAACTGGCTGATCAGGTTGAGGGCGTCGGGGCCATCGATTCCGATCTTGGCGAACTGAGGGCTGTACTCGTTCAGGGTGTCGAGCCAGTCACCCGAGGAGTCCATACCGCTCTGGAAGCCCTTGGTGATGATGTCCAGGGCCTCCTGGCCGTCCTTGGCCAGGCCGGACTTCATCAGGGCACCCGCGGCCCGCGTGGACTCGTTGACATCCACGTCGAACGCCTCGGAGATACCCAGGGCGCCCTTGGTGAGCTGGTCCAGCTCGGGCTGGGAGATCTCCTTCAGGCCCTTCATGTTCTGGCCGACGCCCTTGATGGCCCCGTTGACGTCCTCGATCGAGGCGCCGAAACCGTCGCGGTACACCGAGCCGGCTGTGTCACCGGCCTTCTTGGCCTCAGCTGTCGTCAGGCCCATCTGGGCTGAGAGCTTGGTGTTGGCAGCCTTGATGTTCAGGCCGTCGGCGATGCCCTTTGAGATGATCGCCCCGAGGCCCAGGCCACCGGCCCAGGCCGCGAGACGGCCACCCATGGCGTTGGTCTGCTGGTTGACCTCACCCTGGTCGAGCTGGGCACCGATTCGAACGAACGCCGATCCGATCTGGAACTCCGCCACGGGGTCACCCCCGTTCGGCGATCAGTTCCACTGGATGACGTCGGGGTGGCCGCCTTCGGCCCTGAACTCCCCGGGGGTGGTGCGCTGTGTGAGGGCCTGACGCGGTGGCCTGTGCGGCTTGGGGGCGGGCTGTGCGCTCCGCTGCGGGCTCTGGTGGCCCTCGGCCTCCCGGTGCTGCTTCGCAGCGATCCGAGCCGCCACGACGCCGTTGTACGCGCCCATGCGCGTGGCCTTCATCAGGAACTCCTGAGAGGGCAGGTCGTACATGTTGCGGACCCCGAAGAAGACCCGGAAGTCGCACTCCAGGTCGTCCAGGTGGTTCAGGATCCACAGAGGTAGTTCGACCTGCCCGGTCAGTTTCCCTCGTCGTCCTGGGCCTGGTTGAAGACGATCCGCATGACCCGCTGCGAGATCTCGGCGAGCTGCTCAGGCGTCAGGTCCTCGTGGTCCATCAGCACGGCCATCAGCTCGGGCCCCAGGGCCTCGGGAACGATCATCGCCTGGGCCTGCTCCTCGCCGTGCTGCTTCATCAGCCAGAGCGACTTCAGGGCCAGGTTCGCCCTGGGGCGATCGGTGATCGAGTAGGTCTTGCCCTTCAGGGTGAAGACCGGGATCTCGTCGTACTCGGCGCCGGACGGAGCGTCCAGGTCGACGGGCTCCGAGGGGAGCTGCTCCAGCTCCTTCGGACGCTGAGCCGGCTGCCGGGCCGGGCGCCTCTGCGCTTTCTTCGTGGTGGTCATGCGGCGTCCCTGGTGGGTGTGTGGGTGTGAAGGGGGACGAGGGCTGATCAGGCGGACGTGTCGTCCACGACACGCAGCGGGCTGATCGAGCTGGAGACGTAGTGCGCGCTGAACTGGACCGTGTACACGGACTGCTTGTCCTTGGAGTACGCGAAGGAGACCTTGTCCGTGGACAGCGTCTTGCGGACCACGATCCGGCGCCGCTTCGAGTTGGGCCCGAAGGCGTCGATCAGCAGCGCGTAGTAGCCGGGCTGGGTCGCCGAAGTCGCGTAGTCCAGCTCATAGGCCGTGGTGCTGTTCACCGCGTCGTTGGTGACCGTGCCGCCGTTCAGCGTGGTCTTCAGGTTGTCGAGCGTCAGCTCCGCGAGGTTGGTCTCCACCTGGATCTCGCGAGAGGTGAGCCGTCGGCCCACGACGTCCACCACCTGATCGACCTCCAGGGCGGTGTACTTCTGGTCGACGATCAGGTTGACGCCGTCTTGGGTGCCGCCACAGGTCGTCCAACCCACGCCTGGTGCGTCGTTGATGTCCGCGTCGGTGGGTTCGGTCGTACCGAAGGTGCCGGTGTAGAGGTCGCCGGGACCCAGGGCCAGGTTCGTAGCCGTAACCGGCATGATCAGCCCTCCTTCTTCTCGGGGGCCTTCGCCTTGGGCGCGGCCTTGGACTCGTTGGTCTGGTCGTCCTCGACCAGGAGGCCGTCGCGGCGGAGGTCGATCAGCTCGGCCTCGTTCACCTCGACCTCCACGTCCGGACGGAACGTGGTGCGAACCTTCATCGCAGGTCCCTTCGTTCGAGAGGCCAGCGCAGGTGAGCGAGGCCGGGGTGATCCCGGAGGCGCATGGTGTCCTCGACCGGGATGGACGGCGGGAACGGGATGACCCGGGCTCCCACCAGGAGCGCTTCGGCCTCGGCCCTGTCGCCGTGGACGAGGACCTTGCCGCCGTGGGTGAGCAGCTCGCCGCTGACGGAGCCCACGAGGGCGTACAGAGCCGTCACGGGACCCTCCAGTGGAGTTGCAGGTCGAACTGGACCCGGGCGAACCGGGCTTCGTCCGAGGGGATGCGGCGCGGCTCGGAGAGCGGGTAGGCCGACAGAACGTGCACGGGGGAGAACGGGCTCCCGGGCGTCAGGAGCGGCTGGGCCGTCTCGTAGGCCTGGGCCAGGACGAGGGAGACGAGGTGCGACGCCCGGCCCCAGGGAGGCTCCGTAGAGCCCTTGGTGGCCACCCAGGCATCGATCTGGACCACCGGCCGGCTCACGAGGAGGTACATCTCCGGGGTGCCGCCGACGACCGTGACCTGGACGAAGGCCGCGAGGTTCTTCGGCAGGTCGGTACCGACCTCGGTGTTCAGATCGGGGATGGCCTGGAGCCAGGCGGTGGCCACGAGTTCGTTCGAAGGCCTCAGCATCAGCCCGACCTCTTCCGGTACGCGGCCGGACGGAGGTAGGGCTGAGCCCGCTGGTGCTCGGTGCCCATCTCCACGGCTCCCGAGTAGTCGGCATCGGCAACCACACGGTCCTTCTCGGCCCGGATCGAGCTGCGCAGATGTCCGGTCTTCACCGGGGCCAGACGCCGGGCGTCCTCGGCGATGGCCTCACAGAGCTTGGCCACCGTGGCGTCGCTCATCTTGAGGACCTTGTCCTCCCAGCCCGAGGCCATCTGAATGCGGACGTCGTCCACCGCGGCCTCCTCTACGGGGTCTCTGGGCCCGTCTGGACGAGCCGGAGGTCCAGGCGGAGGTCCGCCCGAGCCACGGAGCTGTGGGGGCGCGTCACGGCTTCCACGAGGTACGTGAGGCCGTCCTCGGCCCTGAGCCGGTCGCGCTCCTGGATGTCCGTCTCCGGCGGCACGAGGCCGGTGAGCTTGCGGACCACCGTGGTGCGCATGTCGGCCGGGACGAAGGTGGTCTGGGACTGCTCCGTCAGCCACACCGGGACGCCTGTGAGGATCGGCGTCTCGGCGGGGATCAGGTCGCCGTACTCGTCCTGCACCGAGCCCCGCAGGACATCCACGTACGTCTCCGGCATGACGGTGCCGACGACCTCCACGTGGTGGGGGCCGCCGAAGGGCGAGGGGTACCGGGCGGGCTGCTCCAGCACTTGGAGGAGCAGCCCATCCCAGCGGATGCGGTCGTTGAACCGGACGTCGACCAAGCCGTCCACGAACACCCGGTAGGTCGGGCTGTCGTTGACCTGACCGTTGGCCGGGACGCCCGGCGTCTCCGGCTGCACGTGGGCCTGCACCGTAGTGCCCGTGTCCACGCCGTCCGGATGGGTGATCGTGACGTAGCCCGTAAGGATCGGGATCACCACGTCACCACCCAGCGGTTCAGGGCCCCCGAGACCCGGAGCGCCTGGAGGGCGGCAGGGGCGATCCGCCCCGGCTCCTGCCCCGAGGTTCCCCGGGCGTACGAGACCTCGCCGACGGTGAGGGTGCCCCACTGGCGCTGGGCGCCCGTGAGGTCCTTCGTCTCCACCAGGTACTCGGCCTGGGCCAGAGTGGCCTTCCGCAGAGCAGCCTGGACCTTCGGATCCGTCGGCATCCCGTCGGCGTCCGTGTCGTACACGGCGCCGATCAGGAGGCCGTCGATGTCGTCCGAGGCCCGATCGAGCACCTTGGCGGCGTTCGCCGGGGCCGGGTCGGGGGCCAGATAGTCGATGAGCTGCTGCTCGGTGGCGTAGGCCACGGCACACCCCCTACTGGGGCTCCGTGTCCCCGTACGCCTCGGCCAGCTCGTCGCGGGTCGCGGACTCTGCCTCGGCCTCGTCAGCGCCCTGGGAGACCGCGTAGGCCACCCAGTCCTTCTTCGAGGCGCTCTTGGCGGGCCGCTGGGGGACAGCCGGCTCGCTGGTCCCCTGGTAGGGCGACCCGTCCTGATTGACCCGGACGAGCGCACCCTCCTGCTCACGGCGGGCGTGGGCCTCACTGAGCGGGAGATTCATCTCCCACACGTGACCGCCCTCGCCCCGGAAGTACGCGGTCTCGGCCATCGTCAGGTCCCCCTGGGGACCTTGAACGCCGTGATGGCACCGGTGTGACCCGACTCGATGTCGACGTGGAGGAGGCCGCCCGCCTGCTGGAAGCGCGAGCTGGAGACCGGACCGAGCCAGACGACGCCGGTGGTGGCCGGGACCGAGACGGTCAGGTCGCCCTGGCCACCGCGCCAGGCAGGCGGGTTGGTCCCACCGGCCTTGAGCGTGACGGTGTGGGCCGAGGAGTGCGTGTTGGTGACCCGGATGACCAGCTCCTCGGAGTGCACCGTGGACAGGCTGATCGAGTGGTCGTTGGTGGCGTCCAGGGTGGTCCCGGCCGGGTCCGCGAGGGACCCGTTGCTCACCAGGTTGGAGATCGGAACGGCGGTACGCGCCATGGTGGTTACCTCTCAGGTGATCGGGACGGGCCGTCAGAGGGCCGTCTTGGAGGCCTTCAGGACGGCCAGCGCGTCCGGCCGGAGGACCTTGGCGCCGTACAGGTGCAGGCCACGCACGGCGGTGGCGAAGGTGGTCTCCAGGCGCAGGGTCTCGACGTCGTTGACCTGGTCCGCGAAGGAGATCGCGTCCTTGACGCCCGCCGTCACTGCGTAGTCGTCGCCGGTGATGACCGGGACCGCGTTGCTCTTGAGGACGAGCATGTTGTCCACCTGGCCGACTCGGCCGTTGCGGAGGCCCTCGGCGCCGCCGGAGGCATCCACGCGGACGAACTTGTCGTTGGTGAGCAGCAGGCCGTAGTACCACGGGGGGACGATGACGTACCGGCCGATGTCCGGGACGTCGGCCTCATCGAGCTTGACGCCCAGGTCGATCAGGCCGTTGTACGCCTTGTCGCCGTCAGTGATCGGCGTGGTGTCGATCACGTTGGCGGACTGGACCTGGGTGTAGAACCCGGCGATGTACTGGTCCACCTTCGCGGCCATGTTGTAGGCGGCGATGTCCATGCGCTGGGCCATCTCGTCGCCCGCCTGGGCCTTGTCGATGTCGTCGACCTTGAACGAGAACTTGTCCGACTGGTCCACCTTCAGGGTGGCCTCGGCGTCGGCGACGTCCTCATAGGTGATGGTGTCGCCGGAGTTGTACGAGCTGACCGTGACGTCGCCCAGCATCTTGATGTGGACGGTGTCACCCTTCTTCTTGATCTCGCCCTCGTAGTCGTGGTTCACGACCTGCGGCCCCGCGTACACGAGCGCCTTGCGGAGGGAGACGAGGGCCTGGGCGGACCAGACCTCGGGCTTGAAAACCACGTTGATCTCCTAGTGGTCTCAGAGGGGTATGGACGCGGCCTTGTGCACCTCGTGCGTCAGCCGGGGAATGACGAGGCCGTGTCCGCGAGGTCCGCTCGGGCCTGCGTGTGTCTCTCGTCAGGAGGCGAGGTAGTCCTTCAGGAGGCCGTCCTCGCGGGCCTTGACCAGCTCGTCGGGCGATAGCTTGGCCACCTCGGCAGCGGTGAGCTGGCGCTTGCCGCTCGTGCCGCCTGCCATGTCGACTCCGCCCCGCGAGGGCACCGGGGGAGCACCCTGGGCCTTCAGGCGGGGGTTGTTCTCCACGGCCTTCTTGATGGCCGCCTCGACGTTGGCCGCGAAGGTGTCGGCCGTGGGGTCGAGCTTGTTGATCGCCCGCTCGAACGAGGCCGAGTCGAGAAGGGCCTCCGGATCCGCACCGTGCTTGCCAGCCGTCTGGAACACCGCGAGCTTCACGGTGGCCTGGCGGGCCTGCTGGTCGGACTCCTGGGCCTTCTGGGCGATCTGCTCGGGGGTGAGCTTCTTCTCCTCGCCGCCTCCGAAGAGCTGACCGAACTTGCCCATGAACTCGGAGAACTGGGTCTCCAGGGCAGTGCGCTTGGTCTTCTCCTCGTCGACCTGGGTCCGGAGGTTCTCCACGAGGCGCGCGGCCTTCGCGGGGTCGTACTCGCCCTCGAACTTGGGGGCCTTGCCGGTACCGCCGTCACCCTGGCCCTGTGAGCCGGCCGGAGGGCCTGCCGGGGGCTGCGCGGGGTTCTGGGTCTCCGGGGCCTTGCCCGGGTCTCCAGCGGCCTGCTGGGGGTTCTGCGGTTCGGTGGGAGTGGCCATGACGTCGTCCTCCTTGTGACGCTCGTCGAAGAGCCCGGCCACGCCTTGGCGACCGGACAGGGATTCACTGGGGGAGGGGAGCGGGCTCCACGACGGGCCTTGCCGCCGGAGGCGGGATCTCCTCGGCCAAGATCGCCTGGACCTCCTGGTCCACCTGCGTCTTGGTCCACGTCGGGTGCAGGGTCTGCACCCGGAGCTTCAGGGACATGGCCTTGGCCGAGACGAGGACCGTCAAGGTCTCTGCCATCTCCTTCAGGGAGGGCTGGACGGCCGTGGGGAACGCCACGTCGATTCCGGCCTCCGGGTTGGACCGGTTGCCGAACACCTCGCGGTCGATGCCCAGGAGGGCTTGGAAGAGGCCCTGGAGCGCCGGACGCCAGTAAAGGATCTTCTGGCCCCGGGTGCTCAGGCTCTGCTCCTTACGGGCCTGGACCTCGGTGGCCGTCACGGCCGCCACGTCGCCCTTGCCGCCGAAGCTCTGCACCGAGTAGCCCGCGCTGGAGACGATCTGCTCGAACAGGGCTTCCGCCAGGGCGAGGTGTTCGTCCACGCGGATGTCGAACTGGTTCGTCGTGACCGTCGTATCCAGTCCCATGATCCCGACGAAGACCTCACGCTCCATGTCGAAGCGCGCTGCCTGGCCAGGGCCGTCGATCTCCAGAGCAGCTTCCGGGACGATGATCCGGCTCTTGCTGAGGCGCAGGTCTCGCATCAGGCTCGTGTACGTCTCGTCCAGGGCGTCCATCATCAGCTCGATACCGGCGAGGTCGGAGCGGCCGAGATTCACGGCGGCGCGACAGCCGGCCCAGATGCGGTTGGGCTTGACGTTGGGGACGTACGCGGCCGTGAGCCAGGGGAGGTTGGTCAGCAACACGCCCTGGTCGCCGTACAGCTCCGCGAGATCCGCGGTGCCCTCGAAGGCCGAGAGCGGGATCCGCTCGCCCAGCTCGGTGACGGTGCCCTTGTACAAGCCGTAGGAGATCGAGCCGCGCTCGTGCAGTTCCAGGAGCCGGAGAGTGTCCTCGTTGTCCTGATACACGATGTCCCAGAAGGTCACGCTCTGGAGGCGATCCCAGGCCCAGGAGCAGACGGCGTTCTCCGGATGCTCCGGGACGAGCCACGGGCGGTCGGCCTGGGTCTGGTCCCAGACGACCTTCAGGAAGACGCCTCCCAGGGCGGAGCAGATCTCGGCGGCCTGCTGTAGGGCGGCGTGCATCCCGTCCGTCTGGTAGGCGTCCAGCTCCTTCTGGGTCGTGCTGTCCGTGGAGGTGAACGTCGGCATCTCCGCGAAGAGGAGCTTGGCGCTCAGCTCGGCGATGTCGGCCGCCACCGGGACGTGGAGCTTGGTCCGCAGGGTCCCGGGCGTCAGGGTCTGGCCCCAGAAGGTCCTGGGCGCCGTGGTAGGGCCTGCTCCCCGAGGCTTGTCGCTCGCGAAGAACGCCTGGGCCGTCGGGTGCGTGAGCGAGCCGGCTCCGCTGTAGAAGCCCGTTAGGGCGTCCGGGTCGCCGGAGTACCAGGCGGTCCACTCGGTCAGCTTGCGGGCCACCGGGTCCAGCTCGGGCGGGGGCCAGAGAGTCTGTCCGCCGACAGGGAGAGGCATCCGGGGTCACCCCCGTCCTCAAGTCGTCAGGCGGCCCGTCGGATCTGGTGCTGCCACAGGAGACGGGTGGTTCGAAGGGCGTAGCGAAGTGCGTCCACGCCGTGGTCGTTCTGCTTCAGGGGCGCGTCCTGGCCGTCCAGGGCGGCCTTGGGGTCCCAGGTGTAGGAGTCCATCTCCTTGAGCAGCTCCCGACAGGAGCTGTGGATCATGAGCTGCTTGTTCGCCAGGAGGTTGGAGACGAGGCGGATGCCGTCGATCACCGCGTTGTCGGCTGCCGTGGGGTTCAGACCGTCCTGGCGGAGCTGGGAGATGAAGCTCGCCGCGCTGGGGTCCACCACGACGTACTGGGGCCGTATGCGGCCGTGCTGGGGCACGTTGTCCAGCCAGCCCGTGACGCGCTTGGAGGCCTCGGCCTGGGTCAGGGAGAGGCTGCCGGAGTCCTTCTTGTACCGGTACTCCGAGGCGACGTAGAGCCGCCGGTCCTCGCCCAGCCCGATCAGGACTGCGTGGGTCGGGTTCGTCGCTCCGTAGTCGATACCCACCGAGACCCAGCGGCGGATCTGCGGAAGGATGTCGACGACCTGTGTGGAGGCGTCGAACATGTCGTAGATCGCGCCCTGGGCCGCGACCCACTGACCGAGGACGAAGCGCTTGTAGAAGAGCCCGACGTTGCTGGCCTTGATGTGCGCGACGTACGCGGGGTCCAGATGAACGTTGTCGTCCAGCTCGAAGCTGAAGACCTTCATGGACGCCCGCTGAACGGTGTCGTCGATGAACTTGGCCTTCAACCAGTGCGTGGGGGCATCGGGGTTGGTCGAGCCGTAGATCCTCGCCCCGACCGCGCGCATGCGGGTCAGCAACATGTCCCAGAAGACCTCGGGGAGAAGCGTCGCCTCGTCCACGTACGCCCCTGCGCACGTCATGCCCCGGATCTTGTTCTCGGCCTTGATGTCGTTCGCGCCGATCACGTGGACCAGCCGGCCGAAGATGCGGCAGGTCGGTGCTCCCGGCGTGTACTCGACCTGAGCAGCCAGCTCCCCGAAGATCTCCGGGTTCATCAGCGGCTGGAGGACGTTGCGGTACAGGGAGTCCCGGGTCTTGCCGATCATGACCAGCTCGCCCGTGGTGGACGCCCGGGGGACGAACATCATCCAGGCCCACGCCGACGCGATGGTCTTGCCCGAGGAGACCGCGCCCTCCCAGAGGTTGATCCTCCGGTTGGCCGCCGCGATGCTGCGGATCTGCTTGGGGGAGAAGCGCTCCAGAAGGAACTGGGTGCTACGAGCCGTACTCGTCGGCATCGTCGCCCCCCAGCTCCCGGGCAGCGGACGCCATGGCGTCACTGAGGCTCTGGAGGAAGCCCGCGGCCTCTTCCCGGCCCGTGTCCCCTGCGTCGACCTGGGCGAGCTTCAGGGCCCCGTTCAGGGCCTGGACTGCTGAGGTCGTCAGGTCCTTGGTCTCCTTCGCCGGGGGCTGCTGGAGCCACTCGGCGACGCTCTCCCCGGTGTGGGTCCACCCGTGGACGAGGTACCGGTCCTGGGCCCTTTCGATGGACCTCTCCGCCAGATCCAGAAGCTGTCCCTGGAGCCGCTGACGCCTGTCCTTCAGATCGACCTGACGGGCGTCAGTGGCGGCCCTGGTGGCCTCCCGGTCGAAGGCGAGCCCGAGGCGGTTCGCGTGGTTGGTGATGGTCGCGACGGACCACTCCAACCGACGGGCGATCTCGTTGCGGGAGAGGTTCTCCCCATGCAGACGCCGGAGAGCCTCCTCGTCCTCGGCGGAGAAGGTGCGTGCCACAGCCGGCTCACCCCCTCATGTGCGTGCGGTGACGGGTTACCGGTCGGAAAATGACGCCCGTCATGTCCGTGGGTGTCCGTACGCTCCGGTCATGACAGATGACGAGATGCCGGAGGGCGAGGGGATCCGCCCGTTCGCCGTACCGATCAACGACGGCTTCGCGCGGGAAGCGGTCGAGACGCTGCGGGGCTACCGCGAGTTGGTCGAGAAGTGCCTCGGTGAGGCCGAAGGTCCGTCGGAGGGGGCACCCGTGAGGACTGAAGTGGCTTGGATCGCTGCCACTCCGGACCCGGTTGGGACGTCCCGCAGTTCTCTGCGTGGCATGTTGCTTGAGGTTGGCGGCATGTCGTGGGAGACCGCTGTCGATCATGTGCGAGCACTGGAACACGACATAGTGCGGAAGCCCCCGCCGGTGTGGTCACCGCTGGTCATCGCGCGTGCCGTGCTGGAGAGCTGTCTCGTCTTCGACTACCTCTTCGATCCATCGATCTCTGGAGCCCTCAGGCTGGCCAGGTGCGTGGGGCTCTGGCGCAAGGACTCGGAGCACTCGGCCAAGCTCGCGAAGCTCCTGGATCAGGATGAACAGGCGGCAGAGCTGAGCGCGGAGATCACGCGCGCACTTGCCGACTGCGACATCAGCGAGAGGCGGAGTGCCAGCGGGAAGGTGACGGGTCACGTGGTCGACGGCGAGGTGTCAAACCTCGACTACGTCATCACTGAGCGAGTTCGGGACCGCCTGCCTACGTGGATCCCGATGCCCTACGGCCTTCTGTCAGGCGCTGCCCACGGTCGCCCCTGGATGACGGACCGAGCACGACGGATCGGCGATGAGGGCGGAGGCCTCGTAGGGGAGGCGGCGACCGTCATGACCGCGATCATGGTGGTCATGGCCTCATTGGAGATGGGCCTCAGAACGTGGCAGGAATACTTCGGATTCGATTTCGGAAGTGACCTTGCCGAGTTGGACGAGTACCGCCAGGCCATGACGCTGCGTCTGATGGGGTTCGCGCACGCTACGGAGTAGCTGGCTCAGGCTGCTGGGACCAGTACCCGCTTGGCCTTGGCCCTGGTGGCCTTCTCGACCCTCGCGACGTCCAGGTGACGGAAGAGCTTCTGGCCTCGGTGATCGAGGCCCTCGACTTTCAGGTGGCCTCGGCGGACCCACGAGTAGACCGTCACCAGGCTGACGCCACAGTGTTCGGCGGCCTCGCGGGCCGTCAGCCAGAGTTCGTCCTCCACTGAAGCCCTCCCGCACATGCGAAAGGCCCCAGTCCGCCAACGGCGTCGGGGCCTGCACGAGGACGTACGTGTCCTGCTGCGTTCGATTATGCGGTCGTTCGTTAGGGAAAGCAAGTATCAATTACGGTGGACGTCATGACGGGTCCGGATAGTGCTCCCAGACGTACTTGGGGAAGGTTTGACGGCGAAGGACGGTGCCCATCACGGTCCGGATGTCCGAGGAGATGATGACGTACCTCGGGGGCCAGGGCTCGGGGTCTGCCACGAACTCCGGCCGAACATACATCTCAGCGTGGCAGCGCTCCAGAAAGTCCCGGACGGCCTTGTCGTGGAACCGCAACGCCTGCTCCTCAACGGCCCGACACAGCTCCTCACCCGTGGAGACCCACTGGAAGTACGCGCTGTTGTTCCGTTCCGGCACGGCCTCGGCGAAGTGCTTGTGGAGCGCATAGCTGATCTTGATGCACTCGTTGGCAGCCGCCTCGGCGAGGCCGAGCAGATGTGTCCGCTCTGCCTCGTGAGCGGTCTTCCGCTGCTGCCAGATCACGGCCCCTGTGGACACCGCCGCACCCACGAGAGCACCGCCTAGACCAAACAGCCCCGCCACCATCTCGGGTCCCATGGTCCGTCTCCTAACCCGCTGACGGCGAGGACGTGTCGTCCTCCTCGCGGGGATCGACGTTCGCGGGGTCGGGGTCTTCCATCAACTCGAAGCGGCGTCGCTGGGCCAGCTCGTGCTGAATGGCCCGTTGCTGCTTCGCCCCCGTCCGCTCGGAGAGGGGCGGGAGAGGGTCGGAACGGATATAGGCCGACAGGAGGTCGGTCAGCTCGTCCGCCAGTTCCGCCAGCCAGCTCACCGCGAACAGGTGCCGTACCCCGGCGGCCCTGAACTTTCGCATGACGAGGAGGAGGGTCCTCACGCGGTCGCGGAGTTCCGGGTCCGGGATGCGGGCGACGGCCCGCTGGACCCTCTCCATGTGGCCGAACACGGTGTCCAGGTATTCGGCGCTCTCGTCCGTGCGCATCGTGGCAACTTCGCCCCTGACCGCCTCCAAGAACTCTCCGAGCGAGATCAGCTCGTTCAGAGCCGTGTCCGCCGCTTCCTGGCCTATCTCCGCGAGGCGGGCTTCCCGGGCCAGTTTCCTCTGGTGGGACAGGGTGAGCCACACGCCTCCGAAGGATGCGGCACCACCCACGAGGGCACCACCGAAACCGATGAGACCAGAGAGCACTTCAGGTTGCATGCCGATCATCATGC
Source organism: Streptomyces sp. NPDC001599 (assembly GCF_042893535.1). NCBI lineage: Bacteria > Bacillati > Actinomycetota > Actinomycetes > Kitasatosporales > Streptomycetaceae > Streptomyces > Streptomyces sp. NPDC001599. The sequence continues at coordinate 51,650 of NZ_JBIAVA010000001.1, forward strand.
CGACGGGACCAGTCCGATGGGGCTGATCCCGTCAAGTCCTAGGTGGCCGGCTCTCGGGGAGCGGGGCCTATCCGAAGGGGTTACCGCCCTGCGCTTGTACCCCGGCCGTAGCCGCCGCCAGGTATGCGGCGTATGTCTCTCGCTGATTCCACGTGAAAATCACAGTGCGGGAGTTGTTCGCGATGGCCTTCTGAGCCTCAGCGGTCGCGATCCGGAGCTGCCCGCGATCCTGTTCGGTGGCGAGCTGGACGTACCCGTTCGCGAGGCGAGTGGGCTCCTTGGACTGCACCTTGATGACGTCGCCGAGGGGGATCACGGAGTCCCTGGCGCCGGTCACCTTCCCCATGAGCTTGCGCTTGATCTCGGCGCGATCCGCGTAGAGCGTCACCGTCGCGACGTAGCCCTTGAAGACCTGTGCTTCAGGCTGGGGTGCAGGCGCACCCTTGGAGAGGTCGTATGCCATCGGATCAGTGTGCCGCTGTCACTTGGCCCCGACCATAGTTCCCCAACCCTTCGCCTCGGCCTGCCTCACGATGCCGTCAGGCGGGCGGCAGGGCCTTCAGAGCCGGCTCCTTCGCCTCCACCCGCTTGCGCGCTTCCCGGCAAGTCCCGTCAGAGCAGGGGAGGCCCGCGGCCTTCAGGGCGTCACGGATGTGCCCGGTCCCCGGACGCTTGCCGCCGAGGGAGTCGTAGAGCCTACGAACGATCACGTCGGCCGTGGGCTTCTGCGGGCTCTGAGCGGCCCTTTCCGGCTCTGGGCTGACGCGGGCCGTAACCACCTCCGGGCGGGGCACCGGAGCAGGACTGACGGCCTTGACGGCAGGCGGCTGTAGGGCCGGAGACCACTTGGGCGTGGCGGGCTTCCATGGGGGAGTACCAGCCCGGCTGACGTTCACCGTCGACTCCGGTGGGACGACGACGGACCTCCCGATCCCGGCGAGGGCGTGGACCCGCCAGATCACCACGGGTGCCACGAGGCTGACGGCGGCCACCAAGGCGACCGAGGAGCCGATGTGGTCAGTCGAGAGCAGGTGAGCTGCTACCTGGGCTCCGGCCATCATCACCAGGGCAGCGGCGATGTCTCGGCCCTGGCCCGCTCGTACGGCCGCGATCACGTAGGTGTCGATTACGACGGCCAGCAGGGGTGCGACCACGGGAGAGATCCCGACCTGGCGGGCCAGCTCCCACTCGCCGGCTGCCGTCACGGCGATTCCGGCGACGAGGGCGAGAGCCAGGAGGATCTGGTCGGTCCGGCTGACGGAAGACGGGGAAGGCCCCGCGCCCTTGGTGGGCGTGGGGCTCTTGCGGAGGCGCACGAGCGTCAGTCCTCCCCGGGCGTGCTGACGGCCTGGGCCTGGGCGGTGACGAGCTGGCCGTACTCTCGGGCGCTCAAGCGGACAGCCGGGCAGTACCGGCACTCGGCCGCCCACCCGCTGCCCTCCTCCCGGATCATCGTGCGCAGATCACACGTGGGGCAGGTGACGGGCAGCAGCATCCTGACGGGCTCGATGCCCGAGACCCGTCGGAGGGTCTTTGTGAGGCGCTCCAGCTCCTGCGCGAAGTCGGCCACCCACACCTGGCGACAGGCCCACTCGACGTGGTCCAGCAGGAACTGCGTCAGGGCGCTGACGGTGCGGCTGACGGGCTTCTGACGGATCTGCTCGGCCACGAGGTCCGCCCAGGCGCTCAGGACGCCGATGACGGGCACGGGGCCCTCCTGGTCCTCGCCCGACAGCACCCCGTCAGCGGAGGGACCGAGCAGGTTCAGCACGTCCTCTCGCAGCGGGATCGGGGCGGACTTTGAGGTCTGGACCCGATCGCTGCTCGTGCCCCTCTGCACGGGGTTCCGGGCCATCCAGCACTGGACGACCAACTCCGGGAGGCTGAGGAGAAGCCCGCGGACCCTGTTCCGGCACGGACGGCAGGTCCGGGGGAGGTCGCTGTCCTTGCAGCAGACGGCGCACTCGGTCACCGGGCCCTCCGCATGTCGCGGATGACCATGACGATCCAGCCGATGACGATCAGCGCGGCGAGGGCGTGGAAGGCGTGCCCGAGGCTGTGAGGGTTCATCTGCATCGTCAGCCCTGCGCCTTCCGGTACTCGCGGACGACGTCGCTGAAGTGGAACAGCACGTCCGGCATGAAGCAGCCCCTGGACGGGTCGAGAAGTTCGATCTCCACCGGCGGGATCTGCGGGTCCGGAACGGGCTCGTCGTCCGCGTACATCCCCGTGAGCGTGCTGGCCTGGTGACCCATCAGCAGGGGCTCGTTGCAGACGCCGTACCCGTGGTCGGCCATGCAGGTCCACAGCTCCGGCACAGCGCCCGTACCGAGTTCGAGGACGCGGCCGTCACCGCTCTTGACGGGCATGACACGGTGATCGCGCCAGGCGTCCTCGGCGATCTCGGCGAGCCGGGTCTGGATCAGGTGGTCGAGGGTGATGGTCGGGCTGGTCATCGGCTGTTCTCCCCGTTGATGTTGTTCTGGTGGTCGCCCTGGGCCCAGAAGTCGGTCATGGCCTGCTGGGCGTCCTCGCCGTGCAGCTCCACCAGCCCGTCGTCGGTCTTCTCCCAGACCCGGTAGGGCTTCACGGTGACGGTCTCTACGAGGTCGAGGCCGTCGATGTGCTCGCGGACCTGGATCTGCTGGACCTTGGTCGAGTCGTAGGCGACGATGTAGCGCGCCCACGGGTCGTATTCGGTGATGCTCATCGGCCCTCCTCCTTCGGGGTGAGGCTCTGCGCGATCCAGGTGCCGTTCAGACGGCGGACCAGCCCGCGCTCGCGCATTACGCCCATGCAGCCGGAGACGGTGTTCGTGGCCATCCCCAGAGCGGCGGCCAGAGACCTGCCGTTCTGCGGCTGATCGGCGACGACCAAGTACGTCCAGATCAGACGGGCGTGGACGGTCAGCTCCTGGTCCGTCAGGACCGCGCTGATCTGCTGGGTGCTCGGCAGTTCGGGGCGCGTCATCTCAGGCACCTCGCTGGAGCTTGGCGCGGATGGACTCGATGCGGGACCGGAGGTCGGGCTGCTCCTTGGAGGCCGGCTCGTTCTTCTCCTTGAGCTTGGGGAACGAACGGACCTGCGCGGCGAACTGCTGAAGGACGTCGAGGATGTCGCCGAGGGTCGCGTAGCCCTCGGGGAAGCGGAAGGAGAGCGTGGTGGTGACCCACAGGACCGCGTCGTCCAGGCGCCGGAGTTCGTCCTCGGTCAGGTAGTCCGGGGTGGCGTCGGAGGGGCGAAGCTCTCCGGCCTGGTGGAACGTCCCGGTCCGGGGGTTGCGGTAGTCCCGCTTGTAACGCTCGCCGCCGACCTGAGGGCGCGTCTGGCGAATGGCCGCCGGGGTCAGGCCGAAGAGGATCTCGTAGAGGGCCGTGCGCACGTCCCGGAAGTCCTCCCGGTCTCCTCCGGCCTCCCAGATGGCGTGCCGGATCTTCCGGTAGTCGCGGATCTCCAGCTTCCGTACGAGGACCAGGTCATCGACGGTCTGCACCATCTGCTGGGGCATCTCCTGGAGCTGGGCCAGCGGGGCGTCGGCGTTGACGACGAAGCCCTCGCGCTCGATCTGCTCCAAGAGGTCGTAGACCTGGTCTCTGTACTCGGCGGCCTTCGGGAGGTCGGAGCGTGAGACCAAGTGGTAACAGCCCCGCCTGTAGATGACCCTCATGGTCTGAGGTCCACCGGCGGTGGGGATGGTCTCCTGACCGACGTAGAGGGGAGGTGCGGATGACCTCCCCTTCATGGATTCCTGGGCCTTCTTCAGGCTCTCCACGAACTTGGCGGTACTCGTCCGGTAACCCAGACCCTCGCGGAGGTCGGCGGCCACGATGAAGCTGGCCTGGTGCTGGGTGCTGAACCCAGTTCGGAGGACGGTGTCCGGGAAGATCTCCTGGATCGCCCGGAAGATGCTCGGGAGCTGAACGACGCTCACGTGAGCCCTTTCGACTCAACGCATGAGGGAGGTCCCCATGCAGGGCCTCCAGCGGAGTCGTATCGCCTCGGTGGCGACGAAATGAATATAGCACGGAAAGGGCTCGTAATACATTCTCCCGCGAGATCTATCGCCGTGCGATGTCACTCTAGGAATTCCTGTAGTAACTATCTCTCCAACAATTCCCGGGGTAATTCAGCGGTTGGCGGACGGGCTATCCGCGTGCGTACCATGACCGTAGACGCAACGAGGCCCCCGGGGCTGGTAACCCCAGGGGCCGCGTCAGAGGGCCGTTTTTAAATTCGGCCTTCGGTTGGTCCGGGAGGTCCTCCACCTCTCCGAGACCGGCACTCCGTCCACGTCCAAGAGACCGGAGCACCAATGAAGTTGTCCCCCGATTCTAGCGTCCAGGACGCCTTGGGTCGAATCGCTCCCCAGGAATTCCCGGAGCGATTCCTTCCCATCCTCGATGTCCTTGCCGAGCACCCGGACTCCGTCCAGGAGTGCCGCATGGCTTTCGCGCTCCTCCAAGGGCCCGTCAAGGGCATCCGGGCCCTCTCGATCGTCTCGGGCCTCCACCAGGAGCAGGTCTGGGAGATTACGTCCTCGGCCGACGGAGGCCTCTCCCCGTACGGTCTGGTCAGGACCGTCGAGCGCGGGACGAGTTGGTCCTCCGAGGGCCGGGAGAAGGGTGAGTACGCCCTCGCCGAATCCCCCCGTCTTCCGCACACCAACACCTCTACCTATAAGACCCCCTACCCCCTGGGGGACAAGACCCTGAAGGGTCTTGAGGACCTTGAAGTACACCGTGTGCGGTTCGCGGGGGGATTCTTCGACGAGCGGGTCATGGCCCTGGCAGACCCGGGCCTGGACCTGTGGCGTCGGGCGAAGACCGAGCTGGGCTCCGAGGGTTGGCGGGTCGGGATGATCCTGGGCTTCCAGACGGTGACCCTGACGGCGAAGGCCTGGACTGCTCTGGTCGGCGATGAGAAGAAGGCCGCTCGGCTGGCCAAGAAGCTCGTGGACCACGCAGTCCTCACGAAGGCCGGGAAGGCCAGGGCCACGGTGTACACCCTGGATTGGTCGGTACCGCTCCAGGTCGTGGAGACCATGGGCCGGGAGGATCTGCGGTGCCGGGCCCGAGCGCTTCAGAAGAGGCACGCCGAGGAGCAGGAGCGTATCCAGCGCCCGGCCTCCTTCGAGGAGATCGAGGTCCGCCGTCGGAGCCGGAACTCCGCCACGTACGCCTCGTACCTCCAGGACGCCCTTGGCGAGGCGAAGGGCCCCGGGCACCGCAAGGACCTGGAGAAGCTCCTCCACACCTTCGCGGGCGCCTCTGAGTCCGACTGGCGCCGGTGGTTCGATGCGGGCCAGTCCCTGACCGAGGACGAGGTCCGAGAGATGGCCGGGCTGCCCAGGCGGGAGGTCGCCAAGCAGCCGACGCCCGAGGAACTGGCGCTCATGGTCCGCCGGGTCACCAAGGAGCCCGAGATGCCGAAGGTTCCCGAGGTCCTTCCGGCCACGCCGGCTCGCGCCGACGACGAGACCGAGGACGACCGTCTGCTCCGCACCCTGTGCGAGGGCGACCCGCGGATCTTCGAGTCGACGTACGGGCGGCTGCCGAACGAGGAGGCCGTCGTGGACGCCAGGACCCAGGCCCGCATCGACAAGGCCCGTAGGCGGCGCAGCAGGAGCACCCTGGCCAGTGCCGTCCTGTGAGTCCCGAGGAGATCCGGCAGGAGGCCTTGGGGCGCCACAGGGCGACCTACTGGGTGGATGATGACCTCTCTATGCATACCAACCAAGGGGGCAGCGATGAGCCGAGACGACTTCGCGGTCATGATGGAGTTCCTCACGGCCCGTCTTCATGAAGACGAGACTGCGGCCAAAGCGCTGAAGCCCGGCAAGAGCCCGGACGTGCAGCGCCTGCGGGACCGGATCCTCGCCGACGTCGAGGCGAAGCGCCGGCTCATGGACTGGGTGACTGAGATGCCGCGAAGGGCAGAGGCCAGCGAGGGGCGCTCTCGCTGGCAGAAGCTCGCCGGAGACGTGTACAGCGAACATTCGCTGCGCCGCCGTAGTCCGGTGATCTGGGAACTCGTCGCGGCATACGCCGATCACCCCAACTTCCACCCCGAGTGGAGATTGTTCGACGGCGAGCCGGTAGAAGACGAGGGCCGCACTGGCACTCAGGTTCCTACCGTCTGATGCTTCCTGAAGCCCGCCAGGAGGCCCTGAGGCGTCACGGACTGACGGAGACCGAGGACGGCTTCGAGTTGACGCTCGCGGGGTTCCAGCAAGCCTCCAAGCGGGCTCTGGCCCTCCGGGAGCAGGGGGACCCGGAGGCGACCTGGATGCTTTCCTTGGGCCCCGAAGATCCGCTGCGCTGGGAGTACTGCCGGTGCATTCAGGTCGACGCATTCACCGGCGATGCGCGGCACTCGTCTTTTTAAATTCCCTCGCCGTGAGTGCTCCGTGAATCCTTGAAGGAATGAATTCGCCGAGTATCGGACAGGTCGCGTCCAGTCACCTAAAACGGCTACCATGTTCAAGGCCGCACGACGAAGGCCCACCTCCAGGGAAGAGGTGGGCCTTCGGCTTTTTAAATATCTCTCGGGAGAGACCGAATCGGGTGCTGTGACACCTGATACTAGGTTTGGGGAAACCTGTGGGCGATCTTAGCCGTGTTCGCACAGTAGAGCTAGACGACGAGACGTGCTACTCGCTGTGGGACGCCATCCGGGTCCTGGGGTACGGGACGATCGGCGCGTACGGAAAGGGGCATCGCAAAGTCCCCCGTGAGATGAAGCAGCGCGTACCGTGGGAGGTATTCGGTGAGACCGGCCCCCGGGCCCGAACCATGACCACGGCCGTGACCAGGGACGGTCTGCGGCGCCTGGTGGCGAATTCTCGTCGGGCCGCCGCCGTGAACCTGGCTCATGAGCTGGACATGGAAGTGGTGTGCGTCCCGACGGCCGAGGCGGAAGCCCTCCGGATCGTCATCGCCGCCCTGAAGCCTGCTCGGGTCTTCGAGGAGTACAGGGTCGGCGATCACGTTGTGGACGCCTACATTCCGGCGCTCAACCTGGTGGTCGAGCGTGACCGTCTGAACGACTCCGGGCGTGACCGGAACGCCGAGTGGTGGCGGAGGACCCTGATCGAGGACCGGCTCGGCTGCTCGTTCGTCGTCTTCGACCCGACGAAGCGGGACTTCAACGTCGGCTCCCTCGTGAACCAGATCTTGATGACGGATTGGCCTGAGGTGGCGAAGCAGTCCACCTAATCCCTCCAAGAATTCCTGGAGAGAATTCGAGGGGACGGGCGAAAGTTGTGCTGTCACCCCTATGGGTGACAGCATTTCCGTATGCCTGTGATACCGAAGCGCCTCGTCGTCATCGACCCGGAGGCCCCTGCGGGCTTCAGGAGGGTCTCCTACGACATGCGGGTGGACAGGGTGCCCTTGAGGTCTCCGGCGATGCGGAAGCTCGTCCAGGGCCTCGTGCGGGACCAGATGGCCTTCGCCGAGCGCGAGCGTCTGGAGGCCTCCTGGGTGGAGCGGCAGTTGGCCACCGCGCCTCCGCTGACGGCCTACCAGGCCAAGATGCTCCGGCGGGTCAAGACGGAGCTGACGAAGGCCGCTCGTAGCCGCACGGATGAGCCGGCCCGCAGGGCGGCCTGAGTACTTCGGAAAAGGCCATGACGCTGTCAGGGGCTACTCGTATCTTCAGACCATGACCACAACTGCCCGCCGCGAGCTGGTGAGCCCAGCCACCCTCAGAGCTGTCCGCTCTCTGGCCACGGACCTGACGGTCCGGATCGTGGCCGAGCTGTGGGAGGCTCACGGGTTCGCGCCCGTCGCGCCCGACGAACTGAAGTATCAGGACACAGGGCAGCGGCGGACCGAGTTCATGCACTATGCGGAGGGTGTGAACTGGTCCGATCCGGATCAGGTTCGACGGGCCCTGTTCGTCTTCGAGGACTTCATCCGTGAGTTCCGCGACCCCAACCAGCCGGGCACTCCGAAGTGGCTGGAGGACATCCGGGTCCGCCTGGAGCGGGACGGGCTTGTGCTCGACGAAAGCGGCAAGATCATGTGGAGCGCGCCGCCTGTTCTGGCCCGCGACTTGAGCGCGCTGACCGACGCCTCGGGCATTTTCGTCGAGCTGGAGCGCATCCGACGCGACCTGACGACCGACCCCCACGGCGCCATCGGAGCGGCCAAGCAGCTCATCGAGGCGACGGCCAAGACGGCTCTGCGTGAGCTGAGCGTGCCCATCGACAAGAACGCTGCGCTGCCCGCGCTCGTCAGCACGGTGCAGAAGGCACTGAAGCTCGATGCCGGTTCGGCTCCCGACGGACCCGACGGCAGCAAGGCTGTGAAGAAGATCCTCTCCGGCTCGGTGAACATCGCCGTCGGCGTTGCCGAGCTGCGCAACCAGGGTTTCGGCAGCGGTCACGGAATGGCGAGTGCACCCTCAGGTCTCGGGGTCCGTCATGCCCGCCTGACGGTGAACGCCGCGGTGACGTGGTGCGAGCTGATCCTCGACACGCTGGCGGACCCGGCCGCTCCGTGGCGCAGGGACAAGGCCTGATCATGGGGAGCGCCAAGAAGGACCTCAAACGGAACAACCACACGGTGCCCAGGTCATACCTGGAGCGGTTCGCCGGTGAGTTCAAGCAGGTGTCCCGCCTCCGGCTGGAGGATGGAGTCTGTAAGGACGAACCCATCAAGCGGTCGACGGTGATCAGGGACTTCTACCTCATGGAGACCGCGGACGGGCAGTGGTCGGACGCAGCGGAGGATGTGTTCGGAGTAATCGAGAACGGTGGCATCCAAGCGATCCGAGCAGCCGTTGACGACCGAATTTGGCCGTTGCCCGATAAGCATCGCGCCGCCCTCTCGGTATGGGTCGCGCTCCAGCACGTAAGGGTCCCAGCCGTCCGGCAGGGCGGCGACGAGGTCGCGGACTTCATGCTCAAACTGAGCGTGGCCGTCAATGGCAAACCGCGAATCCAGCAGCTACTTGCGGAACGCCTGGGGCGGCCCCCGACGGATGAGGAAGTCGAGGCGAAGTGGAAGAAGCTGACGGACTTCGACTCCTACCAGGTGAAGCAGCATCCCAACAAACACTTGAAGCTCATCAACGAGTTGGGCCCCAGGGCGGCTGGGCACTTCTACGACAGTGCTTGGTGGATCTGCCGTTTTGAGAATGAAGCACTGCTCACCACGGACTGCCCCGTGGCCCTGGTCCCGCGAGCTGGCGCGGAGGATGACGGTGTCGGTCTTGCGACAGCCCAGATGTTCCTGGTCCCGCTGGACCGCCGCGCGGGCCTTGTGATCCAGAACTGTTCAGGACCAGATCGTGAGCTTCCAGCAAGTGCGGAGATTGCGCATTCGTTCAACCAGCAGCTCGTACTGAACGCTCACCGGAGCGTGTTCCACCACCCGGACGATCAGCCGTTGACGGGTTTACACATCCCTGGTGTCAGGGTCAGTGAAATCTCGATCGGAGCAGATCTGAAAGAGTTCCTCTCGCCTGATGGGTGGCGAGGCGGCAAGACCTGATCACCTCCACAAGATCTCGACCCGGTCCGGATTCCACACGTTGAAGGGCCGGGTCGCCGGGTGGATCAGGATCTCCCGGATTAGACCCCTGTACACCGACTGCTTCCGGGCAACCGAGTAGTCCTCCCACTCCTTCCGCAGGTCAGCCGCGCTGACCTCGGTGAGGTTGGCCTTGATGCCGTACTGGGCGATCTTCCGACGGGCGTCGGCCATGCGTAGGTTGAGCTTGTCGATCGCGTCCTGGATCTCCCGGGCCGGACGGTCGCCGTCCAGGAGTTCGTCCGCCAACTCCCCCTTGCGTTTCTCCCAACGGGAGAGCTTGGTCTCCAGTTCGGGACGGGGGTCGTCCGGGTCCTCCTCGGCGGAGACCTCGATCTCCTCCAGCCGCTTGAAGAGGAGCTTCTCCACGAGAGGTTCCAGGTCGGGGATCTGGATCGTCCGGCCTCCGCAGCCCCCGCCCTCCTTCTTGCACGTGTAGATGGGCATGTCCTTGTCGCCGCGCTGGCCGGTGCTCATCTTGTGGTGCTGGCGGCCCTCCTCCTTGCACGAGCAGGGTTCGCCCACGACGTGGGGGACCTTGCAGGTGCATCGAGGGAGGCCTGAGAGCGGGTACTTGAGGGCCGTGGAGTCCCGTTCTCCGAACTCCGCCTTGAACTCCTCGGAGCGCTCGTCCAGCAGGGCCCGGAGAGCGTCGCTGTCCTCGGGCTCAATGATCTTCGGCCAGACCGCCTGACCCTTGATCTCGCCCTTGTGCTCCTTGCGGCCCGAGATCCGGGCGGACATGAGCAGGGCCCTCATGGCCTGGTAGGTGAACTCGCCGCCCGTCGTGGTCTTCACACCGTTCTCCTGAGCGTCCAGGACCAGGCTGTACAGCTTCTCTCCCGACAACGCCCTGGCCGCCCAGCGCTTGACGTACGCGGCCTCCTCCTCGTTGAGGATCTCGCCGAGGACCTTCCGCCTCGTGCCCTCGCCGTCGTACAGCCGGGTGTAGCCGAAGGGGCGGTGCCCTCCATTGTGGATCTTCCCGGCCTCGACCAGCTCCTGGATCTTGCGGAGGATGCGCTCCTGCTTGTGCTCGACCTCGTACTTCGCGATGGCGCCGAGCATGCGGGCCACGAGCCGGCCCGTGGGGGTGCTCAGGTCGAGGTCGCCCGCCTTGACGGTCGCGATCTCGGTCTTGTGCTCCTCCACGATGATGATCAGGTCCTCCAGCTCTGCGGGCTGGCGGTACACACGGTCCGGATGCCAGGACACGATGGCGTCGATGTGGCCCGACTCGATGTCGGCCAGCATCCGGATGTAGTCCTTGCGCTTCTTCCTGCGGTCGGCGGCCGTCACGTCGTTGTCGACGTACACCTCCACGACCTTCCAGCCGAGGGAGGCGGCGAGGAGACGGCAGTCGTCCTCCTGGCGCTTCACACCGAGACCGCCGCCCTCACGGTCGTCCGAGATGCGGACGTAGATGCCGACCCGGCGAACACGATCTCTGGCAGAGGACTTCATGCCCTGGATGGTAGGCGAGTTGATGGGTTCGACAGAACTTGTGGCACCACGGCTCTGCCCACCAGGACTTCGCGTTCCTCCGCCGGGTCGCCCCGCGGCTGGCGCTCATCAGCTGCGGCGAGGACAACACCTACGGCCACCCGGCACCCGGCACGGTGGCGGCACTGCGCGCCCGGGGGGCGACGGTGCTGCGCACGGACCGGGACGGGTCGGTGGCGGTCGCCGGTACGGGGAGGGAGCTGCGGGTGGCGGGAGACTGAGGGCATGGATTCAGTTCAGGTCGATGCCTATCTCCGCCGGCTGGGAGCCGAGCACCCCGCGGAGCCCACCGTCGAGGCACTGCGTGCGCTGCACCTGCGTCATCTGCGGACGGTGCCCTTCGAGAACCTCTCCGTCCATCTGGGCGAGGAGATCGTGCTGGAGGAGAAGCGGCTGTGGGACAAGGTCGTGAGTGGGGGAAGGGGCGGGTTCTGTTACGAACTCAACGGGCTCTTCGGGGCGTTGCTCACGGCCCTCGGGTACGAGGTCACGCTGCTGGCGGCGCGGGTGTACGGCGACGGGGGCCGGCTCGGGATCCCGTACGACCACATGGCTCTGCTGGTGCGGACGGCGGACGGGGGCGACCGGCTGGCGGACGTCGGATTCGGGGCGCACAGCCATGATCCGCTCGCGTTCGCGGAGCGGGGTGGGCAGGTGGATCCCGGGGGGACGTTCGAGGTGGTCGAGGCGGGACCGGACCCGGCCGGGGAGAGGGGCGACCTCGACGTACTGCGGGACGGAAAGCCCGTCTACCGGGTGGAACCACGTCCCAGGGTGCTCGACGACTTCGTGTCCGGTGCCTGGTGGCACAGCACCTCGCCCCGGTCGCACTTCCTCCGGTCGCCGGTCTGCTCGCGGCTCACGGAGGACGGGGGCAGGATCACGCTCAGTGGACGCCGGCTCACGACGACGACGGCCGCCGACGGCGTTCGGGAGGCGCACGAGCTGAAGACGGACGAGGAGGTCTTCGCGGCCTACCGTGACCACTTCGGCATCCGCCTCGACGAGCTGCCTCCCGTGCCACCGGTGCCGCCTGTGTCCCGGCTGTGAGAAATGCCGTCCGGTGCGGTGAAACCGGAGCACACAGGTCCACTCCTGCCCACTCCCAGCACATGCGACGGTTTCCCGCGATGTGGCCCCGTGTTGCCTCGAAAGCCACATCGGTGATCGAATGTTTCTCCGTCAACTAGTTTTCCGATGTCGTGCAGAGGGTGTCGCAAATGATCGGCCGCTTGCTGGGAAGCCGAACGAAGCGGATGCAACGGACGGGTCCCCTGGCGGCGGTGCGTACCCCGCCGGACGCGGGGGTGCTGAGCTGCCGCATCCTGGATCCCGTCAACGATCCGGTGCCGAACGCGGAGTTCGCGGTCAGCGACGCCATGGGGCGCAAGGTGGTCGGCGGCGGTGCGGATCCCTTCGGGTCGTTCGTGGCGACGGTGCCCGCGGGGGAGTACCGGCTCGCCGTGTCCGCCGAGGGCTACACCCCGTACCGGGCCTCCGTGACGGTCGTCGAGGACACGCTGGCCTCGCTCGGGGACGTGACGCTCCAGGTGGCCCAGCCGCCGGAGCTGCCCGCGCCGGGTGACTGGGAGATCGAGCCGGCGCACTCCTCCGTCGCCTTCACCGCGCGGCACATCGGGCTGGCCCGGATCCACGGCCGGTTCAACTCCTTCGCGGGCGCGGTGCGCATCGCCGACGACATGGAGCAGTCGGCGATGCACGTCGTGATCGACGCCGCCTCCATCGACACCAACGTGAAGATGCGCGACGACCACCTGCGGTCGGCCGACTTCCTGGACGTGCAGCGCTACCCGACCCTGGAGTTCTACAGCGACCGGTTCACGCACCGCGGCGGCAACCGCTGGGCAGTCACCGGGGCGCTGTCCCTGCACGGCGTGACGCGCACGGTCACCCTGGACACCGAGTACCTCGGACTCGGCAACGGCATGGAGGGCGAGACGCGGGCGGCCTGCCGCGCCACCACCGAGCTGCACCGCGACGACTTCACGGTGAGCTGGCAGACGATGCTGGCCCGCGGCATCGCCGTGGTCGGCCCCAGCATCCGCATCGACCTCGACGTGCAGACCGTACCCAAGGGCTGACCGTGCCCGGGGCTGACCGACAATGGCACCCGTGAGCGACGTGAGACATGTACTGGTGCTGCCCGACCGCGACGCCGCGGAGGAGGCCGCCCAGGCGCTCGGGGAGCGGTTCGGGACCGACGAGGAACCGCGGATCCTGAGGGACGCCCTGGCCGGCGAGGACGACGCCGAGGACGCCCAGTGGCTCGTCCTCCTGCACGACGAGCCAGAAGCGCTGGACCCGGGTGAACTGGACGCGTTCGCCGGGGAGTGGGAGGGCTGGCGCGAGGAGCCGTAGCGCCCGTCCCGGGGCAGCCCGAGCGGCGGCAGCCCGTCCGGCGTTGTCAGTCGTGCGTGCGATGCTTGTCCCGATGGCCAGGAAGACTGCGAACGACGACCCTCTCGCCCCGGTGACCCTTGCCGTGGGCCAGGAGGACCTCCTGCTCGACCGAGCCGTGCAGGAGGTGGTGGCCGCCGCCAAGGCCGCCGACGCCGACACGGACGTACGCGACCTCACCCCCGACCAGCTGCAGCCCGGCACCCTCGCCGAGCTCACCAGCCCCTCGCTCTTCGCCGAGCGCAAAGTCGTGGTCGTACGCAATGCGCAGGACCTGTCCGCCGACACGGTCAAGGACGTCAAGGCCTACCTCGGCGCCCCCGCCGAGGAGATCACCCTCGTCCTGCTGCACGCGGGCGGCGCCAAGGGCAAGGGCGTGCTCGACGCCGGCCGCAAGGCGGGGGCGCGCGAGGTGGCCTGCCCGAAGATGACCAAGCCCGCCGACCGGCTGGCCTTCGTGCGCGCGGAGTTCCGCACGGCCGGACGGTCGGCCACGCCCGAGGCCTGTCAGGCCCTGGTCGACGCGATCGGCAGCGACCTCAGGGAGCTGGCCTCGGCGGTGTCCCAGCTGACCGCCGACGTCGAGGGGACCATCGACGAGGCGGTCGTCGGGCGGTACTACACCGGGCGGGCGGAGGCCTCCAGCTTCACGGTCGCCGACCGGGCGGTCGAGGGACGCGCGGCGGAGGCGCTGGAGGCGCTGCGCTGGTCGCTGGCGACCGGAGTGGCGCCGGTGCTGATCACCAGCGCGCTCGCGCAGGGCGTGCGGGCCATCGGCAAGCTGTCCTCCGCCCGCGGCGGGCGCCCCGCCGACCTCGCCCGCGAGCTGGGCATGCCGCCCTGGAAGATCGACCGCGTCCGGCAGCAGATGCGCGGCTGGACACCGGACGGCGTCTCCGTGGCCCTGCGCGCGGTGGCCGAGGCCGACGCGGGGGTGAAGGGCGGCGGGGACGATCCCGAGTACGCCCTGGAGAAGGCCGTGGTGATCATCGCCCGGGCGGCGCGTTCACGGGGCCGGTCGTAGGCCCACCGCCCACCGCCTTCGGCCCCGCACCGGCACCCGCATCCGCACCCGCACCCCGCACCCGCATCCACACCCCGCCCCCGCGACACACCGAAGGCCCCGGCGTCCGTCCTGGGGAAGGACGGCCACCGGGGCCTTCGGATCAAGCTCGCGGATCCATGCCCGCGTGGCGAACGCAGGCCGCGCACGGATCCTGGGTGCCGGACGGGAGCGGATGAGAGAGGGCCCGCTCTGGGTCCTTCCGGCGTTCACACCAGATAAAGCCAGATAAGGGGTCAGCCCTTGAGAGCGCCGACCTTCTGCGCCAGCGCCGACTTCTTGTTGGCGGCCTGGTTCTTGTGGATGACGCCCTTGGAGACGGCCTTGTCGAGCTCGCGCGAAGCGACGCGCTGGAACTCGGTGGCCTTCTCCACGTCACCCGCGGCGGCGGCCTCGCGGGCCTTGCGGATCGCGGTCTTCAGAGAGGACTTGACCGACTTGTTGCGCAGCCGGGCCTTCTCGTTGGTCTTGTTCCGCTTGATCTGGGACTTGATGTTCGCCACGAATGAGCCTTTGCAGGTTCAGGCACGAGGCCGCGAGGGTCCCGTGCCGGTGATTTCTTGAAGGAGTGCCTCGCGCTGAGAGGGCAAGAGACACAGCCACCCACACTACCAGCGGGTCGCGGAGGGTCCCAAACCCATACCGGCTCCCCACCCGTGGGACCATGGAGGCTACGTATCGATCCGACCCGAGACCCGAGACCGCAGACACTGCGGACGCCTCAAGAATCAGGACCCTGCGTGCCCGCGATCCCCAGCCATGTGCCCGAGCCGAGCCGTACCGACCCGGCGCTGATCCGCAACTTCTGCATCATCGCGCACATCGACCACGGCAAGTCCACGCTCGCCGACCGGATGCTCCAGCTGACCGGTGTGGTCGAGCAGCGGCAGATGCGCGCCCAGTACCTCGACCGCATGGACATCGAGCGCGAGCGCGGCATCACGATCAAGTCCCAGGCGGTGCGGTTGCCGTGGGCCCCGACCCACGACAAGGGCGCCACGCACATCCTCAACATGATCGACACCCCGGGGCACGTCGACTTCACCTACGAGGTGTCGCGGTCGCTGGCCGCGTGCGAGGGCACCATCCTCCTCGTCGACGCCGCCCAGGGCATCGAGGCCCAGACCCTCGCCAACCTGTACCTGGCGATGGAGAACGACCTCACGATCATCCCCGTCCTGAACAAGATCGACCTGCCGGCCGCGCAGCCCGAGAAGTTCGCCGAGGAGCTGGCCAACCTGGTCGGCTGCGACCCCGACGACGTGCTCAAGGTCTCCGCCAAGACCGGCCTCGGCGTCGACGTGCTGCTCGACAAGGTCGTCGCCGAGGTCCCGGCCCCGGTCGGCGTCAAGGACGCCCCCGCCCGCGCGATGATCTTCGACTCCGTCTACGACTCCTACCGCGGCGTCGTGACGTACGTCCGTGTCATCGACGGCCAGCTCAACAAGCGCGAGCGGATCCGGATGATGTCCACCGGCGCCACCCACGAGCTGCTGGAGATCGGCACCAACTCGCCCGAGATGCTCTCCGCCGACGGCCTCGGCGTCGGCGAGGTGGGGTACCTGATCACCGGCGTGAAGGACGTCCGCCAGTCCAAGGTCGGCGACACCGTCACCAGCCAGCACAAGGGTGCCGAGGACGCGCTCGGCGGCTACAAGGACCCCAGGCCCATGGTCTTCTCCGGCCTGTATCCGCTGGACGGCTCCGACTACCCCGAGCTGCGCGAGGCGCTGGACAAGCTCCAGCTCAACGACGCCGCCCTGGTCTACGAGCCGGAGACCTCCGCCGCCCTCGGCTTCGGCTTCCGCGTCGGCTTCCTCGGCCTGCTCCACCTCGACGTGATCCGCGAGCGGCTGGAGCGCGAGTTCGGCCTCGACCTCATCGCCACCGCGCCCAACGTGGTCTACCGCGTGATCATGGAGGACGGCACCGAGCACACCGTCACCAACCCGAGCGAATTCCCCGAGGGCAAGATCAACGAGGTGTACGAGCCGGTCGTGCGGGCCACGATCCTCGCGCCGACCGAGTTCATCGGCTCGATCATGGAGCTGTGCCAGACCCGGCGCGGCACCCTGCTCGGCATGGACTACCTCTCCGAGGACCGGGTGGAGATCCGCTACACCCTCCCGCTCGCGGAGATCGTCTTCGACTTCTTCGACCAGCTGAAGTCGAAGACGCGCGGTTACGCGTCCCTCGACTACGAGCCCACGGGCGAGCAGACCTCCAGCCTGGTCAAGGTCGACATCCTGCTGCACGGCGACAAGGTGGACGCCTTCTCGGCGATCACCCACAAGGACGCGGCGTACGCGTACGGCGTGCGACTGGTCGCCAAGCTGCGGGAGCTGATCCCGCGGCAGGCCTTCGAGGTGCCCATCCAGGCCGCCATCGGCTCCCGGGTCATCGCCCGCGAGACCATCCGCGCCATCCGCAAGGACGTCCTCGCCAAGTGCTACGGCGGTGACATCTCCCGCAAGCGGAAGCTGCTGGAGAAGCAGAAGGAAGGCAAGAAGCGGATGAAGATGGTGGGTTCGGTGGAGGTTCCGCAGGAGGCCTTCATCGCCGTCCTGTCCAGCGACGACAGCGCGGGGTCGGGCAAGGGCAAGAAGTAACCGCCGCACCGCATGCCAAGTCCGGGCAAAACGGACGCCGAGGGGCTCGTCGTACGAAAGTGCGGCGGGTCCCTTCGCATGTCACGGGCGCGCATCTGTAGGAAGTGACAGGGCGCGGGCTCTTACGCGGGGGCCGGTCGCCCTTTACCCTGATGCCTGCCCCGTAGTTACTCGTGAGTTAAACAAGTGATCGGACAACGGTCCGCGTCACCGCCTCACCACCGTTGAACACCGCCCGAGAGTGAACCAGCCACACCTGAGCCAGCCGCAACGAGCCAGCCGCACCGTCGCGGGCCCGGAGGATGTCGTGAGCGACACACAGACACTGATCGAGAACCGTCCGCCCTCCGTGGCGGGACTCTTCCTGGAGCGGGTGGCCGCCACGCCGGACGCCGAGGCGTACCGCTACCCGGTGCCGCCGGCCTCGGGCGAGGGCCCCGACGACTGGAAGTCGCTGACCTGGACGCAGGCCGCCGAGCGGGTCTACGCGATCGCGGCCGGGCTGATCGAGCTGGGCGTGCAGCCCGAGCAGCGCGTGGCCCTGGCCTCCGCGACCCGGCTGGAGTGGATCCTCGCCGACCTCGGCATCATGTGCGCGGGCGCGGCGACCACCACCGTCTACCCGCAGACCAACGCCGACGAATCGGCGTACATCCTCTCCGACTCCGAGAGCCGGGTGCTGATCGCGGAGGACGCCGCGCAGCTGGCCAAGGCGAAGGAGAAGAAGGCGGAGCTGCCCGACCTCACCCACGTGGTCGTGGTCGACGCGACCGGCGCGGACACCTCCGAGGACTGGGTCCTCACCCTCGACGAGCTGGAGCGCCGGGGCGCGGCCCGCCTGGAGAAGGACCCGCAGCTGATCAAGGAGCGGGTCGGCGCGCTCACCAAGGACCAGCTCGCCACCCTCATCTACACCTCCGGCACCACCGGCCGGCCCAAGGGCGTACGGCTCCCGCACGACTGCTGGTCGTACATGGCCAAGGCGATCGCCGCGACCGGCCTGGTCACCAAGGACGACGTGCAGTACCTGTGGCTGCCGCTCGCGCACGTCTTCGGCAAGGTGCTGACCTCCGGCCAGATCGAGGCCGGTCACGTCACCGCCGTCGACGGCCGGGTCGACAAGATCATCGAGAACCTGCCGGTGGTCCGGCCGACCTACATGGCGGCCGTGCCCCGCATCTTCGAGAAGGTCTACAACGGCGTCGCCGCCAAGGCCCGCGCGGGCGGCGGGGCCAAGTACAAGATCTTCCAGTGGGCCGCCGGGATCGCCCGCGAGTACGCCAAGGTCACCCAGGACAACTTCAAGCGCACCGGCACCGCGAGCGCCCCGGCCGGCCTGCGCACCAGGCACGCCGTAGCCGACCGGCTCGTCTACGCCAAGATCCGCGAGGCCTTCGGCGGCCACCTGCGTGCCTGTGTGTCGGGCTCGGCCGCCCTCGCGCCCGAGATCGGCTACTTCTTCGCCGGGGCCGGCATCCACATCCTGGAGGGCTACGGCCTCACCGAGTCCTCCGCCGCCTCCTTCGTCAACCCCGGCGAGGCCTACCGCACCGGCACCGTCGGCAAGCCGCTGCCCGGCACCGAGGTGCGCATCGCGGACGACGGCGAGATCCTGCTGCGCGGCCCGGGCATCATGGAGGGCTACCACAAGCTGCCCGAGAAGACCGCCGAGGTCCTGGAGCCCGACGGCTGGTTCCACACCGGCGACATCGGCGAGCTGTCGCCCGACGGCTACCTGCGCATCACCGACCGCAAGAAGGACCTCATCAAGACGTCCGGCGGCAAGTACATCGCGCCGGCCGAGGTCGAGGGCCAGTTCAAGGCGGTCTGCCCCTACGTCTCCAACATCCTGGTGCACGGCGCCGACCGGAACTTCTGCACCGCGCTCATCGCCCTCGACGAGATCGCGATCACGGAGTGGGCCAAGGAGAACGGCCTGGAGGGCAAGCCGTACGCCGAGATCGTCGCGGCGCCCGCGACCGTCGAGATGGTCGACGGCTACGTCAAGCAGCTCAACGAGGGCCTCCAGCGCTGGCAGACCATCAAGAAGTTCCGCCTGCTGCCCCGCGACCTCGACGTCGAGCACGGCGAGATCACCCCGAGCCTGAAGCTGAAGCGGCCGGTGGTGGAGCGGGAGTACAAGAACCTGATCGAGGAGATGTACGAGGGCTCGCGCGAGGCGTAGGCCCACTACCGCCCAGAAACCGCGGGTGTTCGGAGACGTCCGGTTTCCGACCGGCTTCCGGCCGTCTTCGAACGTTCGCCTAGCACGGTTCTCACCCGTGGCGGCCCACTTCGGTAACTCCGTGCTTATGGGCGTGGCCGGTCTGTCACTCTGTCGGCATCGACTGCGAGGAATTCGCACGAACTGCCCGGGGAGACGTCCATGGGGGCCATTCCGACGCAGCGGGAGACCGCCTCCCGCGCCAGCGCGGTGCCCGCACACACCGCCGAGGCATCCGCCGAGGGCTTCGAGGAGTGCGCGCGGGCGCGCGTGACCCTGCTCGGCAGCTCCCTCGCGCCGGGCGCCGCCCGCGCGATGGTGCGGGCGGCGCTCGCCGACTGGTCCGCGCTCGGCCTGCCCGGCACGGAGCAGCTGACCGAGCACCTCACCGCCGACGCCCTGGTCGTCGTCAGCGAGCTGGTCACCAATGCCGTGGTGCACGCCGGCACCGACGTCGAGGTGGGCCTCCAGGTGGAGGGGACCGGCACGCTGGTCGTCGAGGCCACGGACCAGCACCCGTCCCGCGCGCCCAGGAGTGCCGACCCCGAGACGCCGCACGACTCCGCCGAGTACGGGCGCGGCCTGCGGCTGGTCGCCGCGCTCGCGGAGGCCTGGGGGATCACCTACCGCCCGGGCATCAAGACGGTGTGGGCGCGGTTGTCGGCCGTGGGCACGGACGACGCCGGGCAGACCGAGGCGTACGCCTCGGGGAGCGTGGCGCGATACACCGACTCGCCGGGTGCGTGGCCGCCGGGGGAGGGACGGGACGGCCAGGACGGAAGCCCCGGCGGCCAGTACGACGGTCGGGACGGCCACGACGGCGGGCGGTCCCGGGGCGGCCCGCGGGCACTGGACGCCCCGCCGCCCGGCCCGGACCGCTGGGCGGCGGACCCCGGCCCCGATGCGAACCCCGGCCCCGAAGCGAACCCCGGCCCCGGGACGGACCCGGGTACCGGCGTGGATCCGGACGCCGGCGTGGACGCGAGCAGCGGTCGACGGGACGGCCCTGGCCGCCGGGCGGAGCCGCCGCGGTGGCCGGACCTGCCGGGCGGCATGACCGGCACCGCCCGGCGCGGCATCCGCGACCGGGAGTGGCTGGGCCGCGGCGCCCTGTCCTTCCTCGCCGAGGCCTCCGACCTGCTGGCCGGGCAGCTCGACGAGGACCTGGTCGCCTCCCTCACCGGCCAGCTGATCGTGCCCCGGCTCGCCGACTGGTGCGGGGTGTGGCTGGAGGACGAGTCCCTGGGCCGCGGCGCCTGGACCGACGACACCGGGGCGGCCGTCGGCGCCCGGCTGGCCCGCGTGTGGCACTCGGGCGAGGGACAGCTCGACGAACTGCGTGCCGCCCTCGAGAAGGACCCGCCCCGCCCGCGCGACCCGTGGCGCTCCGGCCCCGTCGGCCACCCCTGGCCCGGCGACGCGCTCGGCCCGGACGGCACGCACGGCACCGCGCTCGCCTACCGTCTGGTCGCCGGCGGCAGGCCGCTGGGCACCCTGGTCATCGGACGGGCCGACACCCCGGGCGCCCCCGACACCCCGGGCGCCCCCGACACGCCGGGCGCCACCGGTTTCCCCGACGAGATCACCGGCCTGGTCGAGGACCTCAGCCGCCGGGTGGCGCTCGCCATCGGCGCCGCCCGCCAGTACGCCCGGCAGGCCACCATCAGCGCCGTACTCCAGCGTGGCCTGCTGCCCGGCGCCGTAGCGGAGATCCCCGGCGTGCGCAGCGCCCTCGTCTACGAACCGCGTGACAAGGGCGGCCCCAGCGGCGACTTCTACGACCTCTTCCCGGCCGGCGACGGCCGCTGGTGCTTCGCCGTGGGCGACGTCCAGGGCAAGGGCCCCGAGGCCGCCGTCGTCATCGGGCTCGCCCGGCCCTGGCTGCGGCTGCTGGCCCGCGAGCAGTACGGCGTCCCCGACGTCCTCGACCGCCTCAACCAACTCCTCCTCGACGACGCCACCGAGGCCGCCGACGCCGCCGCCCGCGCGCTGGTCGCCGCCGGAGGCCCACCGGTTGCCCCGGGCGACGGACCGCAGACCCGCTTCCTCTCCCTGCTCTACGGCGAGCTGGTCCCCTTCGACGGCGGCGTCCGCTGCACCCTCGCGTCCGCCGGACACCCCCTGCCGCTGCTCCTCGGGCCCGACGGCACGGTGTCCGCCGTCGCGTGCCCGCAGACCCTGCTCGGCGTCGTCGAGGACGCCACGTACGTCAGCGAGACCTTCGAGCTGCGGTCCGGCGACACCCTGCTGTGCGTCACCGACGGGATCACGGAGCGGCGCAGCGGCTCCCGCCAGTTCGACGACGGCGACGGGCTCGCCGCGGCGCTGGCCGGGTGCGCGGGCCTGGACGCCGGGCTGGTCGCCGAGCGCATCAGGCGTCTGGTGCACGAGTTCGGGCCGCGGCCCCCGGAGGACGACCTGGCGCTGC
Organism: Streptomyces sp. NPDC001599; assembly: GCF_042893535.1. Taxonomy (NCBI): domain Bacteria; kingdom Bacillati; phylum Actinomycetota; class Actinomycetes; order Kitasatosporales; family Streptomycetaceae; genus Streptomyces; species Streptomyces sp. NPDC001599. The sequence goes on from NZ_JBIAVA010000001.1 coordinate 73,431, forward strand.
TGGTGCTCCAGGCGGAGTGAACGGGCGGAGCGAACGGGAGGGCTGAACGGGGCGGGCAGGGGTTCCGGCCGGGTGCGGGACAATGGAACGCATGCCCTCCGCACTCCCCGACGGCGAGCCCGTCCCCGCCGACGGCGCCCTGCCCGCGTCCGCGCTCGCCGGGGCCGCCGACCGCCCCCTCGGCTTCTACCTGCACGTGCCGTACTGCGCGACCCGCTGCGGCTACTGCGACTTCAACACCTACACCGCCACCGAGCTGCGCGGCACCGGCGGCGTCCTCGCCTCCCGCGACAACTACGCCGACACGCTCGTCGACGAGGTACGCCTGGCCCGCAAGGTGCTCGGCGACGACCCCCGCGAAGTCCGCACGGTCTTCGTCGGCGGCGGTACGCCCACCCTGCTGGCCGCCGGTGACCTGGTGCGGATGCTGGGCGCGATCCGCGACGAGTTCGGCCTGGCGCCGGACGCGGAGATCACCACGGAGGCCAACCCGGAGTCGGTCGACCCGGCGTATCTCGCCACCCTCCGCGAGGGCGGCTTCAACCGGATCTCCTTCGGCATGCAGAGCGCCAAGCAGCACGTCCTGAAGATCCTGGACCGCACCCACACCCCCGGCCGCCCCGAAGCCTGTGTCGCCGAGGCCCGCGCGGCCGGCTTCGACCACGTCAACCTCGACCTGATCTACGGCACCCCCGGCGAGTCCGACGACGACTGGCGGGCCTCTCTGGACGCCGCGCTCGGCGCCGGACCCGACCACGTCTCGGCGTACGCCCTGATCGTCGAGGAGGGCACCCAGCTCGCCCGGCGGATCCGGCGCGGCGAGGTCCCGATGACCGACGACGACGTGCACGCCGACCGGTACCTGATCGCCGAGGAGACCCTGTCCGCGGCGGGCTACGACTGGTACGAGGTGTCCAACTGGGCCACCTCCGACGCCGGACGCTGCCTGCACAACGAGCTGTACTGGCGGGGCGCCGACTGGTGGGGCGCGGGACCGGGCGCGCACTCCCACGTGGGGGGCGTGCGGTGGTGGAACGTGAAGCACCCGGGGGCGTACGCGGGGGCGCTGGCGGCGGGGAAGTCGCCGGGGGCGGGCCGGGAGATCCTCACGGACGAGGACCGGCGGGTCGAGCGCATCCTGCTGGAGCTGCGGCTCCGGGAGGGCGTGCCCCTGTCGCTGCTGCGGGAGGCGGGGCTCGCGGCGTCGCGGCGGGCACTGTCGGAGGGGCTGCTCCAGGAGGGGCCGTACGAGGCGGGGAGCGCGGTGCTGACGCTGCGCGGGCGGCTGCTGGCGGACGCGGTGGTGCGGGACCTGGTGGACTGATCACTCGGGGGAGTGAATCGGTGCGGAACGCGGGTTCGGCCCCTAACCTGATCCATAGGCTGCCGCCGACAGCACGCGGCGAATGTGGAGGGCCACGGAGATGACAGCTGTGGACGAACGTGGAGTCGCGGAGTTCTTCGCGGGGTTCGAGCCACCCGAGGGGCTCAAGGTGGAGCTTCTCCGGGGAGAAATCGTGATGATGGCCAGCCCCGATCTGGTGCACAACCGGATCGTGACTTCGCTGATGGATCAGATTCCGCACCGGCGGTGGGAACGGCTTCAGACCCAGGACGTCGACGTTGTCGACGAGGCCAGCGAGCCTGTACCCGACCTGGTGGTCATGGAAGTCGGCGTTGGCCCGGACTCTGGGCGTCTTCTGCCGTCACAGATGATCACGATGGTCGTGGAAGTGGTCTCGAAGACCAGCGTCGACCGAGACTATGGCGTCAAACGCTTGATCTATGCTGCGGGTGAAGTGCCCACCTACCTGATCATCGACCCCGTCATGGCCCAGTGTGTTCTGTACTCGGAGCCGGTCGGGCGAGGTGAGGGGGCTGACTACCAGGTGCAGCGGATCACTCAGTTCGGGACACCGCTGCCGCTGGAACAGTTGGGCGTGGAGTTGAACACCACCATGTTCGGTACCTACAAGGGCGTCAAGCCTCATCACCGTCCGTAACGAAATCGATCAGCTCCTCCACCCGCCCCAGCAGCTCCGGCTCCAGGTCCTTGTACGACCCCACCCGCGCCAGGATCGCCTGCCACACCGCGCCCGTGTTCTCCGAGGGCCAGCCCAGTGCCCGGCACACCCCCGTCTTCCAGTCCTGACCGCGAGGCACCCGGGGCCAGCCCTCGATCCCCACCGACGCCGGCTTCACCGCCTCCCAGATGTCGATGTACGGGTGGCCCACGACCAGCGCGTGCTCGCTCGTCACCGCCTCCGCGATCCGCCACTCCTTCGAACCCGGCACCAGGTGGTCCACCAGGACGCCCAGCCGCGCGTCAGGGCCCGGGGCGAAGTCGGCGACGATCGACGGCAGGTCGTCCACACCGCCCAGGTACTCCACGACGACGCCCTCGATCCGCAGGTCGTCGCCCCAGACCTTCTCGACCAGCTCGGCGTCGTGCCGCCCCTCGACATAGATGCGCCCGGCGCGCGCCACCCGCGCCCGTGCGCCGGGGACGGCGACCGAACCGGACGCGGTACGGGAGGGGGCGGACCGCGCCGGACCGGAGGAGGACGACGGCCGCACCAGCGTCACCACGAGGCCCTCCAGCAGGAACCCGCGCGGCTCCAGCGGGAACACCCGGTGCTTGCCGAAGCGGTCCTCCAGGGTCACCGTGCCCGCCTCGCAGCGGATCACCGCGCCGCAGAACCCGGTGCCGGGCTCCTCGACCACCAGGCCGGGATCGGCGGGCACCTCGGGAACGGGCTGCGGTTTCTTCCACGGAGGGGTCAGGTCGGCGGAGTACTGGCGCATTCTGCCGACGATACGAGGAACGCCCGCGCGGTGATCAGCGCGACACGCCGAACCGGGCGGCCAGCGCGTCGCGTTGGGCCCGGACGAACCCCGCGTCCACCACCGTTCCGTGACCGGGGACGTACAGCGCGTCGTCGCCGCCCACCGCCAGCAGCCGGTCCAGCGCGGCAGGCCAGCGCGACGGTACGGCGTCGGGCCCCGCCTGCGGCGCGCCGGACTCCTCGACCAGGTCCCCGCAGAACAGGACGTTGGGGGAGCCCGGCACCAGCACCGCCAGGTCGTGACCGGTGTGCCCCGGGCCCACGTCGGCGAGCAGGACCCGCCGTCCACCGCCCAGGTCGAGCGCGTGCTCGCCCCGCACCTCGTGCAGAACGGGAACGAGCGCCTCGGCCGCCTCCCGCGCCGCCCGCGCGTCCAGCCCCTCCGCCACCGCGTCCGCGCGCAGCGCCTGCCGCCCCTGTCCGCCCGGCGCGAACAGCGCGCCCGTGCCCGCTGCCCCGTACGCGCCGTACACCTCCGCGTCCGGGAACGCCGCCGCGCCGAAGACGTGGTCGAAGTGCGGGTGGGTCAGCGCGAGATGTGTCACACGGCGGCCGGCGAGTCGCCGCGCCCCCTCGCGCAACCGGGCGCCCTCGTCCAGGCTCGACCCCGCGTCCACCATCAGCGCCGCGTCCGCGCCGAGCACCAGCCCCGCCGTGCAGTCCCACCCCGGCAGCCGGCAGCGTCCCACCCCGTCCGCCAGCCGCTCCCAGCCCAGCTCTTCCCAAGTCACCGTCACGGCGACGACGCTAACGGCTTGGTCCCGGCCTTGCCGGGGGCGTACCCCACGGCCGTACACTGGGCCGGGGAAGTCTGGCACTCGCGAGCCATGAGTGCCAGGACAGACAGGTAAGACAGGCCGAAACGGGCGGACGACAGCTGGAGGTGCGCGCCGAATGCTCAGTGAACGCAGGCTGAAGGTGCTGCGCGCCATCGTCCAGGACTACGTCGGCACCGAGGAACCGGTCGGTTCCAAGGCCCTCACCGAGCGGCACAACCTCGGCGTCTCCCCGGCCACCGTGCGCAATGACATGGCGGCCCTGGAGGACGAGGGGTTCATCGCCCAGCCGCACACCAGCGCGGGGCGCATCCCGACCGACAAGGGCTACCGGCTCTTCGTCGACAAGCTGGCGGGCGTCAAGCCGATGACCGCGCCCGAGCGGCGTGCCATCCAGAACTTCCTGGAGGGCGCCGTCGACCTCGACGACGTCGTGGCCCGCACGGTGCGGCTGCTGGCGCAGCTCACCCGGCAGGTCGCCGTCGTGCAGTATCCGTCGCTGACGCGCTCGACCGTGCGGCACGTGGAGCTGCTCGCGCTCGCGCCCGCGCGCCTGAAGCTCGTGCTGATCACGGACACCGGGCGGGTCGAGCAGCGGATGGTCGACTGCCCGGCGCCGTTCGGCGAGGCGTCGCTGGCCGATCTGCGGGCGCGGCTCAACAGCCGGGTCGCGGGGCGCCGTTTCACGGATGTGCCGGCTCTGGTGGAAGATCTGGCGGAGCCCTTCGAGGCCGAGGATCGCGGTACGGTCTCCACCGTGCTCTCCACTCTCCTGGAGACGCTGGTCGAGGAGAACGAGGAGCGGCTGATGATCGGCGGCACCGCCAATCTGACCCGCTTCGGGCACGACTTCCCCTTGGTGATCCGGCCGGTGCTGGAGGCGCTGGAGGAGCAGGTCGTGCTCCTCAAGCTGCTCGGCGAGGCGAAGGATCCGGGCGTGACCGTACGGATCGGTCATGAGAACGCCCACGAGGGACTCAACTCAACGTCCGTCGTGTCGGTCGGCTACGGTTCGGGCGGCGAGGCGGTTGCCAAGCTCGGCGTGGTCGGACCGACCCGCATGGACTACCCGGGAACGATGGGAGCGGTACGCGCAGTGGCACGGTACGTCGGACAGATCCTGGCGGAGTCGTAGGTGGCCACGGACTACTACGCCGTACTCGGCGTGCGCCGTGACGCTTCCCAGGACGAGATCAAGAAGGCGTTCCGGAGGCTCGCCCGCGAGCTGCATCCGGACGTCAACCCCGATCCGAAGACCCAGGAGCGGTTCAAGGAGATCAACGCCGCCTACGAGGTGTTGTCGGACCCGCAGAAGAAGCAGGTCTACGACCTCGGCGGCGACCCCCTCTCGCAGGCCGCCGGCGGCGGCGCGGGCGGCTTCGGCGCGGGCGGCTTCGGGAACTTCTCGGACATCATGGACGCGTTCTTCGGTACGGCGTCGCAGCGCGGGCCGCGCTCGCGCACCCGCCGCGGCCAGGACGCGATGATCCGCATCGAGGTCGAGCTGGACGAGGCCGCCTTCGGTACGACCAAGGACATCCAGGTCGACACCGCGGTCGTCTGCAACACCTGCAACGGCGAGGGCGCGGCGCCCGGCACCAGTGCCCAGACCTGCGACATGTGCCGCGGCCGCGGCGAGGTCTCGCAGGTCACCCGGTCCTTCCTGGGCCAGGTCATGACCTCGCGCCCCTGCCCCCAGTGCCAGGGCTTCGGCACCGTGGTCCCGACCCCGTGCCCCGAGTGCGCGGGCGACGGCCGGGTCCGCTCCCGGCGCACCCTGACCGTGAAGATCCCGGCCGGTGTCGACAACGGCACCCGGATCCAGCTCGCGGGCGAGGGCGAGGTCGGCCCCGGCGGCGGCCCCGCCGGCGACCTGTACGTCGAGATCCACGAGCTGCCCCACTCCACCTTCCAGCGCCGCGGCGACGACCTGCACTGCACGGTCACCATCCCGATGACGGCGGCGGCCCTCGGCACGAAGGTGCCGCTGGAGACCCTGGACGGCATGGAGGAGGTCGACATCCGCCCGGGCACCCAGTCCGGCCAGTCGATCCCGAAGCACGGCCGGGGCGTCACCCACCTGCGCGGCGGCGGCCGCGGCGACCTCATCGTGCACGTCGAGGTCACCACCCCGGGCAAGCTCGACCCCGAACAGGAACGCCTCCTGCGCGAGCTGGCCAAGCTCCGCGGCGAGGAACGCCCCACGGGGCAGTTCCAGCCGGGGCAGCAGGGGCTGTTCTCGCGGTTGAAGGACGCGTTCAACGGGCGCTGAGCGGCCACCGGCACGACCTGTCGCCAGGAGTGTTCCGATGCGGATGCTCCTGGCGTATGCCAACGGAAGCCCGGATTCGGACTTGTGTGGAGGACGTGACAACATGCCGTCATGTCCTCCGCACTGACCGATCTCTTCCCTTACCCGATCGTGCAGGCGCCCATGGCGGGCGGCGTCTCCGTGCCGCGGCTCGCGGCCGCGGTGTCCGAGGCGGGCGGGCTGGGCTTCCTGGCCGCCGGGTACAAGACCGCGGACGGGATGTACCAGGAGATCAAACAGCTGAGGGGGCTCACGAGCCGTCCCTTCGGCGTCAACCTCTTCCTCCCGCAGCCGGAGACGGCCGATCCCGCCGCCGTCGACGTCTACGCCCACCAGCTGGCCGGCGAGGCCGCCTGGTACGAGACCGAGCTGGGCGACCCGGACTGCGGCCGGGACGACGGCTACGACACCAAGCTCGCCGTACTGCTGGACAACCCCGTACCGGTGGTGTCCTTCCACTTCGGCGTCCCCAGCCGCGAGGTCGTCGACTCCCTGCACCGCGTGGGCACCTTCGCCCTGGTCGGCGCGACCACCGCGGACGAGGCCCGGGCCGTCGAGCAGTCCGGCGCCGACGCGGTGATCGCCCAGGGTGCCGAGGCCGGCGGCCACCAGGGCACCCACCGGGACAACCTGGAGACCGGCGGCGCCGGCACCGGACTGCTGTCGCTGGTCGCCCAGGTCCGGGAGGCGGTGAGCCTGCCGATCGTCGCCGCCGGCGGCATCATGCGCGGCGGCCAGATCGCCGCGGTCCTCGCGGCCGGCGCGAGCGCGGCCCAGCTGGGCACCGCCTTCCTCGCCACCCCCGAGTCCGGCGCGCACGACGTGCACAAGCAGGCGCTGACCAACCCGCTCTTCGTCCGCACCGAACTCACCCGTGCCTTTTCCGGCCGCCCCGCCCGTGCCCTGGTCAACCGCTTCCTGCGCGAGCACGGCCGCTACGCCCCCGCCGCCTACCCCGAGGTGCACCACCTCACCTCGCCGGTGCGCAAGGCGGCGGCGAAGACGGGCGACGCGCAGGGCATGGCGCTCTGGGCGGGACAGGGCCACCGGATGGCCCGGGAGCTGCCCGCGGGACAGCTGGTGGAGGTGCTTGCGGCCGAACTCGCCGACGTCGGGACAGCGTTGTCGGGGTTGTCGGGCTATGCGACGGGGGGCGGCGCCCGATGACGGCACCGGTGTTCGTGGTCGACTCCCTGCGGCCGCAGGACCTGTCCGCGGGGGAGTACGTCCTCGACGGCCCCGAAGGACGCCACGCCGTCTCCGTGAAGCGGCTGCGGGCGGGTGAGGACGTCGTCCTCACCGACGGGCGCGGCCACTGGGCCGAGGGCTCGGTGAAGGCCGCCGAGGGCAAGGACCGCCTGGTCGTCATCGTCCCGGGCGGCGTGCGCGACGAGCCCGCCGAGCAGCCCCGCATCACCGTCGTCCAGGCCCTGCCCAAGGGCGACCGCGGTGAGCTGGCCGTCGAGACGATGACCGAGGTCGGGGTCGACGCGATCGTGCCCTGGGCGGCGTCCCGGTGCATCACGCAGTGGAAGGGCGAGCGCGGCCTGAAGGCGCTCGGCAAGTGGCGGGCGACGGCCCGGGAGGCGGGCAAGCAGTCCCGCCGGGTCCGCTTCCCCGACGTCGCGGACGCGGCGAGCACCAAGCAGGTTGCCTCACTTCTGGCCGACGCCGACTTCGCCGCCGTCCTCCACGAGAGCGGCGACGTCCCCCTGTCCGACGCCGAACTCCCCGCCACCGGCGACATCGTGCTGGTGGTCGGCCCCGAAGGCGGAGTGTCCCCGGACGAGTTGGCCCTCTTCGCCGAGGCGGGCGCGCACCCCTACCGCCTGGGCCGCAGCGTCCTGCGCACCTCCACCGCGGGCACCGCCGCGACCGCCGTACTCCTCGCCCGCACCGGCCGCTGGTCCTGACGGCGCCGGATCGCCGGGTCCCGACGGTCCCGGTCAGCCGTCGGTGGCGGCGACCACGGCGGGGAACAGCTCCCAGCCGTCCAGCTCCACCGGCCGACCCCCGGGCCCGGGCAGCAGCGCACGCCGCCCGGCCTCCTCGACCAGCGCCCGTACGACCCCGGGTTCGCGCAGGTTGAGCAGGTTGCCGCGGCCGTCCGCCACACAGCCCTCGTACCAGTAGTCGCCCTCGGAGGTGTACCGCCCCGAGTCGGGCGCATCCGCGCGGAAGACGAACCGGACCCGTACCCCGTCCCGGTACAGCGTCAGCGCGTCCCGCCAGACGCCGTCGCGGCCGCGTTTCTGCCGGTGGCTCCACAGCCAGGTGGTGCGTTCGTCCACGACGAGCCTGCGCTGCCTGCGGTCGTTGCCCATGGCGCCCACGGTAGTGAGGAGTGGCCGTATGCGCCCTACCGCCGGCCCCCGGGCGGTGGCAGGCTGCCCTCCATGGGGGCATTGAGGCGGATTTGGCGCATGGCTCCGGTGGTCGTCGGCTCGGCCGTCGCCGTCGGCGGTCTCGTGGCGTGCGAGCCGGGCGGACTCAGCTCCGCGACGGTCGCCTACACGACCGACCAGACCGTGACCCGGGAACTCCAGCGGCAGAAGGCGGAGGTGCGCTGGCTCACCTGCACCGCCTCCTACGGCGACCAGGGCACCACGGCCTCGGCGAGCGAGAACCCGGTCGCCTCCGTGCACTGCGAGGGCAGGACCGACGACGGCAAGGACATCACCGTCGACGGCAAGGTCACCCGGGTCGTCAACGGCGCCTGTGTGCGCGGCAGCCTGACCGCGAAGGTGGACGGCAAGGAGTGGTTCCGGGTGAAGGGGCTGGGCAACTGCGACGCCACGAGCGCCCCGCCCGCGAACCGGCCCTCCCAGAACGGGCCGGGGCCCACCGTGACCGTCACCCGGACCATCTGGTGCCCGGACGATCCGCACTGCCGGCCGGTGGAGGGCAAGTAGCCGGACGGGCCGGGTCCTCGGCCGGGAAGTGATCCAAACCTCTGTCGGCGGGCCGTGCCCCTGCATAGGGTATGGGGGTGACTCAGCCCGCAGCGCCTGCCTACCTCCGCTTTCCGCACCCGCACGGCGAGTTGGTCGCCTTCACCGCCGAGGACGACGTGTGGCTCGCCCCGCTCGACGGCGGCCGGGCCTGGCGGGTCAGCGCCGACAACGTGCCGGTGAACCACCCGCGCATCTCGCCCGACGGCACCACGGTCGCCTGGACCTCCACCCGTGACGGCGCCCCCGAGGTGCACGTCGCGCCCGTCGACGGCGGCCCCGCCAAGCGCCTCACCCACTGGGGCAGCATCAGGACCCAGGTCCGCGGCTGGACCGCCGACGGCCGCGTCCTCGCCCTCAGCACCTACGGCCAGGCCAGCCTGCGCCGCAGCTGGGCCCGCGCCGTCCCGCTCGACGGCGGACCCGCGACCACCCTGCCCTACGGGCCCGTCGGCGACGTCGCACAGGGCCCGCACACCGTGCTGCTGTCCGCGCCGATGGGCCGCGAGGCCGCCTGGTGGAAGCGCTACCGGGGCGGCACCGCGGGCAAGCTGTGGATCGACCGCGAGGACGACGGCGAGTTCGTCCGCCTGCACGACGGTCTCGACGGCAACATCGAGTACCCCTTCTGGATCGGCGACCGGATCGCCTTCCTCTCCGACCACGAGGGCACCGGCGCCCTCTACTCCTCCCTCGCGGACGGCTCCGACCTGCGCCGGCACACACCGGTCGACGGCTTCTACGCCCGGCACGCGGCGACCGACGGCACCCGCGTCGTCTACTCCTGTGCCGGTGAACTGTGGACCCTGGACGACCTCGACGGCGCCGAACCGCGCCGCCTGGACATCCGGCTCGGCGGTGCCCGCGTCGACCTCCAGCCGTACCCGGTCAACGCCGCCCGCTGGTTCGGCTCCGCGTCCCCCGACCACACCGCGCGCGGCAGCGCCGTCGCCGTACGCGGCGGCGTGCACTGGGTCACCCACCGCTCCGGACCGGCGCGCGCGCTCGCGGCCACGCCCGGCGTGCGCACCCGGCTGCCGCGCACCTTCCGCGCCGACGGCGAGGAGTGGGTGGTGTGGGTGACGGACGCCGAGGGCGACGACGCCCTGGAGTTCGCGCCCGCCACCGGACTCGCCCCCGGCGCCACCGCACGGCGCCTGGCCGCCGGGCAGCTCGGCCGGGTGCTGCACCTCGCCGTGGCCCCCGACGGCAGCCGCGTCGCCGTCGCCTCGCACGACGGGCGGGTCCTGCTCGTCGAGCGGGAGAGCGGCGAGGTCCGCGAGGTCGACCGCAGCGAGGACGGCGACGCCTCCGGCCTGGTCTTCTCGCCCGACTCCTCCTGGCTCGCCTGGTCCCACCCCGGCCCGGAGCCGCTGCGTCAGCTCAAGCTCGCCAACACCACCGACCTGTCGGTGAGCGAGGCGACGCCGCTGCGCTTCAAGGACTACTCGCCGGCCTTCACCCTGGACGGCAAGCACCTCGCCTTCCTCTCCACCCGCTCCTTCGACCCGGTCTACGACGAGCACGTCTTCGACCTGGCCTTCGTCGAGGGCGCCCGGCCCTACCTGATCACCCTCGCCGCGACCACGCCCTCGCCCTTCGGCCCGCAGCGGCACGGCCGTCCCTTCGAGACGCCGGACCGCGAGGAGACCCCCGACAGCGAGGGCACGCCCACCACCCGGATCGACATCGAGGGCCTCGCCGACCGCATCGTGCCCTTCCCGGTGGAGGCCGCCCGCTACTCCCGGCTGCGCGCCGCCAAGGACGGCGTCCTGTGGCTGCGCCACCCGCTCACCGGCGTCCTCGGCGCCTCCCGCGCCAACCCCGAGGACCCCGACCCGAACACCGAGCTGGAGCGCTACGACCTCGCCCAGCAGCGCGTCGAGCACCTCGGCGGCGACGCCGACCACTTCGAGGTCAGCGGCGACGGCAAGCGGGTGCTGCTGTGGACCGACGGCCGGCTCAAGGTCGTACCCAGCGACCGGCGTGCCTCCGGCGACGAGGACAGCGACACCAACATCACCGTCGACCTGGGCCGGGTCCGGCAGAGGGTCGAACCGGCCGCCGAGTGGCGGCAGATGTTCGACGAGACCGGCCGCATCATGCGCGACCACTACTGGCGGGCCGACATGAACGGCGTCGACTGGGACGGCGTCCTGGACCGCTACCGGCCCGTCCTGGACCGCGTCGCCACCCACGACGACCTGGTCGACCTCCTGTGGGAGGTGCACGGCGAACTGGGCACCTCGCACGCCTACGTCACCCCGCGCGGCGGCCACGGCTCCGGCGCCCGGCAGGGCCTGCTCGGCGCCGACCTCTCCCGCCACGAGGACGGCGCCTGGCGCATCGACCGTGTCCTGCCGTCCGAGACCTCCGACCCCGACGCCCGCTCCCCGCTCGCCGCACCCGGTGTCGCGGTGCGCGCCGGGGACGCGATCGTCGCGGTGGCGGGACAGGCCGTGGATCCCGTCACCGGTCCGGGCCCGCTGCTCGTCGGCACGGCCGGCAAGCCGGTCGAGCTGACCGTCTCCCCGTCCGGCGGCGGAGAGGTGCGGCACGCCGTCGTCGTCCCGCTCGCCGACGAGGAGCCGCTGCGGTACCACGCCTGGGTCGCCGACCGGCGCGCCTACGTCCACGAGAAGTCCGGCGGCCGGCTCGGCTACCTGCACGTCCCCGACATGCAGGCGCCCGGCTGGGCCCAGATCCACCGCGACCTGCGCGTCGAGGTGGCCCGGGAGGGCCTGGTCGTCGACGTCCGCGAGAACCGCGGCGGACACACCTCCCAGCTGGTCGTGGAGAAGCTGGCCCGGCGCATCGTCGGCTGGGACCTGCCGCGCGGCATGCGGCCGACCAGCTACCCGCAGGACGCGCCCCGCGGGCCGGTCGTCGCGGTCGCCAACGAGTTCTCCGGCTCCGACGGCGACATCGTCAACGCGGCGATCAAGGCGCTTGGCATCGGCCCGGTCGTCGGTGTCCGCACCTGGGGCGGCGTCATCGGCATCGACAGCCGCTACCGGCTGGTGGACGGGACGCTGATCACGCAGCCGAAGTACGCGTTCTGGCTGGAGGGTTACGGCTGGGGCGTCGAGAACCACGGCGTCGATCCGGACGTCGAGGTCCCCCAACGCCCCCAGGACCACGCGGCGGGCCGCGACCCGCAGTTGGACGAGGCGATCACGCTCGCGCTGGCGGCACTGGAGGAAACCCCGGCAAAGACACCGCCGAGCCTGCCCTAGCCTGCGGCGCGCTGGCTGCGGGCAGTCGTGCCTCCCCCAGTGCCTGAACGGCCTGGGAGGTACCCCCAGGGCGGCACGGGTGGGCGGTGGGGGTACCTCCCGCTCGAGCGAAGCCGAGAGTGGGGGAGGCACCCGGCAAGCGCCGGCGAGCGCACCCACCCGGCGCTCGCCACGGCGCGCGGCGCCCCACCGATCCCGGTGACGGTGTCGCCCCGGGGTGGGGAGCGCGGCCCGGCGGAGCGGGGTGCCGCCCGCGCCCACCCGTGCCGCCCCAGCGGCACGACTGCCCGCAGCTGGAGGGACGGCGGCACGACTGCCCGCAGCTATGGCAGAGATACGATGCCATCCAGGAGATCACCGGCGTGAGGAGAGCCAAGTGGCTGGCGAACCACAGGACGACTGTCTGTTCTGCAAGATCGTCGCAGGGCAGATTCCCGCGACGATCGTCCGCGAGACGGAGACGACCGTCGCGTTCCGGGACATCAACCCCCAGGCCCCCACCCACGTCCTGGTGATCCCCAAGGCCCACCACAAGGACGCCGCCGCCCTCGCCGCCGAGGCCCCGCAGCTCGCCGCCGACGTGCTGCGCGAGACCCAGGCCGTCGCCGACGACGAGAAGCTGGAGAGCTACCGCACCGTCTTCAACACCGGCAGCGGCGCCGGGCAGACCGTCTGGCACGCGCACGCCCACGTGCTCGGCGGCCGCGGCCTCGAATGGCCCCCCGGATAGCGAGGACAGGACCGGACCACCACCCGCCATGTCCGTACGTGAACTCGTCGTCCTCGGCACCGCCAGCCAGGTCCCGACCCGGCACCGCAACCACAACGGCTACCTGCTCCGCTGGGACGGCGAGGGCATCCTGTTCGACCCCGGCGAGGGCACCCAGCGCCAGATGCTGCGCGCCGGGGTCGCCGCCCACGACCTGAACCGGATCTGCGTCACCCACTTCCACGGCGACCACAGCCTCGGCCTCGCCGGGGTCATCCAGCGCATCAACCTCGACCGGGTCCCGCACGAGATCACCGCCCACTACCCGCGCTCCGGGCAGCGCTTCTTCGAACGCCTGCGGTACGCCACCGCCTACCGCGAGACCGTCGCCCTCACCGAGGCCCCGGTCGCCGCCGACGGCCCCCTCGCGGTCACCCCCGCCTACACCCTGGACGCCCGCAGGCTGTCGCACCCCGTCGAGTCCTACGGCTACCGGCTCACCGAGCCCGACGGCCGCCGCATGCTGCCCGAACGCCTCGCCGCGCACGGCATCAAGGGCCCCGACGTCGGCCGCATCCAGCGCGAGGGCTCGCTGAACGGCGTCGCGCTCGACGAGGTCAGCGAGGTCCGCCCCGGCCAGCGGTTCGCGTTCGTCATGGACACCCGGCTGTGCGCGGGCGTGCACGCGCTCGCCGAGGGCGCGGACCTGCTCGTCATCGAGTCCACCTTCCTCGACGAGGACGAGGCCCTCGCCACCGACCACGGCCACCTCACCGCCGGCCAGGCCGCGCGGGTCGCCCGGGACGCGGGCGTACGGCACCTGGTGCTCACCCACTTCAGCCAGCGCTACCCCGATCCAGAGGAGTTCGAGCGGCAGGCGCGCGCGGCCGGTTACGAGGGCGAGCTGACCGTGGCCCGGGACCTCACCCGCGTACCGGTTCCGAAACGCCGGTAAAACGGTCGTACGATGCTCTGATGCCCCTGCCCAAAGCTGAACTGCACCTCCACATCGAAGGCACCCTGGAACCCGAGCTGGCCTTCGCGCTGGCCGCCCGCAACGGCGTGTCCCTGCCGTACGCGGACGAGGACGCGCTGCGCGAGGCGTACCGCTTCGAAGACCTCCAATCCTTCCTGAACCTGTACTACGAACTGATGGCCGTCCTGCGCACCGAGCGGGACTTCGAGGACCTCGCGAACGCCTACCTCGCCCGCGCCGCGGCCCAGGGCGTCCGGCACGCCGAGATCTTCTTCGACCCGCAGGCGCACCTCGCCCGGGGCGTGGAGATGGGCACGGTCGTGGAGGGGCTGTGGCGGGCGCTGGCGAGCAGCCGGGAGAACCACGGGGTCTCCACCCGCCTGATCATGTGCTTCCTGCGCGACGAGTCCGCCGAGTCCGCGATGCGGACGCTGGACGCCGCCAAGCCCTACCTGGACCGCATCACCGGGGTCGGCCTGGACTCGGCCGAGGTCGGCCACCCGCCGGTCAAGTTCCGCGAGGTGTACGAGGCCGCCGCCGCCCTCGGCCTGCGCCGGGTGGCGCACGCGGGCGAGGAGGGGCCGCCCGCGTACGTCGTCGAGGCCCTCGACGTCCTCGGCGTCGAGCGGATCGACCACGGGCTGCGCTCGGTGGAGGATCCGGCGCTGGTCGAGCGGCTGGTGCGCGAGCGCGTCCCGCTCACCCTGTGCCCGCTGTCCAACGTGCGGCTGCGCACGGTCGACACCCTCGCCGACCACCCGCTGCCCGCGATGCTCGACGCGGGCCTGATGTGCACGGTGAACTCCGACGACCCGGCCTACTTCGGCGGCTACGCGGGCGACAACTTCGACGCCGTGCGCCAGGCCCTCGGCCTGACCGGGGAGCGGCTGCGGGAACTGGCCCGCAACTCGTTCCTCGCCTCCTTCCTGGAGGACGACGAGGAACTGCGGGCGCGGTACCTCGCGGAGGTCGACGCGTACGAGTTCCCCGCCGCGTAGCGGTTCCCCCGCGCGGGTCTCAGCCCGGCCCGGACCCCGGCGCGGCCGCCGCCTGCCGGGGTCCCGCCGTGTCGTAGGCGTCCTGGACGGCCACCGCCGGGACCTCCACGTCGATCTCCACGACCGGCTGCTCCACGGCACCGACCTCGGGGACCGCACCGCTCGGCGTTCCCGTGGCGGCGGCGACCAGCGCGGCCGGGGTGCCGCCGCGGCGGCGGATCGCGCCGGGCAGCAGCGGGCGCCCCGCGGTGTGCAGCGCGACGGCGGTCATCGGCGCGGCGACCAGCAGCAGTCCGGCGGCCAGGACCATCCCCATGCCCGCGTAACCGGCCTGCGCCGACAGGACACTGCCGGCCAGCGGCCCGGCCGCCGTGCCCAGCGAGGACGCCGAGCCGACGAGCACCGCCCACCGGCCGCGCGCGTCGAGCGAGGCGGCGAGGCCGATCAGGTACGACAGGACGACCGGGTAGACGGTGTTCCAGGCGATCTCCCCGGTGGCGAAGGCCGTCGGGGTCGTCGCCGACGCGCTCACCGCGATGCAGCCCGCGATGAGCACCGTGCCGGCGCCGACGGGCATCGCCCGCCCCAGCCGCGGCCCGAGCGCACCCGCCACCAGCACGCCCACCAGGCCCGTGCCCAGCGCGACGGCGAAGACGACGCCGAGGGCGGCGTCCCCGAGGCCGGCCTGCGTCAGCCCGATCCGGCCGCTGACGCCCCACAGCGAGTTCTGCGCCAGGGACCAGCACAGCACGGTGATGGCGAGGACGAGTCCCGAACGGCGGTGGGGGAGCGGGGCGGTGGCGTCGGTGCCGGGTGCGGCCGGGGAGGCGGCCGCCGGACCCGGCAGGCGGCCGGTCAGCGGCCACACCGCCAGCGCGGTCAGGGCGATCGCGGCCAGCGGCAGCCCGTGCGCCCGGCCGAGGTGCGGCACCGTCAGGTACACCGCACCGGCCAGCGCTGACACGCTCAGCAGACCCACCGTGGAGGCGCGGTGGGGATCCTTCTCGGCGGCGATCCGGGTGGCGGCGACCGTCATGGCCGTCCCCGATCCCAAACCGCCCACGACCGCGCCCAGGACGACGGCCGGGACGGCGGTGGTGAGCGCGGCGGCGCCGTAGCCGAGGACGGCCAGTACGAGGCCGAGGCGGGCCGATGTCCGGGCGCCGAACCGCTGCACCCGGGAGGCCAGCAGGAAACCCGCGGTCGCCGAACTCAGCAGCAGCGCGCTGCCGACGGCGCCCGCCTGCGTGGTGGACAGCGGAAGGCTGGTGTCGAGTCTGCCGACGGTGGTGGGCAGCAGGTACGGCGGCAGGTACCCGGCCGTGAAAAGGGCGACGAGGGGCCAGGGAGTGGTGCGGGGGGCGAACACGGGCGTTCCCAGGGCATGCGAAAGGGACGATGGGGAGGGAGGGGGCGACGACCCGTCGACCGAGAGGGGGCGCGCGGGCAATTTGTATCAAGCGGAAGGAGCCCCGAAACAGGCGAGTCGATGTGATCTAGGTCACATGTCTGTTTGGGGGTTTCGAAGCTGGGTAGCAGCGAGCGCTAACGCCAGTGGATCGAGCCGCCTCCGGCCGGAACGGTTGCCTCCAGTTTGGCCCTGATCTCCCGCATCACCGTCACGATCCGCGCCTCGTGATCCGGCGTCAGCCGGGCCACCGGCACCGAGCAGCTGACCGCGTCCAGGGCCGGGACGTCGTAGCGCAGCGCGAAGCCGAAACCGACGATGCCGGTCACGCCCTCCTCGCGGTCGACGGAGTACCCGCGCTCCCTGGTCCGGGCGAGATCGGCCGCCAGGGCCTCCCTGCTGGTGTGCGTGTTCGGGGTGAACACCTCGTACGGCCCCTCGGGCAGGTCCGCGTCCGGCCGCTCCGCCAGCAGCGCCTTGCCGAGCGCGCCCACGTGGGCGGGCAGCCGGCGCCCCACCCGGCTGATCGTGCGCAGGTACTCGTGCGACTCCCGGGTCGCCAGGTACGCCACGTCGTGGCCGTCCAGTCGCCCCAGGTGGATGGTCTCGCCGAGCGCCTCGGACGCCTCGTCGAGGTACGGCCGCACCGCCCGCACCCGGGGGTCGGAATCCAGGTAGCTGGTGCCGGTGAGCAGGGCGTGGATGCCGATGCCGTACAGGGAGCCGGTGACGTCGGTGCGGACCCAGCCGCGCGAGATCAGCGTCTGCAGCAGCGCGTACATCGAACTGCGCGGCACGCCCAGCCCGTCCGCCAGCTCCTGGAGCCGGGCCGGGCGGTCCCCGCGGGCGGCCAGCACCTCCAGCAGTTCCACCGTGCGCGCCGCGGACTTCACCTCGCGGACGCCGCCCGGCGTCGCGTCCCCAGTCTCCGACATGCGCCGATCGTAAACGGATGCCCACGACCCATTGACGCCCCACGGTCACCTCTCTAATCTCCATCTCCATACGTAGACGCCATCTACATACGGAGACAGTGGGAGTGATGGAGATGACACGTGTGGGCCCGGACCCCGACCCCGACACCGGTCGGGCAGCCGTCGTCCGGCGGCTGCGCGAAGGCATGGCGGCGAGCGTGCTGTCCTTCCCGCTGACCAGCTTCCACGAGGACGGCTCCTTCGACGCCGACGGATACCGGGCCTACGTCGCCGAACGGCTCGCCGCCGGTCCCGGAGCCCTCTTCCCCGCCTGCGGCACCGGCGAGTTCTTCTCCCTGGACGAGGACGAGTACCGGCAGGCGGTCGCCATCGCCGTCGAGGAGACGGCCGGGAGCGTGCCGGTCGTCGCCGGAACCGGCTACGGCTGGGCGCAGGCCCTGCGGTTCGCGCGCATCGCCGAGGAGGCCGGGGCCGACGCCCTCCTCGTCCTGCCGCACTACCTCACCGCCGCCCCGCAGGACGGCCTGGTCGCCCAGGTGGAGCGGATCGCCGCGGGCACCCGGCTCCCGCTCATCGCCTACCAGCGCGGCCAGGTCGCCTACACCGCCGAGTCCGTCCGGCGCCTCGCCCGCGTCCCCGGTGTGATCGGCCTCAAGGACGGCCACAGCGACCTCGACCGCCTCCAGCGCACGGTCCTCGCCGCCCCCGAGGACTTCCTCTTCTTCAACGGCGCCGCCACCGCCGAGGTCCAGGCCCGTGCCTACGCCGCCGTCGGCGTCCCCGCCTACTCCTCCGCCGTGCACGCCTTCGCCCCCGAGATCGCGAACGCCTTCCTCACCGCCCTGCACGGCGGCGACACCGGCACCGT
This sequence comes from Streptomyces sp. NPDC001599, assembly GCF_042893535.1. Lineage (NCBI taxonomy): Bacteria > Bacillati > Actinomycetota > Actinomycetes > Kitasatosporales > Streptomycetaceae > Streptomyces > Streptomyces sp. NPDC001599. The sequence goes on from NZ_JBIAVA010000001.1 coordinate 91,445, forward strand.
CGACAAGCTGCTGCGCGACTTCTACGTCCCGCTCGTCGAACTGCGCGACCGCGTCCCCGGGTACGCGGTGTCCCTCGTGAAGGCGGCGGCCCGGCTGCGCGGCTGCCCCGTCGGCCCCGTCCGCGCCCCCCTCACCGACCCGTCGCCCGCCGACCTCGCCGCACTCAAGACCCTGCTCATCACCGGACTCGACCTCGTAGGAGCCGCCCTGTGACCCGCGACCTCACCATCACGGCCGTCCACCTGACGCCGATCCTGGTCGCCGACCCGCCCCTGCTCAACACCCAGGGCGTGCACCAGCCGTACACCCCCCGCCTGATCGTCGAGGTGGAGACCGCCGACGGCGTGACCGGCGTCGGCGAGACCTACGGCGACGCCAAGTACCTGGAGCTGGCCCGCCCGTTCGCCGACAAGCTGGTGGGTCGTCAGGTCTCCGATCTCAACGGCCTGTTCACCCTCGCCGACGAGGTCGCCGTCGACTCCTCCCGGGTCTCCGGCCAGGTCGACGTCGGCGGGCTGCGCGGCGTCCAGACCGCCGACAAGCTGCGCCTGTCCGTCGTCTCGGGTTTCGAGGTCGCCTGCCTCGACGCCCTCGGCAAGGCGCTCGGCCTGCCCGTGCACGCCCTGCTCGGCGGCAAGGTCCGCGACGCCGTGGAGTACAGCGCCTACCTCTTCTACAAGTGGGCCGGCCACCCCGAGGGCGTGGCGGCCGAGCAGGACGACTGGGGCGCCGCCCTCGACCCGGCCGGAGTCGTCGCCCAGGCCCGCGCCTTCACCGAGCGGTACGGCTTCACCTCCTTCAAGCTCAAGGGCGGCGTCTTCCCGCCCGAGGAGGAGATCGCCGCGATCAAGGCGCTCGCCGAGGCGTTCCCCGGCCACCCCCTGCGCCTGGACCCCAACGGCGCCTGGTCCGTGGAGACCTCCCTCAAGGTCGCGGCGGAACTCGGGGACGTCCTGGAGTACCTGGAGGACCCCGCGCTCGGCACCCCGGCCATGGCCGAGGTCGCCGCGAAGACCGGGGTGCCGCTCGCGACCAACATGTGCGTGACGACGTTCGCCGAGATCCAGGAGGCGTTCACCAGGGGCGCCGTCCAGGTCGTGCTCTCCGACCACCACTACTGGGGCGGGCTGCGCAACACCCAGCAACTCGCCGCCGTCTGCCGCACCTTCGGCGTCGGGGTGTCCATGCACTCCAACACCCACCTGGGCATCAGCCTCGCCGCGATGACCCACGTCGCGGCCACCGTGCCCAACCTCCACCACGCCTGCGACTCCCACTACCCCTGGCAGTCCGAGGACGTGCTCACCGAACGGCTCACCTTCGACGGCGGCAGGGTCGCCGTCTCCGACACCCCCGGCCTCGGCGTCGAACTCGACCGCGAGCGCCTGGCGTTCCTGCACCGGCGCTGGCTCGACGACGACGGCACGCTCCGCGACCGCGACGACGCTGCGGCGATGCGGGTCGCCGACCCGGAGTGGGTCACCCCGTCCGTCCCCCGTTGGTGAGTCGCCTGCCCCCTTCCCCTGCCACGACCGGAGCCGCTCGTGTCCGCTGCAGTCCCCGAGGTGCATTCCCCCGCCGTACAGTCCGCCGTCCGCAAGATCTTCCGCCGCGTGGTCCCCCTCTTCTTCGTCATGTTCGTGGCGAACTACATGGACCGCGTCAATCTGGGCTTCGCCCAGGACGAACTCCGCGCCGACGTGGGGCTGTCGGCCGCCGCGTTCGGTCTCGGCGCCGGCATCTTCTTCATCGCGTACGCCATTTTCGAGGTCCCCTCCAACATGCTGATGGAGCGGTTCGGGGCCAAGGTGTGGCTCACCCGCATCATGATCAGCTGGGGTGTCGTCGCCACCGCGATGGCCTTCGTCGACAGCGTGGAGATGTTCTACGCCCTGCGCTTCCTGCTCGGCGTCGCCGAGGCGGGCTTCTTCCCGGCCGTCATCTACTACTTCAGCCGCTGGCTCCCCGACTCCCACCGGGGCCGGGCCACCTCGATCTTCCTGATGGGCTCCGGCACCGCCACCGTCATCGTCGGCCCGATCTCGGGCGCGCTGATGGAGATGCACGGGATCTGGGGCCACGCGGGCTGGCAGTGGATGTTCTTCGTCGAGGGCGTCTTCTCCGTCGTGCTCGGCTTCGTCGTCTACCGCTTCCTCGACTCGGGCGTCGAGCAGGCGACGTGGCTGACCGACGAGGAGAAGTCCGGCCTCGTCGCGGCCATCGACGCCGAGCAGGAGGAACGCGACGCGCGGCGCGGCGGGAAGGCGGCCAGGGTCTCCCGCTGGAAGCTGCTCGCCGACCCCCAGATGCTGCTCTTCCTCTGGATCTACTTCGCGATCAACGTCGCCCTGTACGCGGTGACCTTCTGGCTGCCGTCGATCGTGGACGACATCGGCGGGGTGAGCGACTTCCAGGTGGGGCTGCTGACCGCCGTGCCGTGGCTGTGCGCGCTGGTCGCCCTGTTCGTCAGCGGCCGCGTCTCCGACCGCATCGGCAAGCGCCGGCCCGTGCTGGTGGTCCTGCTCCTGCTCGGCGGCTGCGGCACCCTGCTGGCCGTGTTCGTCTCGCCCTGGGTCGGGCTCGGCGCGCTGTGCCTGGCCGCGATGGGCTTCAAACCGGCCTCCCCGGTCTTCTGGACCATCCCGCAGAGCTATCTCGACGCCCGTGCCGCGGCCCCCGGCATCGCGCTGATCAACTCCATCGGCAACCTCGGCGGGTTCGTCGCCCCCACCGCCTTCGGCATCATCGAGGACACGACCGGCTCGACCAAGGGCGGCCTGGTCGGTCTGACCGTCGTCGGCTTCCTGGCCGCGCTGAGCGTGCTGCTGGTGCGCGGCGGCGGGCGCAACGACCGGGTCCGCACCCGGCCGGCCAGGGCGGCGGCCCCGGCTCCGGAGACCACCCCGGGCGCCGCCCGGACCGCGCACCCGGGACCGGCGACGGCCTGACGCCACGCGGCCGGCGCCACCGCACTGATGGTGGCTTGGTGCACACTGGCGGGGTCCGCACCATGCCAGGGAGCGCACCGTGACAGCGTCCACCGTGTCCACCGACGTGCCCGACGCGACCGACGTTCCGGTCATGCCGGCCGACGAGAGAACGCACCGCCACGTCCCGCCCGAGGGATCGCACCGCCGCCCCCAGGTCGATCCCCTGGCCGCCCTGCGCACCCCGCAGAACCCGCCCTGGGACGTGTATCTGACCGGCACCGTCTTCCTCGACGTGATCTTCACCGGGCTCGACTCCGCCCCGGTGCGCGGGACCGAGTCCTGGGCCCGGGGGATGGGGTCGAGCCCGGGCGGCATCGCCAACATGGCGACCGCGCTGGCCCGCCTCGGCCTGCGCACCTCGCTGGCCGCCGCGTTCGGCGACGACCACTACGGCGACTACTGCTGGGACGCCCTGTCCCGGGGCGAGGGCATCGACCTGACCTCCTCGCGCACCGTGCCCGGCTGGCACTCGCCGGTGACGGTCTCGATGGCGTACGAGGGGGAGCGCACGATGGTCTCCCACGGCCACGAGCCGCCGCCGGAGGAGCCGTCCCCAGACTGCCCGCCCCGCGCGCGTGCCGCCGTCGCCTCCCTCACGCCCGGTGTCCGCGCCCCCTGGATCGCCCAGGCCGCCGCGCGCGGCACCCGCGTCTTCGCCGACGTCGGCTGGGACGACACCGGCGCCTGGGACCTGGCCGCGCTGCCCGACCTGGCGCACTGCGAGGCCTTCCTGCCGAACGCGGAGGAGGCCATGCGCTACACCGGCGCCACCTGCCCGCGGGCCGCCGCGCACGCCCTGACCGAGCACGTGCCGCTCGCGGTGGTGACCCTCGGCGCGGACGGCGCGTACGCCGTCGACCGGCGCACGGGGGAGAGCGCCGAGGTCCCGGCCATCGAGGTCGAGGCCCTGGACCCGACCGGTGCCGGGGACGTGTTCGTCGCCGGGTTCGTCACCGGCACCCTGGCCGGCTGGCCGCTCGCCGACCGCCTGGCCTTCGCCGGACTGACCGCCGCCCTCTCCGTCCAGGAGTTCGGGGGGTCGCTGTCGGCGCCGGGCTGGTGCGAGATCGCCACCTGGTGGCGCAAGGTCCAGTCCCTGGCGGACCAGGACCCGGCCGCCCTCAGCCGCTACGCGTTCCTGGCCGACCTGCTTCCGGACGACCTGCTGGCCCCGTGGCCCCTGCGCCGGGCGGTCCCCACCATCGGCTTCCGCCCCCCGACCCCCTGACCGACCCCGACCGGGGGGTGCTCAGAACCCGAGTCGGCGCAGCTGTTTGGGGTCGCGCTGCCAGTCCTTGGCGACCTTCACGTGCAGGTCCAGGCTGTATCGATGTGCGGCTGCCGCCGCGTGGCCGGGGTGCGGGGCGTTGTGTCGGCGTGCTGACCGGCCGGGCGGCCGCTGGGCGGTCCCGAGTGCTCAGAACCCGAGTCGGCGCAGCTGTTTGGGGTCGCGCTGCCAGTCCTTGGCGACCTTCACGTGCAGGTCCAGGAAGACCGGGGTGCCGAGGAGGGCCTCGATCTGGGTGCGGGACTTGATGCCGACGTCCTTCAGGCGCTTGCCCTTGGGGCCGATGATGATGCCCTTCTGGCTGGGGCGCTCGATGTAGACGTTGGCGTGGATGTCGAGGAGCGGCTTGTCGGCCGGGCGGTCCTCGCGCGGGAGCATTTCCTCGACGACCACCGCGATCGAGTGCGGCAGCTCGTCCCGTACGCCCTCCAGCGCGGCCTCGCGGATCAGCTCCGCGACCATGACCTGCTCGGGCTCGTCGGTCAGGTCGCCCTCGGGATAGAGCGCCGGACCCTCGGGCAGCAGCGGGGTGAGGAGGTCGGCGAGCAGGTCCACCTGCTGGTTCGCCGTGGCGGACACCGGGACGATCTCCGCCCAGGTGATCCCCAGCTCCTTGCCCAGCTGGTCGACCGCGATCAGCTGCTCGGCCAGCGTCTTGGAGTCCACCAGGTCGGTCTTGGTGACGATCGCGACCTTCGGGGTCTTCCTGATCCCCGCCAGCTCCTTGGCGATGAAGCGGTCGCCGGGGCCCAGCTTCTCGTTCGCCGGCAGGCAGAAGCCGATGACGTCCACCTCGGCCCACGTGGTGCGCACCACGTCGTTGAGCCGCTCGCCCAGCAGCGTGCGCGGCTTGTGCAGCCCCGGGGTGTCCACCAGGATCAGCTGGGCGTCCTCGCGGTGCACGATGCCGCGCACCGTGTGCCGGGTGGTCTGCGGGCGGTTGGAGGTGATCGCCACCTTCTGCCCGACCAGAGCGTTCGTCAGGGTGGACTTGCCCGCGTTGGGACGGCCCACGAAGCAGGCGAAGCCGGCCCGGTGAACAGTCTCGGCCGGTTCTTCGGATGACTGGGTACGAACGCTCATGGCGCCCATTGTCCCTGATCCCGGAGCCCCGCCGTACCGGCCACGTGACCGAGCCCGGTGGCACGGCGGTGCGGAGCCGATGTCTATGCTTCCGCTACCGCCACCCCGGGGGGCGTCCGAGAGGAGCCGCACGTGCAGGGTCCGGTTCACGATGCCGCCCTGGCCCACCAGGCCTCCGTGGCCCTACGGATCGGCGGCGCGGTCTTCGCCGCCTGCCCTGACGACGGTCTCCGGTCCCTCTACTACCGCGTGGACGGCGGGTTGAGCGCCGCGTGGCGCCGTCTGCGCGGGTCCGACATCCATGCCGGGGTCGGGCGGGCGGCCGAGGAAGCGAATCGCCTCCTGGGCACGCGGGCTCGGGCACTGCGGCTCCCCGAGGAGTTCCTCAAGGGCTACCAGGACCTCGCCGGCGCCGCGCTCGCCCGTCTTGCCCGGCACGAGGCCCTGACTCGGGACGAGATGTCCGCGCGGGCCGTCGAGACGGTCGGTTTCCTGGAAGCGGGAGTGGACGGCGCGCAGGGCGCGGTGGCCTTCGAACGGTCGTGCCAGGCGGCTGCCGACTCGCTGCTCGAGGGCTGGGACGACGACCCGCTGTCCACCATGAGGGCAGTGCGGCGCGAGACCGGGGTGTGGGCTCTGGCCTACCAGCGTTTCGTCACGCCGGACGCCATGGCCGGGCCCGACACCGCGGACTGATCCGCGGCCCCTGTCAGCCCGCGCTCACCGTGGCCCGTACCGTGCCGTCCGGGCCGGCCACCAGCACCGGGGTCTCCGCGCCGCCCAGGTCCCGGACCGCCGCCCGGTCCTCCTCCGACGCCGACTCCGACTCGGTCACCACGGCCGCCGCCTCCAGGGACTTCGCGCCGGACGCCACCGCCATCGCCACCGCCGTGCGCAGGGCGCTGAGGTGGAGGGAGTCCAGCGCGACGGTCCCGGCGACGTACGTGCGGCCGGTCTCGTCGCGTACGGCCGCGCCCTCGGGGACGCCGTTGCGGGCGCGGGCCGAGCGGGCCAGGGTGACGATCTTGCGGTCCTCGGGGTCGAGGCCGGGAGTCTCGGTGGTCATGGGGCGAGCATACGTAGCTCCGCCGGGTGCCGGGCCGCTCACCCCGCCACCGGGTACATCGCCCCGCGCCGGCCCTCCGGCGAGGCCAGCCACTCCAGCTTCGCCGCCGTGTTCGCCTCCTCCAGCGGCGTGTGCAGCACGATGGTCAGATCGGGGCGGGCGGGGACCTGGAGCGCCGTCGACTCCAGGCTGAGGAGGCCGACCAGCGGGTGGTCCAGCTGCTTGCGGATCTGCCCGGCGTCCTCGATGCCCCGCTCCTCCCACAACGCGGCGAACTCGGAGCTTGCCTCCCTCAGGTCCGCCAGCACCTGCTGGAAGCCTTCGTCGTCCGGGTTGGCCGCGCAGGTGGCGCGGAACTGGGCGACGACCGTGCGCGCGTTGTGCTCCCAGTTGCGGGCGCGGGAGCGGTAGAGGGGGTCGGTGAAGTAGTCGATGATGCAGTTCCACGTCGTCTCGGGCCGCATGCCCAGCACCATCGCCGCCGCGTCGTTGTACATCACGCAGTTGTAGTACCGGTCCATGATGTGCGCCGGATACGGCATCCACGTGTCGATCAGCCGCCGCAGCCCCTCGCACATGTCCCGCTTCGCGGGCTCCACCTCGGCGGCGGGCGGGTTCAGCCCGGCCAGCACGTACAGGTGGCGGCGCTCGGCGTTGCTGAGCCGCAGCACCCGGCCCACCGAGTCCAGCACCTGGGACGAGACGGAGATGTCGCGGCCCTGCTCCAGCCACTGGTACCAGGACGCGCCCACCCCGGCGAGCACGGCCACCTCCTCGCGCCGCAGCCCCGGCGTCCGCCGCCGTGCCCCGCCGTCCGGCAGACCGGCCTCCGCCGGGGACACCCGGGCCCGCCGGCTCATCAGGAACTCCCGCAGCTCACTGCGGCGCCGGTCCCGGCCCGACGACGCCTCCGCTCCCACGATCACGTCCGGCACGTGTCCTGCTCCCCCTGTAGTCGTCCCGCTGCTGCCTGGTGGTGGCACCACCATGACAATCCGTGTCTCCCCACAACTATTCCGGGGGCCCGAGGCTCATGTCCATGGCGATCGACACCACCAACCCGACGTCCACTCCGGCCCCCGGGCCGGCGGGAACGTCCGCTCCCCGGCTCTCGTCCCGCGACCGGCTCGTCCTGTTCGTGCTCTGCGCGGCCCAGTTCATGGTCGCGCTCGACTTCTCCGTCCTGAACGTCGCCCTGCCCGTACTCGGCGCGGACCTCGGCATGAGCACCTCCGCCCTGCAATGGGCGGTCACCGCGTTCGCGCTGCCGTCCGGCGGGTTCCTGCTGCTCTTCGGCCGCATGGGCGACCTCTACGGCCGCCGCAGGCTCTTCCTCGCCGGGCTCGCGCTCTTCGGCGCCGCCTCCCTGCTCGCCACCCTCGCCTGGGACCCGGCCTCCTTCCTCGCCGGACGCGCCCTCCAGGGCCTCGGCGCGGCGGCCATCGTCCCGACCGGCATGTCCCTGCTGACGACGACCTTCCCGGAGGGCCCCGCCCGCGACCGCGCCCTCGGCATCTCCGGCACGCTGCTCTCGCTCGGCTTCACCGTCGGCATGGTGGCCGGCGGCGTCCTGACCGACCTGCTGAGCTGGCGCTCCACGATGGGCCTGCTCGCCCTGTTCGCCCTGCTCGTGCTGCCCCTCGCGCCCCGCCTGCTGCCCGAGTCGCGGACCCCGGAGCGGCCCCGCCTCGACGTCCCCGGCGCGGTCACCGTCACCGGCGGCCTGCTCTCCCTGATCTACGCCCTCACCACGGCCGCCGAGCACGGCTTCGGGCGCGCCGACGTCCTCGCCACCCTCGCCGCGGGCCTGCTGCTCCTGGCCGCCTTCGTGGCCGTCGAGTCCCGCAGCGCGGCGCCCCTCGTCTCCCTGCCGATGCTGCGCCGCCGCACGGTGGCCTGGGGCAACCTGGGCGGCCTCGTCACCTTCTCGATGATGTCGACGGTCGTCTTCGTGCTCACCCTCTACCTCCAGGAGATCCTGCACCTGAGCGCCTTCGAGACCGGTCTCGTCTTCGGGGTGCAGGGCGTGCTGTCGGTGGTGGCCGGTTCCCTCGCCCCGCGCGTCATCGGCCGCTTCGGCGCCCGCCGCACCCTCGTCGGCTCGCTCGCCGGACAGGGCGCGATCGGCCTGTCCCTGCCGGCGCTGGGCGAGGGCGGCTGGTCGGTGGTGCTCGCCACCGCCGCCGTGTCCCTGGCCAGCATGTGCCACCTGGGCGCGATCATCTCCTACGGCCTGACCGTCACCTCCGGCGTCCCGGACGAGGAGCAGGGCCTGGCGACCGGCCTGGTCACCTCCACCCAGCAGGTCGGCATCACCGTCGGCATCCCGCTGCTCGGCGTGCTGGCCACCACCGCCACCGACCTCGGGTCCGGCGTCCGCACGGTGCTGGTCCTGGACGCGGCGATCGTGCTGGCGGCGGCCGTACTGGTCGCGGTGGGGCTGCGAGTGGCCCGGACGGGCTCAGGGACGGTCGAGGCGGAGCCGGTCGGCGCGCGGTAGACCGGCGACGACCAGGTCGTACGAGTCCTCCACGAGCTCCCGGACGACACGGTCCGGGAGCCGTCCTCCGTCCGGCGCGCCGCCCACCGTCACCGTGTTCCAGTGCCGCTTGTTCATGTGCCACCCGGGGACGATCAGCCCCGGGTGGTCGTCGCGCAGCCGGATCGCGTCGTCCGGGTCGCACTTGAGGTTGACGGTGAGCGGGCGCCCGTCCAGCGAGGTCAGCGCGAACATCTTCCCCAGCACCTTGAAGACCGAGATCTCCGGACTGAAGGGCAAGTCCTCCACCGCGGCGTTGAAGGACAGACAGAAGTCGCGCAGTTCCCCGGGGGTCATTCGGACACGGCCTCCTCGGCCGGCTTCGCCGCGCCCACCGGCTCCACCAGCACCGTCACGATCTTGTTCCGGCGGCCCGCGGCGGCCTCCGCCGTCAGCCGCAGCTCACGGCCGTCGGGCAGCTCCACGATCGAGGACGCCCCGGCGATCGGGACGCGGCCCAGCGCCTTGGCGAGCAGGCCGCCCACCGTCTCCACGTCCTCGTCGTCGTACTCGTCCAGGCCGTACAGCTCGCCCAGGTCGCCGATGTCCAGGCGGGCGGTGACCCGGAAACGGTCCCCGCCCAGCTCCTCCACCGGCGGCAGCTCCCGGTCGTACTCGTCGGTGATCTCGCCGACGATCTCCTCCAGGATGTCCTCGATGGTGACGATGCCCGCCGTCCCGCCGTACTCGTCGATGACGACGGCGACGTGGTTGCGCTCCTTCTGCATCTCGCGCAGCAGGTCACCGGCGTTCTTGGTGTCCGGCACGAAGGACGCCGGGCGCATCGCGGTGGAGACGAGGTCGCTCTCCGCGTCCCGGCTGATGTGCGTCCTGCGGACCAGGTCCTTCAGGTAGACGATGCCGACGATGTCGTCCTCGCTGTCGCCGGTCACCGGTATCCGGGAGAAACCGGAGCGCAGGGCGAGGGTGAGGGCCTGCCGGATGGTCTTGTAGCGCTCGATGACCACGAGGTCGGTGCGCGGCACCATGACCTCCCGCACGAGGGTGTCGCCCAGCTCGAACACCGAGTGCACCATGCGGCGCTCCTCGGCCTCGATCAGGGACTCCTTCTCGGCGTAGTCCACCAGCGCCCGCAGCTCCGCCTCCGAGGCGAAGGGGCCCCGGCGGAAGCCCTTGCCGGGGGTGAGCGCGTTGCCGATGAGGATCAGCAGCGACGGGATCGGACCCATGATCCGGGCCAGCGGCAGCAGCACGTACGCCGCCGCGGTCGCCGTGTTCAGCGGGTGCTGGCGCCCGATGGTGCGCGGGGACACCCCGACGGCGACGTACGAGACGAGGACCATCACCGCGATCGCGACGAGCAGGGCCTCGGTGGTGTTGGCGAACTCCTGCAGACAGGCGTACGTGACCAGCGCGGCGGCCGCCATCTCGCAGGCGACGCGGACCAGCAGCGCCACGTTCAGGTAGCGCGTCGGGTCGGCGGCGACCTGGGCGAGCTTCTCCCCGCCCCGGCGCCCGGACCGTACCGCCTCCTCGGCGCGGAAGCTGGAGACCCTCGCGAGCCCCGCCTCCGCGCACGCGGCCAGCCAGGCGACCACCACCAGGGCGACGGCACCGGCGACGAGCGGGAGGCTCATGAGACCGTCGGTGCCGGGGACGGGCCGGTCAGGCCCCGCTCCGCACGCCAGCCGTCCACGATCGCGGCCTGCAGACCGAACATCTCGGCCTTCTCGTCGGGCTCCTCGTGGTCGTACCCGAGCAGGTGCAGCACCCCGTGGACGGTCAGGAGCTGGAGCTCCTCGTCCATGGAGTGCTCCGTCGGCGCCTCGGCGCCCTGCTTGGCGGCGACCTCCGGGCAGAGCACGATGTCGCCGAGCAGCCCCTGCGGCGCCTCCTCCTCGTCCTTGGACGGCGGACGCAGCTCGTCCATCGGGAAGGACATCACGTCGGTGGGACCCGGCAGGTCCATCCACTGGATGTGCAGCTGCTCCATGGCGCCGGCGTCCACGACGATCACCGAGAGCTCGGAGAGCGGGTGGATGCGCATCCGCGCGAGCGCGTAGCGGGCGATGTCGAGGATCGCCTGCTCGTCGACCTCGGTTCCGGACTCGTTGTTGACGTCGATCGACATGGTCGTGCTGGTCTACTTCCCCTTGGCCTTGGCACCGTGTCTCGGTGTCCGGCCGCCGTTGTGGCCGCCGTTCTCGGTGCCGTTCCTGCTGTCGTACTGCTCGTAGGCGTCGACGATACGGCCCACCAGCTTGTGCCGGACGACGTCGTGGGACGTGAGCCGGGAGAAGTGGACGTCCTCGACGCCCTCCAGGATCTCCTGCACCTGCCGCAGACCCGACTTCGTGCCGCCCGGCAGGTCGACCTGCGTCACGTCACCCGTGATCACGATCTTCGACTCGAAGCCGAGCCGGGTGAGGAACATCTTCATCTGCTCGGGGCTGGTGTTCTGCGCCTCGTCCAGGATGATGAACGCGTCGTTCAGCGTACGGCCGCGCATGTACGCCAGCGGCGCGACCTCGATCGTCCCCGCCGCCATCAGCCGCGGGATCGAGTCAGGGTCGAGCATGTCGTGCAGCGCGTCGTACAGCGGGCGCAGATACGGGTCGATCTTCTCGTACAGCGTGCCCGGCAGGAAGCCGAGCCGCTCACCGGCCTCGACCGCCGGGCGGGTCAGGATGATGCGGTTGACCTGCTTGGACTGCAGGGCCTGCACCGCCTTGGCCATCGCCAGGTAGGTCTTGCCGGTGCCCGCCGGGCCGATGCCGAAGACGATGGTGTGCTTGTCGATCGCGTCGACGTACCGCTTCTGGTTCAGCGTCTTGGGGCGGATCGTGCGGCCGCGCGAGGACAGGATGTTCTGCGTGAGCACCTCGGCCGGGGTCTCCCGGCCGTCGCTCTCCCCGTTCTCGCTCGCCTTGAGCATGGCGATCGAGCGTTCCACTGCGTCCTCCGTCATCGGCTGCCCCGTGCGCAGCACCAGCATCATCTCGTCGAACACGCGCTGTACGAGGGCGACCTCATGGGTGTCGCCGACGGCGCTGATCTCATTGCCCCGGACATGGATGTCGGCCGCCGGGAAGGCCTTCTCGATCACGCGCAGGAGGGAGTCTCCGGAGCCCAGTACGGTCACCATCGGGTGCTGGGCGGGGACGGTGATCCGTGCGCTCGCCTGCCCCTGCGCGGGGGTGTGGGCTGAGGGTGTCTGAGTCATGGGCCGGCGCTCTAGGCCTGCTCGTCCTCCTCTGCGGCGTCCGCCGCGTGACGGGTGTGTCTGCTGCCTCCAGCGTACGACTCCCCGCCGACAGCACCGAGGGGTTTATCCGACCGGTACCCGCCGCTGCCCGTCGAGCAGATCCCGGAACCAGCCGTACGACGCCTTGGGCGTGCGCGCGAGCGTCGTGAAGTCCACGTGGACCAGTCCGAAGCGGCGGGCGTACCCCTCGGCCCATTCGAAGTTGTCCAGCAGCGACCACACGAAGTAACCGCGCACGTCCACACCCGCCTCGATCGCCCGGTGCAGGGCGCGCACGTGCCCGTCGAGGTAGGCGATGCGGTCCCGGTCGTCGAGGCCCTCGTAGGAGCAGCCGTTCTCCGTGATCACGACCGGTGGGAGCCGGTCGCCGTAGCGGTCGCGGAAGCCGGTGAGCAGCTCCGTCAGCCCCTCCGGGACGACGGGCCAGCCGAAGTCCGTCACCGCACGCCCCTCGATCCGGCGCACCGAGAAGGGCAGTTCGGCCGGGAGCGTCACCCCGCCGAACTCGATCTCCGCGCCCTGCGGGGCGCCCACCCGCGTCGGCGCGTAGTAGTTCACCCCGTACCAGTCCAGCGGCTCGGCGATGATCTCCAGGTCGGCGTCGACCTCCCCGGGGGAGCCGGGCATCAGCTCCCCGATGCCCTCCGGGTAGCGCCCGGTCAGGAGCGGGTCGGCGAACATCCGGTTCAGCAGGAGGTCGTAGAAGTCCGCCGCCTCCCGGTCGGCCGGGTCGTCCGAGGCGGCCCACGTCGGGCCGTGCGAGTTGGCGATGCCGACGTCCGTGGCGCCGGACGCGCGCAGGGCCCGTACCGCCAGGCCGTGCGCCAGCAGCTGGTGGTGGGCGACCGGGAGGGCGTCGAACAGCAGCTCCCGGCCGGGGGCGTGGACGCCCAGGGCGTGGCCCAGGAGGGTGTGCTCGGCGGGCTCGTTGAGGGTGATCCACTTGCCGACCCGGTCGCCGAGGCGCCCCGCGACGACCGACACGTACTCGGCGAACCGGGCGGCCGTGTCCCGCTCCAGCCAGTCCAGGCCCGCGGGCAGGTCCCAGTGGAAGAGCGTCGGCACCGGCCGCACGCCCGCCGCGCACAGCTCGTCCACCAGGCGGTCGTAGAAGTCCAGGCCGCCGGGGGAGTCCGCCCGGGGCCAGGAGACGGAGAAGCGGTACGCGTCCACGCCGAGGTCCGCGAGCAGGGCGACGTCCTCGCGGTAGCGGTGGTAGTGGTCGCAGGCCACCGCCGCCGTCGAACCGTCCTTCACCCGGCCGGGCTCCGCCGTGAACGCGTCCCACACCGAGGGCCCCCGCAGCCCGGCCGCGCCCTCGATCTGGTGCGCGGACGTGGACACGCCCCACAGGAAGCCGTCCGGGAACCGCGGCATCGGGATCGCCGGCATCGCGTCAGTCGCCATGCGCGGATCATCCGTACCCCCGGTAAGGGAAGTCAACGCCCGTGCGCCCGCCCGGTGTTACGCACCCTCCTTCAGCACCCGCGAGATCAGCGCGCGCTGCTCGTCCGTCAGCCGGGGATCGGCGGCGTACACCGTCCGCCCGTCCACGGTGAGCTGGTAGCTGAACCCGTCCGGCACCCCGACCGGCGGGGTGCTCCGGCCGTCGGCGACCGCCCGCTCGGCCAGGGCGTGCCACTCGTCCGCGTCGGGGCGTCCCTCGGTCTCGACCTCCGCGTGGCGTTCGATGCCCGCGAAGCCTCCTGTGCGCCTCACCTGAATCCGCATGGACCCGTGTCTAGTACGGAACTACAGCGTCCGCACCCCGACCTGCTCCCAGGCCTTGCCGACCGCCTCCAGCTCGTCCCCGTCGCCGTAGCGCTCCCGGGCGGCCTTCACCGTCAGCGTCGCGAAGTCCGCGAACAGCGCGTCCTGGGCCAGCTCGCCGCCGGTCAGCACGTCGTACCAGAGCTGCCCGGCCCGCTCCCAGGCGTGCCCGCCGAGCGCGGTGGCGAGCAGGTAGAAGGCGTGGTTGGGGATGCCGGAGTTGATGTGCACGCCGCCGTTGTCGCGGCCGGTGCGCACGAAGTCGTCCATCGTCGCGGGCTGCGGGTCCTTGCCGAGCACGTCGTCGTCGTAGGCCGTGCCCGGCGCCTTCATGGAGCGCAGCGCCTCGCCCGTCACCCGCGGGGCGAGCAGCCCGGCGCCGATCAGCCAGTCGGCCTCGGTGGCGGTCTGGCCCTGCGCGTACTGCTTGATGAGGGAGCCGAAGACGTCGGAGACCGACTCGTTGAGGGCGCCGGGCTGGCCGTAGTAGGTCAGGTTGGCGGTGTGCTGGGTGACGCCGTGGGTCAGCTCGTGGCCGATCACGTCCAGGGCGATGGTGAAGTCGAGGAAGATCTCCCCGTCCCCGTCGCCGAAGACCATCTGCTCGCCGTTCCAGAAGGCGTTGTTGTACTCGCGGTCGTAGTGCACGGTCGCGTCCAGCGGCAGGCCCGCGCCGTCGATGGAGTCGCGCCGGTAGACCTTGAGGTAGTGCTCGAAGGTGGCGCCGAGGCCCGCGTAGGCGCGGTTCACGGTGGCGTCCTGGCCGGGCTCCTCGCCCTCGGCGCGCACCTCGCTGCCCGGCAGGTCGGTGCCGTGCCGGGCGTCGTAGATCGTGCGCTGCGGCTTCCCGGGCTCCGCGTCCGCGCGCGGGGCCACGGAGGGGGCGCCGACGACCGTGGTCAGGCCGCGGCGGGTGCGTTCGACGGCGTCGCGCTGGATGGTGCGGCGCGCGGGCCCGGCGAGCACGGGGTCCGTGTTGCGGGCGAGCCGGTCGAGGACGTGGGGCGGGACGATTGTGCAGAAGACGGGCTGGAAGCCCCCGTGTGTCGTCATGTCCGGCACTCTCGCACTGAGTGACCGCACTGTCACTACCCGCAACCTCGATCGGTGCACAGCGGCGGGAAGGGGCCCCCGTGGCCCGGCCGAAAGTGGTATACGGCACTTTTTGTCCCCTTTCTCACCTCGGTCCCGCATACTGATACGCACCCGCGTGACCCGCGTGACTCGGCTATGGTGCTGGGCATCATGCGATTCGGGCTGCTTCTCCTTAGCTGCCGCGGCGAGGGCCTGTAGAGGCCGACTCCCTCCCCGCGGAGCTTGGTGGTGCCGTCGGCCGTCCTTCCGGACACGCGGACGACGCGGACACCGCCGAGATCCGCGGACATCACGAGGAGCCCACGCCATCATGGCCAACCGCCAGCAGCCCAGCCCCATGCCGACCGCCAAGTACCGCGGCTACGACCAGGTCGACATCGCTGACCGCACCTGGCCGAACCAGCGGATCACCACCGCTCCCCGCTGGCTCTCCACCGATCTGCGCGACGGCAACCAGGCCCTGATCGACCCCATGTCGCCGGTCCGCAAGCGCGCCATGTTCGACCTGCTGGTCAAGATGGGCTACAAGGAGATCGAGGTCGGCTTCCCGGCCTCCGGCCAGACCGACTTCGACTTCGTACGGTCCATCATCGAGGACCCGCAGGCCATCCCGGACGACGTCACCATCTCCGTACTGACCCAGGCCCGCGAGGACCTGATCGAGCGCACGGTGGAGTCCCTGAAGGGTGCCAGGCGGGCCACCGTCCACCTGTACAACGCGACCGCCCCCGTCTTCCGCCGGGTCGTCTTCCGGGGCTCGAAGGACGACATCAAGCAGATCGCGGTCGACGGCACCCGCCTGGTCATGGAGTACGCCGAGAAACTGCTGGGCCCCGAGACGGAGTTCGGCTACCAGTACAGCCCCGAGATCTTCACCGACACCGAGCTGGACTTCGCCCTGGAGGTCTGCGAGGCGGTGATGGACACCTACCAGCCCGGACCCGGCCGCGAGATCATCCTCAACCTGCCCGCCACGGTGGAGCGTTCCACGCCGTCCACGCACGCCGACCGCTTCGAGTGGATGGGCCGCAACCTGTCCCGCCGCGAGCACGTCTGCCTGTCCGTCCACCCGCACAACGACCGCGGTACGGCCGTGGCGGCGGCCGAGCTGGCGCTGATGGCCGGCGCCGACCGCATCGAGGGCTGCCTGTTCGGGCAGGGCGAGCGCACCGGCAACGTCGACCTGGTCACCCTGGGCATGAACCTGTTCTCCCAGGGCGTCGACCCGCAGATCGACTTCTCCGACATCGACGAGATCCGTCGCACGTGGGAGTACTGCAACCAGATGGAGGTCCACCCGCGCCACCCGTACGTGGGCGACCTGGTCTACACGTCCTTCTCCGGCTCCCACCAGGACGCCATCAAGAAGGGCTTCGACGCCATGGAGGCCGACGCGGCCGCCAAGGGCGTCACCGTCGACGACATCGAGTGGGCGGTCCCCTACCTGCCCATCGACCCCAAGGACGTCGGCCGCTCCTACGAGGCCGTCATCCGCGTCAACTCGCAGTCCGGCAAGGGCGGCATCGCCTACGTCCTGAAGAACGACCACAGCCTGGACCTGCCGCGCCGGATGCAGATCGAGTTCTCGAAGCTCATCCAGGCCAAGACCGACGCCGAGGGCGGCGAGATCACCCCGACCGCCATCTGGGACGTCTTCCAGGACGAGTACCTGCCCAACCCGGACAACCCCTGGGGCCGCATCCAGGTGGCCAACGGGCAGACCACGACCGACCGCGACGGCGTCGACACCCTCACCGTGGACGCCACGGTCGACGGTGCGGAGACCACCCTGGTCGGCACCGGCAACGGGCCGATCTCGGCGTTCTTCCACGCGCTGCAGGGCGTCGGCATCGACGTACGGCTGCTGGACTACCAGGAGCACACGATGAGCGAGGGCGCCTCCGCGCAGGCCGCCTCCTACATCGAGTGCGCGATCGGCGACAAGGTGCTGTGGGGCATCGGAATCGACGCGAACACCACGCGCGCCTCGCTGAAGGCGATCGTCTCCGCCGTCAACCGCGCGGCTCGCTGACCAGCCGAATCGGTGGTTTGGGGTCCCGCTCGCCGGAAAACGGTGGGCGGGACCCCGTCATATACCGGCCATATATCTGTGATGGTCACGGAAAGGTCTCGTCCTGGGTACTGACTCCACGTCGGTGATGTGGCTAACATCACGCCAGCGCGACGATGCTGTCGCGCCGTTATGGAGGTGCGACGTGCTGCCTGGACGGGGACGAAACAGCCGAGCTGCCCGGCTGCCACGCATCCTGGGCACCCGCACCGCGTGGACGCCCGTCGGCGACGGCGAGTTCTTCTGCCCCGGCTGCGGCGGCGACCGCAACTACGCGCGGCTCACCGGCCGCCGCCGCTTCACCCTGCTGGGCGTGCCCGTGCTGCCCCGCGGCGAGTCCGCGCCGACCGTCGAGTGCGCGGCCTGCCGCCGGCACTACGGCACCGACGTCCTCGACCACCCGACCACCACCCGCTTCTCCGCGATGCTCCGCGACGCCGTGCACACCGTCGCCCTCGCGGTCCTGACCGCGGGCGGCACCTGCTCCCGCACCTCGCTGGAGACCGCGACCGTCGCGGTGCGCGCGGCCGGCTTCGAGGACTGCACCGAGGAGCAGCTGGACGCGCTCGTCGAGGCGCTGGAGGCGGACACCGGCCGGGTCCGCGGCGAACCCTGCGTGCCGGGCCTGGCGATAGAACTGCACGAGGCGCTGGACCCGCTGGCCCCGCACCTCGCCGCCGTGGGCCGCGAGTCGATCCTGCTCCAGGGTGCCCGCATCGCCCTGGCGGACGGTCCCTACACCCCCGCCGAGCGCGACGCCCTGGCCACCGTGGGCGCG
The DNA here is from genome assembly GCF_042893535.1 of Streptomyces sp. NPDC001599. Taxonomy (NCBI): domain Bacteria; kingdom Bacillati; phylum Actinomycetota; class Actinomycetes; order Kitasatosporales; family Streptomycetaceae; genus Streptomyces; species Streptomyces sp. NPDC001599. Next base: position 109,352 of record NZ_JBIAVA010000001.1, read on the forward strand.
GCCCTGACCCTCTGCTCCGACGACGTGGCCCGGCTCCTGGACTCGGCGGGCACGCCCTCCTAGCCGGGCGCGAGATCCAGCCGCATGATCTGGCGGTGCACGCCCGGGCCGAAGTAGTCAGGACGCAGGCCGCCGTCGGGCTCCTCTGGGCGGAAGCCCAGTGAACGGTAGAGGAAGATGGCGGCGAGGTTGGCGGGCTCCACCGTGAGGCGGACGACCTGTATGCCGTCCCGGCGCAACCGGCCGAGGGCCTCCCGCATCAGCTCCCGGCCCAGCCCGTGGCGGCGCCGGTCCGGGGTCACGCACAGCCCGAGTATCCAGCTGTCCGCACCCAGCGTCCGGGTGGCGGCCAGCACGTAGCCGCGCAGCCGGCCCGTGCCGTCGTCGAGGACCAGGAAGTGCTCCTCGTACATGTCGAAGAGCTGGCGCAGCAGGAACCCGGGATAGGCGAAGTCCTGGAAGACCTCCTCGTCCAGCCGCCGCAGTTCCGGCAGGTCGGACTCCCGTGCCGTGCGCAGGTCCAGTGGCAGGTCGTCCGGTGGCAGTCCGGGCCGGGTGAGCGGGTCGTGGTGGTCGAGGGAACGTTCCAGCGGTTCGGCGGTCATGCAACCCCCTGGTCTGCGTCAACTCTTGGGCATCCGCGCCGCACACGGACGAGTGAAGGACTCATGTGGCGGCCAGTGTCTGCTTCTGGCTAGAGTGAGCGTCCAACTTCCCTCATGCAAGGGCGAGTTCGGGTGTGCGACCATGCGCCCGACGTGCGCCGGGCGGATGAGGATGGCGTATTCCCGTACTGGTCCGTAGTTGCCGTGTCACTTACCGTGAACAGTACTGGGGATTTGTCCAAATTCGAATGGAACGTGGCAGGGTGACTATGGATCGCAACGCCGACGCGCCTTGGTCGAAGTTCGATCCAGAGGTGTACGTGGACAACAACTACCGGACACCGCTCGAAGTCGATCTGCTGATCGTCCGGTTGATGCGCGACTACTTCACCCGCTGCTTCGAGGGAGCCCCGCCGCGCTCCGCACGCGGCATCGACGTCGGCGCGGGCGCGAACCTGTATCCCGCCCTGTCCATGCTGCCCTGGTGCGAGAAGCTGCTCCTGCTGGAGTACGCGCGCCCGAACGTCGAATACCTGGAGAAGCAGGTCGCCCCGGCCGGATACGACATCGCCTGGGACCCCTTCTGGGACGTGCTGCGCGAGGCCCCCGCCTACGCCGCCGTCGAACCGAGACCGCTGGTCGCCGACATCGTCCGGGTCGAGCGCGGCAACCTGTTCGACCTGGAGGGCGGGGACCGGCGCTGGTCGCTGGGGACCATGTTCTTCGTCGCCGACTCCATGTCCGAGGCGCCCGAGGAGTTCCACCGCGGCGTGCGCTGCTTCATGAACGCGCTCGGCGAGGGGGCGCCGTTCGCCGCCGCCTTCATGAAGGAGTCCGTCGGCTACCGCGTCGGCGCCCACGACTACCCGGCCTACCGGGTCAACGAGGAAACGGTCGGGCAGAGCCTGGAGCCGTTCACCGGGGAGCTGGAGATCCACGATCTGCACCACTCGGTGCGGCCGGGGCACGAGGGAATGCTCCTCGCCCTGGGACGGCGCAATTCAGCGATTGCCGCCCCGTAGGAACGGGGACATGCTCAACGGGGACCATCGCAACGGGGACGTGCCGAACACAGGGCAACGAGGTCTGTACGAGGGGTGCGGGGATGCAGATCAAGCCACGGCAGCACCTGCTGGACATCTGGCAGGCCATGGCCCGTCATTCGTTCGACGACGGGAAGCTGGTCCGGGGGGACACCGACGGACTGAGCAGCGTCGCGGACGCCGAGCGCCTGCTGTGCCTGCTGTATCCGGCCACCGAGGTACCCGCCTTCCGGCTCGACCAGCCGGACACCACCGAACGTGACGTCCTGCGCGCCCTCGACCGGGTCGGCAGCCGGCTGGAGATCCCGCCCAACCTGATCGCCGCGCTGACCCAGTTCATGCGCACCCACACCGGCACGGACGACAGCCCCACCTTCTCCGGCGGCCACTACTTCCGCCCCTCCGAGCCCGGCGGCACGGTCAGCCACGAACAGCGCCAGCTGGGCGTGGTCGACTCCTACTCCATGTCCGTCACGCTCTGCCTGGCCACCCTCGGCTTCCTCAAGGTCTACGAGGGCACCACCACCCGGCCCGAGGTCCTCAAGGCCATCGCCGAACTGCGGGAGGCCACCAACGCCCGGCTGACCTCCGCGATGGTCAGCCTGCTGCGCTCCTTCTCCGTGAACGTCTTCGACGCCGAGTCCGAGCAGGGCAAGCGGCTGATCCAGGTCATCGGCCAGGGCGGGCAGTCCGACCGGATCGTGCTCCAGCAGTTCTCCCGCCGGTTACGCCCGCTGCGCGCCACCATCATCGAGAGCCTCTCCCGGGGCATCCAGGTCGACGAGGGCATCCGCGACGAGAGCCAGCTCTTCGAGTGCGGCTGGGCCTGGGGCATCGTCAAGGACGCCCCGAAGATCACCGACCTGACCGTCGACGTCCCCGGCCAGCCCGACGGCATCGCTGACCGGCTGCCCTACGTGTACTTCACCGTCGTCGCCCTCGACGGCATCCAGGACCTCTTCTCCGACCGCACCCTCACCCTCGGCCTGCTCGACGAGGACCAGCAGAAGCTCGCCGAGATGCTGCGCCTGCGCTGGGAGCTGAGCCAGCAGTACTGGTCCGCGATCGCCCGCTTCGGCGCCGACCGCTGGCCCCTGGAGGACCTGCCCTGGCAGACCACCGGCCTGCGCCTGGAGTCCGAGTACTTCTCCCTGACCGTCGCGGCCATCCTCGTCCACGACCTGGTCCGCCGGAAGGCGACCGACGACGACCTCACCCGCACCGTCGCCATCATGGAGCGCCTCGCGGACCGGGGCCGGGTCACCAGCCGCATGACCAAGAACGACCCGACCCTCCTGCTGCACACCCCCGGCGTCACCATGCCGCTCGCCGGCTCCGAGCGCGCCGGCGGCCAACTCCTGTGGCGGATGACCGACTTCTCCGCCCAGCTCCTCAAGCGCATCATCCAGCTCGCCGAACTCTCCCGGAACATCGGCGCCCAGGACCGCCTGCTCCGCCTCGCCGAGCAGTCCTTCGAACACCTGTGGAAGCGGCGCATCGACGAGGAGGAGGGCGCCGGCCTCTGGGACAACATCCAGGCCGTCTACCCCGACGCCCAGGACGCCGGACTGCGCATGTCCTGGAGCATCACCGAGCGCGTCACCGAATGCCTCGTCGCCGCCCGCATCCTGTACGAGCAGGAACCCATCCGCAGTCCCGAACTCGCCGAGTTCGCCCGGGAGCTGCTCAGCGAGGCCACCCACCTGTTCGGCCGGGAGCAGCTGGAGGCCGCCGCCGCCGCCGACGGGGCCAGAGCCAGGGCCATGCGGAGCATCGAGAGCCGCCTCGACCACGCCCGCAGCCTGGTCGACGAACGTCCCGCGACCGCCTTCGCACTGGCCCTGCCCGTGCTCCAGGAACTCGACACCCTGGCCCAGGCCAGGGGTGCCGCCGCCCAGGAGGTGTGAGCGTGCTGGTCTTCGCCGCCTCCGACAAGGGGGGCACGGGACGCTCGGTGACCAGCGCCAACCTGGCCTACCAGCGCGCCCTCACCGGTGACCACGTGGCCTACGTCGACTTCGACTTCGGCTCACCCACCGCCGCCGCCGTCTTCGACGTGCCCAGCGCCATGCGCGGCACCCAGGAGCGCGGCCTGCACTCCTATCTGGAGGGCGAGACCGCGGAACCGGTCCGCATCGACGTCTGGCGGGAGACCGAGCACCCCCTGCTGCGCGCCCGCCCCAACCAGTCCGGCCGCCTGGTGCTGTTCCCCGGCGACGCGGGCGGCGGCGAGTTCGCCACCGGCGAGGAGGCCCTGGAGCGCTGCGTCGACCTGCTGCTCAAGCTCAACAACGAGTTCGACGTCACCTTCGTCGACCTCAGCGCCGGCCGCAGCTACGCCGTCGACATGGTCCTCGACGCCACCGCCCACCCCCGGATGCGCAACGTCCCCTTCCGCTGGCTGGTCTTCCACCGCTGGACCCGCCAGCACGTGATCGCCGCCTCCGGGCTCGTCCACGCCGAGCACGGCATCATCGGCGGCGGGGTCGAGCGCGGCCACGACGAGGACGCCCTGCGCGCCGCGATCCGCTTCGTGCGGGCCGCCGTCCCCGACCCCGAGTCGCCCCTGTGGTCCCAGGGCTCCACCGCCCAGGCCACCTGGATGCAGGCCTGCGACGAGGCACTGCGCCGGCTCGCCGCCGAACAGCGCATCGGCGACAGCGTCGTCCTCGGCATCGTGCCGCTGGAACCCATCCTCCAGTGGCAGGAGCAGCTCATCACCGAGGAAGACGTCCTCTCCACCCAGATAGCGAACAAGGAGACCCTGGAGGCGCTGGAGGAGATCGCCCGGCGCCTGACGGACGACACCCACTGGGGGCGGCTGTGACGGAGCCCGTGTTCCGCGAGACCGCCGCCGAGCCGCGCACCCAGTCCGTGCCGCTGGCCCACCTCTCCGTGGAGCTGGGCCACCTCTACATGGAGGACTTCGAGGCCGGACCCGAACGGCTGCGCGCGCACTTCGCCGAAGTACGGCCCTGGGTGGAGGCGGCCCGCACCGCCGCCACCGCCCGGGCCGGCGGCAAGCGGGCCCGGATCAGCACCTGCTTCCTCATCGACGACTACTTCACCCGCTTCTCCACCCCCGCCGAGGTCGTCCCCATGCTCCTCGCGGAGGCCGAGCGGGCCGGGCTGAGCGTCGACTACCTGGCCCGCGAGTCCGGCTGCGCCGTCACCGGCAAGGTGCCCGTCGCCGAGGCGGTCGCCGCCCGCATCGTCGAGTCCCCGCCGCCCGGCAGCTACGGCCTGCGCCCGCCCGCCGCGCAGACCGGCTGGCTCGCCAACGGCGAGCGCAGCCCCGTCGCCCGCGCCCCGCAGGCCATGAAACGGGCCGTGGCCTGGCAGCCCCCGCACGAGACCGCGGCCCGTCGCCACTCCGTCTTCCTCGACGTCGAGCTGTGGAGCGACGACGCCGACGGGCAGCGCCTGTGGTCCTGCCCCTTCCTCGCCGCCGTATGGCAGCTCGCCCGCCTCGGACTCCTGCGCAACGAGGGCGAGGCCGTCCTCGCGCCCCAGCCGCACACCGCCACCGGCTTCCCCGACAAGTGGGACGAGCTGCCCACCCTGCTGAAGCTCAACGAGCGCGCGGACCCCTTCGCCGCCTACCGCACCTGCTCCGTCCTGCCCACCCGCTTCCTCCCCGTCGAACACGCCGTCCGCGTGATCCTCGACCAGATCGAGGTCGACCCGGGAGCACTGGCGCAGGTCGCCGACCGCTCCGGGAAGGAACGCATGCCCGTCCCCGACTCGGTCGCCGACCGCATCTCCTACGTGTACTACGCGGGGCCCTGACATGGCGCCGCGGCAGAGCACCCCGCCCGCCGTCCTCGCCTGCGGCGAGATCCGCACCTGCCTGCTGCCCGCCCGGCAGGCCCTCGACATCCGGTCCGCCGCCCAGCTCCTCGGCCTGCGCGCCGACGAACGCGTGCTGCTCTCCGAACGCCCCGGTCTCTACGCGCGTTCCCCCGACACCCTCACCGGCGTCGACTGCCCGCTGCCCAGCGCCAACGGCGCCCGCATCCGCGCCGTCGGCACCGTCACCGCGCACGCCGCGCTCACCGAGGGCCGCGTCCTGCAGACCTCCGCGCACTGCCGCCTGCCCGGCACCGGCCCCGACCAGCGTCGCCCCTGGGGCGAGTACCTGGTGCGGCCCGGCGTCGTCGAACCGCTCGGCAAGCTCCCGCACGAGGCGGTGGCGCAGGGCGTCCTCGGCGGCCCCCGCCACGGCGACCTCGACGTCGGACTCATCGCCGACGGCCTGCTCACCCGGGTGCTGCGCCACCCCCTGCTCGACCAGCGCCCGCCCTTCCGCTCCCGCCCCACCCGGCTGCGCTGGGCGGCGCTTCCCGCGGCCCCGGGCGAGGGCCCCTCGCTGGAACGGTTCACCCTCGCCGAGGACGAACTGCGCACCGTACGCCTGCGCGTGCCCGAGACCGTCACCGGCGCCGAACTCGCCGCGCTCTGCGACGACCTGGCCCTGCACGACTGGCTGCTCACCACCGTCGTCCGGATGCTCGACGGCCTCCGCCTCGGTGCCGGAGCCGCCCACGACGCCGGCGCCGTCGTACGGACCCTGCGTCCGGCCGTCGACCACCTCCTGCACCTGTGGATGCCGGGCGCCCGGGTCGGCCGCGAACTGGCCGCGCTGTGGGACCCGCTGGAGGAACGTCCCGGCTTCACCCGGCAGTGGCAGGCCCTCGTGCAGCGCATCCGCGACCAGCTCACCCTGCACGCCATTCCCGCAGCCCACCGGGAGGTGGAACCGGCTCCCTGACCGAGCCCGCCGTCCGGCACGCGCAGCACCGCACGCCCGTCACCGCACACACATCCCCGCACGATCCGACGCGCATCCCAACGGGGGGAGAGAGCGAGATGAGCACGGCACAGTCACCCCGACCCGACGACACGCCCCGCACGACCAACCCGATCGACCCGAGGGGCGAGTCCCCCTGGACCCGCATGCTGCTGGTCGCCCTGGTCGTCGGCGGCCTCTTCTGGAGCGTCGCGGCCCTCCTGGACCCGGACGACGGCACCGTGCGGCAGTTCGTGGCCGCCGTGCTCTGCGCCGCCGCCGCGCTGGCCGTCCAGTACGTCCTCGGCCTGGCCCCGCGCCCGGCACCGGACCGGCCGGAGGACCACAGCCGGCTGGACGAGCACACCCGCCGGGTGGAGGACGCCCTCGCCGAGAACACCGCCGCCGTACGCGAGGGTCTCAGCCGGTACGACACCGAGCTGAAGTCGGGCCTGACCCGGCACACCGAGGACGTCAAGCAGCTGGTCGAGACGCACGTCACCCAGGTCGACCACGGGCCCGCCGAAGCCGCCCGCGCGCTGGACCCGGTCCGCATCGACAGCGTGCCCGACCTGGCCAAGGGCTTCGCCGACGTCCTGCTGCCCAGCCCTTCCATCCTGCACACCTTCGTCCACCTGGAGATGTCCCGGGTGGTCGGCCACATGGCGGACCTCACCAACCTGAGCGCCGAGTGCCCCGGCGAGAACCACGACTGGATGCTCACCCTCACCAAGGCCGCCGAGCAGTCCATCCTCGCCACCAGCACCTCCGTCGACCGGCAGTTCTGGAACAGCGAGCCCGCCGGGCGCTACCTCGACGCCCAGCAGGCGGCCATCGACGAACAGGGCGTCGCGGTACGCCGCCTGTTCCTGCTGGAGAGCGCCCGCGAACTCGACGACCGGCTGCTGCGGCTGTGCGAGGAGCAGGAACTGCGCCGCATCGACGTCCGCGCGGCGGTCCTGCCGGAACTGCCCCCGCACCTCCAGCGCGGCACCACCAACGACTTCATCCTCTACGACGAGGAGGTGTCGTTCGAGATCGAGCAGGACCTGCGGGACGTCAACGTCCGCACCCGGCTCACCGCGCGCCAGGACTACGTACGGGACCGGCTCAAGCGCTTCAGGGAGCTCTGGGACGCGGGCATGGGCCTGCGCGAACTGGAGGTGCGCGTCGACGACGAGGAGGACGGGAAATGGGTGGTCGACCAGGCATGACCGCCGCCGTACTCCCGGGGGAGTAACGACGGCCCCGCGTCTCCCCGGGCAGTAGCCGAAGGCTCGCCCTCACGCCCGACGCGTCGCCGCCCCGCCGGCGGAAGTCTGGAGACCCACCCAGACATCCACCGGAGGGAGGCCCGTCAGATGGGGGCCACAACGACAGGCGCGGGGCGGCGGCGGGCCGTGCCCTGGCTGGTGCTCGGACTGTGGATCGCCGTGCTGGCGATCGCCTCGCCGTTCGCGGCGAAACTCGGCGACGTGCAGCGCGACCGTGCCGTGGACTACCTGCCGGCGAGCGCCGACTCGACGCAGGTCGCCAAGATCCAGGAGCGGCTGCCGGGCGGCGAGGCCACCGAGATGGTCCTCGTCTACCACCGCGACGCCGGACTGACCGCCGCCGACCGGGCCACCGCCGCCGAGCAACTCGCCCGGATCGCCGCAGCGCACGAACTCACCGGCCGCCCGGCGGGCATCCCGTCCAAGGACGGCACCACCCTCATGTACCCGGTGGCCTCCACCGAGCCCGGCACGGACGAGAAGGCCCGCGACGCGCTCGTCAACGACGTACGGGACATCGCCCGAGGGGGCGACGGGCTCGGCGTCGAGGTCGGCGGCTCCGGAGCACTCGCCACCGACGCCTCCGAGGTCTACAACTCCCTCGACGGCCCGCTGCTCTACACCACCGCCGCGGTGGTCGCCCTCCTCCTGATCCTCATCTACCGAAGCCCCTTCCTCTGGCTGGTCCCGCTCGCCGTCGCCGGACTCGCCGACTACCTCTCCATGGGCGTCGCCTACGGCCTCAACCAGACCTTCGGCACCGCCGTCTCCGGCCAGAGCAGCGGCATCATGACCATCCTCGTCTTCGGCGTGGGCACCGACTACGCGCTGCTGCTGGTCTCCCGCTACCGCGAGGAACTGCGCCGCATCGAGCGGCCGTACGACGCCATGGTCGCCGCCCTGCGCGGCTGCGGCCCCGCCGTACTGGCCTCCTCCGGCACCGTCGCCGCCGGACTCCTGTGCCTGCTCGCCGCCGACCTCAACTCCAGCCGGGGCATGGGTCCCCTCGGCACCGTCGGCGTGCTGTGCGCGCTGGCCGCCATGCTGACCCTGCTGCCCGCGCTCCTCGTCCTGCTCGGCCGCCGCGTCTTCTGGCCGCTGGTGCCCCGTTACGGCAGCACCCCCAAGGCCCGCCGGTCGCTGTTCGCCGCGATGGGCAGCTCCGCCGAACGCCGGCCCCGCACCGTGCTGGTGGGCGGCGCCGTGCTGCTCGGCGCGCTCGCGCTGGGCGCCTTCGCCCTGCCCGGCAACCTCAAGCAGGAGGACTCCTTCACCACCCGCCCCGACGCGATCGCCGCGATGGAGACCCTCGCCGACGCCTACCCGGAGACGGGCACCCGGCCGATCAGTGTCATCAGCCCCACCGACCGCGCCGAGGCCGCGCTCACCGAGATCCGCGCCACCGAGGGCGTCGAGAGCGCCGGGGCGGGCCGTAGCGGCGGCGGCTGGACCGAGCTGACCGTACTGGCCTCCGCGCCGCCCCAGTCGGCCGCCGAGACCGCCACCATCGAGGCCCTGCGCGACCGACTCGACGGCTCCTACGTCGGCGGCCCCAGCGCCGAGCAGATCGACCTGGAGGACACCAACGCCCGGGACACCGCCATCGTCGTCCCGCTCGTGCTCCTGTCGGTCCTGCTGATCCTCACGGTGCTGCTGCGCTCGCTGGTCGCGCCGCTGATCCTGGTCGCCGCCGTCGTCGCCGTGTGGGGCGCGGCCCTCGGCATCGGCGGACTCGTCTTCGATCCCCTCTTCGGCTTCGAGGGCACCGACCCCGGGCTCGGCCTGCTCTCCTTCGTCTTCCTGGTCGCCCTCGGCGTCGACTACGGCATCTTCCTGATGCACCGGATGCGCGAGGAGTCCCTGAACGGTGCCGAACCCACCGAGGCCGCCCTGTCCGCGCTGCGCACCACCGGCGGAGTCATCGCCTCGGCCGGGCTGGTCCTCGCGGCCACCTTCGCCGTGCTCACCAGCATGCCGATGGTGCAGCTGGTCGAGCTGGGCTTCGTCATCGCGGTCGGCGTCCTGCTCGACACCTTCCTCGTCCGCACCTACCTGGTCACCAGCGCGAGCGTCGCCCTGCGCCGCCGGGTGTGGTGGCCGGGGCGGCTGTCCCGGGTGCCCGGCCGGCCCGCACCGGACGACGTACGGGAGCCCGTCGGTGTCTGATGTGCCCGGCGACCGGAGCGTGCCCCTCCCCTCCCGGAGGGGTGCGCCCGTCGCGGAGGATGGACGCGTGCAGGCACCCACCGAGACAAGGCCCCGTCCCCGGGCCGGCGAGCGGATCATGGCGGTCATCAACCGTGATCCCCTCACCGCCCCCCACGGCACCCGCAACGACGCCGTACTGGCCGCGGTGCTCCTCGGCGTCGCCGTCTGCCTGGCGCTGTTCACCGACGAGGGCCGCCGCCCGGACGCCCTCGGCTGGACACTGCTGGTCGCCGCGCACGTCCCGATCGTGTGGCGGCGGCGCCACCCGCTGCTGGTGCTCGCGGCGCTGTTCGCCCTGGTCGGGCCGTACCACGCGATGGAGAACAACCACACCGCGGTGAGCCCCGCCTCCTACGTGGCGCTCTACACGCTGGCCGTCACCAGCCGCCCCCTGCGCACCATCGTGACCGGCACCGTGGTCCTCACCGCGTCCGTGAGCATCATGCTCACCGTCAACACCCACCAGGCCCTCGAACTGATCCGCATCTCGGGGTGGGTCATCGCCATCCTCTTCTGCGGCATCGACGTCCGGTACTACCGCCAGTACGTCGCCGCCATAGTGGAGCGCGCCGAACGCGCCGAACGCACCCGCGAGGAGGAGGCCCGGCGCCGCGTCGCCGAGGAACGCCTGCGCGTCGCCCGGGACCTGCACGACCTGCTGGCGCACAGCATCACCCTCATCGGCGTGCAGACCTCGGTCGCCGCCCACGTCCTGACCGCCGACCCCGAACGCCTGGACCGGGAGGCCGTCGCGAAGGCCCTCGACGACATCGCCGAGACCTGCCGCTCCGCGCGCGGCGAACTGCGCACCACCCTCGAGGTGCTCAGGGCGCAGGACACCACCGGCGTCCCCGACGCCCGCGGCCCGCTGCCCGGCCTGAGCGGGCTGCCCGACCTGGCGGAGAGCGCCCGGCTCGCCGGAGCGGACGTGGAGCTGTCGGTGCGCGCCGACGGCGTCCCGCCCGCGGTCGGGGCCGCCGTCTACCGCATCACGCAGGAGGCGCTGACCAACGCCGTACGGCACGCGGGGCCCGAACCCTCCGTCCGCGTCGAGGTGCACGCCGGACCGGGCGCCCTGCGCCTGTCCGTCACCGACGACGGCATCGGACCCGATCCGGCGGGCACCCCGGGCTTCGGCCTCGTCGGCATGCGCGAGCGGGCCCGCAGCGTGGGTGGCACACTCGACGCCGGACCGCGCCAGGGCGCCGACGGCTTCGAGGTGAGGGCCGTACTGCCGACGCCCGCCACGCCCCTGACGACGACCAAGACGATCACCTCGGAGAGAACCGCATGACGATACGCGTGCTGCTGGCGGACGACCAGAACCTCGTCCGCGCGGCGTTCGCCCTGCTGGTGGCTTCGGCCCCGGACATGGAGGTGGTCGGCGAGGCCGGTACCGGCCGCCAGGCCGTGGAGCTGGCCCGCGCCCAACGGGCCGACCTGGTCGTCATGGACGTACGGATGCCCGACCTGGACGGCATCGAGGCGACCCGGCTGATCGCCGCCGACGAGGACCTCGCCGGGGTCCGCGTGCTGGTCCTCACCACCTACGACACCGACGAGAACATCGTGGAGGCGCTCCGCGCGGGCGCCTCCGGATTCCTGGTGAAGGACACGAAGCCCGCCGAACTCCTGGACGCCATCCGCACGGTGACGGCGGGCGACGCCCTCCTCTCGCCCGGTCCGACGGCCCGCCTGATCGAGCGCTTCCTGCGCAGCCCCTCGGCCCTACACCCGCCCGGGTCCGGCCCCGACTGCCTTTCGGACCGGGAACGCCAGGTCCTCGCCCTGGTGGCCCGGGGCCTCAACAACACGGAGATCGCGGACACCCTGGGCCTGAGCCCGCTCACCGCGAAGACCCACGTCAGCCGCATCATGGGCAAGCTGGGTGCGCGGGACCGGGCCCAACTCGTGATCGTGGCCTACGAGTCGGGCCTGGTGACGCCGGGTGCGGGGCAGTCGCAGTAGACGTCCGGGCCCGGCCGCTGCCCGTCGCCAGGACCGGGAGCCCGCCGTGCGGGACTAGAGCGGGCTCACGTTGCTCTCGAAGTTGAGCCAGGCCAGGGAGGCGATCGTGCTCATCGAGGGGCACAGCTCCCGCAGCTTGGCCGAGTCGGTCTTGGGCGGTGTCGAACCCATGTCGTAGCAACCGAGCTTGCGGACGGTGCTCACCGCCTTCACCACGTGGTCCGCGGACTTCTCGACCTCGGTGTACTCGCCGTCGGGGAAGTCGCGCTCGATGCTCTTGGCCATCGCGGTGGCGAGTTCCCCGGCCGCGGTGAGGTCCTCCCCGCAACCGGGGTCGTCCCAGGCGACGTGGGCGCACATCGGGGAGGTGCTCATGCCGTAGGTGGCGCGGTAGAGCGGCATCAGCTCCGCGGGGGTCGCGGGCTTGGCCGAGGAGGCGGCCGCCGACGGCTGCTCCGACGTGGACGGGGCGGAGGAAGCGGCCCGGGGCGATCGCTGGTCGTCGGCCGCCTTCCCGTGGTCGCCGCCGCAGGCGGACAGCGTCAGGGCCGTCGTCACGGCTGCGGACAGGGCGATGGCGAATCGGCGCGTGATCATGGGGCCACTCAAGCGCCGGACGAGTTGTTCAGACACCCGGCACGCAGGACTGAACAACGGCCCCCGGATCTCCGCTCAGCTGTGCGCGCAGGAGACCACGACCATCAGTCCTCGACGAAGAAGCTGTCGTGCCGGACCTGGAACTCCCGCAGTTCCTCGCCGCCCCGCTGCGCGAACTCGGCGACGCGCTCGAAGTACTCCTCGCGCGGGGCGCCCGGCGAGAAGAGCATCAGCATGGACAGCGGGTCGTCGCTGTCGTTCTTGAAGGCGTGCAGCCCGCCCACGGGGACGTAGAGGAAGTCGCCCTGGCGGCCGGTGACCCAGCGCTCGCCGTTGTAGAGCTCCACCTCTCCCGACAGGACGTAGAAGGACTCGGAGATGCCCCGGTGGAAGTGCGTCCTGGCGCCGGGCGCCTTGGGCCCCATGTCCACCTTGTACAGCCCGAACTCACCGCCGGTGGAGGCGTGGCTCGCGAGGTAGTGGGTGGTCGTGCCGTGGGGAGAGACGATGTCCGGCTGCGTGTCGGCCGGCCTGAAGACAGCGTTGATCTCGCCCTTCTCACCGAGGTAGCGCGGCTCCGGGTACGACATGGTGGGCCTCCTTGACCGTGGCTGGCTCAGACGACTCTGGCCGACCGGAGGCGCCTTGGTCATCGTCCGGGAGATCGACAAGGACGGGGCCGTGAGTCCTAGGCCGGAGTGCCGACCGCCGGGGGAGTGGCCCCCACGGTGCGGACGAACTCCGTCCAGGCCGCCGACCCGATGACGACGACGGGACCGTCGGCCACCTTGCTGTCCCGGACGGGTATGACGCCGGGGACTCCGTCGGTGACTTCGAGGCAGTCCTCGCCGCCGCTTCCTCCGCTGTAGGTGCTCTTGCGCCAGCAAGCGTTGGTCAGGTCGTACCCGCGCATTGTCTGTAGCCCTCCGCCGCCGCCTCGATCATGTCCAGGGACGCCTCCAGTGGCAGAGCCGTGACCCTGAGAAGATCGTAATCCGCGTGCACCCGCTTCACTACTGCCGGATCGTCCAGCAGACTGCCCGACAGCACGCCCTCTGTATAGACGGTCGGCGGAGCGTCCTCGAACTCCATGAGCTTCATCGCCTTGCCCATCTGCGGATGCGCCCCGGCGGAGAACGGCAGGACCTGGGCCAGGATCTTGCGACTGCGCACCAGCTCCGTGACATGCTCCAGTTGCTGGGCCATCACGTCGGAGGAGCCGACCGGGATGCGTAGTACGGCCTCGTGCAGCAGAGCCCAATACACGGGCCGTGTAGCGTCCTTGAGGAGTCGGGTCCGGTCCATACGGAGACCGACCATCTCCTCGATCCACTCGTCCGGCGACAGCGGGTTGCTGGCCAGGTAGAGAGCACGGGCATATCCCGCTGTCTGCAAGAGTCCTGGAACCACTGTGGGCGCCCACTCGCAGATGCTCGTAGCCAGACGTTCCAGTTCCGCAGCGTGCGCAAAGTACTCGGTATACGGCTGATCCTTGATGAGCTTCTTCCACAGCCGTTCGAAGATACCGTCGGTTTGTAGTGTCTCGTCGATCCGCTGGGCCACGTCCAACTGTGGTTTGCGAATTGCCTGTTCGAACTGGCCGATGTAACCCCCGGAGACGAAAACCCGGGCCCCCAGCTCTACTTGGGTGATTCCGGCGTCCTCCCGCCGCCGTTTCAGTTCCGTTCCGAAGAACTCCCACGCGGCTTGCCGTGAACCATTGGCCATAACCAACCCCCATGCGCTGACCCGCACTTGTAGTGCACATCCTCCTGTCGAGTGTAGGCATGTCGCGTCATTCTGGGGACACGAAGAGTGAAACCGTAAAGGGAGGGGAAAGCGGTGGAAGCACGACACTCGGCGCTCTGCGTCGAAGGAGCGGAGGACACGGTGAAAGAATTGCGCGCGGCGCTCGCGGAGGCAGGAATTATTCTGCCCTCACTCGGGCTCGACCCGGTGAGTCTTGCGCGGGAGGCACCCTGCCCGCTCGTCGAATTGGGCCGGTGTTCCGTGGAGACCGCGCAGCGCCTCGCGGCGGTGCTGCGATGACGACGACGCCGCCCGTCGGGGTCTACGCGGTGGACATCCGCAGTGGACGGGTCGGGATCGTCATGGGTCACGAGGGGCCGTACGTGCAGATGCGGCCGTACGGCGGGGGACGGGAGTGGGACGCCGAGCCGGGTGACGTACGCCACGCCACCGCGTCCGAGCGGCTCAGCGCGGCGACGGCGTACACCAATGCCCGGAGCCGGGGCGAGGTGCCTTGAAGGATGCGCGAGAATGGGCGGCATGAGTCTGTTCCGCGACGACGGCATCGTGCTGCGCACCCAGAAGCTGGGTGAGGCGGACCGGATCATCACCTTGCTCACGCGTGGTCACGGGCGGGTACGCGCCGTGGCGCGCGGGGTGCGGCGCACGAAGTCGAAGTTCGGCGCGCGGCTGGAGCCGTTCTCGCACGTGGACGTGCAGTTCTTCTCCAAGGGCAGCGAGCTGGTCGGGCGCGGACTGCCGCTGTGCACGCAGAGCGAGACGATCGCGCCGTACGGTGGCGGGATCGTCACCGACTACGCGCGGTACACCGCGGGGACCGCCATGCTGGAGACGGCCGAGCGGTTCACCGACCACGAGGGCGAGCCGGCGGTGCAGCAGTACCTGCTGCTGGTCGGCGCGCTCAGGACCCTCGCCCGGGGCGAGCACGCGCCGACGCTGGTGCTGGACGCGTTCCTGCTGCGCTCGCTGGCCGTGAACGGGTACGCCCCGACCTTCGGGGACTGCGCGAAGTGCGGCCTGCCCGGTCCGAACCGGTTCTTCTCGGTCGGCTCGGGCGGCTCCGTCTGCGTCGACTGCCGGGTGCCCGGCAGCGTCGTACCCTCGCCGCAGGCCCTGGAACTGCTCGGGGCGCTGCTTGCGGGAGACTGGGGTACGGCGGACGCGGCCGAGCCGCGGTACGTGCGGGAGGGGAGCGGACTGGTCTCCGCCTACCTGCACTGGCACCTTGAGCGGGGACTGCGCTCCCTGCGGTACGTCGAGAAGTAGGAGAGAACCGATATGGCCGTACGCGGGATTCTGGGGCGGCAGCGCCGGGAGTACAGGACGCCGGAGCCGCACCCCTCCGGCGCGCGGCCGCCGAAGCTCGGCGAGCTGGTCCCGGAGCATGTGGCGATCGTCATGGACGGCAACGGGCGCTGGGCCAAGGAGCGCGGGCTGCCGCGCACCGAGGGGCACAAGGTCGGTGCCGAGCAGGTCATGGACGTGCTCCAGGGCGCGATCGAGATGGGCGTCGGGAACATCTCCCTGTACGCCTTCTCCACCGAGAACTGGAAGCGCTCTCCGGAGGAGGTGCGCTTCCTGATGAACTTCAACCGCGACTTCATCCGCAAGTCCCGCGACACCCTCGACGAGCTGGGGGTGCGGGTGCGCTGGGCGGGGCGGATGCCCAAACTGTGGAAGTCGGTGGCCAAGGAGCTCCAGGTCGCCCAGGAGCAGACCAAGGACAACGACCGCCTCACGCTGTACTTCTGCATGAACTACGGCGGCCGGGCCGAGATCGCCGACGCGGCGCAGGCCCTCGCCGAGGACGTGCGGGCCGGGAAGCTCGACCCGTCGAAGGTGAACGAGAAGACGCTCGCGAAGTACCTGTACTACCCGGACATGCCGGACGTGGACGTCTTCCTGCGGCCGAGCGGGGAGCAGCGCACGTCCAACTACCTGCTCTGGCAGAGCGCGTACGCGGAGATGGTCTTCCAGGACGTCCTGTGGCCCGACTTCGACCGGCGGGACCTGTGGCGGGCCTGCCTGGAGTTCGCCTCCCGCGACCGCCGCTTCGGCGGCGCCATCCCCAACGAGGAACTCCTCGCCATGGAGGGCCGCAGCACCCAGTAAGCCGGGTGGGCCAATCCAGCCCGTCCGGCGTTTGAGGACGAGGCCGTTCAGGCCGAAAGAAAGGGGGCCCGGGGCGCAGCCCCGGCCTCCACCCGCTCAACCGCCGGAGGCCACCGCACAGTCGGCGCAGGTGCCGAAGATCTCCACCGTGTGCGCCACGTTGACGTAGCCGTGCTCCGCGGCGATGGCCTCCGCCCACTTCTCCACCGCCGGGCCCTCCACCTCGACCGCCTTGCCGCAGGCGCGGCAGACCAGGTGGTGGTGATGGTCGCCGGTGGAGCAGCGCCGGTAGACGGACTCGCCCTCGGCGGTGCGCAGGACGTCGACCTCGCCGGCGTCGGCGAGGGACTGAAGGGTGCGGTAGACCGTGGTGAGCCCGACCGCGTCGCCCTTGTGCTTGAGCATGTCGTGGAGCTCCTGCGCGCTGCGGAACTCCTCGACCTCCTGAAGGGCGGCCGACACGGCAGCCCGCTGCCGGGTGGCGCGGCCCTTCACGGGCGGTCCAGCGGTGGTCACTGGATTCCTCCTCACGTCTTCGCGGCTTGCCGGGCCATTGTGCCAGCCCGGTTCGCCCGCGGTCAGACGCCGACCTCGTCGGCGGCCCCCCTGGTGGCCGGAATCTTGCACTCCGCCGGATCCGCGGCGGGCTGCGCGGCGGCCAGTGCCCGCGCGCGTCGCCTGGCCAGCGGGGCGGCCAGCACGCTCAGCACGATGAACGCGCCGATGGTGAGCAGCACGATCGTCGCGCCGGGCGGCACGTCCTGGTAGTACGACGTGACCGTGCCGCCGATCGTCACGCTCACGCCGAGCGCGACGGCGATCGCGAAGGTGGCGGCGAAGCTGCGGGTGAGCTGCTGCGCGGCGGCCACCGGGACCACCATCAGCGCGGAGACCAGCAGCAGGCCGACGACGCGCATCGCGACCGTCACCGTGACCGCCGCCGTGACGGCCGTCAGCAGGTTCAGCGCGCGCACCGGCAGGCCGGTGACCCGGGCGAACTCCTCGTCCTGGCTCACGGCGAACAGCTGGCGGCGCAGGCCGACGGTGACGAGGACCACGAAGGCGGCAAGGAGGCAGATCGCGGTCACGTCGGACTCGGAGACCGTCGACAGGGAGCCGAAGAGGTACGAGGTGAGGTTGGCGTTGGAGCCGCCCGGCGCGAGGTTGATGAACATCACGCCGCCCGCCATGCCGCCGTAGAAGAGCATGGCGAGGGCGATGTCGCCGCGGGTCTTGCCGTACCAGCGGATCAGCTCCATCAGGACCGCGCCGAGGACGGAGACCAGGGTCGCCATCCACACCGGGGACCAGGAGAGCAGGAAGCCGAGGCCGACGCCGGTCATCGCCACGTGGCCGATGCCGTCGCCCATGAGGGCCTGGCGGCGCTGGACCAGGTAGATGCCGATGGCCGGGGCGGTGATGCCGACCAGGACGGCGGCCAGCAGCGCCCGCTGCATGAAGGCGTAGTTCAGGATTTCCATGGTCGTCGCCTTCTCAGCTCAGCAGGCCGGTGCGGATCGGTTCGGCGCCCGCGGGTGCGTGCGGGTGGACGTGGTCGTGGCCGGGCAGCGCGTGCTGGCCGACCGCCTCGGGCGGCGGGCCGTCGTGCAGGACGCAGCCGTCGCGGAGCACCACGGCGCGGTCGATCAGCGGCTCCAGCGGGCCCAGCTCGTGCAGGACGAGGAGGACGGTCGCCCCGGCCGCGACCTGTGCCCGCAGGGTCTCCGCCAGGACCTCCTGGCTGGCCAGGTCGACGCCGGCCATCGGCTCGTCCATGATCAGCAGCTCGGGCTCGGCGGCGAGCGCGCGGGCGATCAGCACGCGCTGGTGCTGGCCGCCGGAGAGGGCGTTCACCGAGTCCTTGGCGCGGTCGGCCATGCCGACCAGGCCGAGGGCGCGGCGTACGGCCTCGTGGTCGGCCTTGCGCAGGACGCCGAAGCGGGCCCGGGAGAGCCGCCCCGAGGAGACCACCTCGGTCACCGTGGCGGGGACGCCGCCCGCGGCCGTGGTGCGCTGCGGGACGTAGCCCACGCGCGCCCAGTCGCGGAAGCGGCGCCTGGGGGTGCCGAACAGCTCGATCTCGCCCGCCGTCACCGGCACCTGGCCGATGATCGTGCGCACGGCCGTGGACTTGCCCGAGCCGTTGGCGCCGAGCAGCGCGACCACCTGGCCGCGCCGCACGGTGAGGTCGATGCCGCGCAGGACGGGGCGTGAGCCCAGCTCGGCGCGGACGCCACGCAGGGATATGACGGACTCGTCGCTCACGATGTCCTCCGTAACGATCGAACGGGCCGGGCTGCCCGGCCGGGCTGCTTACTTGGCGCCGAGGGCGGTTTCGAGCGCCTTGAGGTTGGCTTCCATGACCCCGACGTAGTCCTCGCCCTTGGACTTGTCGGTGATGCCCTCCAGCGGATCGAGGACGTCCGTCTTCAGGCCCGCGTCCTTGGCGAGGGTCTTCGCGGTCTTGTCGGACACCAGTGTCTCGTAGAAGACGGTGGTCACGCCGTCGGCCTTGGCCTCCTGCTGGAGCTCCTTGATCCGGGCGGGGCTGGGCTCGCTCTCCGGGTCGAGGCCGTTGATGGCCTCCTGGGTGAGTCCGTAGCGCTCGGCGAGGTAGCCGAAGGCGGCGTGATTGGTGAAGAAGACCTTGGTGTCGGTCTTCGCCAGGCCGTTCTTGAAGGCCGTGTCCAGGCCGCCCAGCTTCTTCGTCAGCGCCTCGGCGTTCTTGCGGTAGTCGTCCGCGTGGTCCGGGTCGGCCTTCTCGAAGGACTTGGCGACGCCCTCGGCGATCTCGGCGTACTTCACCGGGTCCAGCCAGACGTGCGGGTCGAGCGCGTGCTCCCCGCCCTCGGAGTGCTCCTCCTCGGCGTGCTCGTCCGCGTGCTCCTCACCGCCGTGGCCGTGGTCGTGCTCGACGTTGCCGTGGTCCTCGAGCTTGGTCAGCGAGGCCGCGTCGATCTTGGTCTTCACGTCGGACTGGCCGATGGCCTCGTCCACGGCGGGCTGGAGGGACTTGAGGTAGAGCACCGCGTCCGCCTCGCCCATCTGCGCGGTCTGCTTGGCGCTCAGCTCCAGGTCGTGCGGCTCCTGGCCGGGCTCGGTGAGCGTGGTGACGTTCACGTGGTCCCCGCCGATCTGCTCGGCGAGGTACTCCATGGGGTAGAACGACGCGACGACGTCGAACTTGTCCGTGTTGCCCGCCGCCGAGCTGTCGCTGGAGCAGGCGGAGAGGGTGCCGAGGCCGAGTGCGGTGGCCGCGGTGACTGCTATGCCGGAGATGCGGCGTCGTCGTACGTTCATGACACTCATTTTCAACAAATATGGAAACCGTTGTCAACAAGCGGGCGATTCCGCAGCTGGGAGGCCCCGATTTGGCCGAGGGGCGGCCCACGCCGGTAACCTGAAGCATTCTCTGGAAGCATCTCGCTTCGTCGCCCGTCGTCGTAATGAAGAGAGCACCGTGGCCGCCGACAAGATCGACACCATCGTCAGCCTGAGCAAGCGCCGTGGCTTCGTATTCCCGTGCAGTGAGATCTACGGCGGTCAGCGCGCCGCCTGGGACTACGGTCCGCTGGGTGTCGAGCTCAAGGAGAACCTCAAGCGCCAGTGGTGGCGCTACATGGTCACCTCGCGCGAGGACGTCGTCGGTCTCGACTCCTCCGTGATCCTGGCCCCCGAGGTCTGGGTGGCCTCCGGTCACGTCGCCACCTTCACGGACCCGCTGACCGAGTGCACCTCCTGCCACAAGCGGTTCCGCGCGGACCACCTGGAGGAGGCGTACGAGGAGAAGAAGGGCAAGGCTCCGGAGAACGGCCTCGCCGACCTCAACTGCCCCAACTGCGGCAACAAGGGCACCTTCACCGAGCCCAAGCAGTTCTCCGGTCTGCTCTCCACGCACCTCGGCCCGACCCAGGACAGCGGCTCCGTCGCCTACCTGCGGCCCGAGACCGCCCAGGGCATCTTCACCAACTTCGCCCAGGTGCAGACCACTTCGCGGCGCAAGCCGCCGTTCGGCATCGCCCAGATGGGCAAGTCCTTCCGCAACGAGATCACGCCCGGCAACTTCATCTTCCGCACCCGCGAGTTCGAGCAGATGGAGATGGAGTTCTTCGTCAAGCCGGGCGAGGACGAGAAGTGGCAGGAATACTGGATGGAGCAGCGCTGGAACTGGTACACCGGCCTGGGTCTCCGCGAGGAGAACATGCGGTGGTACGAGCACCCCGCGGAGAAGCTCTCCCACTACTCCAAGCGCACCGCCGACATCGAGTACCGCTTCTCGTTCGGCGGCAGTGAGTGGGGCGAGCTGGAGGGTGTCGCCAACCGGACCGACTACGACCTCTCCTCGCACGCCAAGGCCTCCGGCCAGGACCTCTCCTACTACGACCAGGAGGCCCAGGAGCGCTGGACGCCGTACGTCATCGAGCCTGCGGCCGGTGTCGGGCGCGCGATGCTCGCGTTCCTGCTCGACGCCTACATCGAGGACGAGGCGCCGAACGCCAAGGGCAAGCTGGAGAAGCGCACGGTGCTGCGGCTCGACCCGCGGCTGTCCCCGGTGAAGGTCGCCGTGCTGCCGCTGTCCCGCAACCCGGAGCTGTCGCCGAAGGCGAAGGGGCTCGCGCAGGCGCTGCGGCAGAACTGGAACATCGAGTTCGACGACGCGGGTGCGATCGGGCGCCGGTACCGGCGGCAGGACGAGATCGGGACGCCGTTCTGTGTGACCGTCGACTTCGACACGCTCGACGACAACGCGGTGACCGTCCGCGAGCGGGACACCATGAAGCAGGAGCGGGTGTCTCTCGACCAGATCGAGGGGTACCTCGCTTCTCGGCTGGTTGGCTGCTGAACGTCCGTTCCGGTTGAGGTACCAGGGGGCTTTGCCCCCTGGACCCCCGGGCCTGTGCCCACCCACCACCCGACTCGGTCGGGAGGGGGGTGGGCGTTTCGGGTTTTCGGGGGCCTGCGGTCTCGGTTCGGTCTTCTCCGCTCGGCCTTCTCGGCTCAGCGGCCCTGGAGGGCCTTCACGTTGTTGCCGAAGGTCCAGTTCTTCGAGCCGTCCCAGTTGAGGGACCAGGTCATCAGGCCCTTGAGGGAGCCGTTGTAGTGGTTCCAGGCCTGGGAGACCAGGGACGGTGACATGTAGCCGCCGCCCGCGCCGGGCTGGGCGGGCAGGCCCGGGACCTGCTTGTCGTAGGGCACCCGGATCGTCGTGCCCTGGATGACCAGGCCCTTGTTCAGGCAGTCGGTCTGGGCGGTGAAGCCCTGCACGGTGCCGGCCGAGTAGGAGTCGCCGGCACAGCCGTACATGCTGCCGTTGTAGTACTGCATGTTCAGCCACCACAGGCGGCCGTTGTCCGCGTACTTCTTGATGATCGGCAGGTACGCGCCCCAGATCGAGCCGTAGACGATGCTGCCGCCGGTGACGTACGCCGTCTCCGGGGCCATCGTCAGGCCGAAGTTCGAGGGCATGCGGGCCAGTACGCCGTCGATGATGCGGATCAGGTTGGACTGGGACGCGGAGAGCTGGTTGATGTTGCCGCTGCCGGTCAGGCCGGTCTCGATGTCGATGTCCATGCCGTCGAAGTTGTACGTCTTGAGGATCGGGACGATCGTGTCGACGAAACGGTCCGCGACCGCGGTCGAGTTGAGGTCGATGCCGGCCGTCGCGCCGCCGATGGAGAGCAGGAGCGTCTGCCCGGACGCCTTGGCCGCGCACATCTCGGCGGGCGTCGCCACCTTCACGCCGCTGTCCATGCCGTCCTCCCACAGGGCCGTCCCGTCGGACAGGATCACCGGGAAGGCCGCGTTCAGGACGTTGTAGCCGTGGGCGGCGATCCGGGAGTCGGTGATCGGGGTCCAGCCGAAGGGCGGGTGGACGCCGTTGGCGGCGCCGTCCCAGTTCTCCCAGTAGCCCTGGAGGACCTTGCCGGTGGGCTTCGACTTCACGGCGCAGGTGTCGGCGGCGGCACCGGCCGGGGCGGCTTCCCCGGGGGCCGCCGACGCGGTGGCGACTCCCAGGGGGACCAGAACGGTGGCCGCCAGTGCGGCGGCCAGTAGACGGATCTTGCGGCGGATCATGCCGGGCCTCCCGGTGGGGGATCGGTGAGGGAGCTCGCTCGAATGTCGTAGGCATGACAGTGCTGTGGTCCAGACCTTTCGTCAAGAGGTCTGGACCAAGAAGCGGGTGCGGCTCGGCGCGGCGTCAGTTCATCGTCCGGGGCAGGCGCAGGGCCAGCAGGCCGGTCAGCGCCACCGCCGCCAGCTGGACCAGCAGCGTCGTCACCAGGGCGTCCCGCATGCCCATGCCCGGGGTCAGCGACAGGAACAGGGTGCCCAGGGTGGCCACGCCCAGGGCCAGCGACGACTGCTGGGTGGTGACCATGACGCCACTGCCGACGCCGGCGCGTTCGGCGGGCACCTCGGAGAGGACCAACCGGAGGACGACCGGGAGCTGGAGCGCCTGGCCCGCCCCCGCGACCGCCGCGCCCGGCAGGAGTTCCACCAGGCCGAGGTCGGGCCAGGAGCGCCACGCGGCCAGCGTCATCAGGGCCAGGCCCAGCCCCTGGAGGGCGGCGCCGGTGGGCACGACACGGGTCCCGTAGCGGGCGACCAGCCGGGGGCCGGCGAGGGAGAAGAGGAAGAACACCACCGCGAGCGGGGCCAGGGCGAGCCCCGCGGCCACCGGGCCCAGGCCCGCGCCCTGCTGCAACGCCACCGCGATGACGAACATGAAGCCGCTGAAGCCGATCGAGAACGGCACGATGAGCAGGAGGCCGCGGCGCAGCGAGACGATCGCGAACAGGCTCGGGGGGACGAGGGGCGTACGGCCCGCTCGGTCGGCCCGGCGCTCGACCGCGTAGAACGCCGCCGCCGCGAACGGGAACGCCGCCAGCGACAGCCACGTCCACAGCGGCCAGCCCGCCGCCCGGCCCTCGGTCAGCGGGACCAGCAGGGTCAGGATCGAGGCGGCCAGCAGGAAGGTGCCGGGGACGTCCACCGGTTCGGGGCGCGCGGAGCGGGTCTCCGGGACGGCGCGGGCGGCGAGGAAGAGGCCCGCGAGGACGACCGGGACGTTCACCAGGAAGACGGAACGCCAGCCGGTGCCCGCGATGTCGGCGGCCACCAGGACGCCGCCCAGGATCTGGCCGGCCACCATCGACAGACCGGCCGTGGCCCCGTACAGGCCCATGGCCTTCGCGCGCCGGGGACCGGAGGTGGTCGCCTGGATGGTCGCCAGCACCTGCGGCAGCATCGCGGCGGCCGAGGCGCCCTGGGCCACCCGCGCGGCCACCAGCGACCAGGCGTCCGGGGCCAGGCCGCAGGCCAGCGAGGTCAGCCCGAAGGCCGCCATGCCGCCCAGGAACAGGCGGCGGCGGCCGAAGAGATCGCCGAGCCGGCCGCCGAGGACCAGCAGGACGGCGTACGCCACCCCGTATCCGGCGACGACCAGTTCCAGGACCGCCTCACTCGCGGAGAGATCCGCGCCGATGGTGGGCAGGGCGACGTTGACGATGAAGAAGTCGACGAGCGGGAGTGCCGCGGCCAGCAGCACCGTGAAGAGCCCGAGGCCGCCGAGCGCGGGCGGCGCTTGCGGGGTGCCCGGGCGGACGGGACGTGAAGTGATGGTTTCGGTCACGTGGTCGAGGCTGCGACTCTTTCCAGAGTGGTACCAGAGTCTTCTTATGCTGGTAGTAGGAGTACCTGGCAACAGGGTGCCGGACGCGGCACCCTGGAGTCATGACGACGATGACGGGTCAGGAGACGGCGGTGCAGGCCCCGCCCCGGGACACCGGCTCGGAGATCCGGCGGCACGAACTCGCCGCCTTCCTGCGCAGCCGCCGCGAGCGCATCGCGCCCGAGCAGGTCGGGCTGCCCCGCGGACGCCGCCGCCGGACCCCGGGGCTGCGGCGCGAGGAGGTCGCCCAGCTCTCGGCCGTCGGCGTCACCTGGTACACCTGGCTGGAGCAGGCCCGGGACATCCAGGTCTCCGTACAGGTCCTCGACGCCCTCGCCCGCGCGCTGCTGCTCGACCCCACCGAGCGCGCCCACCTCTTCCAGCTGGCCGGGTCCGTCGACCCGACGCCCGCGACGGTCTGCCCGGCCATCACACCGGCGGTGCGCGCCCTGCTGGAGCAGTTCGAGCCGTACCCCGCCTGCGTGCAGAACAGCCGGTACGACATCCTCGCCCACAACCGGACGTACGGGCTGCTGCTGTGCGACCTGGACGCGGTGCCGCCCGAGGACCGCAACTGCATGGTCCTCTGCTTCACCCACGAGGACTGGCGGTCCTCCATCGTCCATCTGGAGGAGACCCAGCGGCTGATGGCGGCCCGGTTCCGCGCCACGATGGCCGGTCATCTCGCCGAGCCCGCCTGGAAGATGCTGCTCAAGCGGCTGCGCACCCAGTCGCCCGCCTTCCGCGAGGCCTGGGAGCGGCACGAGGTGGTCGCACACCGCGGCAAGCGCAAGGAGTTCCTCAACCGGCACGTCGGCCGGATCCGCGTCGACCACACCGACCTGTGGCTCGGACCGGAACCGGGGCCCCGGATGGTGACCTACGCACCGGCCGACGAGGAATCCCGGGAGCGGCTGGAGAAGCTGCACGCGATCGCCCTGGAGCGGGAGCCGGCCGCGTCGGGATGAGCGCCCGAAGTGCGGGAACCCGGGGAAATGCGGAAGGTGATGTTCCCGGGGTTTCCCAGGGTTGCACAGCCCGGGGTTCCCACAGCACGGACAGGGCGAGGACGAACAGTCATGGCTGAGCAGAAGTCGGCGCGGACACTCCCGCGGCCGTTGCACGCGGCCGCTTCGGCGGTGCGGAAGGTGCCGGGTGCCGGGACGGTGGGCAGGGCCGCCGAGGGCGCGCTGGACAGGATCGGGGCGGTGTCGCCGCGCGGGCGGCGCGTGCTCGTCTACACGGGCGCCGGGGTGCTGGGCGTCGCCGGACTGGTGGAGTGGCCGGTCGCGGTCACCGGGGCGGCGGTGGCCTGGCTGACGCAGCAGCGCGGGCAGAACGGGCAGAACGGGCGGGGCGGCGACGGGAGCGCGGCGAAGGGCGGGGACGCGGGAGCGGCCGGGGCCCGGGGTGCCGTCGGCACCAAGCCTGCCCGGACGTCGGCCAGGAAGACCACCAGCAGGGCGGCCACGGCGAAGTCCGCCGCGGCGAAGAAGGCTGCGGCGAAGTCCGCCACGGCGAAGACGGCAGCGGCGAAGACGGCCGGGACGGCCACCCCCGCCAAGTCGGCCGCGGCGAAGCGGACCACCGGCGCCAGGAAGGCCGCTGCCAAGTCCACGACCGCCAAGTCCACGGCCACCAAGTCCACGGCCGCCAGGTCCACGGCCGCCAGGTCCACGGCCACCAAGTCCGCAGCCGCCAGGTCCACGGCGGCGAAGTCCGCCGCCGCGAGGAAGTCGCCCGCGAAGAAGTCCTCCGCGAAGAGGACCGCGTCCCCCACCCGGGCCAAGAGCCAGTCGGGGACCAAGGCGTCCTCGACGCGGCCCTCCTCCTCGGGCGGCAGCCGGAGCGGGAGCGGCAGCCGCAAGACGGCCGCCGCGTCGCGCACCCGCACGTCCGGCTGAGGGAGAGCAATGGCCGGCGGACTGCTCACGCGCTCCCAGGACGCCGTCACGGGATTCGTGCTGGCCGGCCCCCGGCTGCTCGCACGCGGCACCGCGCCCGCGGTGGGCGCCGCGGCCGGGGCGGCGGTGGGCACCGCGCGGGCCGGCGTGCGCGGCGCCGACTTCGCGGCACGGGCGGCACGGGTGGCCCGCGCCGCGCTGCCCGGCGGAACGCGGGACTGGCGGGCCGGACCCCGGGCGCACCTCGCGCTGCGGCCGGTCGCGAGGGACGAGGTGCACCGGGCGGGCGGTACGGAACGGGTGGGACGGCGGGTGGCGGCGGCACTGGCCGAGCACCCGGACGTGCTGCTCGCCTACTGGGACACCGGTCTCGCCAGACTGGTGGTGACCGCGACCGAGGACACGCTCACCGACCGCGTCGTGGACCACGCCACCGAACTCGCCGAACGCCACGGACTCACCCGGGCGGACCAGTCCGCCGCCACGGGTTCGGACGCCCCGGACGACCTGGTGGACGAGCCGGACCACCCCGGTGACCCGGCCCCGGTACGCGTCGCGGCGGCCGCGCTCGGCGCCGACGTGCTGGGCATCGCCGCCGCCGTGACCGGCGCGCGGCTGCGGCTGCCGCCCTCGCCCCGCCTGGTCACCGCCGTCGCGACGCTGCTGCGCGAGAACCCGGCCTTCCGCGCCTGGCTGCGCGAGCGGCTCGGCGACCACCGCATGGACGTGGCGCTGGCCGCCGCCAACGCCGCCGTCCACGGCGCCGGGCAGAGCCCCACCTCACTGGTGCTCGACGGGGCGCTGCGCGCCTGCCAGCTGACGGACGCGGTGGCGCGGGGTGCCGCCTTCGAGGTCGTGCACGACCGGTTGTGCGTCCCCGGCCGGGACAGCCTGCCCGCCGCCCCGGCCCTGCGTCCGCCGCCGCGCACCTCCCCGGCCCAGGACTACGCCGCCCACGCCTCGGCGGGCAGTGTGGCGGGCGCCGCCGCGACCCTGCTGGTCAAGCACGACCTGGCGGAGGCGGCGGAGGCGGTGCTCGCCGGTTCGCCCAAGGCCGCGCGCTACGGGCCCGCCGCCTTCCACGCCGTACTGAGCGCCGCGCTGTCCCGCACGGGTGTGCTGGTGCGCGATCCCGGGCGGCTGCGGCAGCTGGAGATGGCCCGCACGGTCGTACTGCACCCCAGCGCGCTGCGGGTGCCGGACGCGGGCGCCGACCCGTGGACCGAGGACGTGCTGGACGCGGCGCGCCGCGCGGGACTGCGCGTGGTCATGGTCGAGGACCCGGCACTGGCCGACTTCACCGGCCTCGCCGACCAGGTCGTCGGCGCCCGCCGCCCGCTCGCGGACGTCGTGGCCGAACTGCGCGCCGAGGGCGGCGTCGTCACCGTCGTACGGCCGCTGCCCGGCGACGACGGGTCCGTGTCGGCCGGGCTGCTCGCCGGGGACGTGGCCGTCGCGCTGGCCGACGGGGACTGCCCGGTGGCGTGGGGCGCGGACGTGCTCGCGCCGCAGGGGCTCGCCGACGTGTGGCGGGTGCTGCGGGCGGTGCCGGTCGCGCGTGCGGTCGGGCGGCGGTCGCAGACGCTGGCCCGGTCCGGGGCCGCGCTGTCCGGACTGCTGGTCGCGGTGGGCGAGGCGCGCGGCAGGAGCCGGGGCGGAGTGTCGTCGCTGCTGGGGATGCGGCACGCGCCGGTCGACGCGAGCGCGGCGCTGGCTCTGCTGTCCGGCACGCGGGCGGCGATCGGCGTGGCGACGGCCCGCGCCCCGCACCCCCGGGCCCGGGTCGCCTGGCACGCGCTTGACCCGCAGGACGTACGGGACCGGCTGGAGCGGGAACGCGAACCCGAGCCGACCGCCGTGGAGCAGGCCACGGCCCGGCTGCGGGCGGCCGCCGACCGGGCGGGCCGGGTGCCCGTGCTGGCCCCGGTCCGCTGGTCCTGGCAGCTGGCCCGGGCCGTACGCGGCGAGCTGGACGACCCGCTCACCCCCGTCCTCGCGGTCGGCTCGGCCGCCTCCGCGATCCTCGGGTCGGTCGTCGACGCGCTGCTCGTGGTCGGCGCCCTCGACCTGAACGCGCTGGTCGGCGGCTTCCAGCGGCTGCGCGCCGAGCGGGCGCTGTCCGGGCTGCTGGCGGAGCAGAAGCAGAAGGCCCGGGTCACCGAGGAGCAACTCGACCCGGACGCCGCGGAGTTCGCGACGGAGGGCGAGCCGCGGATCGTGGACGCGGCCAAGCTGCACCCGGGCCATGTGATCGAGCTGAAGGCGGACGACGTGGTGCCCGCCGACGCGCGACTGCTGTGGGAGGACGGTCTGGAGGTGGACGAGTCCGCGCTGACCGGTGAGTCGCTGCCGGTGGACAAGTGCGTGGACCCGTCGCCCCGCGCCCCCGTGGCGGAGCGGTACTGCATGGTCTTCGAGGGCACGACCGTGGTGGCCGGGCGGGCCCGCGCCGTCGTCGTCGACACCGGCGACCACACCGAGGCGGCGCGCGCGGTCGCGCTCGCGGCCCGCACGCCGTCGGCGGCCGGAGTGCAGGCCAGGCTCCAGGAGCTGACCCGCAAGGCGCTGCCGCTCACCCTGGCGGGCGGCGCCGCGGTGACGGGGCTCTCGCTGCTGCGCGGGGCGCCGATCCGGCAGGCCGTCGCCGGTGGTGTGTCGGTGGCGGTGGCCGCCGTGCCCGAGGGACTGCCGCTGGTGGCGACGGTGGCCCAGCTCGCCGCGGCCCGCCGGCTGAGCCGCCGGGGCGTCCTGGTGCGCACCCCGCGCACCCTGGAGGCGCTCGGCCGGATGGACACCGTCTGCTTCGACAAGACGGGCACCCTCACCGAGAACAGGCTGCGGCTGTCGCGCGTCGCGGGCACCGACGGCACGGTCCGCCGGGTGGGCGAGGCGGAGACCGCCGACGCCGTACGGACCGCCGCGCGCGCCTGCCCCCGGCTGGACGGCGACGGCGCCCGGCCCACGCACGCCACCGACGAGGCGGTCCTGGACGCGGCCGGGGACGACCCCGACTGGCGGCAGGAGGAGGGCCTGCCCTTCGAGACCTCCCGCGGCTACGCCGCCGCCGTCGGACGCGAGGGCGCGAGGGGCCCCGCCGTGCTGGTGGTCAAGGGCGCCCCGGAGACGGTGCTGCCCGCCTGCGCCGGTCTGCCGGCGCACACCTCGGAGGTGGCGCAGCGGCTGGCCGGTGCCGGACTGCGCATCATCGCGGTGGCCCGGCGGACCCTGGGGAAGGGCGAGAAGGCGGCCGACGTCCTCGAACGGCAGCCGTCGGAGCTGGAGTTCACCGGACTGCTCGCCCTCGCCGACGTGCCCCGCGAGACCTCCCCGGCGCTGGTGCGCGGGCTGCGCGAGGCGGGCGTACGGCCCGTGGTGCTGACCGGCGACCATCCGCAGACCGCCCACGCCATCGCCGTCGACCTGGGCTGGCCCGAGGACGCGGTCGTGGTCACCGGCGACGAACTCGCCGCCGCCGACCGCACCGCCCGCTCCCGGATGCTGCGCGACGCGGACGTCGTGGCCCGGGTGGCGCCCGAGCAGAAGCTCCAGGTCGTGGAGTCCCTGCGGGACGCCGGGCGGGTCGTCGGCATGGTCGGCGACGGCGCCAACGACGCCGCCGCGATCCGGGCCGCCGACATCGGCGTCGGCATCAGCGCCCGCGGTTCGGCCGCCGCCCGCAACGCCGCCGACCTGGTGGTCACGGGCGACGACCTGCTGGTGCTGGTGGAGGCGGTGCGGGAGGGGCGTGCCCTCTGGCACAGCGTCGCCGACGCCATCGCCATCCTGATCGGCGGCAACGCGGGCGAGGTCGGCTTCGGCATCCTCGGCACGGTGCTGGGCGGCGCCGCTCCGCTGTCCACCCGCCAGATGCTGCTGGTCAACCTCTTCACCGACCTGTTCCCGGCGATGGCCGTCGCGGTGACGAAGACCGGGGACCCGGAGCAGGAGGCCGCCGACGCGGGCGCGCCGCTGGGCACGGCGGTGCTGGGCGAGCCCCTCCTCCGGCAGATCCGGCACCGGGCCCTGACCACGGCGCTGGGGGCGACCGCGGCCTGGCTGTTCGGCCGCTTCACGCCGGGCACGCAGCGCCGCTCGACGACCATGGCCCTGTGCGCGGTCGTCGGCACGCAGCTCGCCCAGACCCTCGCCGACCGGCGCGACAGCCGCCTGGTCCAGGTCACGTCCCTCGGCTCGGCAGCCGCCCTGGTCGCCCTCGTCCAGACCCCGGGCGCCAGCCGCCTCTTCGGCTGCACCCCGCTCGGGCCGGTCGCCTGGGCGGGCGTGGCCGCGGCCATCGTGCTGGCGCTGGCGGGGCAGCGGGCGCTGCCGGGGATGGAGGACGCGGTGATGAAGTACTGGCCGAAGGTGGCGGAGCGGCTGCCGGTGGAGAAATCGGGTGCGGTGCCGCAGGACGCGAGGGCATGATGCGCGGGTCCGTCGCCGCCGGCCGAAAGGCGTGTCCGTGCTCCCCCTGGACGAGATCCGGACCCTGCTGAGCGCACACGACGACCCGGACCACCGGGAACGGCCCCGGGACTTCGACGCGGACGCCTCCGAACACCGCTTCGCGCTCCTCACGGCCGCGCTGGAGCGGCGTTTCGGGCCGTCCGGCAGCGCCGGTCTGTACCAGGACGCCAGCGTGTACGGGAGGTTCTCGGTCGCGGACGGCGCCGGGCCCGCCGGGAGACTGTGGGTCGAGCTGAGCAACTTCGGCGCCTTCGTCACCGCGGGGACGGGCGGCGACTGGACCGCCGGCTCCGCGGCGGACCTGAGTGCGGAGTTCGTGACGTGGCTGGACGGGACGTGCACGGCGGCGGGGTGCGTCTTCGTCCCGCTCGACGTGCTGCTGGAGCCGTACGACGGCCCGACCCCGACCCTGGTGGACGAGGACCGGGACTTCGTGGAGATGCTCCCGGCGCTCGGCCTCGACGACGAGGACGACGAGGGCGACGAGGACGACGACATGCGGGCGGTGTGGGCCGACCGGTACTTCGACTACGTCTGAGACGCCGTCACGTCCCCGCCCGCACCGCCTCCCGCACCTCCGGCGACTCCAGACGCTCCGCCGTCCGCTCCGCCGTCCGACGGGCCCAGCGGCCGCTCGTGACGGCACCGAGGACGAGGACCGCGAGGCCGCAGGCGGCCAGGATCCACCAGCCGGGGCGGGCGGCGGAGACGAAGGTGTCGCGGTACGACGAGGCGCCGACGCCCGACGCCAGCACCGCGCCGACCACCGCCACGCCCAGGGTCTGGCCCAGCTGGCGGCTGGTGGAGGCGACGGCCGCGGCGACCCCGGCCTGGGCGCGGGGCATGCCGGAGACCGCGGTGTTGGTGATGGGCGCGTTGACGAAGCCGAAGCCGATGCCGAACAGGACGTAGCCGACGAAGAGCGTGACGTCGGAGGTCTCGGCCTCGAAGGCGGCGAACAGCGTCCCGCTCACGGTCAGCGCGCCGCCCGCGATCAGCAGGGGCAGGCGCGGTCCCCGGCTGCCGACCAGCCGGCCGGCGAGCGGGGCGCACAGGAAGGTCGGGACGGCCATCGGCAGCATCCACAGGCCGGCCTCCAGGGCGCTCAGTCCGCGCACGTTCTGGAGGTACAGCGTGGACAGGAACAGGAAGCCGCCCAGCGCGGCGAACGCACTGATCGCTATGACGGTGGCCCCGCTGAACGGCGCCGACCGGAAGAAGCGCAGCTCGATGAGGGGGTCGGCGCGACGGGGCTCGTGCAGGAGCAGGCCGAGCAGCGCGGCCAGCGCCAGTACCGCGAAGGGCAGCACGGTGCGGAACCCGGCGTTCGGCGCCTCGATGATCGCGTACGTCAGGGAGGCGAACAGCACGATCACCATCAGCTGGCCCAGCGGGTCGGGGCGGCGGGCCTTCGGCGCGCGGGACTCGGGGACGAAGCGGAGGGTGAGCAGGAGGGCGGCCAGGCCCACCGGCAGGTTGACCCAGAAGATCGAGCGCCAGCCGACCGACTCCACCAGCACGCCGCCCACCAGGGGACCGGCGGCCATGGAGATGCCGACCACCGCACCCCAGACGCCGATCGCGCGGGCGCGCTCGCGGGGGTCGGTGAAGGTGTTGGTGATGATCGACATCGCCACCGGGTTGAGCATCGAACCGCCCACCGCCTGCATCATCCTGAAGACGATCAGCGAGGACAGGCCGGGGGCCAGCGAGCACAGCAGCGAGCCGAGGGTGAAGATCACCAGGCCGGTCATGAAGACCCGCTTGCGGCCGATCCGGTCGGCGGTCGAGCCGGACAGCATCAGCAGCGCGGCCAGCACCAGCGTGTACGCGTCGATGGCCCACTGGAGACCGGAGGTGCTCGCGTGCAGGTCGCGCTGCATGGAGGGGAGGGCGACGTTGAGGATCGTGTTGTCGATACTCACGATCAGCAGGCTCATGCAGCAGATGGCGAGCACGAGCATGCGGCGGCGATGGGTGAGCTCGGGCATGAACTCCAGCCTACGCCTACTTCGATAGTGCGTCTAACTAATGACTGATGCACGATCTTTGTCCACAGGGCGCTACGGGCACCGCCCCGTGTGCGTGACAATGGGGGAATGTCCACGCTCACCACGCCCGCCCCCGACACCACCGCCGCACCCCTGCGCATCGGCCCGCACACCGTCGCGCCGCCCGTGGTGCTGGCGCCGATGGCCGGGATCACCAACGCGCCGTTCCGCACGCTGTGCCGGGAGTTCAGCGGGGGCAAGGGCCTGTTCGTGAGCGAGATGATCACCACCCGGGCGCTGGTCGAGCGCAACGAGAAGACCATGCAGCTGATCCACTTCGACGCGACCGAGACCCCGCGCTCGATCCAGTTGTACGGCGTCGACCCGGTGACCGTCGGCAAGGCCGTCCGCATGATCGCGGAGGAGGACCTGGCCGACCACATCGACCTGAACTTCGGCTGCCCGGTGCCCAAGGTGACCCGCAAGGGCGGCGGCTCGGCCCTGCCGTACAAGCGGAACCTGCTGCGGGCCATCGTCCGCGAGGCCGTCACCGGCGCCGGTGACCTGCCCGTCACCATGAAGATGCGCAAGGGCATCGACGACGACCACCTCACCCACCTCGACGCGGGCCGCATCGCCGTCGAGGAGGGCGTCAGCGCCATCGCCCTGCACGGCCGCACCACCGCCCAGCACTACGGCGGCACCGCCGACTGGGACGCCATCGCCCGCCTCAAGGAGCACGTCCCGGAGATCCCCGTCCTCGGCAACGGCGACATCTGGTCCGCCGAGGACGCGCTGCGCATGGTGCGGGAGACCGGCTGCGACGGCGTGGTCGTCGGACGCGGCTGCCTGGGGCGGCCCTGGCTCTTCGCCGACCTGGTCGCCGCCTTCGAGGGCCGCACCGACGCCTTCGTACGGCCCACCCTGCGCGAGGTCGCCGACGTGATGGTGCGGCACGCCACCCTCCTTGGGGAGTGGATCGGGGACGAGGCGCGCGGTGTCATCGACTTCCGCAAGCACGTCGCCTGGTACCTCAAGGGCTTCGCCGTCGGCTCCGAGATGCGCAAGCGGCTCGCGATCACCTCCTCCCTGGAGGCGCTGCGCGCCGGACTCGACGAACTCGACCTCGACCAGCCCTGGCCCGTCGGCGCCGACGGCCCCCGCGGCCGCACCTCCGGCAACAACCGGGTGGTCCTGCCGGACGGCTGGCTCAAGGACCCGTACGACTGCGCGGGCGTCGGCGCGGACGCCGAGCTGGACACCTCCGGCGGCTGACCGGTCCCCGGCCCCGGTCAGCCCTTCGTGGGGTGCGGGATCGAGCCGTACGCCGTCAGGAAGCGGTCGCGGAAGGAACTCATCTTCCACACCGGGGCGTCGTGGGCCGGTTTCAGCCCCTCCGTCCAGTTCCAGCCGTCGATCGCGTCGAGCACCTTCGGGTCCTTGGCGACGATCGACACCGGGACGTCCCGGCTCGCGTGGTTCCCGCTGACGCGCGCGAGCGGCTGGTGGTCGCCGAGGAAGACGAGGACGGTGTCGTCGGTGCCGTAGCGCTCCAGCCACTGGGTGAGGCTGGTGACCGAGTACTGGATCGACTTGCCGTACTCCTCCTTCGAGCGGGCGGAGTCGGTGATGATGTCGGGCGCCTTCACGCCCGCCGCCTCGATACCGTCGTACACCGACCCGTCGCCGACCTCGTCCCAGCCGACCATCCTCGGGATCGGCGCCCAGGGCTGGTGGCTGGAGGTGAGGATGACCTCCGCCAGCAGCGGCCGGTCGCGCTTCCTGCCGTGCTCCAGGCGCTGGAACGCCTCCAGCGCGTACTGGTCGGGCATCGTCGACCAGCTGAACTTCGGCCCCCGGTAGCCCATGTCGAACGCGTCGTAGACCTTGTCGAGCCCGTGCCAGTCCGCCTCCGGCCAGGCCTTCTGCACCCCCGGCATGATCCCGACCGTGTCCCAGTCGCCGGTCTTCCGGAAGGCCTTGGTCAGGGTGAGGTGGTCGCCGGCGGTGACGGTGCGGTAGCGCTGCTGGTTGTCCACCCACAGGCCGGACAGGAAGGTGGAGTGGCCGAGCCAGCTGCTGCCGCCGTACGTCGCCGAGGTCAGCCAGCCGCTGCGGGCGTGGAAGCCCGCCTCCGCCAGCGCCTCGGTGCTCGTGTCCAGGGTCCGGTCGACACCCGGTGCCATCACCGGGTCCTCGATCGCGCTGCGGCCGTAGCTCTCGATGAACGTGAAGACCATGTCCTTGCCGCGCAGGTCCGGCACCAGCTCGGCGCCGGGTGTGGCGCCGAAGCGGTCCGCCTTCGCCTCCTTCGCGAAGGCCGCCTCGTCCCGCAGCGTGTCCACGACCCGGTGCGCCTGCGCCTCCATCGCCCGGGAGGCACTGGTGGTGGCCACCGGCACGCCGAAGGTCTGAAGGCCCAGCGAGGCGCAGGTCATCCACACGGTGGCCGCCATCAGCGCGCCCCGGGCCGCCCGCTCCCGGTGCCCGGCGAGCAGCTCGCCGAGCCGGACCGCCGCCAGCGCCATGAGCACCAGCAGCGAGACGGCCAGCACGACGGCGCCCACCGCGGCCCAGGCCGCCGTCGCCCCGCCCATCGAGTCCGCCACGAACGACTGGGCGTCGTCGAGCAGGCCCCAGTCCAGGACGAGGTTGAAGTTACGGCCCAGGTACTCGGTGAAGCCCATGTCGAGCAGGTTCAGCACGGTCAGCGCGCCCAGGGCGGTCCCGAACAGCGCGGCCGCCACCAGCCGCGGCACCCGGGGCAGGCAGAGCAGCAGCACTGCCGCGACGACCGCCTCCGCCGGGATCCGTGCGAAGCGGTTGGGCTCCACGGCGACGAGGGTGTTGGGCAGCAGCAGCGCCCCGAGCACCAGAATGGCCGAAAGAGCCGTCGTGACCCGGCGGACGACGACTGCGGCGCGCGGGTGCCGGGTACGCCACGCGCGCCAGTGGGCGAGGCGGACCCCGAGGGCCGTGAGGGCCGTGAGGGCCTTCAGCGGGGAGGGACCGGGGGTGTCGGGGTCGTCGTCGGCTGTCTGCGGCGGCCGGCGGAAAGGCGTGATGACGGGCACCCGAAGGTCCTTCCGTGCGAATCCCGGTGGACGGCGGGCCCCGGCGAGGGGGCCGGGACCCGCCGCACTCCCGTACGTCCCGCACCACCGGTCCGTTCACGGGTCCGCATGGTGAAATCCGGCGGCGTGTGGGAGCGTGATTCTCGCCACCTCTGATAGGGATGGTGCTCAGATGAGCGGATCACGGGCGACTCCACTTCTCCAAGGTGTGGCACTGAGTGCCATGCGTTGATCGTTCATCGAGCGAACTCAAACGTAGATAATGACGCTCATGTGAGCAGAGAGTTCGGCGTACGAGAGTTCATGCGTTCAAGAAGTGAAAACACAAGCGGTCGGTCGCTTGCCAAGCCTTGACTTTCGATCCGCTGGCGGACGGGTGGTTACAGGCGCATGACGCACACGTGGACGTACCCACAGGCCTTTGATCTGGGTACATTCCTCGCCGTCAGGGCAGCCACCGCGTCCTCGAGGAGTCGAGACCCGTGTCGGAAAACAA
Source organism: Streptomyces sp. NPDC001599 (assembly GCF_042893535.1). Taxonomy (NCBI): domain Bacteria; kingdom Bacillati; phylum Actinomycetota; class Actinomycetes; order Kitasatosporales; family Streptomycetaceae; genus Streptomyces; species Streptomyces sp. NPDC001599. Next base: position 145,322 of record NZ_JBIAVA010000001.1, read on the forward strand.
AGATCCCCAGGTAGCGAACGCAGCGAAGTTCGTTTACGACTTCACCGAGGGCAACAAGGACCTCAAGGACCTCCTCGGCGGCAAGGGCGCCAACCTCGCCGAGATGACCAACCTGGGTCTCCCGGTCCCTCCCGGCTTCACGATCACCACCGAGGCCTGCAAGACCTACCTCGACAGCGGCGAGGAGCCCGCGGCACTGCGTGACGAGGTGAGTGCGCACCTCGACGCCCTCGAAGCGAAGATGGGCAAGAAGCTCGGCCAGGCCGACGACCCCCTCCTCGTGTCGGTCCGCTCCGGGGCCAAGTTCTCCATGCCCGGCATGATGGACACCGTCCTCAACATCGGCCTCTCCGACAAGTCCGTGCAGGGCCTGGCCAAGCAGGCCGGTGACGACCGCTTCGCGTGGGACTCCTACCGCCGCCTGATCCAGATGTTCGGCAAGACCGTCCTCGGCGTCGACGGCGACCTCTTCGAGGAGGCGCTGGAGGCGGCGAAGACGGCCAAGAGGGTCGCGGTCGACACCGAGCTGGAGGCCGCCGACCTCAAGAAGCTCGTCACCAAGTTCAAGAAGATCGTCAAGACCGAGGCCGGCCGGGACTTCCCGCAGGACCCGCGCGAGCAGATGGACCTCGCCATCAAGGCGGTCTTCGAGTCCTGGAACGGCGAGCGCGCCAAGCTCTACCGCCGCCAGGAGCGCATCCCGCACGACCTGGGCACCGCCGTCAACGTCTGCTCCATGGTCTTCGGCAACCTCGGTCCCGACTCCGGCACGGGTGTCGCGTTCACGAGGGACCCCGCGAGCGGCCACCAGGGCGTCTACGGCGACTACCTCCAGAACGCCCAGGGCGAGGACGTCGTCGCGGGCATCCGCAACACCGTCGCGCTGGCGGAGCTGGAGCAGATCGACAAGAAGTCGTACGACCAGCTGATGCAGATCATGGAAACGCTGGAGAACCACTACCTGGACCTGTGCGACATCGAGTTCACCATCGAGCGCGGCCAGCTGTGGATGCTCCAGACCCGCGTCGGCAAGCGCACCGCGGGCGCCGCCTTCCGCATCGCCACCCAGCTCGTCGACCAGGGCCTGATCGACGAGGCCGAGGCCCTCCAGCGGGTCAACGGCGCCCAGCTCGCCCAGCTGATGTTCCCCCGCTTCGACGACGAGGCGAAGGTCGAGAAGGTCGGCCGGGGCATCGCCGCCTCGCCGGGCGCGGCGGTCGGCAAGGCCGTCTTCGACTCGTACACCGCCGTCAAGTGGTCCCGCTCCGGCGAGAAGGTCATCCTGGTCCGCCGCGAGACCAACCCCGACGACCTGGACGGCATGATCGCCGCCGAGGGCATCCTGACCTCGCGCGGCGGCAAGACCTCCCACGCGGCCGTGGTCGCGCGCGGCATGGGCAAGACCTGCGTCTGCGGCGCCGAGGAGCTGGAGGTCGACACCAAGCGCCGCCGGATGACCGTGCCGGGCGGGCACGTCGTCGAGGAGGGCGACGTGATCTCCATCGACGGCTCCTCCGGCAAGGTCTACCTGGGCGAGGTGCCGGTCGTGCCGTCGCCGGTCGTCGAGTACTTCGAGGGCCGGATGCACGCGGGTGCCGAGGACGCCGACGAGCTGGTCGAGGCCGTGCACCGGATCATGGCCTTCGCCGACCGCAAGCGCCGGCTTCGGGTGCGGGCCAACGCCGACAACGCCGAGGACGCGCTGCGCGCCCGCCGGTTCGGCGCCCAGGGCATCGGCCTGTGCCGCACCGAGCACATGTTCCTCGGCGACCGCCGCGAGCTGGTGGAGCGGCTGATCCTCGCCGACACCGAGGCGGTGCGCGAGGAGTCCCTCAAGGAGCTGCTGCCGCTCCAGAAGCAGGACTTCGTCCAGCTCTTCGAGTCGATGGACGGCCTCCCGGTCACCGTCCGCCTCCTGGACCCGCCGCTGCACGAGTTCCTGCCCGACATCACCGAGCTGTCGGTGCGCGTGGCGCTAGCCGAGTCCCGGCAGGAGCCGCACGAGAACGAGCTGCGCCTGCTCCAGGCCGTGCACCGGCTGCACGAGCAGAACCCGATGCTGGGCCTGCGCGGTGTCCGTCTCGGTCTGGTCATCCCCGGCCTGTTCACCATGCAGGTCCGCGCCATCGCCGAGGCCGCGGCCGAGCGCAAGGCGGCCAAGGGCGACCCGCGCGCCGAGATCATGATCCCGCTGGTCGGCACGGTCCAGGAGCTGGAGATCGTCCGCGAGGAGGCCGACCAGGTCATCGCCGAGGTCGAGGCCGCCACCGGCGCGAAGCTCAAGCTGTCGATCGGCACCATGATCGAGCTGCCGCGCGCCGCGCTGACCGCCGGGCAGATCGCCGAGGCCGCGGAGTTCTTCTCCTTCGGCACCAACGACCTGACCCAGACCGTGTGGGGCTTCAGCCGCGACGACGTCGAGGCCAGCTTCTTCACGGCCTACCTGGAGAAGGGCATCTTCGGCGTCTCCCCGTTCGAGACCATCGACAAGGACGGCGTCGGCTCCCTGGTCGCCGCCGCCGCGAAGGCCGGCCGCGCCACGCGTCCCGACCTGAAGCTCGGCGTCTGCGGCGAGCACGGCGGCGACCCGGAGTCCGTCCACTTCTTCCACGAGGTGGGTCTGGACTACGTCTCCTGCTCCCCGTTCCGGATCCCGGTGGCCCGTCTGGAGGCCGGCCGGGCGGCGTCGCGGTCGAAGGGCAGCGACCACCGGTAGTCCCGAAGGGGGCATCGAGCCCCGGAGCCGCCGTCTGTCACCCGACCACCCTCACCGATCGGCGGCGGCTCCGGACCACGAGAAAAGGCGGCACCCGTGCGGGGGTGCCGCCTTTTGTGACACGTGCAACGGTGTGAATTCCTCTCTGCTGAGCAGCAGCAAGCTGTCAGCAGACTCGGAGGGCCCTGGCAGCGGACAGCGGCCGACACCCGGAACGGTGGTTGGATGACCCAGACGGATCACAGGGAACCGGCCGGTACGGCCCACCGGGACGGGATGGGGGACAGAGCGGCGGGGAAGGTGCCCAGCCCCCGGACCGGCGCGGCGGAGAGAGTCCCCGAGGCCGGGCCCCCCGTGGCCCGCAACCGGCTCGCCGCCCTGGACGGACTGCGGTTCCTGGCGGCCCTGTCCGTGGTCTTCTTCCACTTCGTCGGTCAGGTGCCCTCCACGATGCAGACCATGTGGGGCCGCCCCGTCGACAGCGTCTTCCCCGAGGCCCAGAGCTACTTCGCCTACGGCCGGCTCGGCGTCGAACTCTTCTTCCTGATCAGCGGGTTCGTCATCTGCATGAGCGCGTGGGGCCGCACCCCGCGCGACTTCTTCATCTCCCGCGTCACCCGGCTGTACCCCATGTACTGGGTGGCCATCGCGATCACGGCCTGCGTGATCTACTTCGCCGGTGACCCGTTCGGGCAGCCGCACCCGCGCGTGATCTTCGCCAACCTGACGATGCTCCAGACGCCGCTGGGCGTGGAGAACCTGGATTCCGTCTACTGGACGCTCTGGCCCGAGCTGTGCTTCTACCTCACCTTCGCGGTCGTGGTGTGGAAGGGCCTGACGTACCAGCGCGTGGTGATCTACTGCGGCCTGTGGACCGTCGCCGCCGTGCTGGCCCCCGGCGCCGACATCCACCTGCTCACCCTGCTGGTGAACCCGCCGTCCGCGCCCTACTTCATCGCGGGCATGGCCTTCTACCTGATGTACCGCTACCGCCCCACCCCGCTGCTGTGGGGCATCGTCGCCATGTCGTGGCTGCTGGCGCTGCACTACCTGCTGACGCCCGGCGGTGGCCGTCTGGACTGGGACGTGTGGCAGCCCGGGCGCGGCTGGCTGGTCCTCGTCATCACGGTGTTCTTCCTGCTGGTCGCCGCCGTCGCGCTGGGCTGGACCAGCCGCATCCGCTGGCGCGGACTGACCGTCGCGGGCACCCTGACCTTCCCGCTGTACCTGCTGCACGACGCCATCGGCGTCAACGTCATGCACCACTTCGGCGACCTGGCCCACCCGTGGGTCGTGGTCTGCGTCACCGTCGCCGCCCTGGTCGCGCTGTCCTACGTGGTGCAGCGGTTCGTCGAGCGCCCGGTGGCCCGGGCCGCACGGCGCTGGCTGAGCAGCGCCGCCTTCAGCCTCAAGGCGCCGGAACCCCGCCGCTGAACGGACGGGGCTCCAGGGGCGCACGACACGGGGCCGGGGGCACGGGGCGGTTCAGGCCGCGCCGTCGCTCCGGCGGCGGCGCGCGGCCAGCAGCAGTCCGCCGCCCGCGAGCACGACGACCGCGCCGCCCGCCGCCAGGTACGGGGTGCTGTCGTCGCCGCCGGTCTCGGCCAGGTCGGTGCCCTGCTGCCCGGCGGCCTCGCCGCCGCTCTCCCCGCTCCCGGCGCCCGCCGCGTCGTCCGTGTCCTTGGCGCCGGTGTCCTTGTCGTCGGCGGGCACGAAGCCGGCCGGCGGCTTGTCGCAGCCGACGCCGTCCTTGTCGCGGTCCAGGTGCTCGCCGTAGTGCTCGTCGCCCTTCGGGATGTTGCGGTACCCGGCGTCGTACGCCTCGGAGCAGTTCTTGAACGGGTGGGCGCCGTCGTGCGCCTGGGCGGCGGCGGCCGGCAGGGCGGCCAGGGCCAGGGCGGCGACGGTGACGGCGGCGGGCTTGCGGAGCAGCTTCATCGAGAGTCCCGGGAATGGTGTGGAAGAGCGGGTATGAGGTGACGAAGCTATTGAGGTGACCAGAATGTGGTGGGGATATGAAGGACTCGTGATGAGAACGTGACGTGACCGGACGGTAGCTCTCCGCTCAGGGCCGCCGGGCGCGTACGGTGAGACGGGTCAGGACCGGGGAAGGAGCCGCGGATGACCGGCTGGAGCACGGGTGACATCCCCGGCCTGGACGGGCGCGTCGCCGTCGTCACCGGGGCCAACGGCGGTCTCGGCTACGTGATCGCCCGGGAGCTGGCGCGCAAGGGCGCGTCCGTCGTGCTCGCCTGCCGCAGCGCGGAGCGGGGGAGCGCGGCCGTGGAGCGCCTCCTGGGCGAGGTGCCCTCCGCCGTCGTGGAACCGGCGCGGCTGGACCTCGGGGACCTGGCCTCGGTCCGGGAGTTCGCCTACGGACTGCCGTACGAGCGGGTCGATCTCCTCGTCAACAACGCCGGGGTGATGGCGCTGCCGCACGGCACGACGGCGGACGGCTTCGAGACCCAGTTCGGCGTCAACCACCTGGGGCACTTCGCGCTCACCGGGCTGCTGCTGCCCTCCCTGCTGGCCGCGCCCGGCGCCCGGATCGTGACCGTCTCCAGCTTCCTGCACGCGCTGGCCAGGGTCGACCCGCGCGACCTCAACAGCGTGCGGCGGTACGGGCGCTGGACCGCGTACGCCCGCTCCAAGTCGGCCAACCTGCTCTTCACCCACGAGCTCGCGCGCAGGCTGGCGGCACGGGAGGGCGCCTCGGACGTCCGCGCGGTCGCCGCCCACCCCGGGTACGCGGAGACCGGGCTCCACGCCGCCGGGCCCCGGGCCGAGGGGCGCCGGCTCGCCGAGCGGCTGGCGCGGCTCGGGAGCCGGGTCGTCGCCCAGTCCGCCGAGGACGGCGCGCTGCCCGTCCTGTACGCGGCGACGGCGCCCGGCGTCCCCTCCGACTCCTTCACCGGCCCGTCCTTCGCGATGTGGCGCGGGACGCCCGCACCGTCCTGGCGGGCGTCCTGGACCACCGACGACGCGATGGGGGAGCGGCTGTGGGCGGCCTCCGAGCGGCTGACGGGCGTCATCTACGAGGCGCTGCTGCCCTGAGGGTCCGGCCCGGGCGGCCTGAGGGGCGCCGGGGCGGCCCCGGGCGCTCAGGCCGTCTGGCCGCCGTCCACCACGAGGTCGGTCCCCACCACCGACGCCGCGTCGTCGGAGGCCAGGTACAGCACGGCCGCCGCGACCTCCGCCACCGCCGACACCCGGCCGAGCGGAGTCTCCTCGCGCATCCGCTCGGCCCGCCCCGCCTCCGTCTCGCTCGGCCGCAGGGACATCGAGGTCGCCGTGGCGCCGGGGCTGACGGCGTTGATGCGGACGCCGTCCCCGACGTGGTCCAGGGCGGCACCCCGGGTGAGGGCCGAGACGGCCGCCTTGGTCGCCGCGTAGGCCGTGGCGCCCGGGCTGCGCTTGTGCGCCCCGAAGGTGGAGGCGATGTTCACGATCGTGCCGCCGCCCGGCTGGGTGCGCATGTGCCCGACCTCGGCGCGCAGGGCGAGGAACACGCCGGTTACGTTGATGTCGAGCTGCGTGTGCCAGTCCTCCTCCGGCAGGTCGGCGACGGGCACTCCGCCGCGGAAGACGCCCGCGTTGTTCACGGCCACGTCGAGGGAGCCGAAGTGGTCCACCGCGGCGGCCACCAGGGCGTGCACGTCGGCGGGCCGGGTGACGTCGGCGGTGACGGCCAGTGCCTTGCCGCCCGCCTGCTCGATCAGGGCCGCCGTCTCGTCGAGCGGTCCCCGGGCGCGCCCTGCGACGACGACGTGCGCGCCCTCGGCGGCCAGGGCGAGGGCGACGGCCCGTCCGATGCCGGAGCCCGCGCCGGTGACGAGGGCGGTCTTGCCGGTGAAGCGCTGGGTGGTCATGAATCTCCCCTTTTTCCTGACCGAATTTCTTGACTGATCGGTTCAATATGTGGCCGTGAAAACACCCCTCCGGAGAGGGGTGCGTCCGTTTCCTCAGTCGAGCAGCGCGAGGGCCGCTTCCGCGGCGTCCCGCATCCTGGCCGGGTCCGGTGACGCCTTGCCGACCACCCGCATGCCCTGGAGCAGGACCAGCAGCATCCTGGCGAGGGCCAGCGGATCGCGCCCGGCCGGCAGCTCGCCCTCGGCGCGGGCCCGGGCCAGCGCCGTGTGCAGCACGGTCTCCAGCTGGTCCCAGTTGCGCTCGACCCGCCGGGCGGCGACCGGGTCGTGCGGGGCCAGCTCGGCGGCGGTGTTGGTCACGAAACAGCCGTGCAGGCGCGATTCGTCGGCGCTCGCCTCGGCGGCGTAGCGCCGCACCAGGGCGCGCACGCCCGGCAGGGCCGGGCCCGGCCGGGACAGGTCCGCCAGCAGGTCCGGGAGCAGCCCCTGCTCGTAGTGCGCCAGCGCCTTCAGGTACAGCTCGCGCTTGTTGCCGAAGGTCGCGTAGATGCTGGCGCGCCCGACGCCGAGGTGCTCGACGAGGTCGGCCATCGACGTCGCCTCGTAGCCGCGCCGCCAGAACAGCTCCAGGGCTGCCCGCAGCGCGGCGTCCGGATCGAATTCCTTGGTCCTGGCCACGATCCGTAGCCTAGGCTTTTACGGAACGATCGGTCAAGAAAAGGTGAGTCAGGCGGCCTTCACCTCGTACGTCTCCACCCGCATCGCCTCGTCGTCCAGGCACTCCCCGGTCGTGAGGTCGAAGCGCTGCTTGAGCAGCGGGGAGGCGACGAACGGGCGGCCCTGGTGGGTGCCGGTCAGGCCGCGGGAGAGGACCGCCGCGCCGGTGAACGGGTCCCGGTTGTCGATGGCGTACAGCCCGCCGTCCCGGTCCCGGAACAGCGCCACCTGGCCGCCGTCCGGCAGCAGGGCCGCCACGCCCCGGCCCGGGAGCAGGGCGCCGAGGTCGCAGGCCGTGAACCAGTCGTCCGTCAGCCGCAGCCGGACCTTGAGGCCGGTCGTGTCGGGGGCGAGGGTCTCGGGTGCCAGGGTCATCGCCGGGTGCTTCCTTCCAGGAGGTCGTCCGCGGAGGTGGGCCGCCGGCCGATGTCCAGCAGCGGCAGGTCGGGCTTCATCTGGTCGCGCTCGGGCACGAAGCCCACGACCGGGTCGGGGGTGTCGGGGGCGTTCACGAAGGACACGAACCGGGCCAGCTTCTCCGGGTCGTTGACCGTCTCGGCCCACTCGTCGCGGTAGTGCGCGACATGGGCCGACATCAGGGACTCCAGCTCGTCGCAGATGCCGAGCGAGTCGTGCACGACGACGTCCCGTACGTGGTCCAGGCCGCCGGGGATGCGCTCCAGCCAGGTGGAGGTGCGCTCCAGCTTGTCGGCGGTGCGGATGTAGAACATCAGGAACCGGTCGATCAGACGGACCAGTTCGGCGTCCGAGAGGTCCTGCGCGAGGAGGTCCGCGTGGCGCGGGGTGGCCCCGCCGTTGCCGCCGACGTACAGGTTCCAGCCGTTGGAGGTGGCGATCACGCCGAAGTCCTTCGACTGGGCCTCGGCGCACTCGCGCGCGCACCCGGAGACCGCCGACTTGAGTTTGTGCGGGGAGCGCAGGCCCCGGTAGCGCAGCTCCAGGTCGATCGCCATCCGCACCGAGTCCTGGACGCCGTAGCGGCACCAGGTCTGCCCCACGCAGGACTTCACCGTGCGCAGCGACTTGCCGTACGCGTGCCCCGACTCGAATCCGGCGTCCACCAGCCGGGCCCAGATCAGCGGCAGCTGCTCGACGCGGGCGCCGAACATGTCGATGCGCTGGCCGCCGGTGATCTTCGTGTAGAGCCCGAAGTCCCGGGCGATCTCGCCGATGACGATCAGCTTCTCCGGCGCGATCTCGCCGCCCGGGATGCGCGGGACGACGGAGTAGGAGCCGTTGCGCTGGAGGTTGGCCAGGAAGTGGTCGTTGGTGTCCTGGAGCGCGGCCTGCTCGCCCTCCAGGACGTAGCCGCTCGCGCCGATCGCCGGGGCCAGCGAGGCGATGATCGAGCCCACGGCCGGCTTGCACACCTCGCAGCCCTCACCGCCCCGCGCGCCCTCGCGGCCGTGCCGGTCGAGCAGTTCCCGGTAGGAGGTGATCCGCAGGGCGCCGACGATCTCGTACAGCTCCTCGCGGGTCTGCGCGAAGCAGCCGCACAGGCCCTTGTCGACCTCGACGCCGCTCGCCTCCAGCTCGGCGGTGACCAGCTGGCCGAGCACCTTGACGCAGGAGCCGCAGCCGGTACCGGCCCTGGTGCACTTCTTCACCTCGGGCACGGTCGTGCAGGAGTGCTCCGTCACGGCGCCCCGGATGGTGCCCTTGGTGACGTTGTGGCAGGAGCAGATCACCGCGTCGTCGGGCAGTGCGGCCGGGCCCAGCTGGGCCGGGGCACCGGCACCGGCGGGCAGTACGAGCGACTCGGGGGAGACGGGCGGGACCGAGCCGGTGAAGGCGCGCAGGGTCCCGTACGCCTCCGCGTCGCCGACCAGGATGCCGCCCAGCAGCGTGCCGTCGCGGCCGACGACCAGCTTCTTGTACAGGCCCGCGCGGGAGTCGGAGTAGACGACGTCCAGGCAGTCCTCGGCGGTGCCGTGCGCGTCGCCGAAGGAGGCCACGTCCACGCCGAGTAGCTTGAGCTTGGTGGACAGGTCGGCGCCGGTGAAGGAGGCGTCCTCGGCGGCGATGGTCGCTGCGGCCGTCTCGGCCTGCTCGTACCCGGGGGCGACCAGCCCGTACACCCGCCCGTCGGCGGCCAGCGCGCACTCGCCGATCGCGAACACGCGCTCGTCGGTGACCGTGCGGCACCGCTCGTCGACGCTGATGCCGCCGCGCTCGCCGACCGCGAGACCGCAGTCCCGGGCGAGCTGGTCGCGGGGGCGGACACCGGCGCTGAACACCACCAGATCGGTGGCGAGTTCGGACCCGTCGGACAGCTTCATGCCGGTGACGGCGCCGCCCTCGCCGGTCACGATCTCCTGGGTGCCGACGCCCGTGTGGACGGACAGGCCCATCTCCTCGATGGTGCGCAGCAGCGCCGCGCCGCCGCCCTCGTCGACCTGCACCGGCATCAGGCGCGGCGCGAACTCCACGATGTGCGAGGTGAGTCCGAGCCCCTGTAGCGCGCCGGCGGCCTCCAGGCCGAGCAGGCCGCCGCCGACCACGGCACCGGTCGTCGCGTTCTTCGCGTACGCCTCGATGGCGAGGAGGTCCTCGATCGTGCGGTAGACGAAGCAGCCCTCGGCGTCCTTGCCGGGCACCGGCGGGACGAACGGGTAGGAGCCGGTGGCCAGGACGAGGACGTCGTACCGGACGACCAGCCCGGAGCGGGCGGTCACCTCGCGCGCCTCCCGGTCGATCGTCTCCGCCGGGTCCCCGACGTGCAGCTCGATGCCGTGCTCGTCGAGGAAGGCGAGGTCGGTCATCGACAGGTCCTCGGGGGTCTTCCCCGAGAAGTACGAGGTGAGCTGGACCCGGTCGTAGGCGGGGCGCGGCTCCTCGCACAGGACGACCACGCGGTGCGTGCCGGTCAGGCCGCGCTCGGCGAGGGCCTCCAGGAAGCGCTGGCCGACCATGCCGTGGCCGACCAGCACGATCGTCGGGGGGTTCCCCGGGGTGGCGGTCATCAGGAGCCTCCGTCTTGGGTGAGCAGGTGGAGCAGGGGGCCGCCGTCGGAGGGGAGCGGCTCTGCTCCCTCCCAGGCGCGCGCCAGCGCGCCGACGGTGCCGAGTTCGCCGACCAGGACCCCGCCCACCAGCCGGTCGTCGCGGACGACGACCTTGCGGTAGGTGCCCCGGGTGGCGTCGGCGAGCTGCACGACGTCGTCGCCGGGGCGGGGGTCGGTCTCGCCGAACGCGGCCAGGTCGAGGGGGTCGAAGGGGCTGTCCGCCCCGGTGAGGGTGAGCCGGGTCAGTGCGCGGGTGCCGGTGTAGTGGCGGGCGGCGGTCCCGCCCTCCGCGAGCAGTCCGGCCAGCACCCCGGCCTGTTCGAGGGCGGGCGCGGCCAGGCCGTACACGCGGTCCGCGTGCTGGGCGCAGTCGCCGATCGCGCGGATGTGCGGGTCGGAGGTGCGCAGCTCGTCGTCGACGAGGACACCCTTGCCGACCGCCAGCCCCGCCTCCCGCGCCAGCCCGACCCGCGGCCGGACCCCGCACGCGAGCACCACCAGGTCGGCGCCGAGGGCGTACCCGTCGCCCATCTCCACCGACCGCACCGCCCCGCCGACGCTGCGCACGTCCCGTACCCGGCACTCGGTGTGCACCTCCACGCCGAGCCCCTCCAGGTGCCGCCGCACCAGCGCGGAGGCCGCCGGGTCGAGCTGCCGCTCCATCAGCCGCTCGGACTGCTGGGCGAGGACGACCTGGGCGCCGCGCACGGCCAGCGCGCGGGCGGCGGACACCCCGAGCAGCCCGCCGCCGATCACGACGGCCCGCACCCCGGGCCGTACCGCCTTCGACAACCCGAGGCAGTCGTCCATCGTCCGGAAGGCGTGCACGCCCTCGGGCAGCTCGTGGTCCGGGGTGAACAGGCCGCGCAGGGGCGGCAGCACGGCGTTCGAGCCGGTGGCCAGGACCAGCGTGTCGTAGGCGATCACGGACCCGTCGGCGCAGCGCACGGTCCGCCCGGCCCGGTCGATGCCGGTGACCCGGCCGCGCAGCAGCCCGGCGGGCGCCGGCAGGGCGATCACCTCGGGGCCGTACCGTCCGGCCAGCACCTCGGCGAGCAGCACCCGGTTGTACGGGCGGTGCTCCTCGTCGCCGACCGTCAGCGCGGGCGTGCCCAGCTCACCGAGCCGCCGGGCGAGCGTCACGCCCGCGAGTCCGGCGCCGATCACCACCACACGCGTTTTCGAGGTCATGGCACCGAGCGTGCGGTGCGGGTGTTACCCGGCCGCATCCCCTCTGTTTCCCACGGGGAACGCTGCCCTCAGCGGGGCCGGCCGGCCCGTGTGAGGGGCTCCGGCGCCAGTCGTCGCCGACGCGCGCCGGTCACGCGGTCACCCGTCGGTGCGCTGCCCAGGACGCTCCACGGCGAGTTCGGCGGAAAGGGCGGTGTCGGCGGGGACGGCGGTGTCGGACGCGCGCTGCCGGGATCCGCGGGTACCGGCGGCAGGGGCCGCGAAAACGGCCGTGGCGACGAACGCCAGGACCACGACCATCGCCGGACGCAGTCCGTAGTGATCGCCCAGGAAGCCGAGGGTGGGCGGTCCCACCAGGAACGCGATGTAGCCGATCGTCGCCACGAGGCCGACCCGGGCGGTCTCGTCGGGCCCCGAGTCGCCCGCCGCCGACAGGGCCACCGGAAAGCCCAGGGACGCGCCCAGTCCCCAGAACAGGACGGCCGCCGCGGCCACGACGGCGTTGTCGGAGAAGATGACCAGGCACAGACCGACGGCCCCGGAGACCGCGCTGGCCCGCACGACGGTCGCCCGGCTGTGACGGTTGAGGAAGAACGCGCCGCCGAAGCGGCCCAGGGTCATCGCGGCGGCGAACCCCACGAAGACGAGCGAGCCGACGGCGGCGTCGAGACCGTGACCGTCGACCATGAGCAGCGGCAGCCAGTCGTTGGCGGCGCCCTCGGCGAGCGCCATGGCCAGGACGATGACCCCGATCATCAAAAGCCGCCGGTCCTTCCAGACCTGCGGGCCCGCCGGCCGCGCGGAGTCCGAGGCGGGCGCCGCGGCACGGACACCGGTCCCGGCCGGGACGGCACCGATGGCGTAACCGAAGATCGCGGCCGTCACCGCGGCCACCGCCAGGAGGTGCCAGTGGGCGGGGAACGCCGCGGCGGTGGCCGCCATGCCTGCCAGGCCGCCGATGACGGTGCCCAGGCTGAAGCACCCGTGCAGGGTCGGCAGCACCGGCCTGCCGGTGATCCGCTCCACGTCGGCACCGTCCACGTTGATCGCCACCTCGCCCGACCCGACGCCCACGCCGAACAGGCACAGTCCCGCGGTGACCAGGGGCGCGGAGGCGAGGGCGCTGCCCGCGCCCACGACGACGACGCTCGCGACGACGCACAGGGTGCCGAACGCCGTCACGGGTCTGGTCCCGAACCGCGACACGAAACGGCCGGAACAGAGGATGCCGGCCATCGAACCGACGGACAGACCGAACAGCACCAGCCCCATCTGCCCCGTGGACACGCCCAGACGGTCACGGACGTCCGGGGTGCGCGTGATCCATGAGGACATGGCGATGCCGTTGAGGAAGAAGAAGAGGTACAGCGCCCGGCGGCGTCGGCCCACGGCACGGTCTGTCAAGGAAGGGCTCCGCCGGTGTTGGAGACAATGCGTCACGGGCGGGCGACGATCCCGCACCGCCCACCGAGTATGCACAAATGTACACACCGGATCGGCGACCGAGAAGACCGAGCAGACCGAGCAGACCGAGCAGACAAGGCGGACAACGGCGATGACAGGCAGCACTCGTGGCCCCAACGACCCCCGGCGCCGCGAACGCATCCTCGACGCCGCGCTCGACGTCGTCGCGGAGCACGGCGCCATCAAGGTGACCTTCCGCAGGATCGCGGAGGCGGCGGGCGTGCCGCTCGGGTCGCTCACCTACTACTTCGACGACATGCAGCACCTGTTGACCGCCGCCTTCACCCGGCTCGCGGAGACCGTCTCCACCCGCTACGGCGCGCTGCTGGAGGCCGCGCGGACCCGGCAGGAGGCCGAGGAGGCGGTCGTCGAGATCATCTGCGGCAAGGTCTGGGGGACCGACCGCAACCTCCTGCTCAGCTACGAGCTCTACGCCTTCGCCACCCGCAATCCCGAGGTGCGCGCCGTCATGCGCTCCTGGATGCAGGCCAGCCGGTCCTCCCTGGCCAGGCACTTCGACCCGCTCACCGCACGGGCCCTGGACGCGCTGGTCGAGGGATTCTCCATCCACAACTCCGTCGACCTGCGGCCCACCGGGCGCGAGGAGGTCGCCGCCGTGGTCCGTGCCGTCGTCGACGCCGGGGCGTGAACCTCAGAAGTCCCTCATCTCGATGGACGGCACATCCATCCCGTCCATAGGGTCGCGATCATGCCCGACATATCGCTGACCACGGTCGTCCTGCTCTGCCTCGCCGCACTCGCGGCCGGCTGGATCGACGCCGTGGTGGGCGGCGGCGGCCTCCTGCTCCTGCCCGCGCTCCTGCTCGGCCTGCCGTCCGGCACCCCGGCCGCGCACGCGCTCGGCACCAACAAGGCGGTCGCCATCGTCGGCACCACCGGCGCGGCGGTGACATACGCCCGCAAGGCGCCGGTGGACGTGGGCACCGCCGTACGCATCGGCCTCGCGGCGCTGGCCGGGTCCTCGGGCGGTGCCTTCTTCGCCGCCGGGATGAGCACCGAGGTCCTGAAGCCGGTGATCATGGTGGTGCTGCTCGCGGTCGCCGCCTTCGTGATCTTCCGCCCCGCCTTCGGCACCGCTCCCGCCACCGGCCCGGCCACCCGCCGCCAGATCCTCGCCGCGATCGGTCTGGCGGGCCTCGGCATCGGCTTCTACGACGGCCTCATCGGCCCCGGCACCGGAACCTTCCTGGTCCTGGCCCTCACCGCCCTGCTCCACCTGGACCTGGTGACCGCCTCCGCCACCGCCAAGATCGTCAACTGCTGCACCAACGCGGGCGCCCTCGCCACCTTCGCCTGGCAGGGCGCGGTGCTGTGGCAGCTGGCCGTCCTGATGGCCGCCTTCAACCTGGCCGGCGGCATGTTCGGCGCCCACACGGCCCTCAAGAGGGGCAGCGGCTTCGTCCGCGTCGTCCTGCTGACCGTCGTCTTCGCACTGGTGGCGAACCTGGCGTACGAACAGTGGGTGGCCTAGGGGCGGTCCGCCGCGGCCCGGCGCAGGTTCAGCAGTTCCACCACCCCCGTCGTGTCCTCCGCCCCGTGCCCCTCGGCGAGCCGCCGCTCCATCAGTGCCAGGTACGGCGTCAGCAGCTCCGTGCTCACCCCCTGCTCCTCCGCCGTGCGCAGCAGGGTCGCGCTCCCCGCCACCTGCATCGCCAGGTTGGAGACGACGTCCTTGCCGTAGTCGCCGCTCGCCAGTTGCCCGGCGGCCCGGTGAGCCGAGCCGGACATCGCGCCGAGCCAGGACACCAGCAGCGGTGCGAAGTCCTCCGGGGCGATGTCCTCCGGGCCGATCAGGGCGAAGGCGTGCGCCATGCCCGCGAACATGCCGTACATCGCGCTCAGCAGCGCCACGTCGTGCAGCGCCGCGAATCCCGGGTCCGTACCGACGTAGCGCGTACCGGCCGGCACGGCGAGTGTGTTCCGGTGTTCGTCGAACAGCTCGGCGGAGCCGCTGTAGAGGATGTGTCCGCCGGAGTCGGGAGACCCGATCATCGGCGGTACGGCCATGATCCCGCCGTCCAGGAAGCGGGCTCCGCGTTCCCGCGCCCACCCGGCGCGGGCGCGGCCCTCGGCGGGCGTCCCGGTGGTGAGGTTCACCAGGTCCCGCCCGGTCAGCCCGGCCCCGTCCAGGGCCTCGCCGACCGAGGCGTCGTCGAGCAGGCAGACGATCACCAGGCGGCTCGCGGCCACCGCCTCACCGGCGCTCGCGGCGACCCTCGCCCCCGCGGCGGCGAGGGCCCCGGCGCGGGCCGGGGTGCGGTTCCAGACGGTCACGGGGTGGCCGGCGGCGAGCCAGGCGCGGGTCAGGGCGGTGCCCATGGCGCCGGTGCCGAGGACGGTGAGCGGAATACGGGCGGCGGGTGTCTTGTCAGTCATGGTGATCAGGTTCCGACGGGGCCGGTGACCGCTCAAGTACGTACTTCGGAGTGGGTGGTTACCCCGGCGGAAGCGTGCAGGCAGCGGGCAGGGACGGGGTGACGGGTATGGGGACGGCACGGCGGCCGGGGGCGTACCACTGCGGGGTCGACGCGGCGATCGACGTGATCGGCGGGAAATGGAAGGTACTGATCCTCTGGGCCCTCGGCGAGGGCATGTACCGCTTCGGCGCGCTGCGCCGCGCACTGCCGGGCGTCACCGAGAAGGTGCTCGCCGCGCAGCTGCGGGAGCTGGAGGCCGACGGCATCGTGCACCGCGAGGAGTACGGCGAGGTGCCGCCCCGCGTCGAGTACTCGCTGACCGCCCGGGGCGTCGCGCTCAACGAGGCCCTGGTGCCGCTCGGCGCGTGGGGGAAGGCGCACGTGCTGAACGCGTCACCGGCTCCCGGTCAGGTGGGCGAAGACGACCACGTTGCCCTGGTAGCCGGTACTGCGTGAGTAGGGGCCGCCGCAGGTGATGACGCGCAGTTCGGGGCGGTCGGCGGCGCCGTAGACCTTCTCGTCGGGGAAGGCGTCGGCGGCGTAGACCTCCACCGCGTCCACGGTGAAGACGGCGACGCCGCCGTCGCGCCGGTCGATCTCGATCGCCGAGCCCTTCTTCAGGGCGCCGAGGCGGTAGAAGACCGCGGGCCCCTCGGCGTTGTCGACGTGCCCGGCGACGATCGCGGTGCCCTTCTCGCCGGGGGTGGTGCCCGCCTCGTACCAGCCGGCGAGGTTCTTCTTCTCGGCGGGCGGTACGTCCAGGCTGCCCGTGCCGGTCAGGCCCAGGCCGGTCAGCGGGGCGTCCACGCCGATCGCCGGGATGCGGACGCGGTCCGGCGGGGAGGGCGGCAGCGCCGGTGCGGCGGCGCCCCGGTCACCCCGGTCGGCCTGGCCGGTGGTGCGGGCCTGAGCGGCCGACGGCTGCGGCGGGGCGTCGGTGCGGGCGCCGCCGAGCAGCAGCCACGCCCCCGAGCAGAGGGCGACGGCGGTGACGGCCGCTATCGCGGTGTCCTTGACCCTGCGCATGACGTCCCCTCTCCCTCGGATCCCTGGGACCCCCGGCCCCCTCCGGGCCGCGAGGGGCGTCGGACCCGGAGGGGGTGGGGAAGTGCGGTACCGGCGGACGGGCAGCGGAGGGTGCCCGTCAGATCCCGTCGCCTCTCGCCCGGCGATGCAGGAGCCAGGTACCGCCCGCGGCGGCGACGGCGAGAGCCGCCACGCCGGCCGCGGTCTGCACGGGGTCGGGGCCAAGCGCGCCGCCGACCCCCGTCTTCACGCTTCCTCTGGGGTACACCTGCTCGGCGGCCGAGGTCAGCGTGACCACCAGGTCGCCCGTCACCCGCCGCTCGTCGTCCCCGCAGGTCGCGACGATCTCGTACGTCCCCGGCTGCGCGCTCGGCGGCACCTCGAAGTGGCCGGTCGCCTCGCCCTCGCCGGTGCCCGGCGCCAGCGGGAACGCGCCCGCGCCGACCGCGCTCGCGTCACCCGCGGCCGAGCCGCCCCCGCCGCACGCCGCGGTCGTCACCACGGCCCGGTCGCCCGGCACGACCGAGGCCGGATACACCGTCAGGCCGCCGGTGGCGACGGCATCCCCGGCGTACACCGGGGCCGCGGTGGCCGCGGCGGTCAGACCGACGGCCGCGGCGGCGAGCGCGGTACCGGTCAGCAGGCGGGCGGTACGTCGCATCGGTGCTCCTTTGAGCTCTTCGGTGGCCCCTGCCCTACCGAGGTAAGTGGCACCGGCCCCGGCCCGCTCCCCGGGCGGGTGTGAACGGGTGACCGGTGCCTCCGAACGGGCCCGGGACCGAGGCGGCTTGACCTCGAGCAAACTTGAGGTATCAGGCTCTCCCGCATGAACACCACGACCGCACCGCTCCGCGTCACCCTGCTCGTCGGCAGCAACCGCCAGGGCCGCTTCGGCCCCGTCGTCGCCGACTGGCTCCTGGACCACCTCCGGGCCCACGACGACCTGGTCCCCGAGGTGGTGGACATCGCCGGGACCGAGCTGCCCACGACCTTCGCCCCGACCCCGGAGGCGACCGCCGCACTGGCGGAGATCACCCCGAAACTGGCGGACGCCGACGCGTTCGTCGTGCTGACCCCCGAGTACAACCACTCGTTCCCGGCCGGCCTGAAGAACGTCATCGACTGGCACTTCACCGAGTGGCGGGCCAAGCCCGTCGGCCTGGTCTCCTACGGCGGTCTGGCCGGCGGCCTGCGGGCCGCCGAGCACCTGCGCCAGGTCTTCGCCGAACTGCACGCCGTCACCGTCCGCGACACCGTCTCCTTCCACAACGCGGGCGCCTCCTTCGACGACGAGGGCAGGCTCAGGGACCCGTCAGGGCCGGACGCGGCGGCCAAGACGATGCTCGACCAGCTGGTGTGGTGGGGACGGGCCCTGCGGGAGGCGAAGGAGAAGCACCCCTACGACGGCGCGTGAGGCGTCACGGAAACGCCGCCCGGCTGCCATAGGAGCTTCCTATGGCAGCCGCTGCAATTTCGTCTTTGCCTCCCTTCGATTTCCGGACCTACCGTGTGGGAGTCATCATGCGAAGGCGAAAGGAAAAATGCCATGGCCGTGCAGGAAAACGCGTCGGAGAACAGGGAGCTCGCGGGAAAGCGGGCCCTGGTCACCGGCGGCACGCGCGGAATCGGAGCGGCGATCGTCCGCCGGCTCCTGGACGCCGGCGCCGAGGTGATCACGACCGCCAGGTCGGCGACGGGCCCGGCGCCGAAGGGGGCGCGCTTCGTGCAGGCGGACGTGCGGAGCCTCGCCGGAGCCGAGGCGCTCGCCGGGGCCGCGCGCGAGGCGCTCGGCGGGGTGGACATCCTGGTCCACAACGCGGGCGGGGCGCGGCCCCACAAGGACGGCCTGGTCATCCCCGACGAGGAGTGGCTGGACACGCTGAACCTGAACCTCCTCGCGTCGGTCCGGCTGAACTCGCTGCTGGTACCGGGCATGCGGGAACGGCGCTCGGGAGCGATCGTGCACATCTCCACCGCCGCGGTCGCGCCCCCCGCACCGCCGTTCCTGCACTACCAGGCGGCGAAGGCGGCGCTGGACAACTACAGCGCCGGACTGGCCGCGACGCTGGCCCCCTCCGGCGTCCGGGTCAACACCGTCAGTCCCGGCCGGACCTCCACCCCCGGCGGGGAGGAGACCCGGGAGCACTGGGCGCGTCTCGACGCCGGACCGGCCCCGAGCGGCACCGCCCCGCTGGGGCGCGACGGCCTGCCCGACGACATCGCCCACGCGGTGCTGTTCCTCGTGTCCGACCGTGCGGGCTGGGTGACCGGGACCAGCCTCGCGGTGGACGGCGGGGAATATCCCAGGGGCTGACCTCCGAAAAAGCCGAGCTGGAAGAGTCGAGCTGGCAAAGCCGAGCCGGAAAAACCGAGCCGGAAGAGTCGAGCCGGAAAAGTCGAGCGTAATAATGCGGCTGGAAAAGTGCAGCTGGGAAAATGAAGCTGCAAATCCTGCGGAAAAGGGATCCGGAAATGGGTAGGTACAGCAACAAGAACGCCGTGATCACGGGTGGCGGCAGTGGCATGGGTCTCGCGATGGCGGAACTGCTGGTGGCCGACGGGGCCCGGGTGGTGATCACCGGCCGTTCGCAGGCCACGCTCGACGCCGCGCGGGAGCGGCTCGGCGAGAACGCGGTGGCCGTCCGGGGCGACGTGGCCTCACTGCCGGACCTGGACGCCCTCACCGACCGTGTGAAGGCCGAACTGGGCACGGTCGACGCCCTGTTCGTCAACGCCGGCATCGCGACCCTCACGCCGCTCGAATCGACGACCGAGGAGGCCTACGACGAGCTGTTCGCGATCAACGTCAAGGGCGCCTGGTTCACCGTGCAGAAGCTCGCCCCGCTGCTGAACACGGGCGCCGGCGTCGTCCTCACCACCTCGGTCGCCAATGTCATCGGCATGGCGGACACCAGCGTCTACGCGGCCGGGAAGGCGGCGCTGCGCTCGATGGCCCGCAGCTTCTCCCGTGAGCTGCTGCCCCGCGGCATCCGGGTCAACGCGGTCAGCCCGGGACCCGTCGACACCGGAGCCCTGGACGCGGCGATGACCGCCGAGGAGGCCGAGCGGTTCAAGGCGGAGCGGGTCGCGGACAACCCCATGCGGCGCTTCGGCACCCCCGAGGAGATCGCCCGGGCCGCCGCCTTCCTCGCCTTCGACGCCACCTACACGACCGGCGCCGAGCTGGCCGTGGACGGTGGCGCCACCCAGCTCTGAGCGAACCGGTACCAGGTCTCCTGGCGCAGGAACTCCAGCAGCGCCGTCTCCGCCGGGCCCGCGCCGGGCCGCACCGCGGCGACCACGGGCTGGGACACGGCCGGGGACACCGGACGCACCAGGTGCTCGTGACCGGGGGGCACCGCGGAGGCCGGGACGAACGTCACCCCGAGGCCGTGGGCGGCCCAGCGCACGGCCGTCGCCGTCTGGGAGACCCGGGCGACGGTGGTCGGGGCGAGCCCGTTCTCCCGCAGCACCTCCACCAGTACGCCGTCGAGCGCGCTGGCCGGGTCGAACCGCACCCACGGCTCCCGCTCCAGGTCCCGCAGCGCGACCCGGTCCGCGGCGAGCTGCGGGTGCCCGGCGGCCAGCACCACGACGAACTCCTCGTCGCCGAGGTGGTGGCCGTCGTACAGGCCCTCGTCGCACGGTCCGGCCATGATGGCGAGGTCCAGCACGCCGCCGCGGGCCAGCCGCTCCAGCTCGGTCGGGTTCGGCTCCTCGAAGACGGTGACCTCCAGGCGGGGGAAGCGGCGGCGCAGCGCGCTCAGGGCGCCCGGCAGCTGCCGGGTGCCCAGGCCCATCTGCACCGCGACCACCAGCTCGCCCGCCAGCTCCTCGGAGCCGGCCCGCGCCGTCGCCCGCGCCCGGCGCGCCGCGTTCACCGCGATCTCCGCGTCCCGCAGGAAGGCGCGGCCGGCCACGGTGGGCACCAGACCGGTCGGGGTGCGGGAGAACAGCTCCACGCCGAGGTCCCGCTCCAGACCGCGGATCTGCTGGGACACCGAGGGCTGGGCGACGCGCAGCGCCTCGGCCGCGGCCGTCACCGAGCCCTCCTCGGCGACGGCCAGGGCGTACTCGAACTGCCTCAGGCTCACGGCTTCCGTCCCCTCGTTCGTGCTCTCGCCGCAAGCGTAAGCGAGCGCGGCGGGGACGGGCGCCGGACGGCCGGGGGTCAGTCGGGGTCAGTCGACGTACACCGCGCTCCACGCCGCGCCGACCGCGGCGTACTCGGCGCTGTCGGTGCCGTACAGGTCACTGGCCGCGCTCAGGGTGGCGGCGCGGGCGCCCGCGTAGTCGGTGGACGAGGTCATGTACACCGTCAGCGCCCGGTACCAGATGTCGCCCAGCTTGTCCCGGCCGATCCCGGAGACCGTGGAGCCGTCGCAGGTGGGGGAGTCGTACGCCACGCCGCCCACGGTCCGCGCACCGCTGCCCTCGGCCAGCAGGTAGGCGAAGTGGTTGGCGACGCCGGAGGAGTAGTGGACGTCCAGGTCGCCCAGCGAGGTGCTCCAGCAGTCGGCCGAGCTGCCGTCCCTGCTCGGCCGGTCCAGGTAGCGCAGGGCTTCCCGGCCGAAGCCGTCCCGGACGACCTTCTCGCCGATTCGGTAGTCCCCGGGGTCGGCGGAGTTGTCCGCGTGCCACTCCACCAGGGTGCCGAAGATGTCCGAGGTCGCCTCGTTCAGGCCGCCGGACTCGCCCGAGTACGTCAGCGCCGCCGTCTTCGACGTCACCCCGTGCGACATCTCGTGAGCGGCGACGTCCAGCGAGACCAGCGGCCCGAAGGTCGTCCCGTCACCGTCGCCGTACGTCATGCAGAAGCAGCCGTCGTCCCAGAAGGCGTTGTTGTACTTGTTGCCGTAGTGCACGCGGTTGTACGAGCCCTTGCCGTCACCCGCGATGCCGCTGCGCCCGTGGACGTCCTCGTAGTAGTCCCAGGTGGCGTCCGTGCCGTACTGCGCGTCCACCGCGGCCGAGGCCCGGTCGTCCGCGGCCCCCGTGCCCCAGTGGTTGTCGGCGTCGGTGAACAGCGTCGCGGGCGCCCGCGACAGGCAGATGGTGAGGATGCACAGGTCGGTCCCGTTCTCCGCGTCACCCGTGTACGTGTCGCCGCGCGTCGGGTCCTTGAGCCGGTACGACGACCCGGACGGCGTCGTCTCCAGCGGCACCGTGCCCCCGTACAGCGACTTCCCGTCGCCGGACGCCGACTCGACGGTGTCCCAGGCGTCGATGCGGGCGCCCGTGCCCGCGTCGGTCAGCACGGTGCGCGCGACCGGGTTGCCTAGGGAGTCCAGCGCCGCCGCGTCGGTCCGCCAGGCCAGCCTCGGGGCGCCGTGCAGGGCGTCGACGACCAGCTCCGGCCGGGCGGTGAGCTTCTCGAGCAGCTCGCCCGGATTGGCCGCGCGCAACGCGTTCGAGGCCAGGTCGGCGGCCTTCGGTGCCGACAGCTTCGGGGCGACGGAGGGCAGGGAGAGCGGGGTGTCCGTCGCGCGGTCGGCGCCGCGGAAGTCGCCGTCGGGGGCGAGGTGGACGACGAAGTCGCCGCCCAGGACGGGGAGTCGGTGGTAGGTGCGGTCGTAGCGGACGTGCTGCGTGCCGTCCTCGTCGACGATGACGTCGCGGACCTCGGTGTCCTGGTCCCCCGTCAGGCCCAGGGCGGCGGCGTGCTCCGACAGGGCAGCCGCGGCGTGGTCGAGGGCGGTGGCGCGGGCCGGACGGCCGGCGGCCGCGGCGCCGGGGGCGAGGGCGGCGATCAGCAGGGTCGCGGTGGTGGCGGCGGTACCGGCCAGGGCGAGACGGGAACCTCTGACGTGCCGTATTCGGCTCATCGATCTCCTCGGTGCGGACGCGCCTTTCGGCGCTTGCGGGCGCTGTTGCTGACCCGGATTCAAGAACCCGGGGCATGACATGTCCATAGCGCTCACGTGGAGATCATGAGAGGAGAGAATGACGTCGCCAGGACCCCGCCGGGACGCCGCTAGAACGTCACCGTTTCCACCCGCACCGCGCACACCTTGAACTCCGGCATCCGCGAGGTCGGGTCCAGGGCCGGGTTGGTCAGGGTGTTGGCGCGGCCCTCGCCCGGCCAGTGGAAGGGCATGAACACGGTGTCGGGCCGGATGCCGGTGGTGATGCGGGCCGGTGCCACCGCCCGCCCCCGCCGGGACACGACCGCCAGCGGGTCGCCCTCGGCCGCCCCCAGCCGCGCCGCGAGCCGCGGGTGAAGCTCCACGAAGGGGCCCGGAGCGGCGGCGTTCAGCTCGGCCACCCGCCGGGTCTGCGCCCCGGACTGGTACTGCGACACGACCCGGCCGGTGGTCAGCAGCACGGGGTACTCGTCGTCCGGCTCCTCGGCGCTCGGCCGGTGCGTCACGGGCGCGAAGCGGGCCCGGCCGTCGTCGGTGGCGAAGCGGTCGAGGAAGAGGCGCGGGGTGCCGGGGTGGGGCACGGTGCAGGGGGCGCTGCCGCTGCCCGTGCCGCCGGTGTCGCTGTCCGTGGCGGTGCTGTTGCCGGTGCCGGTGCGGGTGTCCCTGCCGGAGCCGGAGTCGGTGTCGCTGCCGCCGCTGCCGGTGCTGTTGCCGGTGCCGGTGCCGGTGCCGGTGCCGCTGCCGGTGTCGGCGGCGTCCGTGCCGTCGGCCGCGGGTTGCGCCGGGCACGGCCAGAACACGCCGTTCCCCTCCGCCAGCCGCCGGTAGCCGATCCCGGAGTAGTCCGCCGGACCGCCCGCGCTCGCCCGCCGCAGCTCCTCGAAGACCTCCTCGGGATCGGTCGGGAACCCCTTCTCCACGCCGAGCCGCCCCGCCAGCCCGTGCAGCACCTCCAGATCGCCGCGCACCCCGTCCGGCGGCGTGATCGCGCGCCGCCGCAGCAGCACCCGCCCCTCCAGACTCGTCGTGGTCCCCGTCTCCTCCGCCCACTGCGTCACCGGCAGGACGACGTCCGCCAGTTCCGCCGTCTCGGAGAGCACCACGTCGCACACCGCCAGGAAGTCCAGCGACCGCAGCCGCCCCTCGATGTGCGCGGCCCGCGGCGCGGACACGACCGGGTTGGACCCCATCACCAGCAGCGACCTGACGTCCGTCCCCAGCGCGTCCAGCAGCTCGTACGCGCTGCGCCCCGGCCCCGGCAGCGCGTCCGGGTCCACGCCCCACACCTCGGCGACGTGCCGCCGCGCCGCCGGGTCGGTCAGCTTGCGGTACCCCGGCAACTGGTCGGCCTTCTGTCCGTGTTCGCGCCCGCCCTGCCCGTTGCCCTGCCCGGTCAGACAGCCGTACCCGGACAGGGGCCGCCCGGCCCGCCCGGTCGCCAGGCACAGGTTGATCCACGCGCCCACCGTGTCCGTGCCCTTGGCCTGCTGCTCGGGCCCGCGCGCGGTGAGCACCATCGCCGCCTCGGGCGCGCAGAACAGCCGTACCGCCTGCCGCAGTTCGGGAACGGACACCCCGGTGATCCGCTCCACGTACTCCGGCCAGTGCGCCATCGCCGCCGCCCGCGCCGCCTCCCAGCCGGACGTGCGCTCCTCGACGTACGCCTCGTCGACCCGGCCCTCGGCGACCACCAGGTGCAGCATGCCGAGCGCGAGGGCGAGGTCGGTCCCCGGCCGGGGCGCGAGGTGCAGGTCGGCCTGCTCGGCGGTCTTCGTGCGGCGCGGGTCGACGACGATCAGCGTGCCGCCGTTCTCCCGCAGCTCGGTGAAGTAGCGCAGCGACGGCGGCATCGTCTCCGCCGGGTTCGACCCGACGAGGATCACGCACCCGGTCCTCGGGATGTCCTCCAGCGGGAACGGCAGCCCCCGGTCGAGCCCGAAGGCCCTCGTCCCGGCCGCCGCGGCCGACGACATGCAGAACCGCCCGTTGTAGTCGATCTGCGAGGTGCCCAGCACCACCCGGGCGAACTTGCCCAGCGCGTACGCCTTCTCGTTGGTCAGCCCGCCCCCGCCGAACACCCCGAGCGCGTCCGCCCCGTACCGCGCCCGCGTGTGCTCCAGGTTCCCGGCGATCCGGTCCAGCGCCTCGTCCCAGCCGGCCGGCACCAGGGTCCCGTCGCCGGACCGCACCATCGGCGAGGTCAGCCGCGCCCCCGGCGCCAGCACCGCCGCCGCCGTACGCCCCTTGCCGCACAGCGCGCCCCGGTTCACCGGGAAGTCCGCCCGCTCGGACACCTCGACGGTCCCGCCCTCGACGGGCGTCAGGTTCATCCCGCACTGCAACGCGCAGTACGGGCAGTGCGTGGGGGTGGTGGCGGGGTTCCGCGTGCCGGTGTTCTGCATGCCGCCCAGCCTGCGGCTGCCGTGTTACGCGACCGGGCGGCGCCCTGTTACACGGCGGGGACGGCGACCTCCCCGCCCCCGCCGGGCCGCGGTGAGGGACGCGTCATCCGGCGTCGGCCAGGGCCCGCGCCACCCCCGGCTCCCTCGGGCCGAGGAAGTGCGGGTCCGGCTCGAAGACCGCGTCCAGCGCCGCCTTGCCCGCCGCGAGGATCTCCCGGGCGCCCCCGTAGTACCAGGTCACGTCGTGCTCGTCGTCGACCCCGACGCCGTACGACGCCACCCCCGCCTCCTGGCACAGGGCGACCGCCCGCCGGATGTGGAAGCCCTGGCTGATCAGCACCGCCCGGTCGACTCCGAAGATCTTCTTCGCCCGGACGCAGGAGTCCCAGGTGTCGAACCCCGCGTAGTCGCTGACGATCCGCCCGTCGGGCACCCCGTGCCGGACCAGGTAGGCGCGCATGGCGTCCGGCTCGTCGTACTCCTCGCGGCTGTTGTCCCCGGTCACGAGCACCACCTCGATCCGCCCCGCCCGGTACAGCTGTGCCGCCGCGTCCAGCCGGTGCGCCAGGTACGGCGACGGCTCCCCGTCCCACAGCCCGGCCCCGAAGACGACCGCGACCCCGGTGCGCGGCACGTCGGCGGCGGTGCGCAGCCGGTCGTCCGTGGCCAGGTGCAGCCACGCGCTCGGCAGCAGCGCCAGCACGCACCCCGCCATCACCGCCCGCACCAGCCGCCGCTGCCCCTTCCGGGTGCGTGGCAGGCGCGGTCTGCGAAGTCTCGGGCGGCGCATTGGGACGGTCCCCTCCCCGGTCGGTTCCTGCCACCAGGGACGTCCGCGCGCGCCGCCCGGTTCACCGGCCGCTCACACGGACGGTCCGGCGCCGTGTGAACCGACGGAAAATCCCCGTGACACGCGCGCAACGGGACGGCAACGTCCGGCCGCCACCCTCGGAGCATGACGGCGACGACAGTGACGAGCAACAGGCCCGCGGCGGCCACCGGCGGCACCCCCGCCCTGGTCGTCGTCGCCCACGGCAGCCGCGACCCGCGCGCGCTCAGCACCGTACGGGCCCTCCTCGACCGGGTCCGCGCCCTGCGCCCCGCCCTGCCGGTGCACCTCGGCCACGTCGAGCTGAACGAGCCCCTGCTGCC
The DNA here is from genome assembly GCF_042893535.1 of Streptomyces sp. NPDC001599. NCBI lineage: Bacteria > Bacillati > Actinomycetota > Actinomycetes > Kitasatosporales > Streptomycetaceae > Streptomyces > Streptomyces sp. NPDC001599. The sequence goes on from NZ_JBIAVA010000001.1 coordinate 171,186, forward strand.
GGACACCCTCACCGCCCTCGGCGACGGGGCGGCGGTCCTCGTCCCCCTCCTGCTCAGCCGCGGCCACCACGTCAAACGGGACATCCCGGAGATGGCCGCGGCCTCCCCGGCCCGCACCCGCGTGGCCGCCCCGCTCGGCCCGCACCCCCTCCTGGTGGACGCCCTCCAGGCCCGCCTCACGGAGGCCGGCCTGCCCACCCACGCGGGCCCGGACCACGCCGTCGTCCTCGCCTCCGCGGGCTCCCGGGACCCGGAGTCCCGCGCCGACACCGCCCGTACGGCGGCACTCCTCGCCACCCGCCTGGGCGTCCCGGTCGTCCCGGCGTACGCCTCGGCGGCGCCCCCGACGGTCCCGGAGGCGGTACGTACCCTCACGGCCCGGGGCTACCGCCGCGTGGCCGTCGCCTCCTGTTTCACGGCCCCGGGCCGCTTCGCGACCCAGTGCGCGGCAGCGGCCCCGTGGATCGTCTCCGAGCCCCTGGGCACCCACCCGTCCATGGCCCGCCTGCTGCTCCACCGCTACGACCAGGCACTTGAAGCAGGCGACGAGACCAACGGACGCCAAGGGGCGCGGGACGAGTCGACCTGCGGCTCCGCCGCGTGGGCGCGACCAGCCATGCCGCACGCCGCACTGGCAATCGGACCGCACCCGGCACCCGCATAGGCGCCCCACCTGTCACACCTTCCGCATACTGTTCACGACATGGAAGGCACCGCACCCCCCACCCCGTACGACCCGGCGTCGGCCGCCCGCTATGCTCCCGAGCCGGACAAACGCCCCGGCCGCACCGCCTTCCAGCGCGACCGCGCCCGCATCCTGCACTCCGGCGCCCTGCGCCGCCTCGCCGGGAAGACGCAGGTCGTCGCGCCGGGGGAGGGCAGCCCCGTCTGGGACGCCAGCCCCCGCACCCGCCTCACGCACTCCCTGGAGTGCGCCCAGGTCGGCCGTGAGCTGGGCGCCGCCCTCGGCTGCGACCCGGACCTCGTCGAGGCGGCCTGCCTCGCGCACGACCTGGGCCACCCGCCCTTCGGGCACAACGGGGAACAGGCGCTCAACGCCTTCGCCGAGGACTGCGGCGGCTTCGAGGGCAACGCCCAGTCGCTCAGGCTCCTCACCCGCATCGAGCCCAAGCGGTTCACCGAGGACGGCTCCGTCGGGCTCAACCTCACCCGCGCCACGCTCGACGCCGCCACCAAGTACCCGTGGCCCCGCGGAGCCCACCCCTCCGTCCCCGCCTCGCCCAAGTTCGGGGTGTACGACGACGACCGGCCCGTCTTCGAATGGCTCCGCAAGGACGCCCCCGGCGCCCGCACCTGTTTCGAGGCGCAGGTCATGGACTGGGCCGACGACGTGGCGTACTCCGTGCACGACGTCGAGGACGGTCTGCACGCCGGTCACATCGACCCGAACTGCCTGCTCGCCGACCCCGAGCGCGAGGCAGTGTTCGACGCCGCCGTCGGACGTTACGTCCCCGCCGGCACCGACCACGCCGAACTGGCCGCCGCCCTCGACCGCCTCCTCGCCCAGGACTGGTGGCCACACGGCTACGACGGCTCGGCGGTCGCCCAGGCGCGGCTGAAGGACGCCACCAGTCAGCTCATCGGCCGCTTCTGCCTGGCCGCCGAGGCCGCCACCCGGGCCGCGTACGGGGACGGCCGGCTCACCCGGTACACCGCCGAGCTGGTCGTGCCCCGCGAGACCCGCATGGAGTGCGCCGTCCTCAAGGCGGTCGCCGTCCGCTACGTCATGCAGCGCACCGAGCAGGAGCGGCTCCGCGCCGACCAGCGGATCGTCGTCGCCGAGCTGGCCGAGGCGCTCACCGCCCGCGCGCCGGACGGGCTCGACCCCCAGTTCCGCGCGCTGTTCGACGGGGCCGCCGACGACCGGGCGCGCAAACGGGTGGTCGTCGACCAGATCGCCTCCCTCACCGACGCCTCGGCCCGCTCGCTTCACGCCCGCCTGACGGGGCATCCATGAGACTGGCGGCGGGACAGGCATGACCCGGACACGGCCCGGATCGCGGCACTCCGTGGCCTGAACGGGTCACTGCCCCTTCCCGCACCACGCCACGTGCGGGACGCTCGCATGTGGCGGCACCCTGACGAGGAGGCAAACAAGTGGTCGACGCGGATCAGACATTCGTCATCGTCGGAGGCGGCCTGGCGGGCGCGAAGGCGGCCGAGACGCTCCGCACGGAGGGGTTCACCGGCCGGGTGATCCTCGTCTGCGACGAACGCGACCACCCCTACGAGCGCCCGCCGCTGTCCAAGGGCTACCTCCTCGGCAAGGAGGAGCGCGACAGCGTCTTCGTGCACGAACCCGCCTGGTACGCGCGGCACGACATCGAGCTGCACCTCGGCCAGACCGTCGTCGCGATCGACCGCGCCGCCAAGACCGTCCACTACGGCGACGACGGCACCCACGTCAGGTACGACAAGCTGCTCATCGCGACCGGCGCCGAGCCCCGTCGTCTGGACGTCCCCGGCACCGGTCTCGCGGGCGTCCACCACCTGCGCCGCCTGGCCCACGCCGAGCGCCTCAAGGGCGTCCTCGCCTCCCTCGGCCGGGACAACGGCCACCTGGTGATCGCCGGTGCGGGCTGGATCGGCCTGGAGGTCGCGGCCGCGGCCCGGGAGTACGGGGCGGAGGTCACCGTCATCGAGCCCTCTCCGACCCCGCTGCACGGCGTCCTCGGTCCCGAGCTGGGCTCCGTCTTCGCCGAGCTGCACGAGTCGCGCGGCGTCCGCTTCCGCTTCGGTGTGAAGCTGACCGAGATCGTCGGCCAGGACGGTGTGGTGCTGGCCGCCCGCACCGACGACGGCGAGGAGCACCCCGCGCACGACGTGCTCGCCGCGATCGGCGCCGCCCCGCGCACCGCGCTCGCCCAGGCCGCCGGGCTGGAGATCGCCGACCGGGCCCACGGCGGCGGCATCGTCGTCGACGACCACCTGCGCACCTCCGACCCCGACGTCTACGCGGCGGGCGACGTGGCCTCCTTCCACCACGCCCTCTTCGACACCAGCCTGCGCGTGGAGCACTGGGCCAACGCCCTGAACGGCGGTCCGGCCGCCGCCCGCGCGATGCTCGGCAAGGGCCTCGCCCACGACCGCGTGCCCTACTTCTTCACCGACCAGTACGACCTGGGCATGGAGTACTCCGGCTGGGCGCCGGCCGGGTCGTACGACCAGGTGGTGATCCGCGGGGACGCGGCGAAGCGCGAGTTCATCGCCTTCTGGCTGAAGGAGGGCCGGGTGCTGGCCGGGATGAACGTCAACGTGTGGGACGTCACGGAGCCGATCCAGCAGCTGATCCGCTCGAAGACCCGGGTGGACACGGAGGCCCTGGCGAACCCGCACGTATCCCTCGAAAGCCTCGTCGCATAGTTGTCGTACCGTCCCCGTAGACTTCACGCGTGGCAGGACGGATCAACGACGAGGACGTGAAGGCGGTACGGGACGCGGTCCCGATCGACGCCGTCGTCTCGGAGTACCTCCAGCTGCGCAACGCGGGCGGTGGCAACCTGAAGGGGCTGTGCCCCTTCCACGACGAGAAGTCGCCGTCCTTCCAGGTCAGTCCGAGCAAGGGGTTCTTCCACTGCTTCGGCTGCCAGGAGGGCGGCGACACCATCACCTTCGTGATGAAGATCGACCACCTCACCTTCTCGGAGGCGGTCGAGCGCCTGGCCGGCCAGGCCGGCATCACCCTGCGCTACGAGGAGGGCGGGTACAACCCCTCCCACCAGCGCGGTGAGCGCATCCGCCTGGTCGAGGCCCACAAGATCGCCGCCCAGTGGTACGCGGAGCAGCTCGCCACCGGCCCCGAGGCGGACACCGGCCGCGCCTTCCTCGCCGACCGCGGTTTCGACCAGGCCGCCGCCGAGCACTTCGGCGTCGGCTACAGCCCCCAGGGCTGGGACCACCTCACCCGCTTTCTGCGCGGCAAGGGCTTCAGCGACAAGGAGCTGCTGCTCTCCGGCCTGTCCCAGGAGGGCCGCCGCGGCCCCATCGACCGCTTCCGCGGCCGGCTGATGTGGCCCATCCGCGACATCGGCGGCGACGTCGTCGGCTTCGGCGCCCGCAAGCTCTACGAGGCGGACAACGGCCCGAAGTACCTGAACACCCCCGACACGGCCATCTACAGGAAGTCCCAGGTCCTCTACGGCATCGACCTCGCCAAGAAGGACATCGCCAAGGCGTCCCGCGCCGTCGTCGTCGAGGGCTACACGGACGTCATGGCCTGCCACCTCGCCGGGGTCACCACCGCCATCGCCACCTGCGGCACCGCCTTCGGCGGCGACCACATCAAGATCCTGCGCCGACTGCTGATGGACAACGGCTCGGCCCGCGTCATCTTCACCTTCGACGGCGACGCGGCCGGACAGAAGGCGGCCCTGCGCGCCTTCGAGGACGACCAGAAGTTCGCCGCCGAGACCTACATCGCCATCGCCCCCGACGGCATGGACCCCTGCGACCTGCGCCTGGCCAAGGGCGACGACGCCGTCGCCGACCTGGTCGAGCCGCGCACCCCGCTCTTCGAGTTCGCGCTGCGCCAGATCGTGGCCCGCTACGACCTGGACACCCCCGCCGGTCGCGCCGCCGCCCTGGACGAGGCCGCGCCGGTCGTCGCCCGGATCAAGAACAGCGGCGCCCAGCACGAGGTCGCCGTGCAGCTCGCCGGCATGCTCGGCATCCTCGACACCCAGTTCGTGGTCAAGCGGATCGCCCAGCTGGCCCGCTGGGCCCGCGACCGCGGCGGCAAGGGACCCGCCCCCGACCAGCGGCAGCGCGGCGGCAGCCCGCAGCAGCAGGCCGGACCCAGGACGGCCACCCCCCGGGGCCCGGCCCTCAACCTCCGCAACCCGGTCTTCGCCACCGAACGCGAGCTGCTCAAGCTCGCCCTCCAGCGCCCCGAGCTGGTCTCCCCGGCCTTCGACGCGTACGGCGCCGACGAGTTCACCGCCCCGCCCTACGCCGCCGTACGCGAGGCGATCATGGAAGCGGGCGGCGCCGAGTTCGGCGTCCAGGACCCCCAGGACTACCTGGTCCGGGTCCGTGAGGCCGCCCCCGACGACGCCGTCCGCGCCATGGTCACCGAACTCGCGGTCGAGGCGATCATGCTGCACCGCGGCGTGAAGGGCGTCGACGAGGTCTACGCGGGCGCCCAGCTCGTCACCGTCCGCCGCCGGGCCGTCGAGCGCCGCATCCGCGACATCACCGGCCGCCTCACCCGCCTCTCCGGCCACGGCGACCCCGCCGAACTGGCCGCCGTGCAGAACGAGCTGTGGATCCTCCAGCAGTACGACCAGAACCTGCGCGAACACGGCGCCGCCGCGCTCTAGAACCGGCCCGGGAACACCCGCGGGTAACCGTGCGGTCACGCCCCGGACGCAAAAAGTCACCGCACGCCCCTCGTGGCGGCGATGTGTCGTACCCCACACTGGGGGCGGTACCTGAGTGCACGCGTGCGAGGCGGACAGCGGCGAGCGAGCCGGCTCCGCCCCCCCGACGTACCGCCGCCGGCCCCCGCCGGCCGCGTCCATCCTGGAGGTCGCCCCCGTGCAGACCCAGACCCTCACCCAGACCGACACCGGTCCCGGCGGCGCGGAGCCGGACGCGGAGCGCGGCGTGCTCGTCGCGATGCCCGCGCAGCCCGGTGCCGGAACGGCGGTGTCCCACCCTGGCGCCCCCGCGGACGTGCCCGAGCACCCGGAACCGCCGCCGCCCACCCGTACGGAGTCCGGCGGGCCCTCCTCCGACCTGTTCCGGCAGTACCTGCGCGAGATCGGCCGGATCCCGCTGTTGTCCGCGGCCGAGGAGGTCGACCTCGCCCGGCGGGTGGAGGCCGGACTGTTCGCCGAGGAGAAGCTGCGGCACGCCGTCGACCTGGACAGCCGCCTCGCCCTGGACCTCGACCGGCTCGTCGTCATGGGCCGCCTGGCCAAGCGGCGCCTGATCGAGGCCAACCTGCGGCTCGTGGTGTCGGTGGCCAAGCGCTACGTGGGGCGTGGGCTGACCATGCTGGACCTGGTCCAGGAGGGAAACCTGGGCCTGATCCGGGCGGTCGAGAAGTTCGACTACGCCCGGGGCTACAAGTTCTCCACCTACGCCACCTGGTGGATCCGCCAGGCCATGTCCCGTGCCCTGGCCGACCAGGCCCGCACCATCCGCGTCCCCGTCCACGTCGTGGAGCTGATCAACCGGGTCGTCCGCGTCCAGCGCCGGATGCTCCAGGAACGCGGCTACGAACCCACCCCGCAGGAGGTCGCCGCCCACCTGGACCTGGCGCCCGAGCGGGTCGGCGAGGTGCTGCGCCTGGCGCAGGAGCCGGTGTCGTTGCACGCCCCGGTCGGCGAGGAGGACGACGTAGCCCTCGGTGACCTCATCGAGGACGGCGACGCCGCCAGCCCCGTCGAGTCGGCCGCGTTCCTGCTGCTGCGCCAGCACCTGGAGGCGGTGCTCTCCACCCTCGGCGAACGCGAACGCAAGGTCGTCCAGCTCCGCTACGGCCTGGTCGACGGCCGCCCCCGCACCCTGGAGGAGATAGGCCGCCTCTTCGGCGTCACCCGCGAACGCATCCGCCAGATCGAGTCCAAGACCCTCAACAAACTCCGCGACCACGCCTACGCGGACCAGCTGAGGGGCTACTTGGACTGACCCCCGTAGCTGCGGGCAATCGTGCCGCAGGGCGGCACGGGTGGGCGCAGCGGCACCCCGACGCCGGGCAACCCGTCACCCCACCTCAGCCACAGCCTCCGCGAACTGCGCCTTGTACAACCGCGCGTACGCACCATCCGCGGCCAGCAACTCCGCGTGCGCCCCCTGCTCCACGATCGCCCCGTCCTCCATCACCAGAATCGTGTCCGCGTCCCGGATCGTCGACAGCCGGTGCGCGATCACGAACGACGTCCGCCCGTGCGCCAGCTTCGCCATCGCCTTCTGGATCAGGACCTCCGTCCGCGTGTCCACGGACGACGTCGCCTCGTCGAGCACCAGGATCACCGGGTCGGACAGGAACGCCCGCGCGATGGTGATCAGCTGCTTCTCACCCGCGCTCACCCCCGTGCCCTCGTCGTCGATCACCGTGTCGTAGCCGTCGGGCAGCGTCCGTACGAACCGGTCGGCGTGCGCGGCCCGCGCGGCCTCCTCGATCTCCCCGCGGGTGACCTCCCGCGACGCCCCGTACGCGATGTTCTCCGCGATGGTGCCGCCGAACAGCCAGGTGTCCTGGAGCACCATGCCGATCCCGGCCCGCAGCTCGTCCCGGGACATCTTCGCGATGTCGACGCCGTCCAGGGTGATCCGCCCGCCGGAGACCTCGTAGAACCGCATCAGCAGGTTGACCAGGGTCGTCTTGCCCGCGCCCGTCGGGCCGACGATGGCGACCGTGTGGCCCGGCTCCACCTTCAGCGACAGATCCTCGATCAGCGGCTTCTCCGGGTCGTAGCGGAAGGACACGTGGTCCAGTTCCACCCGGCCGCGCAGGTCCTCGGGCCGGGCGCCCGGGATCGGGTCCGCCGACTGCTCCTCGGCGTCCAGCAGCTCGAAGACCCGCTCCGCCGACGCCACGCCCGACTGCACCAGGTTCGCCATCGACGCGACCTGCGTCAGCGGCATCGAGAACTGCCGGGAGTACTGGATGAAGGCCTGCACGTCGCCGATGGACAGCTGGCCCGAGGCCACCCGCAGCCCGCCGACCACCGCGACCAGCACGTAGTTCAGGTTGGACACGCACATCATCAGCGGCTGCATGATCCCGCTGTTGAACTGCGCCTTGAACCCGGCCTCGTACAGCGCGTCGTTCTGCTCGGCGAACTGCTGCGCCGACTCCTCCTGGCGCCCGAACACCTTCACCAGCGCGTGCCCGGTGTACATCTCCTCGATGTGCGCGTTCAGCTGCCCCGTCGAGCGCCACTGCTGCACGAACTGCGGCTGCGACCGCTTGCCCACCCGCGTGGCCACCACGAAGGACAGCGGCACGGTCACCAGGGCGACCAGCGCCAGGATCCAGGAGACGTAGAACATCATCGCCAGCACGCCGATGATGGTGAGCAGCGAGTTGATCAGCTGGCCCATCGACTGCTGGAGCGTCTGCCCGATGTTGTCGATGTCGTTGGTGGCGCGGCTGAGCACCTCGCCGCGCTGGCGCTTGTCGAAGTAGGACAGCGGCAGCCGGGACAGCTTCGTCTGCACGTCCTCGCGCAGCCGGAACATGGTCCGGTTCACCGCCCGGTTCACCAGCCGCGTGGCCACCGCCATCAGCAGCCCCGCCACCGCGAACGTCGCCAGCGCGAGCAGCAGCACCTCGCCGACCGCGCCGAAGTCGATGCCCTGGCCCGGGGTGAAGTCCGTGCTGCGCAGCATGTCGGCGACGTTGCCGTCGCCGCGCTCGCGCATGGTGGCCAGGACCTGCTCCTTCGTGGCCCCGGACGGCATGTCCCGCCCGACGATGCCCGCGAAGACCAGGTCGGTGGCCCGGCCGAGGATCTTCGGCCCGACCACGTTGAGGCCGACGCTGACGACCACGCACGCCAGCAGCGTGAACAGCGTCGCCCGCTCCGGCCGGAACTGGGAGACGAGCCGTTTGCTCGACCCCTTGAAGTCCATCGATCGCTGGTCGGGGCCGCCCCCGGCCATCATGCGACCCGCAGGCCCGGCCATCAGGCAGCCTCCGCTTCCGTCAGCTGGGAGAGCACGATCTCCCGATAGGTCTCGTTGTCCGCCATCAGCTCGTGGTGCCGGCCCACGCCGACCACCCGCCCCTCGTCCAGCACGACGATCCGGTCCGCGTCCCGGATGGTCGACACCCGCTGCGCCACGATCACCACCGTCGCCTCGGCGGTCTCCTGGGCCAGCTCGGCCCGCAACGCCGCGTCGGTGGCGTAGTCGAGGGCGGAGAAGGAGTCGTCGAAGAGGTAGATCTCCGGGCGCTGGACCAGCGTCCGCGCGATCGCGAGGCGCTGGCGCTGACCGCCCGACACATTGGTGCCGCCCTGCGCGACCGGTGCGTCGAGCCCGCCCTCCAGCTCGGAGACGAAGTCCTTGGCCTGCGCCACCTTCAGCGCGTGCCACAGCTCCTCGTCCGTGGCGTCCGGATTGCCGTAGCGCAGATTGGTCGCGACGGTGCCGGCGAAGAGGTACGGCTTCTGCGGCACCAGGCTCACCACCTTGGCCAGCGTCTTCGGGTCGACGGTCCGCACGTCCACCCCGTCGACCAGGACCTCGCCCTCGGTGGCGTCGAAGAGCCGGGGGACCAGGCCCAGCAGCGTCGACTTGCCGCTGCCCGTCGAGCCGATGACGGCGGTCGTCTCGCCCGGCTTGGCCACCAGGGCGATGTTCCTGAGCACCGGCTCCTCGGCACCGGGGTAGCGGAAGCCCGCATCCCGGATCTCCAGGTGCCCGTGCCGGCGCAGCTCGGTGACCGGCGCCGTCGGCGGCACCACACTGCTCTCGGTCTCCAGGACCTCCTGGATGCGCTCGGCGCACACCTCCGCGCGCGGCACCATCATGAACATGAAGGTGGCCATCATCACGGACATGACGATCTGCATCAGGTAGGCGAGGAACGCCGTCAGGTCGCCGATCTGCATCCCGCCGCTGTCGATCCGGTGGGCGCCGAACCACACCACCGCGATCGACGACAGGTTCACCACCGTCATGACCACCGGGAACATCAGCGCCAGCAGGTTGCCGGTGCCGAGGGCCACGTCGGTCAGCTCGGTGTTGGCCTTCCGGAACCGCTGCTGCTCGTACTCGTCGCGCACGAAGGCGCGGATGACGCGGTTGCCGGTGATCTGCTCGCGCAGCACCCGGTTCACCGTGTCGAGGCGCACCTGCATCTTCCGGAACAGCGGGCGCAGCTTCCGCACGATCAGCGTGACGCAGATCGCCAGCACCGGCACGACCCCGAGCAGCACCCCGGACAGCGGCACGTCCAGGCCGAGCGCCATCACGATGCCGCCCACGCACATGATCGGCGCCGACACCATCAGCGTGAACGTCATCAGGGCCAGCATCTGGACCTGCTGCACGTCGTTGGTGGTCCGGGTGATCAGCGAGGGCGCGCCGAAGTGGCCGACCTCGCGCGCCGAGAAGGACTGCACCCGGTCGAAGACGGCACCGCGCACGTCCCGGCCGAGGGCGGCCGCGGTGCGCGCCCCGTAGAAGACCGCACCGATGTTGCAGACCACCTGGGCCAGCGAGATGCCGATCATCAGGGCGCCGTAGCTCAGGATGTAGCCCGAGTCACCCTTCACGACGCCTTCGTCGATGATGTCCGCGTTCAGGGTCGGCAGGTACAGGGAGGCGCAGGTCTGCAGGAACTGCAACGCCACCAGCAGGGCGATGGGTTTCTTGTAGGGCCTGAGATAGGTCCGCAGTAGTCGTATGAGCACACTGAGTCTCTCGGAGTCGGCGACAGGGGCCGCGGTTGGTTGCCCCTGGCCCCTATCGTCGGACACTCCACCCGCGTTACCTCAACCGATTAACCCAAGAGCGCGGCAAATTCCGGCCTACGAGCGGTAAGCCCCGGCGTCAGAGCGCGCCCGGGTGCGTCTGCTCGCGCACCGACACGTACTGCTGGCGCACCGCCTGCCCCACCGCCAGCTCCGCGCCCGGCTCCAGCACCTGCGCCACCGCGCCCTGCCACACCGGGGGAGTGCGCGGGTCCAGCGTGCCCTGGGAGACGCCCAGCGCCCAGGCCGCCTGCCGGGCCGAGCCGATCGCCGCGTAGTCCGCGGGCTGCGGCACGACGACCTGCGTCCCGAACAGCGCGGGCGCCGCCGCCTGCACGGCCGGCAGCTCGGCCGCCGCACCGAGCAGGAACACCCGCCGTACGTCCACGCCCCGGCCGCGCAGCACGTCCAGGGCGTCGGCGAGACCGCACAGCATGCCCTCGAACGCGGCCCGCGCCAGGTGCTCCGGCCGCATCGACTCGCGCCGCAGCCCGGCCAGCGTGCCCGCGGTGTGCGGCAGGTTCGGCGTCCGCTCGCCCTCCAGATAGGGGAGCAGCACCAGCCCGTGCGCGCCGGGCGTCGACTTCATGGCCAGCTCGGACAGGCTCTCCAGGTCCCCCGCGCCGAGCAGTTCGGCGGTGCCGCGCAGCGCCCGTACGGCGTTCAGGGTGGTGACGACCGGCAGGTGCATGCCGGTGGCGTCCGCCAGGGCGGTGATCATCCCGGACTGGTCGACGAGCGGCTCGGTGTGCACGGCCATCACGGACCCGGAGGCGCCCAGCGACACCACCGCGTCACCGAGGCCGATCCCGAGCCCGAAGGCGGCCGCCTGGGTCTCACCGGTCCCGGCGGAGATCAGCAGACCCTCCGGCGTCGTACCGGCCGCGTCGGCCGGGCCGATCACCTCCGGCAGGATCGCCTGGTGCCCGAGCGCCAGCTCGACCAGATCGGGCCGGTAACCGCCGGTCGCCGCCGACCAGTACCCGGTGCCCGACGCCCCGCCCCGGTCCGTGGTCCGCCTCACCGGCCGCCCGAGGAGCTGCCACACCAGCCAGTCGTGGGCCTGGAGCAGTACGGCGGTCCGCGCGGCGGCCTCCGGCTCGCTCCGCGCCAGCCAGCGCAGCTTCGTCACCGGCTGCCCGGTCTGCGGCACCGAGCCCACGGCCTGCGCCCACGCCTCACGCCCGCCGAGCGCGTCGATCAGGTCGGCCGCCGCCACCTGGGAACGCTTGTCGCTCCCGACCATGGCCGGGCGCACGGTGTTGCCCTGCGTGTCCAGCGGCACGACCGAGTTGGCCTGCGCCGACACGCCGATGGCCTGCACGCCCTCGAGCAGCCCGCCGCCGGCCGCCTCCCCGAGGGACAGCAGCCAGGCCTGCGGATCGACGTCCGCGGGCCGGCCCCCGCCCTCGGGGCTCTCCAGCGGGTGCGGTGCGTAGCCCTGGCGCAGCACGGCGCCCGTGTCCGAATCGCAGACGACGATACGAGTGAAATCGGGCGAACTGTCCAACCCGGCGACTATCCCCATACCCGAAATTCTGCCGCACCGGCGACGGTGCACGTACCGCCCGGGGGCCTCAGGTGTTGCTCGTGCCCCAGTCGTCGGGACCGCTGCCGTTGCTGCCGCGTTCCCGCAGCGAGCGGACCCGGTGGGCCACCGAGTCGGGCATCCGGTCGCCGACCCTGTCGCTCACCACGTGGTACGCCTTGTCGGCGAAGTGCCTGCCCTGCTGGGCGGCGGACTCCGCGGTGTTGCGCACGGCCGGGTTCTGCGCGACCTGCTGCGCGGACTTCCGCAACTGCTCGTAACGCTCCCGCCCGGCCTTCGTGCCGAGCACGTAACCCACCGCTAGTCCGACGACGAACGTGAGCCGGTAACGCATGGCGGCCACCCTTCCCTTCACTGGCTCCGGGGGTGCTGGCGAGTACCGATTGGCGGAGCACCCCCCTGCTTGCGCTAATGTATGTGTCGCAGCGAGCGCGCGCCCCCTGGCGAATACCCAGGCAGACGCGTTCGATGCGACACCGACATTCCTCGGTAGCTCAATTGGCAGAGCAGCCGGCTGTTAACCGGCAGGTTACTGGTTCGAGTCCAGTCCGGGGAGCTCGGTCCTCCGTAGCTCAATTGGCAGAGCAGCCGGCTGTTAACCGGCAGGTTACTGGTTCGAGTCCAGTCGGGGGAGCACCGTGAACGAGGACCCTCCGGGGTCCTTTTTCATGTGCCCCTCACGTGTTCTCAAGTCCCGGGAACCACGCGGCACGCTGCGGAGTCTTCAAGGTCATGAAGGCAGCCGTGGAAGCCGACCATCCGAGGCAGGAGATCGTATGAGCGGCTATGCTGCGGCAGACGGCGCGCACACGTGTACGCGACACGCCGCTATGGGGCGGTAGCTCAGCCGGTTAGAGCAGCGGACTCATAATCCGTCGGCCGTGGGTTCGAGTCCCACCCGCCCCACTCACACGCCTTGCCGCAGGAACGTTCTCACCTGCGGTGGAGCCCGAGTCCGGGACCGATCGAGGGCCGCCTTCCAGCCACTGCTGACGCATGTGTCATACTCGGCGCCGCTCGTAGCACTATCGGACCGGGGGGCCGCATGCATGCCGTATCTCTGCAAGCTGCCTACCTGGATACGGCCGCGGACCAGCTCTGCTTCTCCCTGGACCTGACCGAACTGCCGGCGCTTGCCGAACGCGAGGTGTCCGTGGGCGGGCTCGCCGTGCGACTGAGGCTGCTCGGCGCCTCCCATCAGGTCTTCGCGGGCCCGGTGCGGGAGACCGTGGCGTGTCTGCCGGAGGCGGTCAGGGGGCTGCCGACGACGCTCACCCGGCGGCCCGCGGGGTGGACGTACGACTTCAGCGCCGTCACGGCATGCCTCGGCCCCGGGGAGTTCAGCGCCCGGGTCGCGGACGCCCTGAGCCGCGCGGACGAGGCGGAGCACAGCCTGTGCGGGGTCTTCCCCGGGTCTCCGGAAGCAGTGACGGCGGTGGTCGTCGAGGCGTGCGACGAGGGATCCCGCCCGGGGCTGGCCTGGCGCACCTGGCACAGCTACCCGCAGGACGGGCACATCGTATCGACGCACAGCCGGCTGGAGGCTCGATGAACAGCGCCCGACTCCTTCCCGGGGCGGTGGCGGCCGTGCTGGTCACGGTCCTGCTCTCCGCCTGCTCCAGCGACGGGGAGGACGGCGTCCCGCGCAGCTGGATCGGCAAGACGTACTCCACCGGCGGGAGCGGGTGGCTCGACAAGGACAGCTCGCCGGCCAAGGTCGCCGACGCGATCGACGACCACCGCGACGCCCTCGACCGGGCATCCGGCGGCGGCAAGGAGTTCCTGCGCTACGGCGACGACATGGTGACCGTCTCGCCCTACCGCAACGGCAGCACGATCGAGATCGAGGACTACCGCAACGGCTACCGCCGGCATCACCAGCACCTCACCTACTGGCCCAACCCGAGCAGCTTCCGCGGCGGCGGCCCCGGCTCCGGCAAGTGACGCCCGGCGCCCCTCCCCGCACCTGACGACGCCCTCCAGAAAGGCAACGCAGTGACCGAGATCTTCGAGTCGGCCGGGCAGGCCCTGCTCTACGGGGTCGTGGGCCTCGCCGTGATGGCCGTCGGCTTCGTCGCCCTCGACCTCGTCACTCCCGGCAAGCTCTTCCACGTGGTGTGGCGGGACCGCAACCGCGGTGCGGCCGTGCTCCTCGGCAGCCAGTCCGTCGCGGTCGGCCTGGTCATCATGTCGGCCATCCGGGCCAGCGAGTCCGAAGAGGGCCTGGGACACGGCCTGTTCAGCACGCTTCTCTACGGTCTGGCCGGGGTGCTGGTGATGACGCTGGTCGGCATCGTCATCGGCATGCTGACACCGGGTCAGATGGGCGCGGTGGCCCTCGACGACGGCGACGACCACCGCCCGCACCCCGCCGCCTGGGTCCAGGCCGGCATGTACCTGGGCACCGCCGCCATGGTCGGCGCGGCCCTCTCCTAGGAGCACCCCGCTCCCAGGAGCAGCCCTCCCAGGAGTGCCTCTCCCAGGAGCACCCCTCCCAGGAGCACCCCCTCCCAGGAGCACCCCCTCCCAGGACCACCACGAGGACCACCGCGAGGCCACCCCCATGAGTTCCGCCCTGGACGACCGCGCCGTCGCGGCACCCCCGAGCCCCCCGGCCGACCGCCACACCCGGGGGGCCCGGTTCCTGCTGCTGCTCGCCGTCTTCCTCTGCGCCGCCTGCGGCCTCGTCTACGAACTGGCCCTGACCGCGCTGGGCAGCTACCTCATCGGCAACTCGGTGCTCCAGACCTCCGTGGTCATCTCCGTGATGGTCTTCGCCATGGGTGTCGGCTCGCTGGCCGCCAAACCGCTGCGCCACCGCCCCGTCGTCGCCTTCGCGGTGGTGGAGGGAGTGCTCGCGCTGGTCGGCGGCCTGTCCGTCCTGATGCTGTACGCGGCCTTCGCCTGGCTCCAGCTCTACATGCCCGCGATGATCGTGGTCTCCCTGGTGGTGGGCCTGCTCATCGGCGCCGAGATCCCGCTGCTGATGACGCTGCTCCAGCGCATCCGCACCCAGGAGGCGAGCAGCGCCGTCGCCGACATGTTCGCCGTCGACTACATCGGCGCCCTCGTCGGCGGCCTGTGCTTCCCGCTGTTCCTGCTGCCGACCTTCGGCCAGTTGAAGGGCGCGCTGGTGGTCGGCGTGGTCAACGCGGTCGCCGGGGTCATCGTCGTGGTGTTCATCTTCCGCCGCCAGACCGGCCGGCTGGTCAAGGCCGGGCTGCTGGCCGGCGTCACCGTGGTGCTCGCCGCGCTCGGTACGACGTATGTACTGGCGGACGACCTGGAGGTGACGGCGCGACAGCACATGTACGCGGACCCGATCATCCACTCCGAGACCACGCAGTACCAGGACATCGTGGTCACCCGCTCCACCGCCTTCACCGGGGAGCCCGACGTACGGCTCTTCCTCAACGGCGACCTTCAGTTCAGCTCCGTCGACGAGTACCGCTACCACGAGTCGCTGGTCCACCCCGCGCTGTCCGGCCGCCACTCCAACGTGCTGGTCATGGGCGGCGGCGACGGGCTCGCGCTGCGCGAGGTGCTGCGCCACGAGGACGTCCGGCACGTCACCCTGGTCGAACTGGACCCGGCGATGACCCGGTTGGCGCGCACCTTCGAGCCGCTGCGCGAGCTCAATCACGGTTCGCTGGACGATCCGCGGGCCAAGGTCGTCAACGCGGACGCCTTCACCTGGCTGCGCGAGGCCCGGCAGCAGTACGACGCGGTGATCATCGACTTCCCGGACCCGGACTCGGCGTCGCTGGCGAAGCTGTACTCGGTGGAGTTCTACGACCTGCTCCGCCGGGTGCTGGCGCCCAACGGCCAGGTCATGGTGCAGAGCGGATCGCCGTTCTTCGCCCCCAAGACCTACTGGTCGATCGCGAAGACCATCGAGACGGCCGGGTACGCGACGACCGAGTTCCAGATCGACGTGCCGAGCTTCGGCAACTGGGGCTTCGTCCTCGCCCGCCCCGGCACCGAAGCCCCGCCGCTGCGCCTCGCCCCGGACACGCCGAAGCTCCGCTACCTCGACGGGGCGGTGCTGAAGGCGGCCACCGTGTTCCCCGTCGACCGCCGTCGCACCGACGTACGGCCGAGCACCCTGATGGATCCCGCGGTGCTCGAGTACGTCCAGGACGAGTGGCGCGACTACTGAGCCAGGACGACGGGGGACACGGTGTCCGGGGGCGGGCTGTCCCCGCGTGGTCAGACTCCCGTCGGGTCCTTCTCGTACGTGCGCTCCGCCACGGGCGCCGGCTCGTGGCCGCCCTCGCTGAGGCCGAAGCGGTCGTGCACCTTCCGCAGGAACGGCGGGGCGTACCAGGCCGAACGGCCGAGCAGACGCATCGCGGCGGGCACGAGCACACCCCGGACGGCGACGGCGTCGATGAGGATGGCCAGTCCGCTGCCCAGACCGAACATCTGCATGTAGCTGATCCCGGCCGTCCCGAAGGCGAAGAAGCTCACCGCCAGGAGGCAGGCCGCCGCGCTGACGATGCGTCCCGTGTGCCCGAGGCCGTCGACGACCGCGGTCTCGTTGTCCGCGCCCTGGTCGTGCAGCTCCTTGATCCGGCTGGTGACGAACACCTCGTAGTCCATCGAGAGACCGAAGGCGATGCAGAACATCAGCAACGTCATCGACACCTCCATCGGCTGCGGCGTGAAGCCGAACAGGTCCGAGAAGTGGCCGTCCTGGAACATCCACGTCATGACGCCCAGGGCCGCTCCCAGGCTGACGATGTTGAGCACCAGCGCCCGCAGTGGCTGCACCACGCTGCCGGTGAACAGGAACAGCAGGATGAAGGTGGTCACCGCGATCAGGCCCCCGGCGAGCGGAATCAGGCCGGTGATGGACTCCTTGGAGTCGACCAGTGCGGCGTCCCTGCCGCCCACCAACGGGTCGGTCCCCTCGGGCGCCGCGACCGCCCGGACGTCCTCGACCAGATCCTGGGCCGCGTCCGACATCGGTGCCAGGTCGCTCACCACGTTGATCCGCTGTGCCTCGGGGCGGCCGAGCGCGTCGTTGCGCGGACCGGGCGCCGCGGCCCGCCCGCCGGTGTAGGTCCCGGTGGACGCCTCGACACGGACGACACCGTCGAGCTGTGAGAGCCTGCCCGCGTACGCGCCCAGCGGTGCCGCGCCCACGGACTCGTCCATGACCACGTGGACGGCCGCCGCGTCACTGCCGTTGAAGTTCTCCGCCAACTGGGCCGAGACCCGGCGGCTCGCCGCGTCCTCGGGCAGCGAGCGCTCGTCCGCGATACCGATGGAGATGCCCAGCAGCGGGCTCGCCGCCAGCAGCAGCACCGCCAGCACCGGCAGCGCGGTGAGCGCGGGACGCCGCATGGCCGTGCGGGCCAGCCGCCCCCAGAAGGGCACCCGGGAGTCGTCCGGCCGCTCCGCCTTCCTCGCCCACGGCAGCCGCCCCTTGTTGACCCGGTGCCCCAGGACGTTGAGCAGGGCCGGCATCACGAACAGGGTGCTGACGGCGGCGATGGCGACCACACCGACGCCGGCGTACCCGAACGAACGCAGGAAGTACTGCGGGAACACCAGGAGTGCCGCGAGCGCGACCGCCACCGTGGCGGCGGAGAAGGCGACCGTACGGCCCGCGGTGTGCACGGTGTGCCGGACGGCGTCGTCCACGCTCGCGCCCCGCGCGAGCTGTTCGCGGAACCGGCTGACCATCAGCAGTGCGTAGTCGATGCCGAGGCCGAGACCGAGGGCGGTGGTCAGGTTGGTGGCGGTGATGGAGATGCTGGCGACGCTGCCGAGGAGGAAGAGTTCCGCGAACGTGCCCACGATCGCGATGAGCCCGACGGCCAGCGGCAGCAGGGCCGAGACCACACTGCCGAAGACGAACAGCAGCAGCAGGAGGGTCAGCGGCAGGGCGATCGTCTCGGCGAGGACGAGGTCCTCACCGGAGTACGTACCCATGTCGTCGCCCACGGCCGCGCTGCCGCCGGCCTCGACGGTGAGCCCGCCGTCCCCGGCGCCGGTGTACTCGTCGATGATCGCCTTGGCGTTCTCCCGCTCCTCGGTGTCACCGCCCTTCACATGGGCGAGCACCATCGCCTGCTCGCCGTCCTCGGAACGGAGGTCCGGGTTGCCCGTGTCCCAGTACGAGATCACGTTCGCGACCGTCTCCTCCTGCTTGAGGCCGGCCGCCAGCTCCTTCCCCTGCCGCCGGGCGGTCGCGGCGTCGACGCCGCCCTCGGGGGCACGGACCAGCAGGACCAGGTTCGACTCCCCGCCGAACTTGTCCGTGATGACCGTCTTGGCCTTGCTGGACTGGGAGGACGGGTCGTCGAAGCCACCGGGCAGGAGCTTGCCGAACGCGCCGGCGCCCAGAGCTCCCATGAGGACGACGGCCACGGCTGCGACGACGAGTACCAGCCGGGACCGGCGGATCGCCAGTTCGGCTATGCGGTCAAACACGCACTCTCTCCTTGCGTTCTTGCGACGTGCATCCATGGCCCGCGCTGGTGATGGGGGGTGCGGCGGAGCCGCTGCCCCGTCGCCGGCCATGACGCTATCCACGCCGTAAGTGTCTTTGGCAGTGCGAGATTTTCTTGACACCGTCAAGTCGTTCTCATACCGGCACGCTTCAGTCGACGGTCGCCCCGGGACCCGTTCTCGCCTTCGTCTAGAGCGGCGCCCACCACGTGAGCGTCGTCCCCCGTCCCTCGCCCCCGGCGCCCGTGCCGTCGTCGGCGACCCGCAGGCGCACCCCTTCCCGGCCGTCCGGCGAGGGGGCGGGCGTCTCGACGGTGACGTCGACGCGGGAGACGCCCGGGCGCGCCGACGCGGCGGCCAGGGCGTCGCGCAGGGCGGTGAGCAGGCGGTCGGCGACCCGGTCGGGCACCCGTGCGTCGACGGGGCCGCTGAAGTGCGTGGAGGGCGCGGTGCCGAGCCGGGCGGCGGCGGACGCGGTCTCGCGCAGGACCCGGCCGCGCAGGCCCGCCGGGGGACCGGCCGGGGGCTGCTGGAGGGTGAGGATCGCCGTGCGGACCTCACGGACCGTGGAGCGCAGCTCGTCCACCGCGCGGCCGAGGACGTCACGGACTTCGTCGGCACCCGGGCGGCGCTGGGTGGACTCCAGCATCATGCCGGTGGCGAACAGCCGCTGCACGACCAGGTCGTGCAGGTCGCGGGCGATGCGGTCGCGGTCCTCGTAGACCGCCAGCCGCTCCCTGCCGCGCCGGGCGTCGGCCAGGACGAGCGCGAGCGCCGCCTGCGAGGCGAACTGCGTCGCGAGCAGCCGCTCCAGGTCCGTGTACGGGCGCCCGCCGCGGCGGCGGGGCAGGGCGAGGGTGCCGATGAGCCGGCCGCCGGCCTGAAGAGGCAGCATCATGCTCGGTCCGAACCGGTGCCGTACGTGGGTCGTCATGCGCGGGTCGGTCGCCGAGTCCTCGATGAACACCGGCTCGCCGCCCAGGAGCTGTTCCAGTACCGGGCTGCCCGGCGCGATGGTCGCGCCGACCATGCCGTCCGGGTCGTCGGGCGTGGAGGCGGTCACGATCGCCATGCCGCCCTCGGCGGTCGGATGCAGGATGACACCGGCGGAGGCGTCGGCGAGCAGCCGGGCCCGTTCGGCCACCGTGGTCAGCGCGTCGCCCGCGCCCTCCTCGGTGAGCAGCGCGGTGGTGACGGCGGCCGAGCCCTCGATCCAGCGCTCCCGTTGCCGGGCCGTCTCGTACAGC
Source organism: Streptomyces sp. NPDC001599 (assembly GCF_042893535.1). Taxonomy (NCBI): domain Bacteria; kingdom Bacillati; phylum Actinomycetota; class Actinomycetes; order Kitasatosporales; family Streptomycetaceae; genus Streptomyces; species Streptomyces sp. NPDC001599. Next base: position 190,892 of record NZ_JBIAVA010000001.1, read on the forward strand.
CGGGCGTTGCCGATCGAGACACCGGCCTGCGCGGCCAGGACCCGCAGCAACTGCTCGTCCTCGACGCTGAAGGGGGCGGCCCCGGCCCGCCCGGCCAGCCGCAGCTCGCCGAACTCCTCGTCCCGCACGTGGACCGGCATCCGCAGCAGGGGCGCGGTCTCCGGTACGGGGCGGTCCGGCCCCGGGGTGCGGATCTCGGCGAGGCCGCCCGCCTCCGGGTCCGCGACGACCAGGGCCGCGCGGTCGGCGCCGGTCAGTTCGGCGGCGCCGTCCACGATGTGCTGGAGGACGCCGCGCAGGTCCAGTTCGGTGCCGACGTCCAGGAGGGCATCGAGGAGACGGGCCAGTCGGGGCGCGGGCTGCGCGGTCATGCGTCGGGCTTCCTCGGTTCCCCGGTCGCCGCCGGGCGGCGGATCAGTCGGAGTCGGAGTGAGCGTCGGAGTGTGCGTGAGAGTCGGCGGTCGTCGGGTGCAGGACCAGCGGCTCCACCCGGCCCTCCAGCATGCTGCCGAGGCCCTGGACCGCGCACACGTCGGGCCGCTCCGCGATGTGCACCGGCATGCCGGTGGCCTGACGCAGCATCTGGTCGAAGCCCGGCAGCAGCGCGCTCCCGCCGACCATCATGATCCCGCGGTCGGCGAGGTCCGCGACCAGGTCCGGCGGGCAGTCCCGCAGCACCTTGCCGATGCCGTCGAGCACGGCCGTCAGCGGTGTCTGGATGGCGTTGCGCACGGTGGCGGTGTCGACCTGCACGCTGCGGGCCAGCCCGGTCGCCACGTCCCGGCCGTGGATCTCGGTGGACGCGGGTCCCTGCGGGGTCAGCCCGTTGCCGGACAGGGCGAGCTGCAACGGGCGCACGGACTGGCTGGGCAGCACCAGCTCGTGCTGGTGGCGCAGCAGCTGCACGATCGCGTGGTCCACGGCCTCGCCGCCCACCGGAATGCGTACCGCGGTCACGATCGAGCCCAGGGAGAGCACCGCGACCTGCGTGGCGTGCGCGCCGCACACCATGATCATGGTCGCCTCGGGCTGCTCCACGGGCAGTCCGCAGCCGACCGCCGCCGCGATGAGCGTGTCGACGAGTTCCACGCGGCGCGCGCCGAGCCCGACCAGGGTCTCGATCGCCGCGCGCTGGGACAGCGGGTCCGCGTCGTGCGGGGTGCAGACGGCGGCCCGCAGCCGGGGCTTGCGGCGCAGGGCGCGGCGGATCCGGTCGCCGAGCAGGTGGCGCAGCATGCGCTGGGCCATCTCGATGTCGACGACCGTGCCGCCGGAGACGGGCCGTACGACCCGGATGTAGCCGGGGGTACGGCCGGTCATCTTCTCCGCGAACTCGCCGACCGCGATGAGCGCGCCCGTGCGGGTGTTGACCGCCGCGGCGGACGGCTGGTCGACGACGAGCCCGGCACCCTTCACGTACACGCGGGTCCGCGCCGCGCCCAGGTCGACGGCGAAGTGGCAGCGGCGCAGCGCCTCCAGACTGGCGGTATTGGCAGTACTGGCGGTCATGGCGAATCCTCCCGAGAGCGCGGACCGTGCGGGGCCGCCCGGTGGCCGGCCTCTTAGGCTCCGATGGTCCGCCGCCGCGCGGGCGGGCGCCCGCTGGAGGGGGCCGGGCGGGGGGCCGCTGAACGAGGGGCGTGCCCGGCGCGGCCCGCATGGACCGCGCCCGGCCGGGTCAGCGCAGGCCCGCCGCCGGGCCGGGACGCCCGCCGCCCCCGACCAGGTGGTACCAGCCGGTGTCGTCGGCCAGCGGGCGGAAGAGGTCCGGCGGGAAGGCGGGCCCGTCCTGCCCCTCCTCGCGCACCTCGTCGTAGTACAGGGAGTCGGAGAGCGCGACGACCGCCTGCGCCAAGGAGGCGTCCAGGACCGCGCCGACCGCATCGGGGTCGGCACGGCCCAGCGACTGCTCCCCGGTTCCGTCCAGCCCGAACTCCACCTGCCAGAACTCGATCCGCAACCGCAGGCCGGCCAGGCGGGACAGCCGTCCGGGCAGACCCTCGACGGTCGCCCTCAGGAGCGGGGCGGCCTCGGTCCGCGGCGCCAGCAGCACGAGCGGGCCACCGGGTTCGTCCACCAGCTCGTGGGCGGCGGCGTCCGTCCCGCTGTCCGCCAGCAGGTCCGTGACCAGACCGTGCAGTGCCGCGCGGGCGTCGCGGTCCACCGGGCCGTCGGCGAGCGTGAACCGGGCACAGGCGCGGAAACCGGTGTCGAAGTCGACCCAGGGCGGCTCCTCCGGTTCCTCCTCCTCCGGCTCCTCCTCCGGCCCCGGATCCTCGTCCGGGTCCAGTTCCGGCTCCGGTTCCACGCCCTCGCTGCGCAGCGCTTCCCGCAGCGCCGCCCGTCTCTCCGCCCGTTCCTCCCGCTCGTCCCGGTCCGCCGGGGTCTGTGCCGTGTCGTGCTCGGCGTCGTCGTCCAGCAGGGGCGTCCAGAGGCCGTCCTCCGTGGGGAAGGGGCCCTCCGGCAACTCGTCCGGCGCGGACACCATCGACTCGGGGGCGTCCGGCTCCGCGGGGTGCTGCTCGTACTCGGTCCACGGGGGCGCTTCGTCCACCGGTTCGGCGTACTCCTCGCGCAGCTCCCGGCCCAGTGCCGTCAGGGCCGGGCTGCGTCCGCCGGACAGCTCGTACTCCTCGTACACCTCCAGTGCCTCCTCGCCCCGGCCCTGGCGGCGCAGGGCGATCAGGTAGAGGCGGCGGAAGTCCTCCCGGTGCGGGTGGGCGCGCAGCAGGCCGGACAGCTCGGTGGCGGCCCGGTCGTACTCGCCGAGGACCAGATCCAGCTCGGCGCGCTTGGTGTGCAGGGCGAGCCGCAGCCGCAGCAGGCGGGTCCGGGCGGTGCGGGCGGCGGGGCCGGGCACGCCCGCGAGGGGCTCGTCGTCGCCCCACAGCGACAGTGCCCCGCAGACCAGGCGGTGCGCCTCGGCGAGCGAGCCCGCCAGCCGGGCCGCGTCGGCGCGCCGTACCAGCTCGTCGCAGCGCACCAGGTCCAGTTCGTCGGCGCTGGTGTGCAGGGCGTAGCCGTGGGCGGCCGTGGCCAGGACGCCCGGGCCCAGGATCTCCGCGAGCCGCTTCGCCAGCCGGGTCGTCTCGCCCCGCGGGTTGCGCGGCTCGTTGCCCGGGTCCCACAGGCCCCACCGCAGCTCCTCGTGGGTCACCGTGCGGCCGTGCTTGAGGAGCAGCATTGCGAGCAGCGCGCGCACGTCTTGCGGCAGGCCGGCCGGTCCGTCCGGGAGGTCGGCCCGCAGCGGGCCCAGGGCCCGGTACCGGCGCGGCGCGTACGCCTCGCCCGCGCGGGTGAGCAGCGCCGGGTCCTCGAGCAGTTCGAGGCCCCGGGCCTGGGTCGCCGACGAGGGGGACAGCAACTGGTCGAAGGCGTGCGCGTAGTGGATCCGCAGGGCGGTGGGCAGCCGGTCCAGGCGGCGGGAGTCGACCGGGACGGCCGGGCGGGAGGTCCCCGACGTCAGTCGCAGCAGGACGTCGCACAGGGCGCGCAGGTCCGCGGGGCGTGTCCCCGGGCCCGAGGCCAGACCCGGTTCGAAGAGGCTGAGCCGGACCGTGCCGTCCGGCAGGAGGACCACCCGGGACGCCTCCAGGCCGCCGTGTGCGAGGCCCGCCCGGTGCAGGGCGGTGAGCGCCCGTGCCAGCTGGGCCCCCACGGACACCGTCAGCGGCACCGGCAGCCGTCCGTCCCCGGACCGGGTGAGGGCGCCCAGCGCTATGCCGTCGAGGTGCTCCATGACGACGTAGGGGACGTCGTCCTCGATGCCCGCGTCGAGCACGGTCACCAGGTTCGGGTGGGAGAGTCGCGTCAGCCGGCGCGCGTTGCGCAGGAACGCCTGGCGCGCGGCCGGGTCGGGGTCCGGGTCGTGCAGCCGGATCGCCACCGTCCGGTTCCCCTGCGGCGAGTGGGCCGCCGTCCCGTCGGCCGCGGTCCGCTCCGGTGCCGTCCGGTCCGGTCCGGTGTCCTCCGCCAGCCAGATCCTCCCGGACGGGGTGAGCCGTCGCGTGGGCCGGTAGCGGGCGCCCAGGCCGGGCGGGAAGGGCGAGGGGGCGGCGGGCCGCTCCCGCACGGTCAGCTGCCGGGCGCTCTCCTCGCTGATCGTCGCGAACGACTCGCTCGTGTCGGCCCGCTCGGTGCCCTCCCGGGAGGGGATCAGCGCGCGGAACTCGCCCGGCGAACGCCCGGCCCGGTCGTCGATCAGGCCGCCGGTGCGCAGCAGCAGGTCGTGGGTGCGGTTGCGGGCGGTGCGGGGCAGCCCGCGCAGGAGCAGCTCGCGCACCCCGGGGCGGAAGGCGTAGGAGCCGGGCGGCCCGGCGACCGTGGCCAGCAGTCCGCCGAGGATGACCTCGGCCAGGTGCTGGGGCCGGGGGTCCGGCTCGACCGCGGCCTGCACCAGCCGCATCACGGGCAGGTCCGGGCGCCCCAGCGCGAGGTGGCCGGCCAGCCGGTAGGCCTGCGGGGAGGCGCTGGCGCGGAAGCGCAGGACGATTTCCTCGGGCGTGAGCCGGGCGACGTCGGTGCGGTCGTCGGCGTCGGCCGGCAGCGGGCGGTGCAGCGCCGCGGCCGCGCCCGGGTACGGGGTGCCGCCCGGGCTCGCGACGAGTGCGGCCCAGTTCGCCAGCCACTCGGGCCCGGGCTCCAGCACGGGCACGTGCACGGTCCCGCCGGGAGGGCGGGGCGCGGCGCCGTCGTACGGCGTGAACGCGAGCGAGGCGCTGGGCGCCGCCCGGTGCGGGGCCGACAGCCGGCCCGGGACCGGTGGCAGGGCGGTGTCCCGCCACAACTGCTCGGGCAGCGGCTGGAGGACCGCCAGGGGCGCGCGGCGCGCCCAGCGGCGCAGCGTGGCGAACCACCGGGTGCCGTCCGGGCCCTCGCGCCACTGCGGTCCCATGCAGTCGCTGATCAGCAGCATCACGGTGCGGCCGTCGGCGGGGAGCTGGGCGCCGTCGCCGCGTACGGTGCCGTCGGGGTCCGCGCGGTGCAGGGTGACGGTGCGGAAGACGCCCGACTGGGCGAGCGCGGCCTGCAGTTCCCGCACCAGGGGCTGCCAGACGGGCATCGTGGGGCCCGCGTCGTGCACCAGGTGCAGGCGCAGCCACCGTTCCCGTACGGGGCGCAGTACGGGCAGCCACCACTCGGGGCCGGCGCCGAGGCGCGCGATGCGGTCGGCGGTCGCGGCCTCGTCCACCTCGTGGCCGACCGGCGCGTCGGCACGGCGCTTCAGCGGACGCAGGGCACGCTGCAGCGCCAGCGTGTGGCGCAGCATCGGCGGTGCGGGCGCGAGCAGGGCGCTGTGCGGCTGTGCCGCCGAGGTGCCCGGGGCGGGGGCCGGGGACGGCAGGCGCAAGGGGGTGCGCGGGGCCTCGGAGCGGGGGGTGGGCCCCACCGGCCCGTCGCCCCGGGGCCCTTGCCCCGGCCCCCGGTCCCGGTCGTCGTGCCGGTCCCGCTCCGGCTTCCGGCCCCGCTCTTCCTCCTGTCGCCGGTTCTCTTCGTGGTCCCGCTCCCGGGGCCCCTTTGGGGCCGGTGGCGACTTTGCCGCCCGCGGCCCGGACGCCGGGCCGTGCGTCGGGTCCTGGTCCGGAGTCTCCATCCGACCGGCCAGCCACAGGAGTTCGGCCAGCTCCAGCGGCGTCGGGCGGGCACCGGTGGCCGCCGCCCGGCCGAGGAGGTCGGCGAGGCGGGGCAGGGGCGGCGGGTCCGGTGCGCCGGGGCGGTCGGTGGGCATCAGAAGGCGTCGGGCTGCGCGGACTGGCCGAGGTAGGGCATCAGCTGCTCGGCCAGCTCGTCCAGGGAGTCGGCGCCCAGACCGGAGGAACGGGCCAGGTAGATGGCGTTGAGCAGCTGGTCCGTGGCCAGTTCGCCGCTGCCCACCCGGGACAGGAACCGGTGGATCAGCTGTCGCGCGTACCCGTCGGGCTCGCCCAGGTGGGCGCGGACGATCTCGGCGAGGTGGTCGTCGTCGGGCTGCCGCAGCCGCAGCGAGACGCAGCGGCGCAGGAAGGCGGGCGGGAACTCGCGCTCGCCGTTGCTGGTGAGGACGACGAAGGGGAAGGCGTTGCAGCGGACCCGGCCGCGCTCCACCGGCACCCGTTGGTCGGTGCCGTCGATCAGGACCTCGGCGTGGCCGTCGGGCACGTCCCGGGCGGCCCGGACCAGTTCGGGGATCTCGTACTGGCCCTCCTCCAGAACGTGCAGCAGGTCGTTCGGCAGGTCGAGGTCGCTCTTGTCGATCTCGTCGATGAGGAGAGCGCGCGGCCGGGCGTACGGCAGCAGCGCGGTGCCCAGCGGGCCCAGCCGCAGGTGGTCCTCGACCCCGGTGGCGGCGGCGGGGGCGTCGGGCGGCTGCGTGGTGTGGCGTGCCGCGTAGAGGCGGGAGAGCGGGTCGTAGGTGTAGAGGCCGTCGCCCAGGGTGCTGCGGCTGGTGATGTTCCACCTGAGGACCGGGCCGAGCCGCAGCTCACGGGCGACCGCGTAGGCGAGGGACGACTTCCCGGTGCCGGGCGGTCCGGTGACCAGCAGCGGACGGCGCAGGTACAGGGCCGCGTTGACCAGTTGCACCGTGTCCTCGGTGGCCTGGTAGGTCGCGGCACGGTGGGCGCGGTCCGGGGAGGCGGCCGCCGTGTCGCCGTCCGGGTCCGGCGGATCGAGCACGGGGCCGCCGTCGAAGGCCCGCCAGGGCGGGGGCGGGGGCAGCCGGGTGATGCCGTCGTGGGGGGCAGGCGCGCCGGTGTAGACGGGCCACAGGGGCATGGGTTCTTCTCTCCGGGCGGTCGGTGCGGCGGTCGGTGCGGCGGTCGGTGCGGTGGTGGGTGCGGTGGTGGGGACGGCGGTCGGTGCGCGGGTCGGTTCGGCGCGGTCGCGGTTCCTCGTGGTGCGTCGGTGCATGGGCGCGGCGGGCGGCTCAGCCGACCGGGGAGTGGAGCAGGGCGGGCGGCTCGGCGAAACAGCGGGGGTCGTCCCACAGGAGCTGGACGTCCCGCGCCCAGTGCTCCTCCGGGACCTCCGCCGCGTCCGCCGTCTCGCGCAGCTCCATGACCAGGCGGGGCAGCTCGGCCGGCGGCACGCCCGCCACCGACGCCGCCAGCTCGTCGAGGAACGCCGTACCGGGGCAGCGGCCGTCGGGTCCCTCCTCGCCGGGGCACTCCCGCAGCGGCCACAACAGCACGGGGACGGGCAGGTTGAGGCCGACCTCGAAGTACTCCGGCGCCGCCGAGGGCGGGGTGGCGAAACCGGCCAGCTCCGCGTCGTCACGCAGCCTCTTGCGCAGCCCGGCCGGCCGCTCCCGGGTGGCGCAGTCCACGCGGTGCAGCGTGCCGCCCGTGCCGGACCCGAGCCTGCGCCACTTCTTGTGCAGCTGGTGGCGGAGGCGTCCGCTGCGGTGGCGGTACCGGTCGGTCACCACGAGCGGGTAGGCGCAGCCCAGCGGCGTGGAGTCGTCCTCTCCGCACTCCCAGTGCGCCACCGGTTCGTTCAGCCACTCGCGCGGGAGCACGAAGGCGAGCAGTTCGTCGGCGCCGGGATCGAGCTGGGTGAACGCCTCGTCGATGCGTTCCTGGACGAAGGACCGCACCGCGCCGCGGGCCAGCCGGCGCGAACCCACCGGGCGGCGCCGGCCGTCCCGGTAGGCGGACACCTCGACGGTGACCTGGTCGGCACCGGCACCGCTGCGGTCGATCTCCACGACGATGGGCGACCAGGTCGCGGCGCGCGGCGCCGGATCGGGCGGGGCGTGCAGCCGCTCGGTCAGCCGGTCGGCGAAGCGGGCCACGGCCGCCGGGTCCGGCACCTCCCACTGCACGTAGGCGGCGGCCTCCCGCAGCGAGCCGAAACCGCCCTGAGGCAGCGGCGGGTCGAACGCGTCCATGGCGGAGACGTACAGCCGGTTCGGGTCGCAGTCCAGGCCGTTCTCCTCGGCCCGGCGCACCAGCGCGTACAGCCGCCTGCGGGCGTCCGCCCGGTGGCCGGGGGTGGGCACCAGCTCGCCCAGCTCCGGCCAGTAGCGCGCCATGACCTCGACGGGCAGCATCCTGCCGACCCGTACGTCCCGGGCGCCGGCCACGGCGGAGACCATGCCGACGACCGTGCCGTCGGCCAGTGTCAGCGCCGCGCCGCTGAACCCGGCGGCCAGCGGCTGCCCGTGCGCCGTGACCGCCTCCAGCTGGACCCACTCGTCGGAGATGAGGGGTCCGGGCAGGGCGCGGTAGGAGGCGAGCATGCCCTCGTCGTACCCCTTGGGGAAGCCGTAGGCGATCAGCTCGGGGGCGGGGGCGGTCCGCTCCGCGCCGGGCGGGGCGAAGACGGCCGGGGTGAGCGGCACCTCCCGGTCCAGCTCCAGTACCACCAGGTCGCCGAGGTCGGCGGCACCCTCCCGCCAGCCACCGTGCACGGCGACCGTGCCGGACAGCTCGCCCAGCTCCCGGCGGCCCGGGAAGGTCACCGTCACCGGCGCGCGGTCGGCCCACCGGACGACATGGGCGCAGGTGAGCAACCGGCGGGCGGAGACGAGGAATCCGGCGCCGACCTCCCTGCCGCACTCGACGCGGGCGTGCCATGCGGCACCGCTCATGACAGCGCGGCGGCGTCCGGGGTCTCGGGACCCGCCGGGGACGGCCGTGGCCCGGGACGCGCGGCGGCGGGCCGTGGCTCGGGAACCGCCGGGGACGGCTCGGGCGACCAGCTCAGTCTCACCACCAGGTGGCCCTCGGCCGAGCCCTTCGCGATGACCGCGCCGGCCTCCGCGCTCAGCTTCACCCCGAACTCCAGCTCCACCGCGTCGGGTCGGAGCGAGCCGTCCCGGAAGACGCGCAGCGCGGACGCGGCCGCCGCCCGCACGCCGTCCAGGGAGTCCTCGAAGGTGCGGGCCGCGCGGGCCGGACCGTCGCCGCGCGAGACCAGCCGCGCCCCGTCCTCGTCCTCCACGCCCTCGACGACCACCCGCACGCCGTCCTCGGTCTTGAACTCGACCAACCCGTCCATGACGCCGCTCGCTCCCCGTGTGCCGTACGTGTCCGTGCGCAGCACCATTGTGACGGACGGTACTTGGCCGTGTCCCGTTCCGCGCCACCGGACCGTCCCACCGCTGGCGGAAAGCCGCCAGGGCGACTAACCGCCGCGCCCGATCAACTCCTGTGCCCCAGCGGCCACCTGAGACTGCTCACAGCACTCTTCACCGCACTCTACGACGACACGAAGAGAGACGTGCATGAGCACAGGACCAGTCAGACGTGGGGCGACCCTCCTGTCGGCGGGGCTCGTGATCGCGCTGCTGCCGGCCGGGACGGCGGCGGCGCAGGATCCGCCCCCCGACCCGGTGCGATCCAAAACGGCGGCCGCCCGCACGGCCCCCGCCGCCGACGCGGCCCGCACCGTCACCCTCGTCACCGGCGACCGGGTGACCGTCACCGACCTCGGCGGCGGCCGGAAGACCGTCGCGGTCGAGCGGCCCGAGGGCGCCACCGGCGCCGTGCGCACCAGCAGTTCCGGCGGCCGGACCACCGTCGTACCGGACGAGGCCCTGCCCTACCTGCGCGACGGCAGCCTCGACGAACGGCTCTTCGACGTCGGGGAGTTGCTGAAACAGGGACTCGCCGACAGCGAGACCGGCGAGCTGCCGCTGATCGTGACGTACGGCAAGGGCGCGCGGGCCGCCACCCCGCGCGGGGCCGAGCGGACGCGGTCGCTGCCCAGCGTGCGCGGGGCCGCCGTCGAGGCCGACAAGGGGCGTGCATTCTGGCGCGAATTCACCCGTGGCGGCGCCGGCGTCGACGGCGTGTGGCTCGACGGGCGGGTCACCGCGGACATGGCCGAGTCCAACGCGCAGATCGGCACGCCGGAGGCCTGGGAGGCCGGGCTGACCGGCAAGGGCGTCACCGTGGCCGTGCTGGACAGCGGCGTGGACGCCGGGCACCCCGACCTCGCGGGGCGGATCGCGCAGAGCAGGAGCTTCATCCCCGGCGAGGAGGTCGCCGACCGCAACGGCCACGGCACGCACGTCACCTCCACCGTGGGCGGCAGCGGTGCGGCCTCGGACGGCAAGGAGAAGGGCGTCGCCCCCGGCGCCACGCTCGCGGTCGGCAAGGTCCTCGACGACGAGGGCTTCGGCAGCGAGTCGGAGATCATCGCGGGCATGGAGTGGGCCGCCCGGGACGTGGACGCCGACATCGTGTCCATGAGCCTCGGCTCCACCGAACCGAGCGACGGCACCGATCCGATGGCCGAGGCCGTCAACACCCTGTCCCGCGAGACCGGCGCCCTGTTCGTGATCGCGGCCGGGAACACCGGCGCCCCCTCCTCCATAGGCTCGCCCGGCGCGGCCGACGCCGCCCTCACCGTGGGCGCCGTCGACTCCGCCGACCAGGCCGCCTGGTTCACCAGCGCCGGACCCCGCTACGGCGACAACGCCCTCAAGCCCGACCTGTCGGCCCCGGGCGTCGGCATCCTCGCCGCCCGCTCCCGGCTCGTCGAGGGCAGCGGCGACTACACGTCCATGGACGGTACGTCGATGGCGACGCCGCACATCGCCGGGGCGGCCGCCCTGCTCGCCGAGGAGCACCCCGACTGGAGCGGCGCGCGGCTCAAGGACGCGCTGATGTCCACGTCCAAGGAACTGGACGCCTCCACCTACCGGTTGGGCGCGGGCCGGGTCAGCGTGCCGGAGGCAGTCGCCGCCGACGTCACCGCGACCGGCAGTGCCGACCTGGGCTTCTACTCCTGGCCGTACGAGGCCAACGAGCCCGTCACCAGGACGGTCAGCTACACCAACGACTCCGACGCGGCCATCGAGTTGAAGCTGTCCGTGCGGGGCGCCCCCGAGGGCGTCGCCACCCTCGCCGACACCTCCCTCACCGTGCCCGCGCACGGCTCCGCCGCCACCACCGTCACCGGTGACGGCTCCAAGGCACCGGTCGGCACCACCGGCGGGCAGATCGTCGCGGCCGACGCGAGCGGGAAGACCCTCGCGCACACCGCGTTCGGGCTGGTCAAGGAGGGCGAGCGGTACACGCTCACCGTGCACGTCAAGGACCGCTCCGGCGCCGCGACCCCGGCCGACCTGACCGTCCAGCAGCTCACCGGGGGCGTCGACCCCTTCCCCGCGCACGTCGGTGACTCCGGCACCCTGGAGCTGCGGCTCCCGCGCGGGACGTACAGCCTGTCGTCCTTCCTGGACGTGCGCGGCAGCCACGGCGCCGACTCCCTCGGCCTCGGCTTCCTCACCGCACCGGAGGTCGTCGTCGACCGGGACCGCGAGATCACCCTGGACGGCCGCGAGCTGCGCGAGATCAGCGCCGACGTCCGCGAGCGCACCGAGACCCGGCAGCTCCTCATGGAGTACGACCGCAGCGCCAACGGCTCCGACCTGTTCGGCGCCGTGCAGGTGCCGCTGACGTACGACAGCATCTTCGCCGCGCCGACCGGCAAGGTCGCCCAGGGCGACTTCGAGTACCGCACCGTGTGGCGGCTCGGCAAGCCGCTCCTGGAGGTCAAGGGGATCGGCGAGGCCACGGTCCAGTCCGGCGGCACCCTGATCGAGGGCCGCACCCGGCTGCCCCTGGTCGACGTCGGGGCCGTCGGCGCCGGGCCCTTCCCGGACGGCGTACGCGGCAAGGCGGTCCTCGCCGAGCTCACCGGGGGGACCGAACCGGCCGCGCTCGCCCGGGCCGCGCAGGAGGCGGGCGTCGAGGCGCTGTTCGTGACCGACGACGCCCCCGGCCGGCTGATGGCGTGGTGGGGCACGGACGACAACGCCGACCGGCCGCTCCAGATCGCCACGGTCTCCGCGGCCGACGCCCGCCGGCTGAGCAGGACCAAGCGGGTGGACATGACCGGCACCCGCAACACGCCCTACGTGTACGACCTGTCCGAGGGGCACCCGGGCGCCGTGCCCGACCGTGACCTCACCTTCGAGCCCGGACACCGCGACCTCGCCGTGCTGCACACCAAGTACCACGGCGACGAACCGTCGAGCGGCGGCGAGTTCCGGTACTCGATCACCGACACCTTCCCGGTCGGCCTCGGCTTCCGGGAGCGGATCGACTACCCCGCCGAACGCACCGAGTACGTGTCCACCGGGCCCGGCCAGCTCTGGCACGAGACCGTGACCAGCGCCGACGGGGCACTGGAGGAGCGCGGCGGACTGTCCGACTACCGGGGCGGCTCGCGCGCGGAGCTGAACTGGTTCAAGCCGGTGTGGCACCCCTACCTCGGCACCGGGCTCGGCTGGGGACAGCAGCGCTCCGGGAACCAGCTCCAGTTCAACGCGCCCGGCTGGGGCGACTCGGGGCCCGACCACACCGGCTTCGGCGACGTGTGGACCGAGGGCAGCGGGATGACGCAGACCACGTCGGTGTACCTGGACGGCGAACTGGTCGACCAGGGGCCGAGTTCCGCCGCCTACGCGTGGGACATGCCCGCCGACGAGCACACGTACAAGCTCGTCACCGACACCGCGCTGGATGCGAAGCGCTGGCCGCTGGCGACGGAGGGCCACGCGGAGTGGACCTTCCGGTCGGCCGCGACGCCGGACGACCGGTGGACCTTCCTGCCGCTGATCAACCTCTCCTTCGACGTCGACACCGACCTCGCGGGGAAGGTGCGCGGCGGGAAGAAGCTGCGGGTCGGTCTCGACGCCGCCTACGTGGCGGGCGCCCCGGACACCGGGAAGCTCGGCGGCGGAAAGCTGGAGGCGTCCTACGACGGCGGGAAGACCTGGCACCAGGTCCGGCTGCGCGGCGATGACGGGGAGGCCTCCTGGCACGGGACGCTGAGCGTGCCGCGCGACGCCGGGCACGTCTCGCTGCGGGCCTCGGCGCGCGACGACCGGGGCGGCTCGGTCACCCAGGAGATCGTGCGGGCGGTGGCCGTGCGGTAGGCCCACGAGCGCTTTGCGTGTGCCGACACGCGGACGGCGCCGCCTCCCTGGGACGGGGAGGCGGCGCCGTCGGTTTCTCGGACCGTCAGACCAGCCAGCCGACGAAGTGGACGAGGCCGGCGAGGATGTCGGTGAGAAGGTTCATGATCGTGCAGCTCCTTGCGCTGTTCAGATGCGGGGCCCGCTGAGACCGGAACCCGCGGGGACTACTGGGGACATGTGCGTCAACTACGGTCTGCAGCCCGTTGCTTGCACACCGTAAGTATCGTTGGTCCCTGCAGTCACATGCGCTCTTCAGAGCGACGATCACCTGTTCCAGGGAACACCTGCTCGCTTGTTCGGATCACGCCAAGCGCCGCCAAGTCCTGCGGACGCAACCGCAGTTGACCGGCCGTCGCCTCCACCTCCTCCGGCGGGCGCTTCAGGATCGCCGCCGCGTGCTCCGGCGCGATGACGGAGAAGTAGCTGTCCGGGGTGGCCCACGTGCTGCCGGGCGCGGCCAGGGCCAGCGCCCCGCCCGAGCCGCCCTCGCCGATCACCAGCGTGGTGACCGGCGTGCGCACCGAGGCCACGGCGCCGAACAGGTCCGCGATCGCCGGACCCGCCCCCGCCCGCTCGGCCTCCGCGTCGTTGGCCGCGCCCGGCGTGTCCACCAGGGTCAGCACCGGGATGCCGAGCCGGTCCGCGAGGCCGATCAGTCGCGTCGCGGTGCGGTACCCGGCGGGCCGGGTGGCGGTGCCCGTCTGGGCGGCGTACGCGACCGTCCGCCCCGCGTGCGCGCCGAAGCCGCAGAGCATGCCCTCCGGGTCCCGGCCGCCCGAGCGGTCGCCGGACAGAGCGACGCGCTCGGTGAAGTAGGCGTCCAGGTACGCCCCGGCGCGCGGACGTCCGGCGGCACGGGCCCGGCGCACCGCGTCCCAGCCCCCGGCCGGCAGGTCCCGCGCGCCCAGCGGCTTGGGCACCGGCGCCGGGGCGCCGGACGGCGCCGTCAGCAGCCGCAGCCACCGCCCCAGCGTCGCGCGCAGCTCCCCGGGCGGTACGACCGCGTCCGCGCTGCCCGCCGCCACCTGCGCCTCGGCCGTGTACGCCGCCGGGTCCGCGTCCGGCGGCCGGACCCGCGACCCGGCGAAGCCGACCTGCGCGCCGGGCAGGGCGAGGACCACGTCGGCGCCCGCGCCCAGCGTCGCCCAGCCGCCGCCGGTCGCCGGGTCCCGCACCACCGCGATCTGCGCGAGACCGGCCGCGCGGGTGAGCGCCGACTGCCGGGCCACCCGCTGGAGCTGGGTCAGTGCGAGCATCCCCTCCTGCATCCGGCTGCCGCCGGTGGCCACCAACGGCACCACCGGCAGCCGGTGTTCACGGGCGTAGGTGTACGCCGCCTCAAGACGGTCGCCGGTGCGGTGCCCCAGCGAGCCGCCGAGGAAGCCGAACTCGAAGGAGACGAGCACGGCCCGGGTGCCCTCGACGCGGCCGGTGCCGCAGACGACGGACTCCGCCTCGCCGGTGCGCTCGGCGGCGCGGGCCCGCGAGGCGTCGTAACCGGGCCAGCCGAGGGGGCCGTCGGGCCGCCACGGGCCGTCCGTGTGGGGCAGCTCGGTGAAGGTGTCATCGTCGGTGACCAGGGCGAGGAACTCCCGCGCGGTCAGGCGCTCAGTCACGGTCCAGCGCCCGCTTCATGATCTTCCCCATGTCGTTGCGGGGCAGCGCGTCGAGGTACCGGACGACACGGGGCCGCTTGTGCGGGGCCAGCCGGGCGGCGACATGGTCGGCCAGCGTGCCGAGGGCGGGCGGCGCGGCGGGGTCGGCCGGGACGATCCAGGCCACGATCCGCTCCCCGAGGTCGGGGTCGGGCTCCCCGGTGACCGCGGCCTCCCGCACCCCTGGGTGTTCGAGCAGGGCGTTCTCGATCTCCCCGGCCCCGATCTTGTACCCGCCGCTCTTGATCAGGTCGGTGGCCTTGCGGCCGACGATGCGGACATAGCCGTCGGGGTCGCGCACCGCCATGTCGCCGGTGCGGAAGAAGCCGTCCTCGGTGAAGGCGGCGGCGGTGGCGTCGGGGCGGTTGAGGTACTCGGTGAACAGGTTCGGGCCGCGCACCTGGATCTCGCCGACGCTCTCCCCGTCGAGCGCCGCGATCGGCGTGCCGTCCTCCTCCACCAGCCGCAGCTCCACACCGGGCAGCGGCACGCCCACCGTCCCGGCGCGCGGCTCGCCGTCGGCGCGCACGCTGGTGTTCATCAGCGTCTCCGTCATGCCGTACCGCTCGATCACCCGGCGCCCGGTGGCGGCGGCGATGCGCTCGTGGTCGTGCACCGGCAGCGCGGCCGACCCCGACACCAGGAGCCTCGCTCCGGCGAGCGCCTTCGCCAGCTCCGGGTCGGCCGGGAGCGTCTCGGCGATCCGGTGGTACATCGTCGGCACCCCGAACAGCATGGTCGCGCCGTCGTTCAGCTCCCGCGCCGCGCCCTCGGTGGAGAACCTGCCCAGGTGCCGCACGGACCCGCCCCGGCGCAGCGGGCCGAGGATGCCGAGGACCAGTCCGTGCACGTGGAACAGCGGCAGCCCCTGCACGAGGACGTCGTCACCGGTCCATCGCCACGCGTCCGCCAGCGCGTCCAGGGTCGTCGCGAGCGCCCGCCGGGGGATGACGGCGCCCTTCGGCGGTCCCGTGGTGCCGGAGGTGTAGACGACGAGCGCCGGGTCGCCGTCGTCGGCGCCGTCCTCGGGGACCGCCCCGCGGGCCCGCACGTCGACGTCGACGCGCTCCAGGGCGCCGAGGGCGGGCGGCAGTTCGGCGTCCGGGGGCGCCAGGACGAGCGAGGGCGCGCTGTCGGAGAGGATGTGCGCGAGTTCCCTGTCGCCCGACTTCGGGTTGAGCGGTACGGCGGCGACCCCGGCCAGCAGCGCCGCCACCACGGCGACGCCGGTCTCCATCGCCGGGGTGGCCCAGACCGCGACCCGGCCGGCGCCGCCGATCCTCCCGGCCGTGGCGCCCGCCGCGGCGGCGAGTTCCGCGTACGTCAGGGAGCGCTCGCCGAACCGCAGCGCGGGCCGGTCGGCCGGGGCGCCGGTCGGGGCCGGGGAGAGGGCCGGGAAGAGAGAGGACACGCGTCGTACTCCTTAACTGTTGCCCGAAGGGTGCTGCCCGAGAGCTGTTGCCCGAGAGCCGTTGCCCGAAAGGGTGCTGCCCGAGTGCTGTCGTTCAAGGCTGCCGGATCACGCCGGATCCGCGAGGCGGGTCTACCCGAAGCCGGGCACCACCAGGACGAGCCAGGCCAGCGCCGGCACGGCCGCCACCACGATCCCGCCGTAGATCATCAGCTGGCGGAAGAAGCGGTCCCGGTCCACGTCCGGGGCCGCGGCCAGCACCAGCGCGCCGTTGGTCGAGAACGGGCTGACGTCCACCACCGTCGCCGACACCGCGAGCGCCGCCACCATGCCGACCGCCCCGATCTCACCCTGTGCGAGGAACGGCACCGCCAGCGGGATCAGCGCGCCCATGATGCCCACGGAGGAGGCGAAGGCCGAGACAATGGCGCCGATGTAGCAGAGCAGTACGGCAGCCAGCAGCGGGACCCCGATGCCGCCGACGCCCTCACCGGCCCAGGTGATGGTGCCCATCTCCTCCAGCACACCCACGTAGGTGAGGACACCGCAGATCAGCAGCACCGTGGACCAGGCGATCTCGCCGACGGCACGGCGGCTGTCGTCCGGCCAGGCGGTGCTCAGCACCACGGCCAGGGTGACCGCGGTCAGACCGGCGTCCAGGTCGAAGCCGAGCACGGCCACGACCAGCGCGACCAGGGCGACCAGGGTGGCGATGCGGGCCGGGGTGAGGCGGATGCCGGTGCCTTCGGTGCCGCCGGTCCCCTGGTCGGGTCGGACGGCCACGGCGGTCGGGGCGCCGCCGCCGGTACCGGGGGCCGCGTCGGTGCCGCCGCCCGCCCCGCTGCCGGTCGGCTCCGGGCCCTTGCCGGGGGCACCGCCGTCCTCCGGTGTCACCGCCCCGCGCGCCCACAGCTTCCGCCCGCCGAGCACCGCGAACAGCACGGCGGCGATGAGGAGGTTGGCGACCAGCGAGGCCAGGAAGAGGCCGATCTCGCTGCCGGGGAGCTTCTCCCGCTCCACGATGCCGTTGACGATCGAGCCGTAGATGCTGATCGGCGAGAACCCGCCGGCCTGCGCGCCGTGCACCACCATCGTGCCCATGAGCAGCGGGCTGATCGAGTACCGGGTGGCGAAGCTCAGGGCGATCGGCGCGACGATCGCGACCGCGGCCGGACTGACCGCGCCGATCGCCGTGAGCGCGCCGGTCAGCGCGAACATCACCCAGGGGATCAGCGCGACCCGGCCCCTCACCAGCCGGACGGCCGCGTGCACCAGCCAGTCGGTGGTGCCGTTGGCCCGGGCGATCGCGAACAGGTAGGTGACGCCGACGAGGACGACGAACAGGTCGCCGGGGAACCCGGCGAAGATGCCGTCCGCGTCGAGGTCGGCGACGAGCGTGCCCACCCCGAACGCGGCGGCGAAGGCGAGCGCGCCCATGTTGACGGAGCGGGTGGTGGCGATGACGAACACCACGACGAGGACGAGGATCGAGATGAGTTCGGGGGACATGCGGGGGCTCCCGAGTGCTGACCTGACTGCCGATGTGGAGTGGCTGAGTGGCTGAGCCACTTGGAATGGTGCGGTTGGCTGGTCAGCGTGGGCCCGGTGGGAGCCGGCGTCAAGGGGTCGCGCAACAATTGGCTCAGCCACTCGTCCACCGGGCCATCGTCGGCGCCGGTGCTACGCTCCCGACGAGAGGGGGGACCTCATGACCGACGCCCTGCGCCCCATGACCAAACAGCGCCTGTACGAACAGGTGCTGGAGCGGCTGCGCCAGTACGTCACCGACGGCGGTCTGCGGGCGGGCGACCGGCTGCCGCCCGAGCGGGACCTCGCCCAGCGCCTCGGTGTCAGCCGTGCCTCGGTGAAGCAGGCGATCGTGGTCCTGGAGGTGCAGGGCCTGGTGGAGGCGCGGCACGGCGGCGGGACCTATCTGGTCCGGGACAGCCTCGACGTCGAACCCGTCGAGAAGATGGTCGAACGCCGCCGCCGCCTCCCGGACGTCCTGGAGGCCCGGGAGGCCCTGGAGACGAAGCTCGCCGAACTGGCCGCCGAGCGCCGCACGGAGGACGACCTCGCCGCCATGCGGTCCGCCCTGGCCGTGATGGCCGAGGAGATCGACCGGGACGGGCACGGCGTCGAGGGCGACCGGCTGTTCCACGCGGCGGTGACGGCGGCGGCGCACAGCAGCCTGCTCGCCGAGTTCATGCGCTCCATCGCCCACCAGATCGCCGAGAGCCGCACCGAGTCCCTGCGCCAGCCCGGCCGCCCCGGCCGCTCCCTGGCCCAGCACCGGGCGATCCTGGACGCCGTGGCCGCCCGGGAGCCCCGGCAGGCCGCCGCCGCGATGCGCCGCCACGTCCGTACGGTCGCCAAGGTCCGCCTGCTGGACTGGGACCCGGAGGACGAGCGCTGACCGCCCGCCCCCGCCGGGCCCCCGTCAGCCGCCGACCGCCGTGCGCTGCAACAGCCCCCAGGTGAACTCCGCGACCACCTCGTGCCGTACGCCCTCCCGGTCCGGGGCGGTGAAGGCCAGCCCCCACCGGGTCGGGGCCGAGCCCTGGAGCGGCCGGGCGGGGGCGAAGGCGCGGGCCGCCTCGTCCACCGTGCAGGACCAGGGCGTGAGGTCGTCCAGGGTGCGCAACTCGGGCCCCGGCGCGCCGGGGGCGCGGACCAGCCACTCGTTCCAGACGACGCCCTTGTCCGCGACGAGCACCTCGAAGCGCAGGCCGGGCCACAGGGGCAGCGCCCACTGCCGGGCCTCGCACTCCAGGTCGCCGATCCGGCGGGGCGCCACCGACTCCGGCTCGCCCAGGACGGAGCGGTACCGCGAGGCGGCCGAGCGGGACCGGGGGGAGCGGAGCATCGCCTGCCAGCGCCTGTTGGCCTCGCGCATCTCCGCCACCGAGGCGCCCAGCTCGCGGCGGGCGTCCTCCACCGGTCCGGGGTTGTGGTCGGCCATGCGGCGCAGCAGGACCAGTTGGAAGTCGCGCGGGGTGAAGGGAGCTGCGGGCTGCTTTCCGGTCGGCATGGCCCCCATCATCACCCGCCCATTGCCCAGGCAAACGCGATATGAGTAGCCTGTGTTCGTTATTCCGATCGCCTGTTGAAATCTCGAACACACCTAGGGAGGGGGCTGGACATGGGACGCCTCGTGCCGGCCGTGACCCGGGCTCTCGACATACTGGAGCTCTTCCTCGACGGGGACGGCACGCTCTCCGCCCCCGACATCGTGCGCCGGCTCCAGCTGCCGCGCACCACGGTGCACGAGCTGGTCACCACGCTCGCCGCCCGCAAGTACATCGTCCCGGTCGCCGGGCAGTCCGGACGGTACCGGCTCGGTGTGCGTCCGTACCAGCTCGGCGCCCGCTACGCCGAGCACCTCGACCTCGCCGCGGAGGGCCAGCAGGTCGCCCGGACCGTCGCCGAGACCTGCGACGAGACGGTGCACGTGGCGATCCTGGAGGACACCGACGTCATCTACATCGCCAAGGTCGACTCCACGCACGCGGTGCGCATGGTGTCGGCGGCCGGACGCCGGCTGCCCGCGCACTGCACGTCCGTCGGCAAGATGCTGCTGGCCTCGCTGCCCGAGCCGGAGGTCGCCGCGCGCTTCCCCGACGGCGCCGAGCTGACCGCGATGACCCCGAACAGCATCACCGACCCGGCCGCCCTGCGCGAGGCCCTGGCGGCGATCCGCGAGCGCGGTACGGCGGTGGAGAGCCGCGAGTCCAACCCGGACGTGTCCTGCGTGGCCGCCCCGGTCCGCGACCGCACCGGCCGGGTCGTCGCCGCGCTGTCGATCTCCGTGCCCATGATCCGCTGGAGCGAGGAGCGCCGCGCCGAACTGGAGCAGCTCGCCGTCAAGGGCGCCGCCGACCTCTCCGAGCGGCTCGGCCACCGGAGCGCGGCATGACGGCGCCCGGCACCGCCTTCGAGGTCGCCGTCCACGCCCAGGCGTCCCTCGGCGAGGGCCCCACCTGGGACCCGGCCACGGGCCGCCTCCTGTGGCTCGACATCCTGAACTCCCGTGTCCACACCCACGACCCGGCCACCGGCCGGCGCACCGTGCGCCGCACCGACCAGCACGTGGGCGCCGTCAAGCCCCGCGCGGGCGGCGGCCTGGTCCTCAACCTGCGGGACGGGATCGGCCTGCTCGATGCGGACGACACCTTCCGCTGGCTGCACCGCGAGCCCGTCCCCGGCCGCCGCGGCAACGACGCCGCCGTCGCCCCCGACGGCAGCCTGTGGGCGGGCACCATGCGCTACGACGAGGCGCGCGGCGGGGGCACGCTGACCCGGTACACCGGCGACGGGACGGCCGAGACCGTCCTCGACGACGTGACCGTGAGCAACGGCACCGGCTGGAGCCCCGACGGCACGCTCATGTACTACGCCGACACCCCGACCCGCCGTATCGACGTCTTCGACGTCACCGCGGACGGCCGGGCCGCGAACCGCCGCCCCCTGGCCGCGATCGAGGACGGCGCGGGCTTCCCGGACGGCCTGTGCGTCGACGCCGACGGCTGCGTGTGGGTCGCCCTGTGGGACGGCGGCGCGGTACGCCGCTACACCCCGTCCGGCGACCTGGACCGG
The DNA here is from genome assembly GCF_042893535.1 of Streptomyces sp. NPDC001599. NCBI lineage: Bacteria > Bacillati > Actinomycetota > Actinomycetes > Kitasatosporales > Streptomycetaceae > Streptomyces > Streptomyces sp. NPDC001599. The sequence goes on from NZ_JBIAVA010000001.1 coordinate 211,467, forward strand.
GTGATCGCCCTCCCCGTTCCCCGGGTCACGGCCTGCGCCTTCGGCGGCCCGGACCTCACGGACCTGTACCTCACCACGGCCCGCGTCGGCCTGCCCGACCCGCACCCGCTGGCGGGCTCCCTGCTGGTGGTGCCGGGTGCGGGACGGGGGGTGGCGCAGCCGGCGTTCGCGGGGTGAGGGGCCCGGCGGTCCCGCTCACACCCCCGTGCGGTCGAGGCCGTCGAGCACCTCGCGCTCGGCGGGCGTCAGCGGGGGACCCGCCAGCGCGGGCAGGGGCGAGCCGGTGAGGGCCGCCAGCACCGCGGTGGGGCGGAACATCCGGGTCGGCGGTGTGCGCATGCTGGTGACGTCCCAGAGCGCCGAGGCCGCCGCGAAGGAACCGGTGGCCGCCCTCGTCATGCGCCGCGTGTACGCCGTCGCCGCCCGGTCGGCGATCCCCGGCCGCCCGCCGCCGCGCGTTCGGGGGTAGAGGACGTCCTGCCCCACGGCCATGGCCCAGGCCGCGTCCACCGGGCGCGCCGCACCCCGCAGCACCCGCCGGGCCAGACCGGGTGTGTCGAGCCCGTCGGCCCGGTCCAGCTCCCGGCCGAGTACGCGGGCGCCGAACGCGGCCACCGACATGCCCTGCCCGTAGGCCGGGTTGAAGGTGCCGAGCGCGTCGCCGAGGACCACCAGGCCCTCCGGCCAGTCGGGCACCTTGTCCAGATAGTGGCGCACATTGCTGGTGGACCGGCTCAGGTGCACGTCGGTGAGCGGTTCGGCGCCGGAGATCAGCCGGCCCACGATCGGGTCCGGCAGGCCGAGCGTGTACCGCAGGAAACCCTCGGGATCGGCCGGCGGTTCACCGCCGCGCGTGCCGCCGCAGCTGACCAGCCAGCGATCCCCCTCGATCGGCATGACCATGGCGCTGCGGCCCGGCCGGGACACGTACGGATCGGCGTGCACGACCGTCAGCGGGAACCGCTCCGCCCCGGCCGGTACCCGGTACACCCGCGAGGCGTTGACCAGCCCCGAGTCCACGGTCCGGGTCCGGACGCCGGACAGCCCGAGCCCGTCCAGCCAGGTGAGGATGCGCGTACCGCGTCCGCTCGCGTCGACGACCAGGCCGGCGTCCAGGTCCTCCGCCCCGCCGGGCCCCGAGATCCGCACGCCCCGCACCCGCCCCGCGGACCCGGTCAGGCCCACCACGGCCGCCCGGCGCACCTCGACGGACGTGCGTTCGAGCACCGCGGCCCGTACCGTCCAGTCCACCAGCGCCCGGGTGCAGGTGAGCATGACGGGCCCCGCCCGCCGCCACCGCCGCAGCCAGCCCTCGGGGCTGCGGGCCAGGATGCCCGAGCTGAGGGAGACCTCGTGCGCCCCGGCGGCGAGCAGTCGCTTGCGCAGGCTCACGCCGGGCACCATCTCCTCCATCGCCGTCAGCCCGCCGGGCATCAGCAGGTGCGCGTGCCGGCCCTGGGGAAGACCCCGGCGCTGCCGCGGCCCGTCGGGCAGCTCGTCGCGGTCCAGCACCACGACCTCCGCCACGCCCGCGTCGGCCAGCACGGAGGCGGCCAGCATCCCGGCCAGTCCGGCACCGACGACGACTGCTCTACGCGACATGGGGCTCCTCGGGTTCGGTCAGGGGTCCGGACAGGGAAGACGGGCCCGGGCCGCCGGGTGCGGCGGCCCGGCCGGGCGGGCGGTGCAGTGCCTGCGACAGTTCCACCAGCCCGCTCGCGCCCGGAACCTCGGTGGCGTGCAGCCGGTAGGAACCGGTGGCGTCGGGCGGTTCCTCGTGGGCGGTGGCCCGGCGCGCCGCGTCGGCGAGCATCACCGCCTCCGCCGCCAGCCGCGCCTCGTGCGGGGAGCGGCCCGCGCGCAGGGCGGCGTCCCGCGCCCCCTCACGGACCCGGTGGTCGAAGTACGGCGCCAGGGTGAGCAGGGCGTCGTGGATGGAGACCTCGCGCCACTGGAGCCGGGCCCGGGGAAGCCGCCACCAGACGGACGGCTGCCTGGGGGCCGTGGACACCGACTTCACCAGCGACCACAGCGGACCCAGTCGCCGGTAGTCGTCCAGCCCCCGCCAGTGGGCGAGTACGGAAGGCAGCAGCCTGGGCAGGGCGAACCCCACGGAGCACACCAGCGCCGCCAGCGACGCCATCGGCGGGGCCACGCTGGTGGACAGGAAGTCGAGGTCGTGACCCGTCCACCGCGCCACCACGGCCGTGTACTTGGTGAGCTGGAACCCCACCAGGTCCAGCAGCGCGCCCAGCAGGATGAGCCGCAGCCCGATCCGCAGCAGGCCGCGCACCTCACGGCTCCACTTGACGCAGACGGCACACATCACCAGCATCGCCGCGCTGTGCCCGAGCAGGTACAGCAGGATCATCTCCCGCATGAACGGGGTGCCCGCGTAGTACGTGTCGAGGTCGGTCAGCCGCTCGGTGTCCGCGTCGGCGAGCAGGAACAGCACGACGATGGCGGCCACCAGCAGACCGTAGGCCGCCATGCTGCGCAGCACCGCGCGCCGCACCACCGGCCGGGGACCGCCCCGCCAGTTGATCAGCAGCACCAGCACCGCGCAGCTGTACGCGGAGAGCATGCCGTAGGTCAGCGGGGCCCCGAAGTTGGGGACGCCGGTGAGTTCGTTGACGGTGCCGAGGGTGGCCGGAGCGGCGCACACGAAGACCAGGGCACCGAGGACGATGGCCACGCAGGTGGACAGGGCCAGCGGATTGCGGACGGCCGTCCGGGGGCGGCGGAACAGCAGCACCGAGGTCATGCCGAACACCACGGCCGCCAGGTAGACGACGAGACTCACGTCCGACCACTCCTCTCGTGCGGGACCCGTGCGTCCCGGCCGTGCCGGGTGCCCGCGCGGCCGCCCGGGTCACCCTCGGTGCCGCCGCCCGCCGTCACGCGGTGCCCGCCGTCGTCCTGCCGGTCGGGACCGTGGACGCGGCCGGTATCCGCACGGCGCCGGCGAGCACGTCGGAGATCCTCGCGAGAGCCGCCGGGTCCGGCGACGGGGCCAGGGGGCGACCGGTGCCCGTGGCGGGCGACGGCACCCTCCCGGGGCCGGCCTCGTGCCGCAGCGCGTCGACGATCACCGCGGCCCAGGCACTCGCCCCGGCCAGCTCGGGATCGCCCGTCGCCGCCAGCGTGTCGGCGCGGGTCCGGTCGAACAGGTCCCGGTCGCAGTACGCGTCCAGGTGACCGAGCGCGTTGTGGATGCTCGTCCGGCGCCACATCAGGAGGGTGGCGGGCGAGGCGAACCGCGGGCGCGGCAGCCGCAGCGCCCGGCGGACGAGCAGGTCGTCCAGCGCCCGCTCCAACGGCCCCAGCCGCGCGTACGCGCGTCCCGCCCGCCGCCACTCGGCCACCCGAGGCGTCACCAGCGGCACCAGCACCCCGACGACCACCAGCAGGGCGCCCAGGCCCGCGGCGGCCGGGGAGACCGTGGTGCCGAGCGCCGACCAGTCCTGCCCGGACCAGCGGGCGCCCACCGCGACGAGCTTGGTGGCGCTGTAGCCGGCGCCGCACAGCGAACCGGCCCCGATCAGCGTCAGGCCGGCCCGCAGCCCGCCGTGCACCTGCCGGGCCCAGCGCAGCGCGGACACCGTCGTGACGGTCGCCGCGCTCAGGTGCGCGACCAGGTACAGCACGATCATCTGGGCGATGAAGGGGGTCGTCGCGTAGTAGGTGTCCAGATCGGTGCGGCGCTCCACGGGCGCGTCGCCGAGCGCGAAGGTCACCGCGACGCCGAGGACCACGACGGCGTAGGCGAGCGTCCACCGGCGGGCGGTGCGGCGCACCCGGGGACCGCCGCGCCAGTGGACGACGAGGACCTGGGAGGCGGCGCAGTATCCGGTGATCGCCGCGTAGGTGACCGGCGCCGCGAGGTTGGGCACGCCGCTCAGCCGGTTGACGGCGCCGACCGTGGGCGGCGCTCCGAGCAGGAAGCAGAGCCCGGCCAGTCCCAGCACCGCGCAGATGGCCCGCAGATACGGATCGCGCCGGTGCCGCAGCAGATCGGGGGCGCGCACCGCGAGGCCGAGCCAGAGCGCCGCGCAACTCACATAGTTGATCAGGCCGTTCATCCGGTCGTCCCGCGGTAGTTGAGCGCGGCCCCGATGCGGCCGGCGAGGCTCTGAGGGCTGGCCGGGCCGCCGCCCTCCGCGGCGAACACCGAGTCGGTGGAGGCGTCCAGCCAGGTGCGCAGCCGACTGCCCATCAGCATGCCGAAGCGGTCCGCCTCCTGTTCCTCCGCCAGGGAGAAGTCGGTGCGCGCGGCCACCGCCCGGGACCGGTCGTCCGCCTCCGCGCCGCTCTCCGCCCGGCGGCGGCTCATGTGCCACACCTCGTGGCAGAGGATCACGATCTGGTGCCAGACGGCCGCGCGTTCGTCGACCACCACGTCGTCGTGGCTCTCGCGCTCGAGCCACAGCCCGCTCGCGGTGTGCGGCGGGAACGCCGCCCGGTGCACGACCACCTCCCGTCCCCGCCACGCGCTGACGGAGGCGACGAGCGCCTCGAACAGCACCTCGGGGTCGGCCGGCACGGCCACCTCGATGGGGTCGATGAGAGCGTCAGCGAGACGACGCATCTCCTTCCTGGTACGCACCGCTGTCTCCTCGTTCCCCCGGCCGTCCTTCGGTCACCCCTGCAATATGCCAAGACGCGCGGCCTCTGGGCCAGTTCCCGGGGCCCTGTCGGTCGCCAGGTGGCCGAGACGGTGCCCTCCTGACGCACCCCGCTCCCTGTGAAGGCCGGTCCGATCCTGCCCGAACCATTGACGCGAAAGCGCTTCCCACCTACCTTCCCGTTCGAAGTTACGAGCGACATCCGAAATACCGAACGACGTTCCTCGAACGACGACAGATGGGGCAGGGCATGGGACGACCTGGCCTGAATCGCAGGCACTTTCTGGCCGCGGCCGGCGGCCTGACGGTCGCGGGCAGCTTCGGCTTCGCCGCGCTCGGCACCGGCGCCGACGCGCTCGCCTCCGGAGCGGACACCCGGGTCCGCTACTGGAACCTCTTCAGCGGCGGCGACGGATACAACATGATCGCGATGCTGGACTCCTTCCGCGAGGACAACCCCGGCATCGACGTGAAGGACTCCACCCTCCAGTGGGGCAGCCCCTTCTACACCAAGCTCGCCATGGCCGCAGCCGGCAACCGCGCGCCCGACCTCGGCGTCATGCACCTCGGCCGCGTCACCGGCTTCTCGCCCGGCCGCCTCCTCGACCCCTGGGACCCCGCGCTGCTCGCCAAGTACGGCGTGCGCGAGAAGGACTTCAACCCGGAGCTGTGGAAGCGCGCCGTCATCGACGGCAAGCTCTACGCGCTGCCGCTCGACATCCACGTCCAGCTCTGCTTCTACCGCAAGGACGTGCTGAAGAAGGCGGGCCTGCTCGGCGAGGACGGCCGGATCGTGCCGGTCACCTCCCCCGAGGAGTGGTTCGACGTGCTCAAGGAGGCCAGGAAGGCCACCGCGAAGGGGCTTCAGACCATCGGCCTGTGGCACAACGACCAGAACTTCCAGTGGTGGTTCTTCGTCGCCTTCTACACCCAGCTCGGCGGCACCTGGTTCAACGACGCCAAGACCGAGGTCACCTTCGACACCGACAAGGCCACCCAGGTCCTGGAGTTCCTGCGCAAGCACGTCGCCGACGGGTACGCCAACCCCACCTTCGGCGGCAACGCGGGCGCCGAACAGTTCGTCAACGGCTCCCCGTTCGCCTGGGAGGGCAACTGGTCCGTGCCCGTCTTCGACACCGCGAAGGTCGACTACGGTGCCACCCCGCTGCCGCCCGTCTTCGGCAAGAGGGCCACCCACGCCGAGTCCCACTCCTTCGTCCTGCCGCACCAGGCCGACCGCGGCGGCGCCACCAACGAGGGCGCCCACCGGCTCGCCGCCTACGTCGTCAAGCACGCCCGGCAGTGGGCGGCCGGCGGCCACATCCCCGCCTACACGCCGACCCTGTCCACGGCCGCCTACAAGAAGCTGGAACCGCAGAACGAGTACGTCTCGGCCATGGACCACCAGGCCACCGAGCCCAAGGTGTGGTTCGCCGGGTCCACCGGCATCCTCGCCCAGCGCGTGGGCCCGGTGGTCGTCTCCTCGACGACGGGCTCCGCGAGGCCCGAGGCCGCCGCCCGCCGGATGAAGGGCACGCTCACCGAACTGCTCGCCATGAAGAACCCCATGGACGGCCGCACCGCCGCGCAGGGAGGTAGCGCCGCATGACCGCCACCAGCGCCGAAACGATCGTCCGCCCGACGCGGGCGAGGAGCGCCGCCGACAGCGCCACCGTCCGCCGCAGGCAGGGCTTCCAGCACGGCGGCTGGTTCGTCGCCCCGTTCCTCGCGCTCTTCGCGCTCTTCGTGGTCTGGCCGCTGCTGCGCGGCCTCTACCTCAGCTTCACCGACGCCAACATCTCCGGCGACAGCGCGAACTTCATCGGCCTCGACAACTACCGCGAGGCCCTGAAGGACCCCCTGATGTGGGACGCGCTCGGCCACAGCGCGTACTTCACGCTGCTCGTCGTGCCCTGCATCACCGTCCTCGCCTTCCTCCTCGCGATGCTGGCCCACCACATCGAGCGCGGCAAGTGGCTGTGGCGGCTCTGCTTCTTCCTGCCGTTCCTGCTGCCGTCCACCGTCGCCGCCAACCTGTGGCAGTGGCTGTTCAACCCCGGCACCGGCATGGTCAACCACGTCTTCGGTCTCGACACCCCGTGGCTGACCGACAAGTCGTACGCGATGCTCGCCGTCGTCATCACCACCCTGTGGTGGACCGTCGGCTTCAGCTTCCTGCTCTACCTCGCCGCGCTCCAGGGCATCCCCGCCCACCTCTACGAGGCCGCCAAGCTGGACGGCGCGAACGCCTGGCACCGCACCCTGCACATCACGCTGCCGATGCTGCGCAACATCACCGGCCTCGTCGTCGCCCTCCAGATCCTCGCCTCCCTCCAGGTCTTCGACCAGGCCGTCGTCATGCAGGACTTCGGCCCCGGCCCGGAGGACTCGACCCGCACCTTCGTGCAGTACACGCTCGAACAGGGCTTCACCAGCTACCGCGTGGGCTACGCCTCCGCGATCTCCATCATCTTCTTCGTGCTCATCGCGGCCGTCGCCCTCGCCCGGATGTGGCTGCTGCGCAACCGTGAGGAGGGCGGCCGATGACCACCGCCACACCGCCGATCCGCACCCGCCCCCGCCGGAGCTGGACCCTGGGCCAGATCGTGCTCACGCTCCTCGGCACCGCCGTCTCCGCGGTGTTCCTCGCCCCGCTCCTGTGGGCCCTGTTCACCTCGCTCAAGTCGGAGACCGAGGCGGTCGAGGTGCCCACGCACTGGCTGCCGCACGACTGGACCGGCCAGGCCTGGAAGGCCCTCTTCGAGACCGGCAACATCACCGACTGGTTCGTCAACTCCCTCGTCGTGTCGGTGTGCGTGACGGCGATCGTGCTGCTGGTCGCCGCGCTCGCCGGATACGGCTTCGCCCGCACCGAGTTCCGGGGCAAGGGCCTCCTGATGGGCCTGGTGATGGCCGGCCTCATGGTCTCCCCGGCCGTGCTCGGCGTCCCGCTGTTCACCACCGTCCAGCAGATGGGGATGGTCGACACCTACTGGGGCATGATCCTGCCGCAGTGCGCGCCCGCCGCGATGGTCTACATCCTGTACAAGTTCTTCCAGGGCATCCCGCGCGAGCTGGAGGAGGCCGCCTTCATCGACGGCGCGGGCCGCTGGCGCGTCTTCTTCACGATCATCGTGCCGCTGTCGCGCCCCTCGCTCGCCGCGGTCGGCATCTTCACCTTCATCAGCTCCTGGAACAACTTTCTGTGGCCCTACATGGTCACCAACAACCCCGACCTGATGACCATGCCGAACGGCATCGCGACCGTCATGAACTCCTACGGCATCCAGTGGGCCCAGCTCATGGCCGGCGGTCTGATGGCCGGCCTGCCGCTGATCGTCGTCTTCGTCTTCTTCCAGCGCCAGATCGTGGCGGGCGTCGCCCACACCGGCCTGGCCGGCCAGTAGCCCTCCCACACCGTCCCGAAAGGAAAAGATGCGCACCGCCCGCTTCACCCTCGACCCCGCCTTCACCGTCGGCGCCGTCAACCCCCGTCTCTTCGGCTCCTTCGTCGAACACCTCGGACGCTGCGTGTACACCGGCGTCTTCGAACCCGGGCATCCCACCGCGGACGCCGAGGGCCTGCGCCAGGACGTGCTGGAGCTGGTCCGGGAACTCGGCGTCACCGCCGTCCGCTACCCCGGCGGCAACTTCGTCTCCGGCTACAAGTGGGAGGACTCGGTCGGCCCGGTGGAGGACCGCCCGCGCCGCCTCGACCTCGCCTGGCGCTCCACCGAGACCAACCGCTTCGGCCTCTCCGAGTACATCGCCTTCCTCAAGAAGATCGGCCCGCAGGCCGAGCCCATGATGGCGGTCAACCTCGGCACCCGCGGGGTCGCCGAGGCCCTCGAACTCCAGGAGTACGCCAACCACCCCTCCGGCACGGCCCTGTCCGACCTGCGTGCCGAGCACGGCGACAAGGACCCCTTCGGCATCCGGCTCTGGTGCCTGGGCAACGAGATGGACGGACCCTGGCAGACCGGCCACAAGACCGCCGAGGAGTACGGCCGCCTCGCCGCCGAGACCGCCCGCGCCATGCGCCAGATCGACCCGGGCGTCGAACTGGTCGCGTGCGGGTCGTCCGGGCAGTCCATGGAGACCTTCGCCGAGTGGGAGGCGACGGTCCTGGAGGAGACCTACGACCTGGTCGACCACATCTCGCTGCACGCCTACTACGAGCCGCACGACGGGGACGTCGACTCCTTCCTCGCCTCCGCCGTGGACATGGAGTCGTTCATCGAGAACGTCGTCGCCACCTGCGACCACGTCGGCGCCCGCCTCAAGTCGAAGAAGAAGATCAACCTCTCCTTCGACGAGTGGAACGTCTGGTACATGAGCAAGACGCAGGCCGAGGTCGGCGCACTGGACTGGCCCGAGGCGCCCCGCCTGCTGGAGGACAACTACAGCGTCATGGACGCGGTCGTCTTCGGCTCGCTCCTGATCGCCCTGCTGCGGCACGCCGACCGCGTCACCGTGGCCTGCCTCGCGCAGCTCGTCAACGTCATCGCGCCGATCATGACCGAGCCGGGCGGCCCGGCCTGGCGCCAGACGACGTTCTTCCCCTTCTCCCAGGCCTCGAAGTACGGCCGCGGCGAGGTGCTCGACGTCCGGGTGGACTCACCCACGTACGAGACGGGCAAGTACGGCGAGGCCGACCTGCTGCACGCCACCGCCGTGCGCGCCGAGGACGGCTCGGTGACCGTCTTCGCCGTCAACCGCTCGCGCACCGGGGCCCTGCCTCTCGAGGTCGCCCTGAGCGGCCTGGAGCTGACGGAGGTCGTCGAGCACAGCGCCCTCGCGGACGCCGACCCCGACGCCCGCAACACCCTCGCCGAGCCCGAGCGCGTCGTCCCGCACCCGGTGGACGGCACGCTGCTGAGGGACGGCCGGCTCACCGCCGCCCTGGAACCGCTGTCCTGGAACGTGATCCGGCTGCGCTGACCCGGGCCCGGGTCAGCCGTCGCGCCGGCCGGGGGAGGGGACGGGCTTCACCGGCACTCCTCCGGCCGCGCCGCCCAGCGGCTCCAGGCGCACCGAGCCGGGGCCCGAGGGCGCGCCGCCGCCCGACAGGACCGCGAGGGCCAGGGTGTTGGCGGCGGCACGGGTGCGCAGGATGCCGTTCGGCAGGACGAAGGTGTGCGGGGCGCCCGTGCGGTCGCCCACGTACGCGCCCAGGTTCCAGCCGTTCAGGAAGACCTGGACGCGGTGGGCACCGGTGCCGCGGTCCGGGGTGCCGTCCAGGCGCAGCCCCACCGAGGCGTCGGTCTCCGGCGGGACGTCCAGGCGGAACGTGGTCCGGTACCAGGTCACGCCCTGGCGCGGGTCCCCGCCGGTCAGAGCCGCCGGGGACACCGGCTCCCACCGGCCGTCGTCGTAGCCGGGCAGGTGCCAGCCGTGGCGCTCCCCGTACAGTCCGCCGTTGTTGAGCGGCCCGCGCACCGGGTCGGGGGCGGCCGCGCCCATGATCCGCCAGCGCACCTCGGGCGAGGCGCCCTCGAAGGCGGCCGAGGTCAGCCCGCGGGCCGTCCGGTACGCGTCCTGGCCGTGCTGGGTGCGCCGGACCAGGACGGACAGGAGGGCACCGGCGCGCGGCTCGTTCGGCAGCCCGAACTCGGCCGTACCGGTCCACGTGCCCTTCCCGTCGCCCGCCCCGCCCGGCTGGTGGCTGCCCAGCGGCACCCCGTCCAGCCAGGCCATCAGCAGGCCGTGCGCGCCCGTGCTGTACGAGAGGGACACCCGCTCCAGCCCCGTGGCGCCGGTGAGGCGGGCGCGGTACCAGACGTCGCCGTAGTGGAAGCCGTAGTCGTCGGCGAAGAGCACCGGCCGGCCGTCGGGGCCCGGGGTCGTGCCGTGCGTCGTGCGCCGGTCGGCGACCGTCCACCCCTCGTCGCCGTAGTCGGGCCGGGACTCGAAGTTCTCCGTGCGCCGGCGCCAGCCGTCCAGCGCGGGCAGCACCGGGTCGGACACGCCCGGCAGCGGCCACACGGCCATCAGGCTCAGGGCGCGGCCCAGGCCCGACTGCACCGTCTCGCCGTTCCAGGCGACGTCGGTGATGCCGGGGGGCGCCCACACCTCCAGCTCGCGCTCGGCGACCGTGTCACCGGTCAGCCGGATCGTGGCACCGTCCAGGGCGGCCTCGCGCAGCAGCTCCGGTCCGCGCACCAGGATCCGGCCCGACGGGGTCTCGTACGGCCACAGCCGCAGCGAGGCGGCGTCGTCGGCGACGATCAGCAGGAGGGTGCGGTCGGTGTCGCCGCCGCGCACCCGCACCCGGGTCAGGCGGTCCTCCTTGAGCGGCACCGACACGTGCAGCCGCCCGCGGTCGAAGGCCCAGGCCGCCTCCTCGTCCAGCCGGGTCGGCCACGGCTCGTCCGGGCAGTCCAGGACCAGGTGCGCCATCTCGCCGGCCCGCCCCACGAACGCGGCGATGTCCAGCTTCCCGACGCTCATGGCCAGCATGGGCTGCACGGTGGCGTACGCCAGCTTGCGCCCCGAGCCCAGGCGCAGGCCGGTGGCGAAGAGCTTGGCGTCCCGGGCGGGCACGGTGACCTCCACGTCGGTGCCGCCCATGGGGAGGGTGGAGGTGACGTCGGCGGCGGAGTCGTTGCGCAGGACGTAGGCGTGCGCCCCGGTGTCCGGGTTGGCCAGATGCCGTACCCGGACCCGGCCGTCCGTGGCCCGCACCGCCGCCGCCTCGGTCATCCCGGTGAAGTCCGGTACGTGGCGCAGCAGGTGCCCGAGCTGGTGGAGCGGCGCGAGCTTGTCCGTCGGCCGCCGCGCCTCGTCGATCGCCGCGTTGGGGTCGTACGTCGGCGAGGGCGCCGAGGGCGCGGGCAGCCAGCCCCACGAGGTGCCGCCGAACGCCATGCGGACGTTGTCCAGGCTGCTCCCCCGCCCCAGGCGGTCGAAGTGGACCCGCCGCGCCTCGGCGGCGTCCCGGACCGGCCCCGGCGCCTGGCGGGCGAGCGGCGTGTCACCGTGCAGCAGGGGCACGTCGATGCCGTCGGCGCGCATCCTCGTGCGCAGGAGGTCCAGGTCGGCGCGCCCGGTGTGGTCCGCCCGGTAGAGCAGCACCGTGCCGGCGCCCCGGGTGAACAGGTGCCGGGCGGCGACGGCGTTGACCCGGCCCAGCCACTCGTCGGCGTGGCGCAGGTACGCCGGGTCGGTGCTCCCGGCCCGGCCCCCGACGGTCGTCAGCCAGCCGGGCAGGCCCCCGGCGTCCACGTCGGCGCCGATGTACGGGCCGGGGTGCAGGACGACGTACAGACCGCACTCGGCGGCCGTGCGCAGGAACAGGTCGAGGTCGCGGACACCGGTGAAGTCGTACGCGCCGGGGGCGGGGGAGTGCAGGTTCCAGGCGAGACGGACGGTGACCGCGTTGTGGCCGTAGGCCCGCATCTTCTGGAGCACGTCCCGCCACAGGGACGGGCTCGGCAGCCGGAAGGGGTGCAGCTCGCCGGACCACAGGGCCGGCCGCCTGCCGTCCACCAGCAGCGCGTGCCGGTCCAGCGCGACCCGGTGGCGCGCACCGTCGGCGCCGGGCGGGCCGGGCGGCGGCCCGGTGGGCGCGGGGCCCGAGGAGCCGGAGGCGGGCAGCGCCGTGCTGCCGCCCAGCGCGAGACCGAGGACGGTGGTGCCCGCGAGGGCGCTGAACGCTCGTCTGCCGAGCCTGCTGGGCCTGCTGAGCTCCAAGGGAGCCTCTCCTGTAGCGCGCGTGTCTCCGGCCCCGCCGCCTGCGCGGGACCACCTGTGCGGGGCCATTGTCCCAGCGGACGCCACAATGGTCGGCATGAGGATCTCGGCGCGTGCGGACTACGCGGTACGGGCGGTGCTGGAACTGGCCGTCCGGCAGGACGGTTCCCCGGTCAAGGCGGAGGACGTGGCAGCCGTCCAGGACATTCCGCACAAGTTTCTGGAGGGGATCCTCGGGGACCTCAGGCGCGGCGGCGTCGTGGAGAGCCGGCGCGGCGGGGGCGGCGGGTACCGGCTGGCGCGCGGGGCGTCGCAGATCACCGTGGCGGACGTGATCCGGGCGGTGGACGGCCCGATCGTCTCGGTGCGCGGGGAGCGGCCGACGGAACTGGTGTACACGGGCACGGCGGGGCCCCTGCTGCCGCTGTGGGTGGCACTGCGTGCCAATGTGCGCAGGATCCTGGAGGGCGTGACGATCGCGGACCTCGCGGCGGACGCGCTGCCGGACCCGGTGCGGGAGCTGGCGGCGGAACCGGCGGCGTGGGAGAACCCGTAGGCCGTGGCCCGGGTGGCGGAGAACACGCAGGCCCTCGGCCCAGGTGGTGGGAACCGGCCGGTGTGAATGGCCGGGAGAGTGTCTGTCCGCCCCCGTCGGGGCTCCCTACGATGCGACCGTTCCGTGAATGTCATGTGCACACCATGTGTAGATGGCGGACGCATTCAACCACATCCACCCCCCACCGACCGGGATGGGAGACCCATGGCCACCGGCCTGCTCCTGAGCGGCACGATCGCCGCGCTCCTCACCTCCGTGCTGCCCGCGCAGCAGCACCAGTCCTCCGGCGGGTTCGAGGACCCGCCGCCGGACAAGATCGTCATCAAGGTCGCCACCGTGAACGGCTCCGGCTGTCCGCAGGGCACGGCGGCGGTCGCCGTCTCCGAGGACAACACGGCGTTCACCGTCACGTACAGCGACTACCTCGCCCAGGCGGGCGGCGACTCCGCGCCCACCGACTTCCGCAAGAACTGCCAGCTCAACCTGCTCGTCCACGTCCCGCAGGGCTTCACCTACGCCGTCGCCAGTGCGGACTACCGCGGCTTCGCCGCCCTCCAGCCCGGCGCGAAGGGCACCCAGCGGGCCTCGTACTACTTCCAGGGCTCCCCGAACACGGAGTACCGCACCCACCCCTTCGGCGGCCCCTACAACGACAACTGGCAGGCCACCGACAGCACCGACTGGGCGCAGCTGGTCTGGGCGCCCTGCGGGGTCCAGCGCAACTTCAACATCAACACGGAGCTGCGGGTGAGCACCGGGACCTCCGACCCCGACGAGGTGAGTTTCATGACGATGGACTCCACGGACGGCGACATCAGCACGGTGTACCACCTGGCCTGGAAGGAGTGCCCGGAGTCCTGACCGGGCCGCCGCGGCCCCCTCCGGGGAGTCACCTCGCGGCGGGCGTGCCGTCCGGCCGGCACAGCAGCGGCTTGTCCAGCTCGGCGCAGGGGCGGTGGCCCTTGGAGCGGACGATGTCCTTGCCGACCTCGTCGGCGAGGTAGCGCAGGAAGCCCGCCGCCAGGGAGTCGGCCGGCGGCTCGCCGTAGGTGTAGGCGATCTCCGTCTGCCAGTACGGGTACGCCCCCTGGTCGGCGCCCTCCAGGGTGGCCGGGTAGCCGTCGATGCGGATCTGCCGTACGTCGTCGTGCGCGGCGGCGGCGCCGACCTCGCTGTGGCCCAGGGCCCCCGGGGTCGAGGCCACCGTGTCCAGCAGTGTCCCGGTGCCGCCCACCTCGCAGCGGCCCGGCCGGTCGCGGTCGAGCCCCGCGCAGTCGGGGGTGGTGACCGCCGGCAGCGGGCGGCCGCCGAGGACCTGCCGTTCGAGCGTGGTCCGGGTGCCCGAGCCGGGGTTCCGGCTGACCAGGTGGATGGGGACGTCGTTGCCTCCCACCTGGCTCCAGTTGGTGACGCGCCCGGCGTAGACGTCCCGTACCTGCTTCAGGGACAGGTCCTCGACGCCTGCCCCCTTGTGCACGACCAGGGTGAACAGGGACAGCGCGACGGGCCTCGGCAGCAGCCGCGGCCGGCCGTCGGACTTCGGTCCGTCGCTGAAGGCCAGTCTGTCGCCGAGGCCCCGGCCTTCCGGGAGCCGGGCGCCCGCGCCGGCGGCGGCGAGCGTGTCGAGCCCGTCGACGCTGCCCTTGAAGGAGGTGGCGGTGAGCGGGATGCGGGCGTCCGGGCAGGTCCGCTCGTACTGCTCCGCGGCCTCCCGCAGCACCGGCGCGAAGGCCGTGGAACCCGACAGGTGCAGGGTCCCGGCGGCGCAGTCCAGCGGCGCGGCGGCGTCCTCGCCCCCGGCCAGGGTGAACGCCGACTGGGTGGCGCTGACCAGGATGAGCGAGGCGAGCAGCCAGCGGACCTGGCGCGAGGCGAAGGGGTAGTACGCGGTCTTCCTGATGTTCCCGCCGCGCACCCCGCCGACGATCCCGGCGGTGACCTCCGGCTCGGGGAACTCGGGTTCGGTGAAGCCCTCCTCGCGGTCCAGGACCGCCAGGACCTTGTAGTGCGCCCGGCGGTTGAGGATCACCTTCGGCAGCTTGACGACCCGGCCCGTGGTCTCGAACCCCTCGGCCCCCGGCACGAAGAAGGTGGGCGGCACCTGGGGGCTGCGCTCGGTGACGGTCATGCCGACGACGCGGCGGCCGGGGAAGGCGATGCGTATGCCCACCGGGTCGTTGGCGGGAGCGACGTAGTCGGCGGCGACGACGGGGCTCCAGCCGGCGTTCTCGATCCGCAGCAGGACGACCGAGGGGTCGCGCAGGTTCGTACCGTCCCACTGCATGCGCTGCAACACCGTGGTGTCGGGCCCCGAGGCGGCCGAATCGCGGATCGTGGTGTCCAACTGGACGCGGTAGCCGAGCCGTTTGCGGCCCGCCAGCACGAACTCCCACAGCGCGGCCGCCACGGGCACGGCCAGACCCAGGACGGCGGCCAAGGACCCCCAGGACAGACTCACGTCCGGCTCCCCCTCAGGACGGTGACACGGGAGGCCATGGTGGCGGGGGAGTGGCGGGAGGGGGCGCGGCTCCGGTGACTCCACGGTTCGAATTCACGCGCCGGTCACCTTCGACACCCGCTGTTTTCCGGACATCAACCGCCGCTTTCGCCCGGGACATTGACGCGCAAGCGCTTCGATTCTAGGTTCCGTCACTGCGCCACGTCCGACATCGCGAATGTTGTTCGTGATACCGAACAGACAGGAGTCCCCCATGCGTCGCAGACGAGCCGCACTCCTCGCTCTCCCCACCGCAGCCCTGCTCGCCCTCGTCCCCTCCACGGCGTCGGCCTACCCGAACCCCGGCCGGGTCACCGGCTCCGTCGTCACGCACGACCCGACGATGATCCGCACCGCGTCCGGGCAGTACCGGCTCTACGCCACCGGCGGCGGCATCAGCAGCAAGGCGTCCTCGGACCGCACCGCCTTCTCCGCGGGCGCCGACGCCTTCGGCTCCCTGCCCGGCTGGTGGTCGCAGTACTCCGACGTTCCGGAGGCCTGGGCGCCGGACATCTCGTACCACGGCGGCAGGTACCTGATGTACTACTCCGTCTCGTCCTTCGGCGTGAACACCTCCGCCATCGGCCTCGCGGTCTCCACCACCGGGGCGCCGGGCAGCTGGAGCGACCAGGGCGTCGTCTACACCTCGAACTCCGCCGGCGACTACAACGCCATCGACCCGAACCTCTTCGTCGACGACGACGGCACCTGGTGGCTGTCCTTCGGCAGTTGGTGGACCGGCATCAAGATGATCCGGATCGACCCGGCCACCGGCAAGCAGCTCGCCTCCGACACCGCCCGCCGCTCCCTCGCCTCCCGGCCGACGGGCACCAAGGCCGTCGAGGCCCCGTACGTCGTCAAGCGGAACGGGTACTACTACCTCTTCGCCTCGTACGACGTCTGCTGCGACGGCACCAGCTCCACCTACAAGGTCAAGGTCGGCCGGGCGACCAGCGTCACCGGGCCCTACCGGGACCGCAACGGCGTCTCGATGATGGACAACGGCGGAACGCCGGTGCTGGAGTCGCACGGCAGCGTCATCGGACCCGGCGGTCAGTCGATCATGAACGACGTGGACGGCGACCTGATCGTCTACCACTACTACGACGGCAACGACAACGGCACGCCCAAGCTCGGCATCAACCTCCTGGACTGGAGCAGCGGCTGGCCCGTGGCGTACTGAGCCGCCCGCCGGTACCCACGAGCGCGCCGGCCCCGTACGTCACTCCGGGTCGTCGTGGCCCCGCAGGTGCAGCGAGCGGAGGGCCACCTCGATGGCGAAGCGGTGGTCGGGGTCGGCGAGCCGGTCGCCCAGGTAGGCGTCCAGGGTCCGCAGGCGGTAGCGCACGGTCTGCGCGTGCACGCCCAGCATCTCGCCGACCTGCTCCGCGGGCGCCCGGGTGGACACGTGCACGCGCAGGGTCTCCACCAGCCGGTCGCGCCGCCTGGCCGGCAACTCGTCGAGCGGGGCCAGTTCACGGGCCGCGACCCGGTCGACCAGGGCGGAGTCGGACAGCAGCCACAGGGTCGTCAGGTGATCCTCGCAGCGGATCAGCGGGGCGTCGGGTATGACATCGTCGTCCACGAGCTGAAGCACCCGGCGGGCCCAGCGGACGGAGTCGGCGGCCTGGCCGACCGGCACGGTCAGGCCCACCGCGGCGCGGGTGCCGGCCAGGGCCGTGCGGATCATGTCGAGTCGGGCGGGGGTGAGGTCCCCGGGCACCAGCAGGTGCGGCTGCGGTATGTCGAGGTCGGCGAGGACGTCCCGGTCGAGCCCGGCCTGGAGGTGCTCCGGCGCCGGAGGGTGCAGCGCGACCAGGAAGCAGGACCGGGGCAGCTCCCAGGCGGCGGCCTTGCACAGTTCGGAGACGGCCGTCCGGGGCAGCGGCGAGGCGGCGAGCAGGAAGTGCAGTAACTGTCTTCGTAACGCGGACTCCTCGGAGGCGGCCCGCTCCCGGACCTCCGCGTAGCCCTCGCGGGTGATCGCCTCCAGCTCCTCGACGTAGGCGAAGAGGGCGTCGGCGAAGGCGAGGATCAGCGCGGGGGAGAGGCTGTACTGCCGGCCCAGGGTCTTGGCCCGGCGCAGCGCGATACGGGCGCCGAGCCGGTAGGCACCTTGCAGGACCTCCAGGTCGCGGCCCTCGTAGGCCTCCACCCGGCCGAACCTGCGCAGCAGTTCGTCCCGCAGCTCCGAACTGCTGGAAGGGTCGGCCACCCGGTCCACGAAGGCGGTCAGCGCCTGCTCGACGCCCTGGCGGATCGCGTCCCCGTCCGGGCCGTTGAGCAGCCTGCCGTACACCGGATAGCTGCGGGTGACCTCGGTGCGTATCTCGTTCAGCAGCCCCGGGAGCAGCGGCCGCATGAAGGCCGCGAACTTCTTGGGGAGGGGGTCGAGCGGTTCACCGAGCACCGAAGGACGCGCGATTGAGGGCATGAGTGATCCCTTGCCGTCGACATGTCCGGCGAGGTGGGCCGACCGGGCCCCGCCCTCGGCGGGCGGAGCCTGGACCGGTCCACTGGGCGTTCACCGGTCTGGCAAAGCTGAAGGTAAATCAACTTTGTTGTGTTGTACATCTCTTGGGGAGGAATCGTGTCCCGGTTGTGTGTGCCTTTGGCTGTTACTCGACGGCGGAGTGCCAGTTCTCGGCCAGGACCTTGCCGGCGTCGGGGACGACGGTCCCGGGGGCGTTGAGCCCGGTGAGGTGGGTCCGGGTGTCGTTCAGGGTGACGCTGTTGTTCCCGGCGGCGGAGGGCAGCCCGGTCTTCGCGTTCACCGCGAGGTTGATCAGACCGATGTTCAGGCCGCAGCCGGTGGCGCCGGGCACCGCGAAGGTGCTGTCGTTCTGGGTGGCGCCGGTCAGGTTGATGCGGCTCATCTCGCCGGCCGCGTCCGCGGTGCCGTCGCCCTGGAAGAAGGTCATGCCGAACTCGGGGTAGTTGCGGTTCTCCGGGCGCAGCACGATCGGGTTGGCGGCCGTCCCGATGTAGCAGTTGTCGCCGAGCAGCGGGTTCTCCAGGTGGATGCGGACCGGCAGGGCGACGATGGGCAGGTCGGTGAGGACGCCCGCGGTCTGGTCGAAGGCGTAGGGCGCGCCGGCCGACTCCATGGTGGCGGTGATCTTGTTGAGGCTGGAGTTCTCCAGCGACTCGCAGATGCCCGTGATGACGAATATGTCGCTCGGGCACATCAGACCGAGCAGTCCGCCGGGCACGGTGGCGGGCTCGGCGACCAGCGCGCCGGAGGCGGGGGCGACCACGCTGCTGGTGCCGTCCGCGTTCTGGACGATGCCCATCTGGAGGTTGGTTCTGCCGGTCGTCACCGTGGTGTCGCCCAGTTTGATGGAGCCGCTCGCCGAGGTGGACACCACGCACTGCGGGGTCTTCTCGAAGCCGTCGGCCGCCAGCATCGCCGGGGCGTCCACGGGGCAGCGGGTGAAGGGGGCCCACTCGCCGTTCAGCGCCGGGTCGGCGGCGGTCGCCGTGCCCAGCGAGGCGAAGGCGCCGAGCGCGGTCAGCGCGGACACGGTGGCGAGCCGGGTGCGGGTGGAGATCCGGGGCATGGTGGTGGCCTTCCGTGGAGGTGTGGGACAGGGATCAGCGCTCGGCGACGGGGATCTCGTAGGGCTGGAGGTCCTCGGTGCACTGGCCTTCGTTCTCAGGGCTCGGGAAGACGGGGGCGGCGATCGCGCACGTCTGGCCCTGGACCTGCTTGATGTAGTTGCCCGGACCCGAGACGGAGGCGGTGAGCAGTCGGTCGAGGTCCTCGCCGTCGCTGCCGCAGCCGGTGAAGGCGGGGATGGTCACCTCGCCGGACAGCGCGCCGCCGCTCAGGAGCAGATAGCCGGTGGCCGGCAGGCCGATGAGCTGCTCGCCCCGGCCGTACAGCACCAGGTGGTCACCGGGGAAGTTCGCGGGGTCCGGGTCCTCGGAGGTGAGGGACGTCTCGGTCCGGCATTCGGAACCGACGTCCAGGGGTGTTCCGTTGACCTCGAGGTCCAGCACGTGCAGGACCAGCGGGGCCCGGACGTAGGTGTCGGTGATCGTGGTGAAGTCGGACAGCCGTATCTTCATGCGAGAGTCGATCCGCATGGTCCCCGTCTGCTCCAGCACCATGGTGGCCTTCACCGGGGCGAAGTCGAAGGACAGGAACGTCGCTTCGAAGGGCGGGGTCTGCTTGCGCTCCCGGTAGTGGAAGTTCGCGTACGACAGGGTGTCGAAGATCAGGTACTCCGGATCCGGCGGGCCCGGCACGGGCAGCCCCTGCTCGATCAGCACGCAGGACGGCGGGAGGTACGCGGCGCCCTTCATCTTCTTCACGTTGGCGTAGCCGGTGACATAGGCGTTGAGCGACACATCCGTGGGCGGGTGCTGCTCGTCGTAGCGGCAGGGCGGGACGTCGTCGCGGTCCGCGGCGGCGCCGGGGGTGTTCTCCAGTACCTTCGGCGAGCGCTCGGACTGCCGTTCCGGCCGCCGGTCCCCCGGCCCGTCCCGCCGTCCGTCGCCGTCCGGCGCCCCGGAGGACTCGGCCGGCCCCGACGAGGACGGTGAACCGCTCGGGGCCTGCCCGTCCGCGCCGACCGGTACGGTGGCCAGCAGCCCCTGGCCGGGCGCGTCCTCGGCGAGGGTGCAGTCGACGGTCAGCGAGCCGGGGTCCGCGGTGGCCGGGTCCGCCGCCCCGAGCGCCAGGTCGATCGCGAGGGCGCCGGCGGAGAACGTCAGGTCGCCGTCGCTCCGGCCGGCCACCGAGGGGACGTCTCCCCGCGTCACCAGTGTCAGCGGTCCCGACCCGGGCAGCGCGACGGGCTCGGCGCCGCCCCGCCAGGTCGCCGCGGCCGTGGCCGCGTTCTGGGCGACGCCGACGGCGAGCCGGGTGGCCGCCCGTACCTCGGCCGCGTCGCGCGCGGTGAGGTCCGCGACCGCCTCCGCCGGGAGTTCGACGGTGGTGGTGACGTCGGACGGCGTGAACGCCTCGCCCGCCTCGGCCCGTTCGGGGAACTCCGCCGAGACCCGCACCGTCGCGGGCAGCTGCCCCGAGGGGAGGGTGCAGACGTAGGGGAGTTCGGCCTCGACCTCCTGGGTGCCAGAGGCCGAGGCGGTGGTCGGGACCAGGGCGGCGAGCACGACGAACGCGGCGATCGACGTGGTCCGGGCACGGGCCCGGGACGGCCGCGGGGCGGCTGCTGGCGTGGCTTTCATGCGACTCCGCTCGGATGGCTCGGACGGGGCGCGCCGGTCTGCTCGGGCGCGCGGCACGGGGCCCGCGAACGCCCGGCCGGGGTACCGGCCGGGCGGGCGGGGCTGGTCGGCGGCCTACGGGTTGGAGCCGACGATGGTGGGGATGGCGCCGGTGCTCGCCACCGTGACGGCGTAGTTGCCCTTGAAGGTGGGCTTGGTGGTGGGGGTGACGATCGCACCGCAGTTGACCGGGTTGCTGACCGCCAGTTCACCGGCGGTGCTGTTGATCGCCAGGATGCCGGTGGAGTTGGTGTAGGTGCCGGAGGCCTTGCCCGTCACCGTGAACTTGCAGGCGCCGGCGGTGACGTTGGCCTTGACGTTGCCGACATAGCCCTTGGTGACACCGGTCGAGGCGTTGTAGTCCACCGCGATGACGTCCCACGGGGTGACCGACGTGGTGGTGACGTTGCCCAGGACGCTGGTGCACGGCGAGCCGGACGCGCCGAAGTTCATGGTGGTGATGTCGGCGACGTCCCCGGGGTTGCCGGTGGCGCTCGCCATCGTCCCGGCCGCCGTCGAGGTCGTGCACGTCATGGGGATGGTGGCGGTGAGCACGATGTTGCCGACGTTCACGGCCTTGAAGGCGGCCGGCGAGGGGGTGACCGTCCACACCGTGGAGGGCACCGCCGAGGAGGGGACGGCGGCGAGGCCGAGCGCCGACGCAGCCGCACACACCACGAGGGCCGACCTTCTCATGTTCTTCTTCATGACTCGGACTCTCCTTGAGGGTTGACCGGATTGGGCCGTGACGTTACTCGTCGGAAACATAGGCGAACAATGCGGCCGTCCATGATTCTTTGAAAAGTGGAACAAGCTGTTTCCGGGGTGAGTGAAACGCGATTCGGCTTAGTCATCCGGTGCCAAGGTCGAAGCGTTCGGCTCGCGGTGATCCTGCTCCGCCACCGTCCCATGCGAGAGGGTTCCGATACTCACCCGATGACAAGTGGCCGGCGGGTTCTTGTGACTTCCCTGACAGGTTCCGGATGGCCGAAGTCGGTATCCCGGAAAACTCCGGACCCGGTGTTGCCCGCCGAGGTTACTCGGCCGTAACGTGCCGGTGCGGTGCTCGGTTCCAGGTCGGTGGCCCCCGTCGGCCGGAGCCATGGCGGACGCGTTCCGGCCCACCCTCCATCGGGCCGGGGTGCCCGCCGGCGGGGTCCCGCGGGATCCACACCCCCCGGAACCGCGAGACCCTGCCCTGTCTCCCCGGAGACAAGTGCGGGGCGGGGAGGTTGTCAGCGCGGTGACAAGTTCCGCGGGGGCGCCGGAGATCCGTGCCGCACCCGTTGTCAGTGCGCTTCGGGCCGACTTAACGTGCGGGCCCGCAGCGCGTATCCGATCGGCGTCCGCTGGAGGTGATATGGGAATCGAAGTAGTGGTCGAGGGTCTGACCAAGTCCTTCGGTAAGCAGAGCATCTGGCGGGACGTGTCACTCACTCTTCCGGCGGGAGAGGTCAGCGTGATGCTGGGCCCGTCCGGAACCGGTAAGACCGTTTTCCTCAAGTCGCTCATCGGGCTGCTCAAACCCGAGAAGGGCCGTGTCCTCATCAACGGGGTGGACATGGTGAACAGTCCGGAAAGAGACATCTACGAGACCCGGAAACTCTTCGGTCTCATGTTCCAGGACGGCGCCCTCTTCGGGTCCATGTCCCTTTTCGACAACATCGCCTTCCCGCTGCGCGAACACACCCGCAAGAAGGAGTCCGAGATCCGCCGCATCGTCATGGAGCGGATCGAGGTCGTCGGGCTGCTGGGCGCCGAGGGAAAGCTTCCGGGGGAGATCAGCGGAGGCATGCGCAAGCGGGCGGGACTGGCCCGCGCGCTCGTCCTCGACCCGCAGATCATCCTGTGCGACGAACCGGACTCCGGTCTCGACCCGGTCCGCACCGCCTACATCTCCCAGCTGCTGATCGACCTGAACGCGCAGCTCGACGCGACGATGCTGATCGTCACCCACAACCTCGACATCGCCGCCACCGTGCCGGACAACATGGGGATGCTCTTCCTGCGTCAACTCGTCACCTTCGGCCCGCGCGAGGTGCTGCTCACCAGCGAGGAGCCGGTCGTGGCGCAGTTCCTGGGCGGCCGGCGCGAGGGGCCCATCGGGATGTCCGAGGAGAAGGACGCGGCCACCCTCGCCGCCGAGGCGGACGCCGCCCCCGCGGCCCCGGCCGCACCCCGGGAGATCGTGCCCCAGCTGGAACCCTCGCCGGGCCTGCCGCCGCGCCGGGCCGTCGCCCGCCGGCGTGAGCGTGTCATGGGCATGATCGAGTCGTTGCCGCCCGCCGCGCGGTCCGCCATCCGGGACACCTACGCGAAGAGTTCCGGGGCGGCCACCCTGCCGATGCCCGCCGCCGGGAGCGGCGCGTGATCACCGGCGCGCTGCGGCAGACCGGGCGGCTCTTCGCGCTCGCGGCGGAAGTGGTCCGGGCCGTGTTCCGAAGACCCTTCCAGTTCCGCGAGTTCGTCGAGCAGTTCTGGTTCGTCGCCAGCGTGACCATCCTGCCCGCCGCCCTGGTCTCGATCCCCTTCGGAGCCGTCATCGCCCTCCAGGTCGGCTCCCTGACCGAGCAGCTCGGCGCCCAGTCGTTCACCGGCGGCGCCAGCGTCCTCGCCGTCGTCCAGCAGGCCAGCCCGCTCATCGTCGCGCTGCTCATCGCGGGCGCCGGCGGCTCGGCGATCTGCGCCGACCTAGGCTCCCGCAAGATCCGCGAGGAACTCGACGCCATGGAGGTCATGGGCGTCTCCCCGGTGCAGCGGCTGGTCGTGCCCCGGGTCCTGGCCGCGATGGGCGTCGCGGTCCTGCTCAACGGCCTGGTCTCCGTCGTCGGCATCCTCGGCGGCTACTTCTTCAACGTCATCATGCAGGGCGGCACCCCCGGCGCGTACCTCTCCAGCTTCTCCGCCCTCGCCCAGCTGCCCGACCTCTACATCAGCGAACTCAAGGCGCTGATCTTCGGGTTCATCGCGGGCATCGTCGCCGCCTACCGCGGCCTCAACCCGCGCGGCGGCCCCAAGGGCGTCGGCGACGCCGTCAACCAGTCCGTCGTCATCACGTTCCTGCTGCTCTTCTTCGTCAACATGGTGATGACGGCCGTCTACCTCCAGATCGTCCCGCCGAAGGGAGGCTGAGGTCCGATGGCCTCCCCGCTCGTCTGGCTCGACCGCTCCGGCGACCAACTCCTCTTCTACGTCCGGGCCCTGCTGTGGGTCCCGCGGACCCTGCGCCGCTACCTCAAGGAGGTGCAGCGCCTGCTCGCGGAGGTGGCCTTCGGCTCCGGCGGCCTCGGCGTCATCGGCGGCACCATCGGCGTGATGATCGCGATGACGCTCTTCACCGGGACCGTCGTCGGGATCCAGGGCTACGCGGCCCTCGACCAGATCGGCACGGCCGCGTTCACCGGATTCGTCTCCGCCTACTTCAACACCCGTGAGATCGCGCCCCTGGTCGCCGGACTCGCCCTCTCCGCGACCGTCGGGGCCGGCTTCACCGCCCAGCTCGGCGCGATGCGCATCAACGAGGAGGTCGACGCGCTGGAAGGCATGGGCATCCGCTCCATGCCCTACCTCGTCACCACCCGCATCATCGCCGGCGTCGTCGCCATCATCCCCCTCTACGCGATCGGGCTGCTCTCCTCCTTCCTGGCCTCCCGCTACGTGACCGTCCTGTTCAACGGGCAGTCCCGGGGGACCTACGACCACTACTTCAACCTCTTCCTCTCCCCGACGGACGTGCTGCTCTCCGTCCTGAAGGTGCTGATCTTCAGCGTGATGGTGATCGTCGCCCACTGCTACTACGGCTACCGCGCCTCCGGCGGCCCCGCCGGCGTCGGCGTCGCCGTCGGCCGGTCGGTGCGCAACGCCATCGTGCTGATCAGCGTCACCGACTTCTTCCTCTCGCTGGCCCTGTGGGGCGCGACCACGACCGTGAAGGTGGCGGGGTGAGATGAGCCGACCGGAAGGACACACACTGCGCCGCCGGCTCGCCGGGGTCGTGTTCGTGCTGGTGCCCGCCCTGCTGATCTGGCTGGCCGTCGCCGTCTACGACAAGAAGTTCACCGACTCCGACCCCGTGGTCGTCGAGACCGGCAGCGCCGGCAACCAGATGCACCCCGGCGCCGAGGTGAAACTGCGCGGCGTCGTCGTCGGCGAGGTCCGCGCCATCGACGCCACCGGTGACGGCGCCCGGCTCACCCTCGCCATGAAGCCCGGCGCGCTGGACGACGTACCGTCCGACGTCCGCGCGCAGATGCTGCCCACCACCCTGTTCGGCGAGCGGTTCGTGGCCCTCGTACCGCCCGCGGACCCCTCGCCCGAGCCGCTGGCCGCCGGGGCCGTCGTCCCCCAGGACCGGTCCGCGAACGCCATCGAGCTCCAGCAGGTGCTCGACGACGTCCTGCCGATGCTCACCGCCGTCCAGCCGCAGAAGCTCTCCGCGACCCTGTCCGCCGTCTCGCAGGCCCTCGAAGGCCGCGGGGAGCGGCTCGGCGACACGCTCACCCTGCTGGACGAGCACCTGGCGGAGTTCAATCCCAACCTGCCCGCCCTCAACCGTGACCTCAAGGAACTCGTGAAGGTCAGCCATGTCTACGCGGACGCCGCGCCCGACATCATCACGGCGCTCACCGACTTCACCACCACCAGCGGCACCCTCGCCGAGCAGGAGGCGGAACTCGCCGCCACGCTCGGCGCCACCACCCGGACGGCCGAGGACGTGACGGCCTTCCTGCACAAGAACAAGGACAACATCATCCGGCTCGGCGACACCAGCCGCCCCACCCTGGAACTGCTCGCCGAGTACTCCCCGGCCTTCCCCTGCACCCTGCGCACCCTCGCCGAGTTCGTGCCGGCCATGGACAAGGCGCTCGGCAAGGGCACCGACCGGCCCGGCATCCACGTCGACGTCACCAGCGTCGCCTCGCGCGGCGCCTACCGGCCCGGCCGCGACACCCCGGTGTACGACTCCGGCGGCGGGCCCCGCTGCCCCTCCGTGCCCTATCTCGGCGCCCTGCCCCGGCCCACCGCACAGGCCGCCACCCCGGCGGCCGAGCAGGACCTCGGGCCCGCCAACTCCCCGCAGGAGAACGACCTCGTCAACGAACTCCTCGCCCCCGCCGCCGGGAAGAGCCCCGGTGACCTGCCCGACTGGAGCAGCCTGCTCGTCGGCCCCGTCTACCGCGGTACGGAGGTGACCCTCGGATGACCGGCGCCGACCACGCGCACACCCGGCGCCGTCCGCTGACCGGACCGCTGGTCAAGTCCCTCGTCTTCGTGGTGGTCACCGCCCTCGCCACCACCGTGCTCGGTCTGAGCGTCGCCGGCACCAGTGTCGACTCCGGCTCCGGCACCGGCACCTACAAGGCCCTGTTCACCGACGTCACCGGACTCGTCGACGGCGACAGCGTGCGGATCTCCGGGGTGACGGTCGGCGAGGTGACCGACGTACGCGTCGTCGACCGGCGCACCGCCCAGGTCACCTTCACCGTCCGCGACGACCGCAGGCTGCCCCGCTCGACCACCGCCGCGGTGAAGTACCTCAACATGGTCGGCCAGCGCTACGTCTCCCTCGGCCGCGGCAGCGGCGACCTCACCGGCACCCTCCCGGACGGCGGCACCGTCCCGCTGGAGCGCACCACGCCCGCGCTCGACCTGACCCTGCTCTTCAACGGCTTCAAGCCGCTGTTCGAGGGCCTCTCCCCGAAGGACGTCAACGAACTCGCCGGATCGATCGTGCAGGTGCTCCAGGGCGAGGGCGCCACCGTCGACAGCCTGATCCGCCACGTCGGCTCGCTCGGCACGACCGTCGCCGCCAAGGACAAGGTGATCGGCGAGGTCGTCGAGAACCTCACCACCGTCCTGGACACCCTCAACGACCGCGAGGACGGCTTCGACGACCTCGTGGTCACCCTCCAGAAGCTCGTCACCGGCTTCAACCAGGACCGCAAACCCCTCGGCGAGGCCGTCGCCGCCATGGGCGACCTGACCACCGTCACCGCGGGACTCCTCGAGGACGGACGCGCCCCCCTCAAGAAGGACATCCGCGAACTGGGCCGGCTCTCGGCGGGCCTCGGCGAGCACACCCCGCAGATCGAGGACTTCCTGGAGAAGAGCCCCGCCAAGATGACCGCCCTGGCCCGCCTGTCCTCCTACGGCTCGTGGTTCAACCTCTACCTCTGCGAGGCGCGCGTGAGCGGAGTGAGCACCTCCGACGGCTCGAAGCCGCCGACCGGCATCGCGATCACCGAATCGAGGTGCCGCGGATGACGCGCCCCCGCGGGAAGCCGCTGTTCAGGCCGGTCAAGGAGCGCAACCCCGTCGCCGTCGGCGTCGCCGGACTGCTCGTCCTCACCCTGGTCGCCCTCCTCGTCTACAACGTCGACCGGCTGCCGTTCGGCGGCGGCACCACCTACAGCGCCGACTTCTCCGAGTCCGCCGGTCTCGACGAGGGCGACGAGGTGCGCATCGCCGGCGTCAAGGTCGGCCAGGTCACCCAAGTCGCGCTCGACGGCGCCAAGGTCAAGGTCACCTTCGAGGTCGAGGACGCCTGGATCGGCGACCGGACGACCGCCGCCATCGCCATCAAGACCGTCCTCGGCGACAAGTACCTGGCGCTCGACCCGCTCGGCTCCGGCCGCCAGGACCCCGACGCCCGCATCCCGCTCGCCCGCACCACCTCCCCCTACGACGTGACGCAGGCCTTCCAGGACCTCAGCGGCACCGTCGACGACATCGACACCGGACGGCTCGCGGAGAGCTTCGAGACCATCTCCGACACCTTCAAGGACTCCCCGCCGCACGTGCGCAAGGCGGCCACCGGCCTGTCCGACCTGTCGAAGTCGATCTCGAAGCGCGACGCCAAGCTCTCCGAACTCCTCAAGGGCAGTGCCCGGTTCACCAAGACGCTGGAGAACAACAAGTCCAGTTTCGAGACCCTCATCGAGGACGGCGGCCCGCTGCTCGGCGAACTCCGCGACCGCCGCACCGCCATCAGCGCCCTGCTCAAGGGCAGCCAGGACCTCGGCACCGAACTCGGCGGCCTCGTCAAGGACAACGAGAAGCAGCTCGGCCCCACCCTGAAGGCGCTCGGCCGCGTCACCAGCGTCCTGGAGAAGAACAACACCCGGCTCGGCGAGACCCTCGCGCTGGTCGGCCCGTACTACCGCCTCGTCGGCAACACCCTGGGCAACGGCCGCTGGTTCGACAGCTACCTCTGCGGCGTCGTGCCCCGCGACTACCTGCCCGAGACCTCCCAGCCCGAGACCGGATGCCTGCCCCCGAAACAGTCGGCGGCGGCCCAGGGGAGCGGTGCGCGATGACCCGACGCCGAAAGATCCTCACCGGGGTGCTCGCCCTCGTGGTGCTCGCCGCCGGCGGCCTGGCCGCCGCCCGGGCCCTGGAAGCCGACGGCACCCGCGTCACCGCGTACTTCGACCGCGCCATCGGCGTCTACGCCGGGTCCGACCTGCGCATCCTCGGGGTGCGGGTCGGCGAGGTGGAGTCGGTGGATCCCGAGGGCACCAGGGTCCGCGTCGGCCTCCGCCTGGACGACGGGATCAAGGTCCCCAGGGACGCGCGGGCCGTCGTCGTCGCACCGAGCGTCGTCGCCGACCGCTACGTGCAGCTGACCCCCGCCTACCGAGAGGGCCCCGCCCTCGCCGACGGTGCCGTGCTGCCCGCCTCCCGCAACCACGTCCCCGTCGAGATCGACCAGATCTACGACTCCATCACCGAACTCGGCGAAGCCCTCGGCCCGGACGGCGCCAACTCCGACGGCGCCCTGTCCGAACTGCTGAAGACCGGCGCCGACAACCTCGACGGCAACGGCGAGGCCATCGGCGACAGCGTCGAGGAGTTCGGCAAGGCCGCCAAGACCCTCGACGGCAGCAGCGGCGACCTGTTCAGAACGCTCTCCAGCCTCCAGACCTTCACCACCATGCTGAAGAACAAGGACACCGACGTGCGCACCGCCCAGGAACGCCTGGACGAGGTCGTCAGCTTCTTCGCCGACAACAAGGACGACCTCACCGGCGCCCTGGAGGAACTCGGCAAGGCCCTCGGCCAGGTCAAGACCTTCATCGAGGACAACCGGGGCGAGCTGAAGGAGAACGTCGACCGGCTCGTCCCCCTCACCCGGACCCTGGTCGAGCAACGCGCCTCGCTCGCCGAGGCGCTGGACGTCGCACCGCTGGCCGCCGACAACGTCGTGAACGCCTACAACCCCGACACCCGCACCCTCGACGGCCGCGCCAACCTCAACGAGATCAGCAGCGGCGGCCCGCTGCTGCCGCTGCCCGTGGCCGGGACGGAGAAGACGGAGAAGACGAAGAAGACGGAGAAGGGGGAGGGGAGATGAAGCGCGCAACGCTCCCCAGGGGCCGGACGGCCGGACTCACCGCCGGCTCACTGGTCGCCGTCGGACTCGCCCTCGCCCTGACCGTCGGCGGGGTGAGCGTCGTACCGAGCGGCTTCGACGGCATCGAGGACCTGCCGCTGCCCGGCGGCGCCGACCTCGGCGACCACCCCTACACCGTCACCGCGGAACTCCAGGACGTGCTCAGCCTCGTCCCGCACTCCGCGGTACGGGTCAACGACGTCGCCGTCGGCCGGATCACCCGCATCGAACTCGGCGAGGACGACTGGTCGGCCCGCGTCACCATGGAGATCAACGGCGAGGTGCGGCTGCCGGCCGACGCCACCGCGCGGCTCGAACAGTCCAGCCTGCTGGGCGAGAAGTACGTCCAGCTCGTCGCGCCCGCCAAGGAGACCGGAACCGGCCGGCTGGCCGACGGGAGCGTCATCCCGCTCGCCCGCACCAGCCGCAACACCGAGGTCGAGGAGGTGTTCGGCGCGCTGTCCCTGCTCCTCAACGGCGGCGGCGTCAATCAGCTCAAGACCATCACCCGGGAGCTCAACGCCGCGCTCGGCGGCCGCGAACCCGAGGTCCGCTCGATGCTGAAACGGGTCAACACCCTGGTGGGCGACCTCGACGACCACCGCGGAGACATCACCGACGCCCTCGACGCCGTCAACCGGCTCTCCTCCACCCTCGCCACCCGCAAGGAAGACGTCGGCACCGTCCTCACCGACCTCTCGCCCGGGCTGAAGACGCTGGAGGAGCAGCGCGGGTCCCTGCTGACCATGCTGCGCTCCCTCGACACGCTGTCCGGCGTCGCCGTCTCCACCATCAACGCGAGCAAGGACGACATGATCGCCGACCTCAAGGCCGTCGCGCCGACGCTGAGGGCCCTGGCCGACGCGGGCACGGACCTGCCCGACTCGCTCCAGGTGCTGCTGACGTACCCGTTCACCGACGAGGTGCTGCGCGGGGTGAAGGGCGACTACCTCAACACCTACCTGAGCATGGTCGCCGTGCCCGGGACCGAGGTGATCCCGCCGCTGGTGGACGGGGGCACGCCCGGGCCGTCCCCGTCCACGACCCTGATGGAGGACGACGGGTCCGGCCCTGCCGCCAGGAAGCGGTCCCCGGGAAAGCCGGGCTCCGCCTCGCCGCTCCCGCTGCCGTCCGTGTCCGGGGCCGGACCGGCGTCCGGAGGTGAACACGGGTGATCACCCTCGCCGTACGGCTGAAGAACGTCGCCTTCCTCCTCATCGCCGTCCTCGCCCTCTCCTTCCTCGGCATCCGCTACGCCGACCTGGGCCGCTACGTGGGCGTCGCCGACTACTACACCGTGGACGTGCAACTCCCGCGCACCGGCGGACTGTTCACCCACTCCGACGTGACCTACCGGGGCGTCTCGGTGGGCCGCGTCGGCCCGATCGACCTCACCGCCGAGGGCGTCGTGGCCGAACTCCGCATCAAGAAGTCCGCGCCCCGCATCCCCGCCGACACCAAGGCCGTGGTCGCCGGGCTCTCCGCCGTCGGCGAGCAGTACATCGACCTGCGGCCCGAGAGCGACGGCTCCCCCTACCTCGCCGACGGCACCCGCATCGAACAGGCCGACACCGAGGTGCCCGCCCCCGTCACCGACGTCCTCACCAGCGTCGACGACCTCGTCGGCTCCGTCCCGCTGGAGGACCTGCGCACGGTCGTCGACGAGTTCGGCAAGGCCTTCGAAGGACACGGCGACGACCTCCAGGTGCTGCTCGACAGCGGCAGCGACTTCGTCGAGGCCGCCGACCGCGCCCTGCCGTCCACCACGCTGCTCATCAACGACGGCGAGACCGTCCTGCGCACCCAGGCCCAGGAGGCGCGGGCCATCCGCGACTTCGCCGTCGGCGCGAAGGACCTGGCCGCCGCCCTCAAGGGCTCCGACGCCGACCTGCGCCGCCTGCTCGCCGTCACCCCCGAGGCCGCCACCCAGGTCAGCGGGTTGCTGCGGGACCTCGACCCGAGCCTCGGCGTCGTCCTCGCCAACCTCCTGACCACCTCCGAGGTCGCCGTCACCCGGCAGCGCGGCATCGAGGAACTCCTCGTGAAGTACCCGGCGGCCGTCTCCGCCGGAGCCACCGCCGTCGACGGCGGCAAGCTGGACCTCGGCCTGGCCGTCACCTTCTTCAGCCCCCTGCCCTGCACCGACGGCTACGGCGGCACCCGCTACCGCAACGGTCTCGACCTCGGCACCGCGCCCGCCCTCAACACCGACGCCGCCTGCACCGCCCCGGCGTCGGGCGGGAAGAACGTACGCGGCTCGGCCAACGCCCCGAAGGGCGGCGCGGTCCCCGACCCGGCCACACCCGGCTCCCTGCCCTCGGGCAGCGGCCGGACCACCCCGGCGGGGGGCGGCTCCCCGGCGCTCCCCGGCGCGCTCGCCCTGCCGGGACAGAGCGGTGAGGCACCGGACGACCTGACGGACCTCCTCGCCCCGGCCGCCGGGGGTGCGCGATGAGGCGGCCCCGGATCCTCGCCGGAGCGGGGCTCGCGCTGGCCCTGGCCCTCTGCGGCACCGGCGCGTGGACGTACACGCAGGCCCGCACCGACGACGGGCTCGCGTACGGCCGGGAGCGGGACGAGGCGCTCGCCGACGGGCGCGAGGGCATCGCCGTACTCACCACGCTCGACGCCACCACCCGGCAGCGGGCGGAGCGGAGCATCCGGGACTGGCGTGCCGTCTCCACCGGGCCGTTGCGCAAGGAACTCGGCGCCACCGAGGCGGCGGCCGGGACCTCGGCGCGCGGCACCGTCACCGAGGCCGCCGTCACCGCACTCGACACGCGGTCGGGCACGGCCAAGCTCATCGCCACCGTGCGCGTCGAGGTCACCCCCGGCGGGGCGAAGAAGCCGTCCACCGACCGCAAGCGCCTGGAGGCGGTCCTGGCCCGCACGGGCGAGGGGGAGTGGAAGGTGCGGGCACTGAGCGCCGTACCCGTGGCGGAGGAGAGGGGCGAGGAGCGATGACACCGACGTGGTTGCTGGGCAGGTCCGCTCCGCCGGAGCCCGGCCCCGAGACGGACCCGGACACGGGCTCGGCACCGGACACCGGCCCCGTGGACGCGCCCGCCGAGACCGCCGAGACCGCCGAGACCGCCGGGGACGCCGGGGACGCCGGGGACGCGGCGGCCGAGAAGCGCGGGCGCAACGGGCGCCTGCGGAGGGCGGCGCTGGCCGGGACCGCCGCGGTCCTCGTCCTCGGCGGCTGCGGATTCTTCTACGCGGCCCACCAGCTGCGCTCCGCGGCACCCGCCCGGAACCAGGCGCTCACCGACACCGAGGCCACCTCCCGCGTCGCGGGCGAGGTCGGCAACGCCCTCGCCCGGATCTTCTCCTACACCCCGGACGGCACCGCGGCCGCCGAACGCTCCGCGAGCACCGTCCTCGACGGCCGCGCCGCCCGCCAGTACGAGACCCTCTTCGCCCGGGTCCGCGACGACCTCACCGAGCAGCGCGTCACCCTGAGCACCCGGGCCGTGCGCACCGGAGTGATCGAACTCGACGGGGACAGGGCCCGCCTGCTGGTCTTCCTCGACCAGACCTCCCACCGAGACAAGGGCAAGGGCAAGGACGAGGGTGACGCCGGGGCCACCACCGCCGCGGCCCAGCTCACCGTCACCGCACGGCTCGACGACGACCGTTGGCGGATCGTCGACATCAAGGCCCGCTGACCATGCGCGGGAGACTGGAGCACCCCATGAAACGCGCGGTCCGCCTCCTCGGCGTCGGTCGCTCCCGGCCGCTGCCCGCCCTGGCCCTCGTCCTCACCCTCGTCGCGGGCGGCTTCGCCGCCTGGGCCGGTCAGGACTGGTACCGGGCGGCCCACGACGAGCGTGCCGCGTACGCCGCACAGCGGGACGCGGCACTCTCCGCCGGGGAGCAGGCCGTGCAGAACCTGAACACGCTCGACCACCGCGAGCTGAACCGCGGCCTGGACCTGTGGGAGTCGTCGACCACCGGCGAGCTGCACGACCAACTCGCCTCCGGGCGCGACGAGTTCGCCGCCCAGGTGAAGGAGGCGAAGACGGTCAGCACCGCCCGGGTGCTGTCCGGCGCCGTCACCGAACTCGACGACCGCGCCGGACGGGCCCGGGTGCTGGTCGCCCTGCGCGTCACCGTCAGGGCGGCCGACGGAGCGAAGACCGACAAGGACAGCCGCATGCTCGGCGAACTCACCCGGACCGACGGCCGGTGGAAGCTGAGCGCCCTGGGCCAGGCGCCCGTCGGCGGGACGTCGACCGGCTGAGCCGGTCCCGTACCGCGAGAGCCGGCCGCAGCGAGGAGGACACCGCACCATGTCGACGACCCGTCACCACATCAACCGCCAGCGCCGCCGCCAGGCCCGCGAGACCCGGCCCGCCGCCCCCGCCGCCCCTGCCGCGCGCCCGGAACGCCCGCCGGTCCGGACCGGCGGGCGCGGCGCCACGGCCGTCCTGACGCCCGCGGACGCCGTCACCGCCGACCCGCCCGCGGCCGGGGACGAGAAGGCCACCCCGCCCCGGTCGCGGCGCCCCGCGGTCCTCGCGCTGCTCTGCGCGCTGACCATCCTCCTCGGCGGCTTCGCGGGCTGGGCGCACGCGGAGGCCGAGGGGCTCAGGTCCGAACCCGCCCGCGGCAACACCGCACTGACCGACCTCGCCCGTACCAGCGAGATCAAGGGCCAGGCGGCCAAGGCCGTCGACCGCCTCTTCTCCTACGACCACGCCGACCCCGGCGCCCTCGACAAGGCGGCGCGGGACCTCCTGACGGGCAAGGCCGTCGACCAGCACCGCGACCTGCTCGCCGACGTCCGCGCGCGTGCCGACGAGCAGAAGGCGGTGATCACCACGACGGTCACCGAGAGCGCGGTCGAACGCATCGACGGCGACCGGGCCCGGGTCCTCGTCTACGCCGACCAGAGCAGCGTCGCCACCACCGGCAAGAAGACCGCGACGGACGACAAGGGCAAGGCCGGAGAGGACGACTCCGCCGCCCGGGACGAGGGCGTGTACGCGGCGGCCATGCTCGCCGTCGACGTCGTGCACCGCGACGGACGCTGGCTGGTCTCCGCCCTCGACACCTTCGGCCGCTGAACCGCCCGGCCGGCCGCACCCCCGCCCCGCATCACCTTGCCCGCACCACCTCCGGATCCGACAGGAGTGACGACCATGTCCGTACGCCGTGCCCGACGCCTGTACTCCGGCCGGGCCCGCAAGGGACTGCGCACGACCGCGCTCGCGGTGGCGGCCATGGCGGCCCTCACCGCCTCCCAGGCCCCCGGCCTCACCCGGGACGCCGAGGACAGCCACGCGGGGCCGGCCGCCGACGAACTGGGCCTGCCGACGGCGGACGGCCCGTTCGCCGCGCTCGCGCCACCGGGCGACGGCTCCTACCACACCGAACTCCCGCCGCTGAGGACGCGGAAGGGCGGACCTGTCCCGCCCGCACTCGGACCGGAGATCCGCGCCCAGTCCGGCATCCCGGCCACCGTGCTGCGGGCCTACCGCGCCGCCGAGACGGCCGTCGGCAGGACGGACCCCGGCTGCCGGCTGCCCTGGGAACTGCTCGCGGCGATCGGCAAGGTCGAGTCCGGACAGGCACGCGGGGGCGCGGTCGACGGCAACGGCACGACCCTGCGCCGCATCACCGGGCCGCCCCTCGACGGCCGGGGCTTCGCCCTGATCCGGGACACCGACGGCGGCGCCCACGACGGCGACACGGTCTACGACCGGGCGGTGGGCCCGATGCAGTTCCTGCCGTCGACCTGGGCCCGCTGGGGCGCGGACGGCAACGGCGACGGCCGCGCCGACCCGGACAACATCTTCGACGCGGCGCTGGCGGCCGGACACTACCTGTGCGCCGGCGACCGGGACCTGGGCCGGGCGGCGGACCTGGACCGGGCGGTCCTCAGCTACAACAACTCCCGCACCTATCTGCGCCTGGTCAGGTACTGGCTGGAGTTCTACAGCCGCGGCGTCCACCCCGTCCCCGACGGCAAGGGCGTCGTCCCGAAGAGTCCCGGCGCGGGCGGCGACACCCCGGCGACCGAGCCGGTCGACCGCGAGGGCGGCGGGGGCCGTGGGGACGGCGGTGGCGGCGGGGACGGCGGCATCGTCATCGGCCCGGACCCGGGCACCACGCCGGGCAGCCCAGGGCCGTCCACCCCGACGGTGCCGTCGCCGAGCCAGGACCCCTCCCAGCCACCCACCGACACCCCCACCGAAACGCCCACCGGGTCCCCCAGCGGGACCCCCACCGACACCCCCGCTCCCTCGCCGGACCCGACCGGGCCGAGCCCTTCGCCCACTCCCACGGACGACTGCTCCGCGGAACCGGCAACCGCGTCCCCCGACCCCACGGCCTCCCCGACGGACGCACCCTGCCCGAGCCCGTCGGACACCGCGCCGACGCCGGACACTCCGGCCGGGTAGGGGCGGCCGCCGGGGGTCAGCCCGCCTGGCCCATCCCGGCCGCGTTCGGCCAGCCCGTCGCCGGGACCGACTCCAGGCCGTTGGTGCCCCTGACCTGGGCGGCCGTGAGACCGCCGCGGGCCGGGACGCCGGGCGGGGTGGGCCCGAACGGCGGTGGGTACGCGGCGGCCGGTGCCGGTGCCGGTGCGGGCGCGGGTGCGGGCGCCGGAGCCGGCAGGGGCTGCGGGGCCGGTGCCGGGTGGGGGACCGGCACCGGCCCGGGATACGGCACCGGCTGGGGGCCCGGCACCGGCTGGGGCACCGGCGCGGGGCCGGGCACGGCGGCCGCCGCCGGAGCCACCGGCACCGCCGCGGGGAGCGGCATGCCGGTGCCGGTGCCGGCGGCGGGGGCCGGAGCGGCGGCGAGCCCCGGGGCACCGGCACCGGCGGTCCGGGCGGTGATCGCGCGCATGCCGGAGCCGTTGGTCTCGTACATCAGGCGGTCCACCGCCGCCGTGCCCGAGCTGTAGCCGGTCCCGGTGGCCGGCCCGGGCACGGCGGCTCCCCTCCCGGCCCCGTAGAGCACCTGTTCCAGGCCGGACACCAGGCGACGCACGTCGGCCTGGGGGCGCACCACGAGACGCAGGAAGCGGCTGGACGAACCGATCTTGTTGCCGCACTCCCGGACCAGCACCCGGTGCTCGGTGAGCATGCGGTCGCGCACGGCGGTGCCCTCCGCGCCCACGGGGAGGCGGACGAAGAGGAAGTTGCCCTGGGAGGGATAGACGGTCAGGCCGGGCAGCGCGGACAGCTGGGCCGCCATCTCCAGGCGGTCGCGGCGCACCTGGTGCAGACTCCGCGCGTACTCGGGACCGTGGTCGCGCAGCATGAACACCACATGCTCGGCGAAGGAGTTGAGGTTCCACTTGGGGAGCATGGCGCGCACCCGGCCGGCGAGCGCCGGGTTGGCGACCAGGTAGCCGAAGCGGATGCCGTGCAGCCCGAAGTTCTTGCCGAGGCTGCGCAGCACGACGACGTTGGGGCGCAGCATCGCCTCCTGGACCACGCTGGGTTCGGCCTCCGCGTCGGCGAACTCCAGGAAGGACTCGTCGATCACCACCAGGTCCCGGTCGGCCATCGCGTCCATGAACTGCACCAGCGCCTGCTTGTGCAGATAGCCGCCGTCGGGGTTGTTGGGGTTGCAGACGACCACGGCCCGGGTGCCCCGGGCGCGGACGAACTCGCCGTACCGGGCGAGGTCGAGCGCGAAGCCGCCGGCCTCCTGGAGCGGGAACATGTCGACCCGCTTGCCGGTCTCCATGGGCTGGTCGGTCCAGCGGCCGAAGGTGGGGACGGGGACGGCGAGGGACTCCCGGACCAGCAGGTGGTCGATCCAGGTGATCAGCTCCGTGGAGCCGTTGCCCATCGCCACGCACTGCGGCGGGAGCTGGAGCAGACTGCACAGTTCGGCGGTGATGGTGTCGGCGCTGCTCGGGTAGTACGTGACGATGTCGCGCAGCCGGCCGGCCATCTCCTCGAACATCGCCGGGGTGGGGAAGTACGGGTTGCAGGGGATGCAGAAGTCCACCGGACCGGCCCCCGCCGCCTCGCCGCTCTCCCGCGCCAGCGCCGCCATCGAGGGGCTGTGCGCCGCGGTGCTGCGGAACAACGAGGTGACGTTGCCGGACAAGTGGACCTCCGTAAGTGGGCGGCCCGTGCGGGGGACACGGGCCGCCCCTCTATACGGAGACGGACGGGGCACCGTTCAACGGGTGTGAAGAAAGTGTGCCCGCGACCGGTCGTCGGCTACGCGTCGAACGAGTGGACCGTCGACGTCCGGTACGTCTCGCCGGGCCGCAGCACCGTCGACGGGAACGACGGCTGGTTCGGCGAGTCCGGGAAGTGCTGCGTCTCCAGGCACAGGGCGTCGCCCTGGCGGTAGAGGGAGCCGCCGGTGCCGGTGAGGGTGCCGTCGAGGAAGTTGCCCGAGTAGAACTGGAGCCCGGGCTGGTCGGTGGCGATGCGCAGGGTGCGGCCGGAGGCGTTCTCGCGCAGGGTGGCGATGTGCTCGGGGCGGTCGGTGATGCCCTTGTCGAGCACCCAGTTGTGGTCGAAGCCCTTGGCGGTGACCAGCTGCGGGTGGGCGTCCCGGATGTCCCGGCCGATCGGCTTTCCCCGGCGGAAGTCGAAGGGGGTGCCGGACACCCGGGCCAGCTCTCCGGTGGGGATCAGACCCGCGTCGGTGGGCGTGAAGCGGGAGGCGGCGATCGACAGCTCGTGGTCCTCGATCGTGCCGCTGCCCTCGCCGGCCAGGTTCCAGTAGACGTGGCTGGTGAGGTTGACGACGGTGGCCTTGTCGGTGGTGGCCTCGTAGTCGATGCGCCAGTCGCCGCGCCGGGTGAGGGTGTACGTCACCTTCGCCCTGAGCGTGCCCGGGTAGCCCATCTCCCCGTCGACGCTGGTGTAGTGCAGCACCAGGCCGGTGTCGGAGCCCGCGGTGAACGGCTCGACGTCCCACACCCGGTAGTCGAAGCCGAGGGCGCCGCCGTGCAGGGAGTTCTCGCCGTCGTTGACGGAGAGCTGGTACTCCTTGCCGTCCAGGGTGAAGCGGCCCTTGGCGATGCGGTTGCCGTAGCGCCCGATCAGGGCGCCGAAGTGCGGGCTGCGGGCGACGTAGTCCTCGATGTTGTCGAAGCCCAGCGAGACGTTCGCGTAGCGGCCCCGGCGGTCCGGGATCTCCAGGGACTGCACGACGCCGCCGTACGACAGCACCTTCATGCGCGTGCCGCCGTTCTCCAGCGACCAGCGGTACACCTTCGTCCCGTCGGCCAGCTTGCCGAAGAGCTCCTTCACCGGTTTCCTGCCTCCCGAGGCGTGCGCCGTGCCGCCGACCGCGGTGGCGGCCACACCGGCCGCTGCCGCCGACGCGATGACCGTTCGTCTGCTCAGTTCCATACGTGCGGCTCCTGTACTTCCGTGAGAAGAAGCGGGCCCCGCCGTGAGTGGCGGGGCCCGAGATCCGTTACGAACCCACCCTGCGCTTGTTCCACACGTCGAACCCGACCGCCGCCAGCAGCACCGCGCCCTTGATGACCTGCTGCCAGTCGGTGCCGATGCCGACGAGGTTCATGCCGTTGTTCAGCACGCCCAGGACCAGGCCGCCGATGATCGCGCCGAGGACCGTGCCGACGCCGCCGCTCATCGACGCGCCGCCGATGAACGAGGCGGCGATGGCCTCCAGCTCGAAGTTGAGGCCCGCCTTGGGCGAGGCCGCGTTGAAGCGGGCGGCGAAGACCAGACCCGCCAGGGCCGCGAGCATGCCCATGTTCAGGAAGACCAGGAAGGTGACCTTCTTGTCCTTCACGCCCGACAGCTTGGCCGCGGGCAGGTTGCCGCCGATGGCGTAGATGTGGCGGCCGATGATCGCATTGCGCATCAGATAGCCGAAGCCGACCACCAGCACGCCCAGGATGAGCAGCACGATCGGGGCGCCCTTGTAGCTGGCCAGCAGCAGCGTGACCACGAGGACGGCGGCGATCAGCGCGACCAGCTTGAGCAGGAACAGGTTGAGCGGCGGCACCTCGAGGGCGAACTCCTGCTGCCGCTTGCGGTCGCGGACCTCCTGGTAGACCACGAAGGCGATCAGGGCGAAGCCCAGCAGCAGGGTGAGGTTGTGGTAGTTGGTGTTCGGGCCGACCTCCGGCAGGAAGCCGTTGGCGATCTTCTGCAGGTCCTTGGGGAAGGGGCCGAGGGTCTGGCCCTTGAGGAAGATCTCCGTCAGACCGCGGAAGAGCAGCATGCCCGCGAGGGTCACGATGAACGACGGTATGCCGAGATAGGCGATGAAGAAGCCCTGCACGGCGCCGGCGGCGGCGCCGATGGCCAGGCAGAGGATCACCGCCACCGGCCAGGGCAGGTCGTGGTTGACCATCAGGACGGCGGCCGTCGCGCCGACGAAGGCGGTCAGTGAACCCACCGACAGGTCGATGTGGCCCGCGATGATGACGAGCATCATGCCGATCGCGAGGATCAGGATGTAGCTGTTCTGGAGCACCAGGTTGGAGACGTTGCGCGGCAGCAGCAGGTCGCCGTCCGACCACACCGCGAACAGCACCACGATCAGGCCGAGGGCCATCAGCATGCCGTACTGGCGCATGTTGCGGCGCATGCCGTCGAGCATCAGCTGCAGCAGGCCGCCGCCGGAGGCGGCACCCTCTCTGCCGGGCGGCGCCGGTGCCGGGGTCTTGGCGGTCACGTCCGTGCTCATCGGCTTACCTCTTCGTCCTTCTGGTCCATCTTGTCCTTCGTCATCTGCCGCATCAGCGCCTCCTGCGAGGCCTCGGCCCGCGAGAACTCACCCGTCAGCCGTCCCGCGGCCATCGTGTAGATGCGGTCGCACATGCCGAGCAGCTCCGGCAGCTCGGAGGAGATGAACACGACCGCCTTGCCCTCGGCCGCCAGGCGGTCGATGACCGTGTAGATCTCGTACTTGGCGCCCACGTCGATGCCGCGCGTGGGTTCGTCCAGGATCAGCACCTCGGGACCCGCGAAGATCCACTTGCTGAGGACGACCTTCTGCTGGTTGCCGCCGGACAGCTTGCCGACCGGCTCGAAGACCGTCGGCGCCTTGATGTTCATCGACTTGCGGTAGTCCTCGGCGACCTGCCGCTCACCGTGCTCGTCGACCACGCCCCGCTTGGAGACCTTGCCCAGCGCGGTCAGCGAGATGTTCCGGTTGATGGTGTCGATGAGGTTGAGGCCGTAGTGCTTGCGGTCCTCGGTGACGTACGCGATCCCGTGCCCGACCGCCTCCGGGACGGTCTTCGTGCGGATCTCCCTGCCGTCCCGGAGGACCGTGCCGCCCGCGTGCCGGCCGTAGGTGCGGCCGAAGACGCTCATCGCCAGTTCGGTGCGCCCGGCGCCCATGAGCCCGGCGATGCCGACGATCTCGCCGCGCCGCACCTCGATCGAGACGTCGTCGACGACCTTGCGCTGCTGGTCGATGGGGTGGTGCACGGTCCAGTTGCGGATCTCCAGGGCCGGGGCCGTGCCCTCCTCGGGCTGGTGCGGGGTCCGGTCCGGGAAGCGGTTCTCCAGGTCGCGGCCGACCATCCCGCTGATGATCCGGTCCTCGGTGGTCTCCGCCGCCTTCACGTCGAGCGTCTCGATGGAGCGCCCGTCGCGGATGATCGTGACCGAGTCGGCGACCCGGCGGATCTCGTTCAGCTTGTGCGAGATGATGATCGAGGTGATGCCCTGATCCTTCAACTGAAGGATCAGGTCGAGGAGTTTGCCGCTGTCCTCGTCGTTGAGTGCCGCCGTCGGCTCGTCGAGGATGAGCAGCTTCACCTTCTTCGACAGCGCCTTGGCGATCTCCACCAGCTGCTGCTTGCCCACGCCGATGTCGGCGACGCGGGTCTCCGGGTGCTCGTCGAGACCGACCCGGCGCAGCAGTTCGGTGGCGTGCCTGAGGGTGTCGTTCCAGTTGATCAGTCCGCGCTTGGCGTGCTCGTTGCCGAGGAAGATGTTCTCCGCGATCGACAGGTACGGCACCAGGGCCAGCTCCTGGTGGATGATCACGATGCCGTGCTGCTCGCTCGCCCGGATGTCCTTGAACCGGCAGGTCTCGCCCTCGAAGAGGACGTCCCCCTCGTAACTGCCGTGCGGATGGACTCCGGAGAGCACCTTCATCAGGGTGGACTTTCCGGCGCCGTTCTCCCCGCAGATGGCGTGGACCTCGCCCTGGCGAACGGTGAGCGTGACGTCCGACAGCGCTTTGACACCGGGAAAGGTCTTGACGATCGAGCGCATTTCCAGGACGGGTCCCGCCATGGTCGTGCCTTCCAATCCTTGTTGGGGCCCGGTTAGTTGAGCTTGTCCGCGGAGTAGTAGCCGCCGTCGACGAGGATCTTCTCCCAGTTGCTCTTGTCGACGCTGACCGGCTGGAGCAGGTAGGCGGGGACGACCTTGGAGCCGTTGTCGTACGACTTGGTGTCGTTGACCTCGGGCTTCTTGTCGTTCAGGACCGCGTCGACCATGTTCGCGGCGACCTTGGCGAGCTCGCGCAGGTCCTTGAAGACGGTCTGGGTCTGCTGGCCCGCCTTGATCGACTTCACCGAGGCGATCTCGGCGTCCTGGCCGGTGACGACCGGCATGGCCTTGCTGCCGGAGCCGTAGCCGTCCGACTTCAGGGCGGACAGGATGCCGATGGAGATGCCGTCGTAGGGCGAGAGCACCGCGTCGACCCGGGCGCTGCGGTAGCTGGAGGTGAGCAGGTCGTCCATGCGCTTCTGCGCGGTGCCGCCGTCCCAGCGCAGGGTGGTGACCTGGTTGAGGTCGGTCTGCTTGGAGCGGACGACCAGCTGGCCCTTGTCCATGTACGGCTTCAGGACCTTCATCGCGCCGTTGAAGAAGTACCGGGTGTTGTTGTCGTCGTTGGAGCCGGCGAACAGCTCGATGTTGAAGGGGCCCTTCTTGCCCGCCTTCAGACCGAGCTTGTCGACGATGTAGCCGCCCTGCAGCTCGCCGACCTTCTCGTTGTCGAACGAGGCGTAGTAGTCGACGTTCTCCGTGCCGAGGATCAGCCGGTCGTAGGAGATGACCGGGATGTCGGCGTCCTTGGCCTGCTGCATGACGTTGCCGAGGGACTTGTTGTCGATCGCGGCCACGATCAGGGCGTCCACGCCCTGCGTGATCATGTTCTCGATCTGCGAGACCTGCTGGTCCGGGTCGTCCTCGCCGAAGACCAGCTTGGTCTCGAAGCCCTTGGCCTTCAGTTCCTTCTCGACGTTGGCGCCGTCGGTGATCCAGCGCTCGGAGGACTTGGTCGGCATCGCGATGCCGACGGTGGCGCCGTCGCTGCCCGACTTGTCCTCCTCGCTGCCGCCCTCGCCGCTCTGGCCGCAGGCGGACAGGGTGAGGGCGAGCGAGGCGGCGGAGGCTATCGCGGCGAGTGCGGCTCTGCGGTTGCGCATGGTCATCATCCTTGATGTGAGGGCTGGGTCGGCGAGGCAGGTGTGTGGGATTGTGCGCGGTCGTGTCGTCTTTTGAGAAGGGAGTTTCCGGAACGTTATGACGAGATCTCGAACCGGTTGAGCGGTCCCGGCAGCCGGGTGCCGAGCGGCGCCATGTCGCCGTCCGCCCCGTGCCGGGCGAGCAGGTCGAGGGCGAGCCGGCCGCGCCGCACCCGCTCCTTCGCGGTGGCCAGCGTCAGTTCCCGCAGGTGGTGGCCGTACGGATAGATCCCGGGCGCCTTGGAGAGGCCGAACTTCAGGTACAGCGGGGCGCCGCGCCGGACCAGCTCGGCGACCTCGTACATGCGGACGTAGCCGCCGAGGTCGTCGGGAGCCTCGATGTACATGTCCATCGGCGCGGCCGAAACCCGCCGTATTTCGGTCAGGTGATCCGGCGTCAGGTCGCTGGGGACGTTGATGGAGTCGGCGCCGAGCCGCTCGTACACCGCGTACGAGGCCGGGTTGACCGGACCGACGAGCGCGGAGAGCTTGAGCGTGGTGTCGGCGGGGAGGATGCCGGCCGCACGGGCCCGGTGCAGCGTCCACAGCACGCCCTCGTCGGCGACGAGCAGGCACTTGACGCCCAGCTCGCTCGCGCGCACGGCGTCCTCGACGCACCCGGCGACCGCGGCGTGGCCGCGCGCCCTGAGGCCCGCGCCGCCCGAGTCGGTCCGGGTGGAGCCGCCGATGTCCCAGGTGCCGCGCGGGCCGGTGAACAGGCAGAGCTCGATGTCGCGTTCGGCGGTGGCCTCGACCATCTCGGTGATCTCGGCGTCGGTCAGCATCCACACGCCGCTGCCCTGGCTGATCCGGTGGATCGGCACGTCCAGCCGCGAGGACTCCTTGAGCACCACCCCCAGCGCCTCCGGACCCTCGCAGGACGGGATCTCGGTGCGCCAGCGGCCGCCGCCCGGGAAGGAGTGCGGCGAGGCGTCGGCGGGGTCGGGGGCGGGCGCGGCCAGGCCGAGGGCGGTGAGGGCCTGCTCACCGGGCCTGCGTGCGGCGGCCGTGGCGGAAGCGTCGGTCACAAGCGTTCCTTAGTGTTCGATATGTCGGACGAAGTTCGCGGCCCTGGGCGTGGGTGGCGCGGGCGCGCGACGTCCGTTCCGTTGGGTGTACGCCGGTGCGGAGGCCGTCAGGTCGCCCCCGCACCGGCGTACGGCTCAGGGCAGGGCGTCCGGGTGCAGCAGCACCTTGCCGACCTTCGGGTCGCCGGAGCCCACCAGCTCGATGGCCTCCGAGAACTCCGCGAGCGGCAGCTCGTGCGTCACCAGCGGCCGCGGATCGAGCAGACCGGCGGCGAAGACCCGCACCGTGTGCGCCCAGGCGTCCGGCGGCGCCCCGAAGACGGTGTGCACCTCCAACTGCCGTACGACCAGGTCGGTCGGGTCGAGGCCGTCGGCGCCCGGGGCCGGGATGCCGGTCAGCACCAGGCGCCCGCCCCGGCGCAGCAGCGCGGCGGCGGTACGCGCGGCGTCCGCGGACCCGGCGGTCTCGATCACGACGTCGAAGTCGTCCGTCAGCGGCCGGTCCTTGGTCCGGAAGTCGGTCGCGCCGAACTGCCGCGACAGCGCCTCCCGGTCCCCGCGCGTGCCGACGACCAGCAGCTCGGCGGGGGAGGCGGCGCGCAGGAACTGCACGGCGAACATGCCGAGCGTGCCCGTGCCGACGACGGCGACGCGCTCGCCGGGCCGGGCGTTCGCCTTCAGCGCGGCGGCGGCGATGCAGGCCGCGGGCTCCAGCAGGGCGGCCGCGGTGAGATCGGCGTCCTCGGGCAGGGCGTGCAGCAGCCGGGCGGGCAGGGTCAGCGTCGGGGCCATGGCACCCGGCTGGGTGAACCCGGTCTCCTCGTACCCGGCCGTGCACAGCGTCGTCTCGCCGGCGTGGCAGCGGTCGCACACCTGGCAGTTGCGGAAGCCCTCACCCACGACCTTCCGGCCGACGAGCGAGCCCGGCACTCCGGTGCCGACCCGCTCCACGGTCCCGGACCACTCGTGCCCGGGGGTGAGCGGGTAACGCACGTACCCTTCGGGCCGGTTGCCCTGGTAGACCTCGCGGTCGCTGCCGCAGATCCCCGCGGCGTGCACCCGCACCAGCGCCTCGCCGGGCCCCGGTTCGCGCGGCTCGTGCGGCACGAGCCGGTGCACCCCCGGCGCCTCGACGACGACCGCGTCGCTCATGCCCCGGCCCCCTTGGGGGCGCGCTTCTCCCAGCCCTCGGCCCACAGGTCGAACCGCGCCTGCTGCTGCGGGAACTCCGCCGCCGCGTCGGTGTCCAGCTCGACCCCGAGGCCGGGCGCGTCGGAGAGGTGGAAGCACCCGTCCTCCGGGTCCACCTGCGGGGCGCCCTTGACGACCTTCTTGATCTCCGCGTCCGCGAAGTCGTTGAAGTGCTCAAGGATCTTGAAGTTCGGCGAGGTGAACCCGACCTGGAGCGAGGCCGCGGTGAGCACGGAACCGCCGACGTTGTGCGGGGCGACCAGCGTGTAGTGCGTCTCGGCGGTCGCGGCCAGCTTCCGGGTCTCCCAGATGCCGC
Source organism: Streptomyces sp. NPDC001599 (assembly GCF_042893535.1). Classification (NCBI taxonomy): domain Bacteria; kingdom Bacillati; phylum Actinomycetota; class Actinomycetes; order Kitasatosporales; family Streptomycetaceae; genus Streptomyces; species Streptomyces sp. NPDC001599. Next base: position 256,398 of record NZ_JBIAVA010000001.1, read on the forward strand.
CGATGTGGCCGACGTCGGGCTGGATGACGTCCACGGACTGGTCCTCGAACAGCTCGCGGAACTCGATCCGGTCGTGGATGCGCTCACCGGTGGCGACCGGGATGTCGACCTTCTCGGCGACCTTCTTCAGCGCCCTCAGGTTCTCCGGCGGTACCGGCTCCTCCAGCCAGGCCGGCTTGAACGGCGCGAGTTCCCGCGCGAGCCGGACGGCGGTGGACGGCGAGAACCGGCCGTGCATCTCCAGCATCAGCTCCGCGTCCGGCCCGATGGCGTCCCGCACGGCTTCGATCAGCGACACGGCGTAGTTCGTCTGCTGCTGGTCCAGCTCGAAGTGCCCGGTGCCGAACGGGTCGATCTTCAGCGCCCGGTACCCGCGCTCCATGACGCCCTGCGCGGCCTTGTGGTACGCCTCCGGCGTCCGCTCGGTGGTGTACCAGCCGTTGGCGTAGGCCTTGACCTTGTCGGTGACCTTGCCGCCCAGCAGCTGCCACACCGGGACGCCGAGAGCCTTGCCCTTGATGTCCCAGCACGCCATCTCGACGACCGCGATGCCGGACATCACGATCTCGCCCGCGCGGCCGTAGTCGCCGTACTTCATGCGGCGGACCAGGGCCTCGACAGCGAACGGGTCGGAACCGAGAATGTGGTTGGCCTCGGCCTCCTTCAGGTAGCCGAGGAGAGCGTCGGTGTGCCCCAGCATCCGGGTCTCGCCGACTCCGGTGAGGCCCTCGTCGGTGTGCACCTGGACGTACGTCAGGTTGCGCCACGGCGTCCCGACCACGTGTGTGCTGATTCCGGTGATGCGCACGGCGGCTGCCCTTCGCGTTGTTCGATATTTCGTCACTCGTTCGAAATGCTGGCGTGACAGTAAGGACGGGGTGTGCGGGGTGTCAATGGGTCGGACACATAACGGTTTCGGCAGTTTCGGATCGGGGGAAGGATTGAGGTCGCGCGCTTCCCCACACAACATTCACAGTGGCCTCTAGGAACGCGCCCGTCCCGGAACTTAACCTTCCCGCGTCATGGACTACTGCCACCCGTGCCGACGGCACCTCAACGGCGCCCTCGCCTGCCCGGGCTGCGGCACGCCCTGCCACGAACTCCGCGCGCCGGACGACCACCTGACGGCGGGTGAGAAAACCCCGCCCCGGCTCGCGGACAAGGCGACGACGGACGTCGAGACCCCCGACGAGGCCCGTGACGACACCCGTGACGAGGGTGCGGACGCGGGTGCGGGCGACGCCGCTCCCGGCGCCCGGTCCAGCCGCCGTGACCGCAAGGCCGCCGCCCACCGCAGGCGCCGCCGCCGCACCCTGCTCGTCGCCGCGGGCTTCGTCCTGGCGGCCGGGGGACTGAGCCTGGCCGAACTCGGCATGGACGCCCCGCACTCCGCGGAGAAGCCGGCCGCGGCGGGCGGCGAGACGACGGACGGCGAGGCGACGAGGGAGGTGGGCGAGGCGTCGGCGGTCCCGGTCGACGACACCGTGCGGACGACGACGCCCTCGGGCTCTCCGTCCCCCGGCGCATCGGCGTCGACAACGGTGTCGGCGTCCCCGTCGGAGTCCCCGGAGGCCTCGGAGTCCCCGACGGCGACCGGGTCCGACTCCCCGTCGGCCTCCCGCCCTCCGTCCCCGGACCCCACCGGCCCCGCGAACCCGGACCCGTCGTCCCCCGAGTCCGACGACGACCCGCCCCCGACGACGTCCCCCACCCCGCCGGAGCCCCCGGACCCGACCCCCACGGAAACCTGCGACCGTTTCCTGTGGTGGTGCACGTAGGCGTTCCGCTCACGAGGAGAACCTGTACCCGGCGAAGTCGGCGACGTGGACATACCCGATGCGCCGGTAGAGGGCGTTGCTGGTGGGGTTCTCCGGGTCCGTGAAGAGGACGACGTCCGTCGCCCCCGCGGCCAGCGCGGCGCCGCTCACCTCGACCGTCACCGCTCCGGCGTAGCCGCGGCCGCGAAGGTGGGCCGGGGTGTAGACGGGGTCCACCCGGACCATGCCGCCGACGACCGGGGTCGCGGCCGCCATCGCCACGGGGGTGCCCTCCGGGGTCTCCCACAGCGTGAAGTGCCGGTCGCCGAAACGCGAGGCGTCCCAGGAGCCGGCGTCGATCAGGTCGATGGAGCGCTGCTCCCCGACATCGACGCAGAACTCACGGCACCAGCGGACGACTTGCGCACGGTCCTTGCCGCTCGTGCGCCGCCCCCGGCCTTCCGGGGACGGCCGCGGCGCGGTGAGCGTGCCGAGACGGTGGAGATACGTCCGCCAGAAGAGCTCCGGAGCCGCACCCGTGTGCCGCCGCCACGACTCGGCGAAAGCGCCGGCGGTGTCGCGGTCGGCGACGACGTTGGCGGGGGAGTGGCCGAGGCCGGCCAGGCGGGCGGCGAGGATGCCGGTCTGCTCGACGGAGAGGGGCGTGAGGCCCAGACGGCCCTGCGGAGTGAGATAGCAGACCGCACGTACCTCGCCACCTGCCTCGAGCCGGCCGAAGACGCCGGCTGGGGCGTCATGGTCGGCCGCCCCGCGTATCCGCAGCCTCTCGATGTCCGTCAGTGCCGTGTTGTGCAGGGCGGGACGCGAGGACAGGAAGCCGCCGGCTCGGGCGAGGAAGTCGTCGACGTCGTGAGTGAGGTACCAGTCGTCCGGGAGCATGCCGCATGGTCCCAGGCCGCCCTCGGACGGCGACACGGGGCGGTTCGAAACGCGGTGGGGGTCAGCCCTCCGGCGAGCCCTCCCCGACCATCAGACGCAGCGCGTCCCGCAGCGCCACCCGCTCCCCCTCCGACAACCCCGCCAGCGGCTCCCGCGCGAACCGCAGTGACTCCCGCAGTCCCCGGGCCACCCGGCGCCCCTCCTCCGTCGCCGCCGCGACCTTCACCCGTCGGTCGCCGGGGTCGGGCCGCCGCTCGACCAGGCCCCGTGCCTCCAGCCGGTCCACGATCCCCGTGACGTTCGACGGCTCGCACTTCAGCTTCTGGGCCAGCTTCCGCATCGGCAGCGGCTCCAGCGACAGCAGACTCAGCAGCTTGGCCTGCGCCCCGGTCAGTGCGCGCTGCGCCGCCGCCTCCTCGTAGTCCGCGTGGAAGCGGGCCACGACCTCGCCGATCAGTTCGACGACTTCAAGGGTGAGAGCGTCGGGTCGGCGGGTCGTGTCGCGTGGTGTGGCCATGGAAACCAGGGTACCCATTTGTTTGACAAGCTGAAATGTTCAGCCGCATGGTTGTTTCAGTGCATGAAACATTCTCGGCAGGCAAGTCCCGAGCGAGCCCCGAGCAACCCCCAGGAAAGGTGCCCCATGACCGACTCCCCCGCCCTCCCCGCCGTCAACCGCGCATGGCACCTGGTCACCCGCCCGGTCGGCTGGCCGAAGCCCGAGGACTTCGCGCTCGTCGAGGCGGAGGTCCCCACCCCGGGCGACGGGCAGGTGCTGGTGCGCAACCTGTACGTCTCCGTCGACCCCTACATGCGGGGCCGCATGAGCGCCGCCAAGTCCTACGCCGCTCCCTACGAGCTGGACAAGCCCATGCTGGGCGGTGCCGTCGGCGAGGTCGTCGCCTCCAACGCCGAGGGCATCGCCGTCGGCGACCACGTCCTGCACTTCTTCGGCTGGCGCGAGTACGCCGCCGTGGACGCGAAGAGTGCCGTCAAGGTGGACCCGGACGCGGCACCCCTGTCGACGTACCTGGGTGTGCTCGGCATGACGGGGCTCACCGCCTACGCCGGTCTGCTGCGCACCGCCTCCTTCAAGGAGGGCGACTCCGTCTTCGTCTCGGGCGCTGCGGGCGCCGTCGGCAGCCAGGTGGGGCAGATCGCCAAGCTCAAGGGCGCCTCGCGGGTCATCGGCTCGGCCGGCTCGGACGAGAAGGTCAAGCTGCTCCTCGACGAGTACGGCTTCGACGCCGCCTTCAACTACAAGAGCGGCCCGGTGAGCGAGCAGCTGCGCGCCGCCGCCCCGGACGGCGTCGACGTCTACTTCGACAACGTCGGCGGCGACCACCTGGAGGCCGCCATCGGCTCCCTCAACCTGAACGGCCGCATCGCCATCTGCGGCGCGATCTCCGTCTACAACAACACCGAGCCCGCGCCCGGCCCCAAGAACCTCGCCCGTCTCATCCAGACCCGCGGCCGCATCGAGGGCTTCCTGGTCGGCGACCACTACGACCTCCAGCCGAAGTTCGTCGAGGAGGTCGGCCCCTGGGTCCGCACCGGCGAGCTGAAGTACCGCGAGACCGTCGTCGAGGGCATCGAGAACAACCTGGAGGCGTTCCTCGGGGTCCTGCGCGGCGACAACACCGGCAAGATGATCGTCAAGCTCTGACCCTCCGGCGAGGAGGGAGCGGGCTTCACTGGACTTCCGGCATGCGGTAGCGTCATTCCGAAATCCGTCGTGATCGTGGGCGCGAGTCACGGCGGACCTAGGAGGAAGACACCCGTATGCCCATCCAGCAGTCCGAAGTCCTCTACACCGCCGTCGCCACCGCCGAGAACGGCCGCGACGGCCGGGTGGCCACCGACGACGGCAAGCTCGACGTCGTCGTGAACCCGCCCAAGGAGATGGGCGGCAACGGCGCCGGCACCAACCCGGAGCAGCTGTTCGCCGCCGGGTACAGCGCCTGCTTCCAGGGCGCCCTCGGCGTCGTGGCCCGCGCGGAGGGCGCCGACATCTCCGGATCCACCGTCACCGCGAAGGTCGGCATCGGCAAGAACGACGACGGCTTCGGCATCATCGTCGAGATCTCCGCCGAGATCCCGACGGTCGACACCGCCACCGCGCGGTCGCTGGTGGAGAAGGCCCACCAGGTCTGCCCGTACTCCAAGGCGACCCGCGGCAACATCACCGTGACGCTCGTCTGACCGGGGCCGGCCGGGCCGGGAACGGGCCGGCGCGCCGACCGGTAGAGTGCCGCCCATGCGTGATCTTGGGGCGGGGTTCGGTCATCTGCTGAAGGGCCAGCGCTGGGTGGCCCGGCACGGCCGGAGCTACGGTTTCGGGCTCGTCCCGGGCCTGATCACCCTGGTCCTCTACGTGGGCGTGCTGGTCGCGCTCGCGCTGTGGGGCGAGGACTTCGTCGCCTGGGTGACCCCCTTCGCCGACGACTGGTCGAGTCCCTGGCTCGGACTCTTCCGCGGCTTCCTCACCGCCGTCCTGTTCGCCCTCGCCCTGCTCCTCGCCGTCCTCACCTTCACCGCGGTGACCCTGCTGGTCGGCCAGCCCTTCTACGAGGCCCTCTCCGAACGCGTCGACCGCGACGTCTCCCCGGACGGCACGGCGCCCCGCTCGGACCTCCCGCTCTGGCGCGAGCTGTGGATCTCCGGCCGCGACAGCCTGCGGATCCTCCTGCGCGCCGCGGTCTGGGGCGTGCTGCTCTTCGCGCTCGGCTTCATTCCGGTCGTCGGCCAGACCGTGGTCCCGGTGGTCGGCTTCTTCGTCACCGGCTTCTTCCTCACCGAGGAGCTGGCCGCCGTCGCCCTCCAGCGCCGCGGGGTCGAACTGCGCGAACGCCTGGCCCTCCTGCGCTCCCGCCGGATGCTGGTCTGGGGCTTCGGCACTCCGCTGGGCGTGTCCTTCCTGGTGCCGTTCGTCGCCGTGTTCCTGATGCCGGGCGCCGTCGCCGGCGCCACGCTCCTCGCCCGGGAACTGCTGGGCGAGGAGACCCGCGACGGCGCCGAGGACCGGACCGAGGGCGGCCCGGCCGACCCGGCGGTCAGCCCCGGTCAGCCCCCGAGGCACTGACCGCCACGGCCACGATCGCCCGCGCCTGCGCCACGATGTCCAGCCTGTTGCGCACGAACTCCGGGTCGGTGACCGCCCCCGTCGCCGGATCGGTGTTCCCCGCCCCGAACTGAAGCACCGGTGTGTGCACGTGCCCGCCCGGCAGCGTGCCGTGCAGCCCGAGCCGGTCCCGCAGCAGCGTCGCGCGGTAGGCGATCTCGTTGGAGAGGTAGTTCCCGCCGCCGCCCTCCCGGGCCGTCGACCCGGGCGTGGGCCCGTCGGGCCGTACGACCGCCTCGCTGCCTCCCGCCGGGATCTCCGTCACGCTCGTGTTGTCGTACACCGGGAAGCGGCCGGTGTCCGCCGCCGTGATCGCCGCGTACGGCAGCGTGGTCGTCGTCCACTGCGGCTGCGAGGCCGGGTCCGCCACCGGGACCGTCTCCGTGCGGGAGACGTTGTCGTTGTCCGGGAAACCGCCCCGCCAGGCCCCGTTGGTCCGCTCCACGTCGAACCGGCCGACCCGGCCCTGGCTCACCGTGGTGAACAGGTCCACCCGCGGCAGATACGGCCGCAGCGCCCGCTCCACCGTGCCCTCGGCGAAGTCCGCCCAGCGCACCGGGAACACCGCCGTCTCCACCCGGGCGGGCCCGTCCGGGGTGTCGATCACCGTGCCGTCCAGGGCGAGCGCGACGGCGCCGGACGGGTTGGAGATCCGGATGTCCCGGTCCAGCGTGAAGGGGTCGAAGCCGGTGAGCAGCACCCGCTTGACCCCCTTGCCCTGCCCGCCGTGGCGTCCGTCCGGCAGACGCAGGTCGGCCTGGCCGCGCGAGGTGCGCTCCAGCTCCGTCAGCAGCGCGGCCCGCTGCCGCTCGCCCAGACCGAACCCGGGCTCCCAGGTGCGCAGCTCCCGCGTCATCCCGAGCCGTGCCCAGTACAGCGGGCGGTCGTCGTCCCGGCTGAGGTCCCCGCGGGCCGGCCCGCGCCCCTGCACCCGGTCCACCGCCCGCCGCCACAGCGCCGCGCCCTCGCGCGCCACGACGGCACGCGCCTCGCGGTAGGAGTCCGCCCGCCCGAGTCCCCGGGCGAACGCCGGTGCCACCGCGGCGAATCCGGAGCGGCGCAGGATCTCCCGGGGCACGTCCCCGTCGAGCCGCCGCTCCTCCACGGTCGGTGCGGGGGCGGCGCTGCCCGCCCGGGGTGCCGCCGTCGCCGTCGTGGGGGCGGCGAGTCCCGCCACCAGGGCCAGTCCGAGTACGCCGATCCGAACACGTATGGGTCTCAAGGGAGTCCAGGTCCTTCCGTCGCCGTGGGGTGCTGCCGGAACGGCGGCAGTATCCCGTGACGGAAGGGGTGCGCGCCATGGCGCCTGGCAGACCGACTCGTAGCTGTTTGTGAAGGATTCGTACGAACTCCTGATCGGACACCCGATCGCGGACCGCTGGATCACCGCGGCGATTACCGTCGGACCCGGGACGCCCGCGAGCGCGCCGTCCCCGTGAACAGCCCCGGTCCGGGACCTGACGGCCGGGCCGGGGCTCAGCCCCCGGCCCCGGGGTGGCCTACCGGCGTACCGAGAAGCCGTACACCGTCTCCGAGCGGAACACCTCGCCCGGCCGCAGCACCGTGCTCGGGAAGCCCGGCCGGTTCGGGGAGTCGGGGAAGTGCTGGGTCTCCAGCGCGATCCCGTCCCCGGGGGCGAAGGGCTCGCCCAGGTGGTCGGCGGTGTACAGCTGGAGGCCCGGCTCGGTCGTCGCCACCGTGAGCACCCGCCCCGACGCCGGGTCGTACAGCTCGGCGACCTCCTCGGCCGCGTCGGTCACGCCCTTGTCCAGGACGAAGTTGTGGTCGTAGCCCGAGCCGACCTTGCGCGCCCGCCGGAAGTCGAAGCGCGTGTCCGTCACGTCGTCGAGGCCGCCCGTCGGGATCAGCCCGGCGTCGACCGGCGTGATCCGGGAGGCGGCCAGCCGCAGTTCGTGCCCGCCCGCGTGCCCGGAGCCGCTCAGGTTGAAGTAGCTGTGGTTCGTCGGGTTCAGCACGGTCGGCGCGTCCGTGACCGCCTCGTACACGATCCGCAGCGCGCCCGACTCGTCCAGCGTGTACGTCGCCGACATCTCCAGGCGCCCCGGGAAGCCCTCCTCGCCGTGCGGGGAGACGTGGCTCAGCCGGACGCCCTCCTCGACCGCCGCCACGTCCCACACGCGCTTGTCGAAGCCCCGCGCGCCGCCGTGCAGCGTGTTGGGCCCCTCGTTGGGCGCCAGCGCGTACGTCCGCCCGTCCAGCGGGAAGCGCCCGCCCGCGATCCGGTTGGCGTACCGCCCGACCAGCGCGCCGAAGTAGGGCTCCGGGTGCGCCACGTAGCCGTCCAGGTCCGCGAACCCCAGGACCACGTCGGCGGTGTGACCGTCCCGGTCCGGCACCTCGGCCGACTGCACGATCCCGCCGTACGACAGGACCCGCACCCGTACGCCGGCCCGCTCCAGGGTCCAGCGGTGTACCGGGGTGCCGTCGGAAAGTGTGCCGAAGAGTTCGCTCATGTCCGGAACTCTAGGACACGCCCAGGTCAGCGGCCGGGTCAGGGACTCTTCGCGGTGACCGCGCGGTAGGCGATCTCCGCCAGCCTGGCCTGGCCGTCCACACTCGGGTGGAACCAGTCCCAGTGGCTCAACTGGTCCGTGCCGAACCGGAACTCGTGCACCGCGCCGTCGTCGGTGCGGCACCGCCGGTCCTTCGCGCAGACCTCCCGCAGCACCTCGTTGTAGTCCGCCACCCGGTCGCGCACCGTGTTGCGCCGCAGGGTCGCCGCCGAGTCCAGGGAGTCCGCGTCGCCCAGCATCGACGGGCACAGGCCGAGCTTCCACACCTGCTTGCCCAGCGGGTTGGTGCGGCCCTGGGACCAGAGCCGCTTGAGGTCCGGGATGCTCGACACGTACACCTGCGCCTTGGGGAGCTTCTTGCGCAGGGTGGCCATCGCCTCCTCGAACTGCGCCCGGAAGTCCGCCACCGGCGTCATCGCCGAGGTCGTGGACCGGCACGCGTCGTTCGCCCCGGCCATCACCGCCACCAGCTCCGGCTCGCGCCGCGCCGCCCGCGTCACCTGGGCGGTCAGATCCGCCATCCGGGCCCCGGTGACCGCGTAGTTCCAGCTGTGCTCGGCCGCGTCCGCCTTCCCCAGCAGCCGTACGGCCAGCGAGTCGACCTTCGTGCTGCTGCCGGTCGCCCAGGACACCTCCGGGCAGTCCGACAGCACCGCACAGGCGTCGAAGCCGCGCGTGATGGAGTCGCCCACGGCGGCGACGGACGCCGGGCTCGTGTCCCAGGCGGGCGCCGTCCTCGTCCGCTTCGACGCGCTGCCGGAGGGGGCGGGGGAGTCGCCGCCCGCAGCGTCGCAGCCCGCCGCACCCACGCCCAGGACGGCGACGGTCAGGACGGCGAGCGCGGCACGCGCCCGGCGACGGCCGTACCGCGTCCGCTGGTCCGTCCCTCGACCCATACCGGTCCCACCCCTCGGCTCGTGCCTCCACCGTGCTCAACCCATGACACCGCGCGAGGGTTCCCGAGGGCGGCGATGCAACGGCTCACACCCGTACAAGCGTCCTGCCGGGTGAATGGCGGAGGTTTGTCGGCGGCGGGACCGACGGTACGTCACACTCCTTGCCCCGCCGCACGGTAGCCTCGCCATCAACGTGGCCCGCCCGGTCACGGCCGTTCCACCCGTTCCACCCGTTCCGAGAAGTCCCGCTCAGCCCGGAGGTTCCGGTGACGACACGTGGAGTCCTGTACGTGCACTCCGCGCCGCGCGCGCTCTGCCCGCACGTCGAGTGGGCCGTCGCCGGGGTGCTCGGCACGCGCGTCGGCCTGGACTGGATCCGGCAGCCCGCCGCGCCCGGCACCTGGCGCTCGGAGTTCTCCTGGCAGGGGCAGGCCGGCATCGCCTCCAAACTCGCCTCCGCGCTGCGCGGCTGGCAGCTGCTCCGCTTCGAGGTCACCGCCGAGCCCTCCGCGAACGCCGAGGGCGAGCGCTACAGCTGCACCCCCGACCTCGGCATCTTCCACGCCGTCACCGGCATCCACGGCGACATCATGATCCCCGAGGACCGGCTGCGCGCCGCCCTGGTCCGCTCCCAGCGCGGCGAGACCGACCTCGAGTCGGACATCGCCAAGCTCCTCGGCAAGCCCTGGGACGACGAACTGGAACCCTTCCGCCACGCCGGCGAGGGCGCCCCGGTCCGCTGGCTGCACCAGGTGGTGTGACGCCCCGCCCGTCCGCACCCGCGGAGGGAACACGCGTGAAGGGCCCCCACCGGCCGGTGGGGGCCCTTCACGTACGTACGGCGGTCGCTCAGACCGACCGGAACGCGAGCACCACGTTGTGCCCGCCGAAGCCGAACGAGTCGTTCAGCGCGGCGATACGGCCCTCGACCGGCAGCTTGCGGGCCTCGCCGCGGACGATGTCCGCGTTGGCCTCGGCCTCCGGGTCGAGGTTCTCGACGTTGATGGTCGGCGGTGCCACCCGGTGGTACAGCGCGAGCACGGTCGCCACCGACTCCACGCCGCCCGCGCCGCCGAGGAGGTGACCGGTCATCGACTTGGTGGCGGAGACCGCCATGTGGTCGACGTCGTCGCCCAGGACCTTGCGCAGCGCCTTCAGCTCGGCGATGTCACCGGCAGGCGTCGAGGTGGCGTGCGCGTTGACGTGCACGATCTCGGCCGGGTCCAGGTCGTTGCCGTCCAGCAGGTTCTGCAGGGCGGCGGAGATGCCGCGGCCCTCCGGCTCCGGCTGCACGATGTCGTGGCTGTCGGCGGAGATGCCTTGGCCGACCGCCTCCGCGTAGACGCGGGCACCGCGCGCGGCGGCGTGCTCGGCGGACTCCAGGACCAGGACGCCGGCGCCCTCACCGAGGACGAAGCCGTCGCGGCCCGTGTCGAAGGGGCGGGAGGCACCCTGCGGGTCGTCGTTGTTCTTGGACATCGCCATCATGTTGCCGAACGCGGCGATGGGCAGCGGGTGGATCGCCGCCTCCGTGCCACCCGCGACGACGACGTCGGCGCGGCCGGTGCGGATCATCTCGATGGCGTAGCCGATGGCCTCGGCGCCCGAGGCGCAGGCGGAGACCGGAGTGTGCACGCCCGCGCGGGCGCCCACGGCCAGGCCGACGTTGGCCGAGGGGCCGTTCGGCATCAGCATGGGGACGGTGTGCGGGGAGACGCGGCGGACGCCCTTCTCCTTCAGCACGTCGTACTGGTCGAGCAGCGTGGTCACGCCGCCGATGCCGGACGCGATGACCGCACCGAGCCGGTCGGGGTCGACGTGGGCCGCGCCGTCTTCGGCGGGGCTCTCGCCCGCCTTGCCGGCGTACCCGGCGTCCTTCCAGGCCTCCTGCGCCGCGATCAGCGCGAACTGCGCCGAGCGGTCCAGGCGGCGGGCCTGCGGCCGCGGGATGACCTCGGAGGGGTCGACGGCGGCCGGCGCTGCGATGCGGACCGCCTGGTCGGCGGCCCACTCCTGCTCCAGGGGCTTGGCGCCGGACCTGCCGGCGACCAGACCCTCCCAGGTCGAGGCTGCGTCGCCACCCAGCGGTGTGGTTGCGCCGATACCGGTGACGACCACGGTGCGATTGGTCGAGCTCACGGGAATTCTTTCTCCAACGGGATACGGATTCGTACGGCGCCACCGCCGGGCGGCGGGGCAGTCTGCCCGGATCTGCCCGTTACCCGGGTCATGCCCGAGTATCGGCGGATCAGGCCTGGTGGTCGAGGATGTACTTCGTCGCGTCGCCGACCGTCTTGAGGTTCTTGACGTCGTCGTCCGGGATCTTGACGTCGAAGCGCTCTTCGGCGGCGACGACGACCTCGACCATGGACAGCGAGTCGACGTCCAGGTCGTCGGTGAAGGACTTGTCCAGCTTGACGTCCTCAACCGGGATGCCGGCGATCTCGTTCACGATCTCCGCGAGACCGGCGACGATCTCTTCCTGAGTGGCGGCCATGATGGCGCTCCTTCTTTGTTGTCCAGAGGGTGTGGCGGCCCGCCGCGTCGGCGGCAGGCGGTGCTGCTCTCCGTTCCGGACCGGGGTGATCCGGCACGGAGTGCCTAGGGGAGGGTAACGACCGTCGCGGCGTAGACGAGACCCGCCCCGAAGCCGATGACGAGCGCGGTGTCGCCGCTCCTCGCGTCGCCGGTCGCCAGGAGCCGCTCCATCGCGAGCGGAATCGAGGCGGCCGAGGTGTTGCCGGTGGTGCGGATGTCACGGGCGACCGTGACGTGCTCCGGCAGCTTCAGTGTCTTCACCATCGAGTCGATGATCCGCACGTTGGCCTGGTGCGGGATGAAGACGTCCAGGTCGTCCGGGCTGATCCCGGCCGCGTCCAGCGCCTGCTGGGCGACCTTCGCCATCTCGAACACGGCCCAGCGGAACACCGCCTGGCCCTCCTGCGTGATCGCAGGAAACTTGACGTTGCCCTCGGAGTCGACGGGCAGTTCGGAGACGTCGCCGGTGGGGGTCCCCCCGCCGGAGCGAAGCCGGAGGTGGGGGAGGAAGCGGTCCCAGGAGACCGTCTGCTTGATCGTTTCGGCCTTGTCGCCCTCCGAGCCCCAGACCGTCGGGCCGATCGCCGGCTCCTGGGACGGGCCGACCACGACCGCGCCGGCGCCGTCGCCGAACAGGAAGGCCGTGGCCCGGTCCTCCAGGTCGGTCAGGTCGGACAGCCGCTCCACGCCGATGACCAGCACATACTCTGCCGAACCTTCGACGACCATGCCCTTGGCCAGGGTCAGCCCGTAGCCGAAGCCCGCACAGCCGGCCGAGATGTCGAAGGCCGCGGCCTTGTCCGTGCCGAGGCGGTCGGCGATCTCGGTGGCGATGGCCGGGGTCTGGCTGAAGTGCGACACGGTCGAGACGACCACGGCACCGATCCGGGAGGCGTCGATCCCGGCGTCGGCGAGCGCCTTGCCGGAGGCCTCCACCGACATCGCCGCGACGGTCTCCTCGGGTCCGGCCCAGTGCCGGGTCTCGATGCCGGAGCGCGAGCGGATCCACTCGTCGGACGAGTCGATCTTCTCGAGGATCACCTCGTTCGGCACCACCCGGGTCGGACGGTATCCGCCGACGCCGAGGATGCGCGCGTACGGGGCGCCCTTGCTGGGCTTGATCTTCGACATGCTCTCGCGCTCCTTGTCAGGCCTGGGTGTGCTCGGCGACGAGCTCGCGGGCCGCGTCGAGGTTGTCGGGGGTCTTCAGGGCCAGCGTCTTCACACCGGGCAGCGCCCGCTTGGCCAGCCCGGTCAGCGTGCCGCCCGGACACACCTCGATGATCGCGGTGACGCCCAGCTCCTTGAACGTCTCCATGCACAGGTCCCAGCGCACCGGGTTGGCGACCTGGCCGACCAGCCGGTCCAGCACCTCGGTGCCGGAGGCGACGGCCCGCCCGTCCTTGTTGGAGACGTAGGTCACCTTCGGGTCGGCCGGCGTCAGCGCCTTGGCGGCCTCGGCGAGCTTGTCCACGGCGGGGGCCATGTGGCGGGTGTGGAACGCGCCGGCCACCTTCAGCGGGACGACCTTGCGGACGCCCTCGGGCTTGTCCTCGTTCAGCGCGGCCAGCTGCTCCATGGTGCCCGCAGCCACGATCTGACCGGCGCCGTTCACGTTCGCCGGGGTCAGGCCGAGCTTCTCCAGGTGCGCGACGCTCACCTCGGGGTCGCCCCCGAGCAGCGCCGACATCCCGGTCTCGGTGACCGCGGCGGCCTCGGCCATGGCCAGGCCGCGGCGGCGTACGAGGGACAGCGCGGCGGTGTCGTCGAGGACGCCCGCGAAGACGGCGGCGGTGATCTCGCCCACGCTGTGGCCGGCGACCGCGCCGGGGGCGATCTCGGCAATGTCACCGAGTGCCGCGGCGGAGAGGATTCCGGCGGCGACCAGCAGCGGCTGGGCCACGGACGTGTCTCGGATCTCGTCCGCGTCGGCCTTGGTGCCGAAGTGGGCGAGATCGAGTCCGATGGCGTCCGACCACGCGGCGACGCGGTCAGCGGCACCGGGGAGGGCGAGCCAGTCAGTCAGAAAGCCGGGCGTCTGGGCGCCCTGGCCGGGAGCGACGAGTACGAGCACTCTCACACTCTCTCTTGAGGACGGCCACGACCGCCCGTGGGGACAGGGACGAAGAACAGGAGCGGGTTTTGTGGACCCTGTACAAAATCCTAGAGCTGCGGATCTCCGTCGGCCAGACGCCCCAGGATGAGCGCGATCCGCAGTGTGAACGCAGACCGTACATCAGAGGGTGACCACCCGGTGACGTCAGTCACACGTCGGAGCCGGTAGCGCACGGTGTTCGGGTGAACGAAGAGCATCCGGGCGGCGCCCTCCAGACTGCTCGCCTGTTCGAGATAGACGCTGAGCGTCTCAAGGAGCGCCGCCCCCGCTTCCTCCAACGGTCTGTAGATCTCCTCCACCAGTTGCTCACGGGCCGAGGGGTCGGAGGCGATCGCGCGCTCCGGCAGGAGATCGTCGGCGAGCACCGGACGCGGCGCGTCCTGCCAGGCGGTGCACGCCTTCAGCCCGGCCGCGGCGGCCTGCGCGGACCGGGTCGCGGCCAGCAGGTCCGGCACCACGGGCCCGGCGACGACCGGACCCTGCGCGAACGGCCCGATCAGCGACTTCGCCACCGCCAGCGGGTCGTTGCGGCCCCCGGCGATCACCACGAGCCGGTCCCCGAGCACCCCGGTCAGCACCTGGAGCTTGGCGTGCCGGGCCGCCCGCCGGATGGCCTCCACGGTCAGCTCGGAGTCCCCGTCGGGAGCGGTGCCGAGGACGACACAGACGTGCTCGGGCGAGTTCCACCCGAGGGCGGCGGCCCGGGACACGGCCCCTTCGTCGGCCTCGCCGCTGAGCACGGCGTTCACCACCAGCGACTCCAGGCGCGCGTCCCAGGCACCGCGTGCCTCGGCGGCCTGCGCGTAGACCTGGGCGGTCGCGAAGGCGATCTCCCGGGCGTACACCAGCAGCGCCTCGCGCAGCACCGACTCGTCGCCGGGAGCCGCCACCTCGTCGATCGCGGACTCCATCACCTCGATGGTGGTCCGCACCATCTCCACGGTCTGCCGCAGCGTGATCGCCCGGGTCAGCTCGCGCGGGGCGGTCCCGAAGACGTCGGTGGAGATGGCCTGGGGCGCGTCCGGCTGCCGGAACCACTCGGTGAACGCGGCGATGCCGGCCTGGGCGACCAGCCCGATCCAGGAACGGTTCTCCGGTGGCATGGCCCGGTACCACGGCAGCGTCTCGTCCATGCGTGCGATGGCCTGCGCGGCGAGCGAACCGGAGGACTGCTCCAGCCGCTTCAGGGTCGCGGTATGCGGGTGGGCGGGCTGGGCGGGGGCGTCGGGCTTACCGGTTTCGGGTTCGGGCACGTGGACAAGACTGCCTTATCGGGCCGGGCGGGTGTGCCGCCGGGGCTACCGTGAACGACGTGATGGACGTACACCGCGCCGACGAGCGCTACCCGGGCGGTGATCCGGCAGCCGGGATCACCTCCCGCCACGCCTTCTCCTTCGGCCCCCACTACGACCCCGACAACCTGCGCTTCGGGGCCCTGCTGGCCTGCAACGAGGAGCGCCTCGCCCCCGGCGCGGGCTTCGACGAGCACCCGCACAGCCACACGGAGATCGTCACCTGGGTCGTGGCGGGCGAACTGACCCACCGCGACAGCACCGGCCACGAGACGGTGGTCCGCGCCGGGGACGTGCAACGCCTCAGCGCTGCGGGCGGCGTCCGCCACGTCGAACGCAACGACGCCGCCGTCCCCCTCACCTTCGTCCAGATGTGGCTGGCCCCGCACGACCCCGGCGGCGACCCCGCCTACGAGATCGTCCGGGGCATCGCCGACTCCACCCCGTACGCCGTCCCCGAGGCCGGCGCGATGCTCCACGTACGCCGCCTGGTCCCGGGGGAGCGGACGGCGGTGCCGGACGGGGCGTACGTGTACGTACACGTGGTGCGGGGCGAGGTGGACCTGGACGGTGAGCGGCTGGGCCCGGGCGACGCGGCCCGCGTCACGGCCGCCGAGGCGCTGGAGGTGGTGGCGGTGACGCGGGCCGAGGTGCTGGTGTGGGAGATGGCGGGGCGGTGACGCCCCGGGTGACGGATGGGTCAGGGCCGACGGCCCGCTACATACACCGCGCTCCCGTAGGCGTGTCCGTCCGGCTCCTCCACTCGGAATCCGGCTGAGTCGAGGATCGCCAGCAGGGCAACCTGCATGCGGTCGTTGATGTTCTTGTGGTGGAGGACGACCGCGGGCGGGTTCGCGTAGTCGATGCCCCGCGCGAAGAGCTCGAGGGCGGCGTCCCGCAGTTTTGCCTCTGTACGCCAGTCCACGAACACCCCGCCGTCGAGAACGGGATCCACGTGCACGGCGGCCCCGGGGCGCGGGCCCCCTTCCTCGAGGTCTGCCCGGTAGGCGGCCAGTCCCGATCGAGCCAGCTCCCGGCAGACCTCGTCAGCCAGAGCGCTTCGCTCCACGAGGACGGCCGGCGAAGCCTTTGGCGGCAGGTCGAATGTGTGCTCAGTCATGGGCCTCGTTCCCCTCGGTGAGTCGTTGGGTCGTTGTCGGTCGCGCCCTTTGCTGCCCGTTGGCTTGCCTGACGTACGAGTCCAGCAGACTTCTCGACTCCTTCGCGTATTCGGGGTGGTAAGGGACCGACCAGGTTACCGGGGTCCCCTCCTTCAGGGCGCCGGTCAGGACGGAAGCGCAGGCGGGACAGGGCTGCCGCTCCGTGTACAGGGCGGTGATCTGTCCGGGTGTGAAACCCTTCGCTTCCAACTTGCCGAGGATCTCGGTTTCGGAATGACCGGAAAATTTGCTGTTGGCGATGACAAAGTCGCCTGTCTTGGGGTCGTTCCAGCCCGGCACCTTGGCGACGGCGACGTTGTGATCGCCTTCGTAATACTCGGATTCCGTCCGGTACCGGTATGCCCAGTGGCTCATCTCGTCACTGTTGTAAGCGACCAACCCCACGGGGCAACCGCCGACGGCTGCGGGCGCCCGTGCGGTCAGTTTCCCACGTGTCCTGGTACAGGTTTTGACGAATCCGTCGAGTCCCTTGACCCCGATGCGGAACGCGGCGTCTGTAGGGAGACCGAGGGCGCGAAGGGCCTTGTAGGCGTCGGCGAAGCCGATGCCGCTTCGTGCGGCGGCGTCGAATGCCTTGACGGCATCCGCGATGGGTCGGATGATCTTGCCCGCGAAGAGGCTCGCGACGTCCACGACCACCCATCCGCAGCCGCCCCAGCTACCGCTCGCGCCGCCCGGGGCGATCTTCTGGGCGCACTTGATCCAGCTGCCGAAGAGGATGTCGACCGGGTCGACGCCCTTCTGGTACTCGGCGATCGTGATGGTGTGGGTGACCTCGGTGGACAGTTCGTCGGAGGTGTACTCGCCGAGGTAGAGCGTCGCGCCGGAGGGGCACATGTACTGCGTGGTGTCCAGGTCCTCCGCCGTGCACAGGTAGAGGTCGACGACCTCCTTGTACCGGAGCTTCGTGGTCATGGTGCAGTCGCCGTTGTAGAAGAGCTCGTCGATGAAGCCCTCGCAGCCGTCAGACTGCTTCACGACCTCCGGTTCGCCGATCTTCACGATGTGGTCGACCACGTAGAACAGGTCGCCGATGGGAACGCCGGTCTGGTCGACGACCGTTCCCTCGTCGATCTGTTCCGCGTTCGCCTTTGCCTCGGCCTGCTCGGCCGCCTGCTGGGCCGACTCGGCGTACTTCTGGGCGTCCTTGGCAGCCTCCTCCGCCGCCGCGGCCTCGGTGGCGGCGTGGTCGGCGGCGTCCCTGGCGTCCTTGGCGGCCTGTTCGGCCTCGGTCGCCGCGGTGCGGGCCGCCTCGGCGTCCAGGGCGGCCTGGTCGGCGGAGTCGCGGGCGTCCTTCGCATGGCCCTCGGCCCGGCCGGCCGCGCTGTCGGCCGCTGCCGCGTCCTCGGTGGCCTGGGTGTCGTAGGCGATGGTGCGGGTGAGTGACTGTGCGGCCTGGGTCGCGTACGAGGCCGCATCCGCCGAGTACCCCAGGGCCTCCTTGGCGGAGTTGCGCGCGTCCGCCGCGTAACCGAGGGCCTCGGCGGCCAGTGTGTAGGCGGCCTTGGCGTCACCGCTTGCCGCGTTGGCCACACTCTGCGCCTGGGCAGCAGACTCCTCCGCGTTCTGCGCGTGCGCCTCGGCGACGGCCTGCTGCTGTTCGGCGATCGTCTTCGACGACTGTCCGGTCAGTACGGCGAGTCCGGCGGCCGAGTCGGTGGTGACATACGGCGATCCCAGCTGGATGGCGTCGTTGGCCGGTGCGGCGACCTGCGCGGCCGAGTTGCCGGCGTCCACCGCGGCCTGCGCGGTGGTGTAGGCGTAGCCCGTGGACTCGTTGGCACCGGCGAGCGCGGTGACCGCCTCGGCCTTGGCCGCGTCCGCCTCCTTCTTGGCGTCGGCGGCGTGCTGCTCGGCGTCGTCGGCCAACTCCACCGCCGTACGGGCCGCCGTCGCGGCGGTCTTGGACGCCTTGATGGCATCCGCCGCCGCACTGGTCGCGGTCCTCACCGCGGCGTCCGCCGTCAGCTTGGCGGCCTGGGCGGCGTCGGAGTCGGCCCGGGACCGCTTCGCCGCGGCCTCCGCCCGAGTGGCCGCCGCGTCGGCATCGGCTGCTGCCTTGGTCGCCTTGTCCGCCTCGGAACGTGCGGCGACGGCCGCCGTCTCCGCGTCGTCGGCGGCGGCATCGGCGTCGTTGGCCGCCTTCCGGGCCTCCTGCGCATTGTCCTCGGACGCGGACGCCTGGGCATAGGCCTCCTTGGCATCGGCCTTGGCTCGGGCGGCGTTCGCCTTCTGCTCGGCGTCCCAGGCGTCGTCGCGCAGGGCTTTGGCCTTGTCGCGGGCGGCCTCCGCGCCCTTGCGCTTCTCGGTGGCCGTGGTGTCGGCGGTCTCCGCCCGTTCCTTGGCGTCCTTGGCCTCGGTCGCGCGTTGCTGGGCGTTGGTCTTGTGCTCCGCGGCCTCGGCCTGCTTCTGCGCCGCGGTCTCCTTCTCGGCCTTGGCGGTGGCCTCCTCCTTCTCCGCGGCGAGTCTCTTGGCGTGGGCCGTGGCCGCGGCGGCCTTCGCGTCGGCCTCGGCGTTCTGCGTCTCGGTGAGTTTGGCCTTCGCGGTGTCGCGGGCGGCCTTGGCGTTGCTCGCCTGGACGGCTGCAGCCTCCGCTGCGGCCTTGGCCTGCTCCTTGGCCGCCTGAGCGGCGGCGGTACGGAACGCGGCCTGGGTACCGGCTGCCTGCGCCACTGCCCGTGCGGCGATGGTGGCGCTGTCCCCGGCGGAGGCCTTGGTGGCGGCCAATGCAGTGTCGCCGGCCTTCAGCATCGCGTTCAGCGCGGCGGACGACGCCTTGGTGACCTGGTCCTTCTGCTGGCCCACGAGCAGGGCCCGGCCCCGGGGAGAGCCCGCGCCGTCGGCGATGGCGTACGCGGTGGTCAGGGACTCGTCGGAGTCCGCCGCCGCCATGCCCGCGATCTGTGCCTGCCGCCTGATCACCCCGAGCTGCTCGGCTGCCTTGGTCCGGGCAGCGCTGACGCCCTTGGTCGCCTGGGTGAACTGGCCGGTTGTCGGATAGTCGAGATCGTCCGTGCCGTTGTGGCCGGACGGCACGATGTCGAACTTCTGCGGATCGGTGTCGTTGCACCGCCACAGCCACGCGTCCTGGCTGTTGGCGTAGGTGTGCAGGTCCAGACACTTGCCGCTGCCCGTGTTCCGGAGCTGGGTGGTGCGGTTCGGGGTGAACTCCCAGCCCTGGGCGCCGTTCTGCTTGCACGTCCACTGCTGGATGCGGGTGCCGTCGGCCGTTCCGTCGCGGTTCACGTCCAGGCACTTGCCGGAGTTGACGTTCACCAGCGAGTTGCCGTCGATCCGCCACTTCTGGTTGGCGCCGCCGTTGCAGGTGTACATCTGCACCACGGCACCGTCGGCCTTCGAGTTGCCAGCGACCTCCAGGCACTTGTCGGCAGCGGCGTGGATGTGGACGATCATCGGGCTGTCCCCGATCCAGCCCGCTCCACCCGGCGACCAGTAGTCCTGCCAGCGGGCGAGGTGGTCGGCGGTCCAGGACTGGCCCAGCATCTCCCCGAGCGCCTTCGCGCCCGTCTCCAATGCCTGCGTCGCGTCCCGGTTGGCGTCGATGATCTGGCTGCGCTGGGTGGACTGCGCGCCGATCTCCCGCTGCCACTCCGCCGAAGCTGTGGCCACCACCTTGCCGAGCACCCTGCTCGGGTCGAGCGGGTTGCGCCAACCGCAGGCCGCGAACCGCGTCTTGAGATCCTCGACGGCCAGCCGGAACGGCAGGCTGCCGGGCTCGGGGGCGGTGCGGGGGAAACCGCCGGAAGAGAGGAACAGCCGGGCGTCGTCCGCCCCCATCTCGGTGAGACCGTCGGTCAGTTCTTCGTACGCCTGCTTCTCGGCGTACGCCTGTTGCCACTCGTCGCTCGGCAGTGACGGATCGGGGTCACCGTACAGCGGGGCTCCGAGCTTCTTCACCGCCTGGGCGGTCGCCTCGTCGGCCACCGGGGTGGGGTCCTCGTAGAAGAGGCCCTCGTCCTTCCAGTACTGCTCCCCGAGCCACTTCGAGTAGCCGACCTGGCCGAAGAAGTCCTTGCCGGTGGGTACCCCGGGTGGCCAGTAGAAGTCGGCTTCGGACGTGAAGCCGCCGGGGTACGACAGGCCGTCCAAGGGCTTCTTCCAGGTGTCGACGCGTGCGTTGAGCGCGCTGTTGTTCTGGTCGAAGGCGGTCTTGTCTTTCTGGAACGCCACCGAAAGGGGAGAGTCGGCCCAGTACTCGCGATTCGCAGCGAGGCGCAACTGCTCGGGCGTCCACTCCAGAGCGTTTCGCGCCAGGGTGTGCATCTGCGGTCCGCCGAGCCGCAGGGAGTCGGCCATCAGACACTGGTCCTGCCGCAGTTGCTCGGCGGCGTCGGCGTCGAAACCGTCGTAGCTGTCGGCGACGGCACTGGTGCCGGGCAGAGGGCCGTCGGAAGGGGGTTCGGGGCCGATGAGTCCGGCGACCACGGCGCCGATCACCGTTAGGGGTATGAGGGGTGCGGAGGCGACACGCAGTCGTCGGGCACCGGATCTGCCGGGCGGGCCGTCAGATGGTCTGCGGGGGCGTCTGAGACGCACAGGAGCTTCCTTCGTCGATGACGGAGACGGACGAAGACGCCCCGGACGAAGGAACGGAAGGCACGACGAAACCCGTCACCACGCCTGCGGCAGTCCACGGCCGTCCTGTAACCGCGCACCGGAAGAGGAGGCTTCCCACCCGGCGCGCCGGGTCACTGTAGGCATGCGCCATGATCACGTCACAAGATCGCGAACGGCGTCCGGCTGAAACGCAATTGTGGAGAAGTGGTGGCGATTACGCGTGGATTCTGTGTGTCACCTGGGGGGATGCTGTCCCGGTCGGTCGATTCGACTGATGGAGGTTGACCCGAATTCGCCTCTCGGTGCCCGTCGGCCGACAGGTGCTGTGCGGACTACCGCAGGCCGTCGACGAACGCCTGCCAGGCGTGTGCGCCGAGGGTGACGACCGGACCGGCCGGGTTCTTGCTGTCGCGCACGGGGACGGTGCCAGTAGGGCAGTTCTCGGCGACCTCGACGCATTCGCCGCCGTTGCTTCCGCTGTAACTGGACTTGCGCCACTCAACGTTGCTCAGTGCTGTGCGGGACCGCATAGCGTTCCTCCATCACGCGGGTGATCAGTCTCGCCGAGTCCTCGGGGGAGAGGGCTGAGGCTTGCAGTCGAGCGTAGCCGAATGAACGTTCCTTGATCACGTCCGGACTGGCGGTCATGTGCCCGCAGTCGTAGCCGTCTTTGTAGAAGAGGTCAGGGTCGGCGTCGAACCTCAGCAGCGTGAACGTACCCATCATGCCCGCGTGTTGGCCCACGGCAAGGGGAAGGACCTGGATCTGAACCCAGGGGGCAGCCGTGAAGCCCAGCAAGTGGGCGAGCTGGTCGCGCATGACCTCAGGCCCACCGATCTCGCGCAGCAGTGCCGCCTCGTCCAGGATGACCCACAGCGCGGGAGGCTGGTCTCGCTGGAGGATGCGCTGGCGTTCCAGTCGGGCGGCGACCATCTCGTCCACGTTGCCGCCCTCGACGCCGAGCACTGCCCGCGCGTACTCCTCCGTCTGCAGCAGCCCGTAGACCAGCTGCGACTGGTACGTCGAGATGTACGCCGCCTTCGCCTCCATCTCCGCGTACGGCTGGAACCACGTGGGGAGTTGGCTGCGTAGGACGAGTCCGATCAGACGGGAGAACAGTCCGTCCGTGCCCAGCGCGGCGTCCACCCGCTCGGAGAAGTCCCGCGTCGGGACCTTCTTCGTGGTCTCGATCTGGCCGACCAGGGAGCCGGTGCAGAAGATGATGTCGCCGAGCTGGCCCTGCCTGAGGCCGTGGGCCTCGCGCTGGCGGCGCAGCTCCCAGCCGTAGTAGTCGAGTGGGGAGGCGGTCGGGTCGAGGGACTGGATGTTGGCCACTGCGGCACCTCACTCCGGGACTGCGGGGACCACGGACGGCAACACCTCGCGGCGTTCACTTCCGTGCGTAGTCGAGCGTACGCATTCCGTCACGGTGCTGTGGCGTGAATCACGTAACCGGCCCGCAGGCGGCGGACGTCAAGAGCTGGCACCGTGACGAGTGTTGCCTGTCCGGCCCGGTGTGGCGCGTCAGCCCCGTACTTCCGCCAGCACCCCGTCAGTGAAGGGCGGCCACGCCTCGACCGCCCAGGGGCCGAAGGCGCGGTCGGTGAGGGATACGCAGGCCAGGGCGGCGTCCGGGTCGATCCACAGGAACGTGCCGGACTGGCCGAAGTGGCCGAAGGTGCGCGGGGAGGAGGCGGAGCCCGTCCAGTGCGGGGACTTGCCGTCGCGGATCTCGAAGCCGAGGCCCCAGTCGTTGGGGTTCTGGTGGCCGTAGCCCGGCAGCACGCCCTTCGTGCCGGGGTACTGGACCGTCATCGCCTCGGCGACCGTCCGCGGGTCCAGCAGACGCGGTGCCTGGACCTCGGCGGCGAAGCGGAGCAGGTCGTCCACCGTGGACACGCCGTCCTTCGCCGGGGAGCCCGCCAACGAGGTGGACGTCATGGCCAGCGGCTCCAGCACCGCCTGCCGCGCGTACTCGGCGAACGGCATGTCCGCCGCCTTCGCGATGTGGTCGCCGAGCTGCTCGAAACCGGCGTTGGAGTACAGCCGGCGATCCCCGGGCGGGGCCGTCACGCGGTGCTCGTCGAAGGCCAGGCCCGAGGTGTGGGCGAGCAGGTGGCGGACCGTCGCCCCGGGCGGACCGGCGGGCTCGTCCAGCTCGATCGCGCCCTCCTCGTAGGCCACCAGCGCCGCGTAGGCCGCCAGCGGCTTGGTGACCGAGGCGAGCGGGAAGCGGTGCGCGGCCGGGCCGTGGGTGCCGAGGACGGTGCCGTCGGCCCGTACGACGCCCGCCGCGGCGGTGGGGACCGGCCAGTTCTCGATCGACGCGAGGCTCTTCAAGGACATGGCGTCGAGCCTAAGCGGCTCACAGGTACAGCCGCATGGAGGGGTCCGGGTCCCGGGTGAAGCCCATCGACGCGTACAGGGGCTCGGCGTCCGCGGAGGCGGTCAGCATGACGTGCCCGGCGCCCCGCTCGCGGAACCACTGGAGCAGCTCCTCCATGCAGGCGCGGGCGTACCCCCGGCGCCGGGCCTCCGGGTCCGTCGCCACGCTGAAGACGTAGCCGATCAGCCCGTGCGGATTGCCGGCCCTCCCGATCCGGTACTCCAGCGTGCCGGCCACCAGCGCCGCCAGCGCCCCGGGCCGCTCCGGGTGCTCGACGACGAACGCCGCGAAGTCCCCGTCCGGGTCGGCGAGCCTCGCCCGCAGCGTCGGCAGGGACTCGGCGTGCCAGTCGGTGGGCGCGGGCGCCCGGCCCAGCGAATCGATCATCACCTGACGCAGACGGAGCACTTCCCCCACGTCCTCGGCCACAGCACGGCGTACGAGACTCATGCCCGCACGTTAGTGACCGGCCGGGGCGTGTGTCCTGCGTATTTCCCACCGCCGGTTTCTCACCGGGGCCGCTTGCCTGGAGTGCACTCGAAGGTCATAGCGTTGGGGCATGACGGTGATGCAGACCACGGCCGGGCCCCTCGTGCCGAACGCCACCAGCAACGCCACCGGCAACGCCACCGGAACGGACATCTGCTCCGCCCCGCCCCCGCGCCACCCGCGCCCCGACGGGCAGGACCGCTACACCATCAGCGAGGTCGTCGCGTTCACCGGCCTGACGGCGCACACGCTGCGCTGGTACGAGCGGATCGGCCTGATGTCCCACATCGACCGCTCGCACACCGGGCAGCGCCGCTACAGCAACCGCGACCTGGACTGGCTCGACTTCGTCGGCAAGCTGCGGATGACCGGCATGCCGGTCGCCGACATGGTGCGGTACGCCGAGATGGTGCGCGAGGGCGAGAGCACCTACCTCGACCGGCGGGAGCTGCTGGAGTCCACTCGGCGCGACGTGCTGACGCGGATCGCCGAACTCCAGGACACCGTCGCCGTACTCGACCGCAAGATCAGTTTCTACGGGGACGCCGGACGTGCCCGTGAAGGGGAGAGGAACCGATGACCGACAGCAGGATCCCGACGGCACGGCTCGGCACGGGCGGCCCGGAGGTGGGCGCCCAGGGCCTCGGCTGCATGGGCATGAGCTTCGGATACGGCCCCTCGGACGCCGAGGCCTCCCGCGCCACCCTGGAACGGGCGCTGGAGCTGGGCGTGACGCTCTACGACACCGCCGACGCGTACGGCGCCGGTGAGAACGAGCGCTTCCTCGCGCCGTTCTTCAAGGCCCACCGCGACGAGGTCGTCGTCGCGACCAAGTTCGCCCTGACGATCCCGCCGGACGAGCCGACCAAGAGGATCATCCGCAACGACGCGCCGTACATCCGCGAGGCCGTCGAGGCGAGCCTGCGCCGCCTGGACCTCGACGTGATCGACCTCTACTACATGCACCGGCGCGACGTGAACGTGCCGATCGAGGAGACCGTCGCCGTCATGGCCGACCTGGTCCGCGAGGGCAAGGTCAAGCAGCTCGGGCTGAGCGAGGTGACGGGGGACGAGCTGCGGGCCGCGCAGACCGTGCACCCCATCGCCGCCGTGCAGTCGGAGTGGTCGCTGTTCAGCCGGGACATCGAGGCGGGCGTGGTACCGGCCGCCCGCGAACTGGGCGTCGCCCTCGTCCCGTACTCGCCGCTCGGCCGGGGCTTCCTCACCGGCTCCTTCGCCAACGCCGAACAGGACCTCACCGACGGTGACTTCCGCCGTCAGCAGCCTCGCTTCACCGGCGACAACGCGGCGGCCAACGCGGCCCTCCTCACCCCGGTCCGCGACCTCGCCGAGGCCCACGGCGCCACCCTCGGTCAGATCGCCCTGGCCTGGGTCCAGCAGCGGTCCCAGGTCCACGGCCTGCCGGTGATCCCGATCCCGGGCACCCGGAAGCCGGCCCGGGTGGAGGAGAACACGGCGGCGACGAGGCTCGTCCTGACGGAGGCAGAGCTGGCCCTGCTGGAGCCGATCGCGGAGAAGGTTGCGGGGGACCGCTACGCGGACATGACGTTCGCCTCAGCCGGACGGGAGTAGAGCTAAAGCTCCGCCAGCAACTCTGCCTTCTTCGAGGAGAACTCCTCGTCCGTCACCAGCCCCTGCTGATGCAGCTCCCCCAGGTGCCGGATCCGCTCGGCGATGTCGGCCGGGTCCCGCCGGGGCGCCGGCACGGTAATCGGCACCGGGGCGCTCGCGCCCCGTTCCCGCACCGCCGCCAGCACCGCCGCCGCGAACGGCAGCGACTCGTGCACCGGCCCGTACCCCAGCCCGAACACGACCGCTGCCGGATCCTGGTCGGCCTGGGGGACGGCCGGCGCGGCCCCCGCGGCCGCACCGGCCGCCGACGCGTCGGCGTCGCGCGGCAGCAGCCGCAGGTACCCCTCGAACATCTCGGGGGAACGCCACTCCACCCCGCCCAGGTCGGCGACCGGGAAGCTCTGGTCGCCGGCCTTCCACTTCGCCGACGACGCGCCCGTCCAGGACCAGCGGAAGGACACGGCCTTCCCGTCGAAGGACGCCTTCCCGTCGTACGCCTTGAAGTGCAGCGGTGCCTCGGGCGGCGCCACCAGGTAGCGCTCGGTCCGGTCCGACTCGGTCAGCAGCGACCGCAGCTCGTCCGCGTAGTACTCCGCGAGCGTCCCCCGTTCGGCGGGCAGCACCAGCCGGTAGGGGTCGCCGCTCTCCTTCAGCTGTCCGGCCGCCGCCTCGATCAGCGGATCGGCGCCCGCGCGCGGTTCGACGCGCAGCACGACGGTGCCACGCCTGCCGGGCGTGAGTGTCACGCCGGCGATGGCCTCCAGGGGCACACGGCGTTCCCCCAGGGCCTGAAACAGCTTGGGTGTTCGAATCCCCCGTTCGTAGCGGATGAGCACGGAGTCGGACTCGAACTCCCAGGCGGCATGAAATCCGGCCAGTACGTCACCCATGCGGCTCATCGTATGCGGCACGAGCCTTCCCGTCCCCTCCCCGTGCAAACCGGAGTTTCTGCGCCTCTACGCGCGTCCGGCCGCCGTAGCCGCGGACAAACCCGCCCGGCATGTGTCGTCTTCGCCGGCGCAGGCGACCGTGCGGTATGCGCCAACCCCGATCCCCGCGAAGTTCCGCAGGCTGTCCGTGCCCGGCACGAAGTAGCCGCTGTGGCCCCGGGCGTCCCGCGCGGACAGCACCCGCGCCCCGAATCCGGCGGACACCGGATCGGCGCCGTGCCCGAGGCCGCCGACCTCCAGGTACGGCACGTCCTGGATCCAGTCGTCGGCGTCCCGCATCGCCCACACGCGGGCGGAGGTGTCCAGGTGGGAGGCGTTCTCGGCGCGCATGCCCGGGCTGCCGGCCACCGCTATGTCGGTCACCCTCGCGGGGAGCGTGTCGGCGGCGAGGCCGCACACCACCGAGCCGTAGCTGTGGCAGAAGAGGGAGACGGGGGCCTGGCCGGGCAGCGCCCGCAGCAGCGCGTTCAGCCGTGCCGCCCCGTGTGCGGCGCGGTTCGCGGTGGCCGCCTCCATGCCGAGGCCGCTGGGCGAGGTGTAGTCGGCCCAGGCGATCACGGCCGTGCCGGTGCCGGGGCTCGCCGCGCGCTCGGCCGCGTACAGCGACTTCGCCATGCCGACGGGCGCCGCGTACTTCTTGCGGTCGGTGCGCTGGAAGGTGAGCAGTTCGGTGTCCACGCCGGGCACGACGACGGACACGCGCTCGGCGCGGTCCAGGTTCCCGAAGACCTCGGCGACCCTGCCCGAGCCCGCCGGGTCGAAGGCGAGGATGTGCCGGCCGGGGTCGAGCAGCGCCTCGTAGTTGTGCATCCGTCTGCCGGCCTCGCGCTGCCCGGCCGGGGACAGCCGCTTGTCGTGCGTGCGCTCCCGCTCCACCGACCGCGCCTTCTCCAGCGCCGAGCGGTTGGCGAGGTAGCGCAGCTGGACGGGGGCGCCGTTCATGTTGCCGACGGCCAGGGGATACCGGTGGGCCAGGCTGGTGCGCTGCCATGCGGTGAGCGAAGCGAAGAAGCGGGCCAGCCGGGCGGGCGTCGCCTGCGCGTCGGGCAGCCGCCGCCCGTCGATCCGGCCGTGCTCCCAGGCCGTGACGGACGCTTCGAGGGCGGTGGGGCCCCGCTGGTCGCGCAGGGCGGTCCAGCCGGTGGTCGCCAGCATCACGAACACCACGGCCAGGGCGAGCAGTACGCGCCAGACGTTCAGCTGTGGGGAGGTGTCGAAGGAAGTCACTGGGAGGACACACTAGGAGAACGGGCCAGTCTCGCGTGAATCCAGTGACACGGATCACGTTTCGGCGCGGCGCCAGTTCCCGGTGAGCGCGGGCGCCACCTGGTCGAGGTAATCGGCCGTCAGGTCCCGCAGCGCCGCCAGGCTCGCGTCGTCGCGCGCCGACCAGATCCGCTCGGTGACCCGCATCACCGCTCCGAAGACGGCCACGACCACGCGGGGCCGGGGGTCGGTGTCCACGTCGAGGCCCTCGCGGACGGCGACGACCCGGGCGATCTCCTCCTCCAGCTCCGTCGCGCGCCGCAGGTGCGCGGCGAGCAGCGCGGGCGTCGACTCGATCACCCGGTAGAAGCGCATGTGCAGCTCGAGCGGGACCAGCTGCTCGACGGCCTCGCCGATGGTGCTCCAGCTCTCCGCGAGCGCATGGCGCAGCGCGTCCAGGGGCGCCTCCTCGGGCGGACGGGCGAGCACGGCCCGGACGAAGTGCGACTCCGCGAGCCGGGCCACGAAGAACGCCGCATCCTCCTTGGAGGCGAAGTACCGGAAGAAGGTGCGCTGCGAGACGTCGGCGGCCTCGGCGATGTCGTCGACGGTCGTCTCCTCGTAGCCGCGCTCGGTGAACAGTTCGAGGGCGGAGCGCAGGAGCAGGTCCCGGGTGCGCTGTTTCTTGAGTTCGCGCAGGCCAGGACGGGAGACCGCTGGTGAGGTCTCCGGGGGCGCCGACGTGCCGGCCACCTTCAAAAGTTCTCTCCTTCGTACGGTTTCCCCTGTTCAGGCTATATGGGGGATGTCTTGTCAGTTACTGACTCGTGAATTGGTTTGTCAACTGTCAGAGGCTGTCATTAGCCTCAGCGGTATGACTAGTCAGACCACCATCGACAAGCCGGGACCGGGTGACGGCACCCCGGCGGGTTCAGCGCCCGCCAAGGGATGGCGCGGCCATCCGTGGGTCACCCTCGTCACCGTCGCGGTCGGGGTCATGATGGTGGCCCTGGACGGCACCATCGTGGCGATCGCCAACCCGGCCATCCAGGACGACCTGGACGCCAGCCTCGCGGACGTCCAGTGGATCACCAACGCCTACTTCCTCGCGCTCGCGGTCGCCCTGATCACCGCGGGCAAGCTCGGTGACCGCTTCGGCCACCGGCAGACCTTCCTCATCGGCGTGGCGGGCTTCGCGGCCTCCTCCGGCGCCATCGGCCTGTCCGGCAGCATCGCCGCGGTCATCGTCTTCCGTGTCTTCCAGGGCCTGTTCGGCGCGTTGCTGATGCCGGCCGCGCTCGGCCTGCTGCGGGCCACCTTCCCGGCCGAGAAGCTCAACATGGCCATCGGCATCTGGGGCATGGTCATCGGCGCCTCCACCGCGGGCGGCCCGATCCTCGGCGGCGTGCTGGTCGAGCACGTCAACTGGCAGTCGGTGTTCTTCATCAACGTGCCGGTGGGCATCGTCGCCGTCGTGCTCGGCGTCATGATCCTGCTGGACCACCGGGCCGAGAACGCGCCGCGCTCCTTCGACGTCCTCGGCATCGTGCTGCTGTCGGCCTCGATGTTCGCCCTCGTCTGGGCGTTGATCAAGGCCCCCGAGTGGGGCTGGAGCTCCGGGCAGACCTGGGTCTACATCGGCGGGGCGGTGGTCGGCTTCGTCCTGTTCTCCGTGTGGGAGACCAAGGTGAAGGAGCCGCTGATCCCGCTGGCGATGTTCCGCTCGGTCGCGCTGTCGGCCGGTGTGGTCCTGATGGTCCTGATGGCCATCGCCTTCATGGGCGGCCTGTTCTTCGTCACCTTCTACCTGCAGAACGTCCACGGCATGAGCCCCGTCGACGCCGGTCTGCACCTGCTGCCGCTCACCGGCATGATGATCGTCGCCTCGCCGCTGGCCGGCGCGATGATCACCAAGGTCGGCCCGCGCATCCCGTTGGCCGGCGGCATGGTGTGCACCGCCGTCGCCATGTTCGGCATCTCCACGCTGGAGACGGACACCGGCAGCGGTCTGATGTCGATCTGGTTCGCCCTGCTCGGCCTCGGCCTGGCGCCCGTCATGGTCGGCGCCACCGAGGTCATCGTCGGCAACGCGCCGATGGAGCTCTCGGGCGTGGCCGGCGGTCTCCAGCAGGCGGCGATGCAGATCGGCGGCAGCCTCGGCACGGCCGTGCTGGGCGCCGTGATGGCCTCCAAGGTCGACAGCGACCTCCCGGGCAACTGGGCGGACGCGGGCCTGCCGGAGCTGACGCCGGAGCAGGCGGACCAGGCCTCCGAGGCGGTCCGGGTCGGTGTCCCGCCGGTGGCCCCGGGCACCCCCGCCGAGGTCGCCGGGAAGATC
This sequence comes from Streptomyces sp. NPDC001599, assembly GCF_042893535.1. NCBI lineage: Bacteria > Bacillati > Actinomycetota > Actinomycetes > Kitasatosporales > Streptomycetaceae > Streptomyces > Streptomyces sp. NPDC001599. The sequence continues at coordinate 286,273 of NZ_JBIAVA010000001.1, forward strand.
GCGGACGTCGCCCACGACACCTTCATCTCCGGCATGAGCCTGGCCTCGCTGGTCGCCGCCGGGGTCGCGGTCGTGGCGGTGTTCGTCGCCTTCCTGACCAAGCGCGGCGAGAACGCCGAGGCGGGCGCGGGCGTGGGCCACATCTGATCCGGCCCCCTGAGTCCGGCGGCCCCGTCCCCCGTTTCGTCCATCAGGGTGACAGGGGCCGCGAACCCTCCCCTCCACCAGACCTAGCAGGTCACAGTGGGTCACGTCCTCCGCAGGGCACGGAGGGCGTGCGGCTGCGGCGCGCTGCCGGAGGGGGGCGGCGCGCAGGCAGCGCGTGCGAAGCAGGCATGACACTCCGCACGGGGGTACCCGAAGTACACAGGGAGCCCATGGAGTTGATGATGGCGAGCTTCGGACATGGATCGCGCAGGCGCCCCCGCTCACGTGGCCGGACGTGGTCACGGACCGGGCCGGATCGCGCGGCGCTCGCGGTGGGCCCCGGCTTCTGGCACCCGTCCGGCTCGTAGGAGCGACGACTCCGGGCGACGGCACCGTCCAGCCCGGCGCGGCGTCACCCTTCGCCCGGATGTTCCCACCCCCGCCCGTCATGGGCGGGGGTGAGCCATGTGCCGCCCCGGCGGGGGCCCGGGGTACGCCCTACGCGTCCCCGCCGGCCACCCCCGGGTCCGCCGCCGTCACGTCGAGCAGCCGGTACCGGTCGATCGCCTGCTTCAGCACCGACCGGTCGACCTTCCCCTCCCGGGCCAGCTCGCTCAGCACGCCCACCACGATCGACTCCGCGTCGATGTGGAAGAACCGCCGCGCCGCGCCCCGGGTGTCCGCGAAGCCGAACCCGTCCGCGCCCAGCGACTGGTACGTCCCCGGCACCCACCGCGCGATCTGGTCCGGCACCGACCGCATCCAGTCGGACACCGCCACGAACGGCCCCTGAGCCCCCGCCAGCTTCCGCGTCACCCAGGGCACCTGCTGCTCCTCCTCCGGATGCAGCAGGTTGTGCTCCTCGCAGGCCACGGCCTCGCGCCGCAGCTCGTTCCAGGAGGTCGCCGACCAGACGTCGGCGCGCACGTTCCACTCCTCGGCGAGGATGCGCTGCGCCTCCACGGCCCACGGCACCGCGACCCCGGACGCCATGATCTGCGCCGGGATCGAGCCGCCCGTGCCCTCGCTGAAGCGGTACACGCCCTTGAGGATGCCCTCGACGTCCACGTTCTCGGGCTCGGCCGGGTGCCGGATGGGCTCGTTGTAGACGGTGAGGTAGTAGAAGACGTCCTCGCCGTGCGGGTGCTGCTCGTCCCCGCCGTACATCCGGCGCAGCCCGTCCTTGACGATGTGCGCGATCTCGAACCCGAAGGCGGGGTCGTACGCCACGCACGCCGGGTTGGTCGAGGCCAGCAGCTGCGAGTGGCCGTCCGCGTGCTGGAGGCCCTCACCGGTCAGGGTCGTACGGCCGGCGGTCGCGCCCAGGACGAAACCGCGCGCCAACTGGTCGCCCATCTGCCAGAACTGGTCGCCGGTGCGCTGGAAACCGAACATCGAGTAGAAGACGTACACCGGGATGAGCGGTTCGCCGTGCGTGGCGTACGCCGATCCCGCCGCGATCAGCGAGGCCGTGCAGCCGGCCTCGGAGATGCCGTCGTGCAGCATCTGCCCGTTCGGCGCCTCCTTGTAGGCGAGCAGCAGATCGCGGTCCACCGACTCGTACTGCTGCCCGAGCGGGTTGTAGATCTTCGCACTCGGGAAGAACGAGTCCATGCCGAACGTGCGGTACTCGTCCGGCGCGATCAGCACGAACCGCTTGCCAAGCTCCTTGTCCCGCATGAGGTCCTTCAGCAGGCGCACAAAGGCCATCGTCGTCGCGATGGACTGCTGGCCCGAACCCTTCTTCACGGTCGCGTACGTCTTGTCGTCCGGCAGCGCGAGCGGCTTCGACCGCACCACCCGGGTCGGCACGTACCCGCCGCAACCCAGGCGCCGGTCGTGCATGTACTGCATCTCCTCGGTCTCCCGGCCGGGGTGGTAGTACGGCGGCGGGCCGGACTCCAGCTCCTTGTCGGAGATCGGCAGATGCAGCCGGTCGCGGAAGCGCTTGAGATCGTCGACCGTCAGCTTCTTCATCTGGTGCGTGGCGTTGCGGCCCTCGAAGTTCGGTCCCAGCGTCCAGCCCTTGATCGTCTTGGCCAGGATGACCGTCGGCTGGCCCTTGTGCTCCAGCGCCGCCTTGTACGCCGCGTAGATCTTGCGGTGGTCGTGACCGCCGCGGCCCAGGTGCAGGATCTGGTCGTCGGTCATGTTCTCGACCATCGCGCGCAGCCGGTGGTCGTCGCCGAAGAAGTGGTCGCGGATGTAGGCGCCGGACTCGGTGGCATACGTCTGGAACTGGCCGTCCGGCGTCGTGTTCATGCGGTTGACCAGCACGCCGTCGCGGTCCTGGGCCAGCAGCGGGTCCCAGGTGCGGTCCCAGACCAGCTTGATCACGTTCCAGCCGGCGCCCCGGAAGACCGACTCCAGCTCCTGGATGATCTTGCCGTTGCCGCGCACCGGGCCGTCGAGGCGCTGGAGGTTGCAGTTGACCACGAAGGTCAGGTTGTCCAGGCCCTCCCGGGCGGCGATGGACAGCTGGCCCAGCGACTCCGGCTCGTCCATCTCGCCGTCGCCGAGGAAGGCCCACACGTGCGACTTGGAGGTGTCCGCGATCCCCCGCGCGTGCATGTAGCGGTTCATCCGCGCCTGGAAGATCGCGCCGATCGGGCCGAGGCCCATCGAGACCGTCGGGAACTCCCAGAAGTCCGGCATCGACCGCGGGTGCGGGTACGAGGACAGCGCGTGCGGCGCCTTGGACTTCTCCTGGCGGAAGCCGTCGAGGTGCTCCTCGCTGAGCCGGTCCAGCAGGTACGCGCGCGCGTAGATGCCGGGTGAGGCGTGCCCCTGGAAGAAGACCTGGTCGCCGCCGTCGCCCTCGTCCTTGCCCCGGAAGAAGTGGTTGAAGCCCACGTCGTACAGGGAGGCGGAGGAGGCGAAGGTCGCGATGTGGCCGCCGACGCCGATCCCGGGCCGCTGCGCGCGCGAGACCATCACCGCCGCGTTCCACCGGGTGGCGTTGAGGATCTTGCGCTCGATCTCCTCGTTGCCGGGGAAGAACGGCTCGCTCTTGGTCGGGATGGTGTTGACGTAGTCCGTGCTGCGCATCTCGGGCACGGCCACGCGCTTCTCGCGGGCCCGTTCGATCAGCCGCAGCATCAGGTAGCGGGCCCGTTCCCGGCCGCGCTCGTCGACGGCGGCGTCGAGCGAGTCGAGCCACTCCTGGGTCTCCTCGGGGTCGAAGTCAGGAACCTGACTGGGAAGGCCGCCAATGATGATCGGACTGCGATCACTGCGATCGGATGCGGAAGCCACGCTGTTCCTTCGCTGTCAGAGGGCCGTTTTTCCGGGTTTCTCTCCGGGTTCCTCCCCGGTTCTTCCCGGGTTTCTGCGCCGATTCCCCCGCCGGTTCCCCATCGTGTACCTCGCGGGGGCAATCGTCATCTGTACCGTGGGGTAACCGGTTCTCCCGTGAGGATCGGGGGCACGTTCATTCGAGTCTCGTACCCACACATGGTTCCCAAATACGCAAACGGGGCAGATAGGTGTGGTGTACGTCACCTTCGGGCCGGACGGCATGGCTGGAGTTGCGGCGACACGGCCGGGATCGTCACCGTTTCGGCGGTCCCAGACGCCGGGTACTTGCGCGATCCGTCCCGCCCGTGTGGACTACGGCCAAGCCTCGCGCACGCGCGTGGCTGAAGACATCTACCGAAACATGATCAGGAGGCAACCCGTGAGCGCGACCGCGGACCACGCGGAGGAGCGGACGAACCCTGCCGCCAGGCTGGGTTTCCAGCCCGGGCAGGTGGTCCAGGAGATCGGCTACGACGACGACGTCGACCAGGAGCTCCGCGAGGCCATTGAGGGCGCCGTCGAGGGCGAGCTGGTGGACGAGGACTACGAGGACGTGGCCGATGCCGTCGTGCTGTGGTTCCGTGACGACGACGGCGACCTGACGGATGCGCTGGTGGATGCCACCACGTACATCGAAGAGGGCGGGTCGATCCTCCTTCTCACGCCGAAGACCGGCCGTGACGGTTACGTCGAGGCCAGTGACATCTCGGAAGCCTCGACGACCGCCGGACTGACGGCGTCCAAGAGCGTCAGCGTCGGCAAGGACTGGAGCGGCAGCCGGCTGGCGACGCCCAAGGCCGCCAAGTCCAAGCGGTAGCCCGGCCGGGCTCCGTGACATTCCGGACTCCGGGCGGGTCGACGGCCGACGGCTGTCGGCCCGTCCGCGGGTCCGCGACCGTCCCTGCGTAGGGTGTTTCCAGCGAATCACCCGCGGAGATCTTCCCGCGGAGAACTTCCTACGGAAGGGACGAACGGGACATGGCGATCCAGGTCGGCGACAAGGCCCCCGACTTCGAACTCAAGGACAACCACGGCAGGGCCGTCCGGCTGTCCGAGTTCCGCGGCCGGAAGAACGTCGTGCTGCTCTTCTACCCCTTCGCCTTCACCGGTGTGTGCACCGGCGAGCTGTGCGAGGTGCGCGACAACCTGCCGCAGTTCTCCGACCGGGACACCGAGGTGCTCGCCGTCTCCAACGACTCCATCCACACCCTGCGCGTCTTCGCCGAGCAGGAGGGCCTGGAGTACCCGCTGCTCTCCGACTTCTGGCCGCACGGCAACGTCTCGCGCGCCTACGGCGTCTTCGACGAGGACAAGGGTTGCGCCGTCCGCGGCACCTTCGTGATCGACCAGGAGGGCGTCGTGCGCTGGACCGTGGTCAACGCTCTGCCGGACGCCCGTGACCTCGCCGAGTACGTGAAGGCGCTCGACGCCCTGTGACCGGCGTCCGCCGGGCCGACACCACGTGATTTGTCGGCTCCGGGGACTGCGGGGCGCGGGAACCCGTCACTAGGATCAACTCGTTGATCCGATATCCACGCACTACGGGGCACCCCGCCCCTGGACACCAATGGAGGACTCGTGGGAGTCAGCCTCAGCAAGGGCGGCAACGTTTCGCTGACCAAGGAGGCCCCCGGCCTGACCGCGGTCATCGTCGGTCTGGGGTGGGACATCCGCACCACGACCGGCACCGACTTCGACCTCGACGCCAGCGCGCTGCTGCTGAACAGCGGCGGCAAGGTCGCCAGTGACGCGCACTTCATCTTCTTCAACAACCTGAAGAGCCCGGACGGATCGGTCGAGCACACCGGCGACAACATCACCGGTGAGGGCGAGGGCGACGACGAGCAGATCAAGATCAACCTCGCCACGGTCCCGGCCGACATCGAGAAGATCGTCTTCCCGGTCTCGATCTACGACGCCGAGAACCGCCAGCAGTCCTTCGGCCAGGTGCGCAACGCGTTCATCCGCGTCGTCAACCAGGCCGGCGAGGCCGAGATCGCCCGCTACGACCTGAGCGAGGACGCCTCCACGGAGACCGCCATGGTCTTCGGCGAGCTGTACCGCCACGGCGCGGAGTGGAAGTTCCGCGCCATCGGCCAGGGCTACGCCTCCGGCCTGCGCGGCATCGCCCAGGACTTCGGCGTGAACGTCTGAGCGACTGTCTCGACACGTCCGGCGCCGCACGGTTTACGTGCGGCGCCGGACGCGCAGGAAACCAGGAACCATCACCCGGGGAGGGACCATCACCATGGGCGTCACGCTTGCCAAGGGCGGCAACGTCTCCCTGTCCAAGGCCGCACCGAACCTCACGCAGGTACTGGTCGGGCTCGGCTGGGACGCGCGTTCCACCACCGGAGCACCCTTCGACCTCGACGCGAGCGCACTCGTGTGCAGCAGCGGCCGGGTGCTCGGCGACGAGTGGTTCGTCTTCTACAACCAGCTCAAGAGCCCGGACGGCTCGATCGAGCACACCGGCGACAACCTCACCGGCGAGGGCGACGGCGACGACGAGTCGCTGCTGGTCGACCTCTCCAAGGTGCCGGCCCACTGCGACAAGATCGTCTTCCCGGTCTCGATCCACATGGCCGACGAGCGCGGCCAGACCTTCGGCCAGGTCAGCAACGCCTTCATCCGGGTCGTCAACCAGGCCGACGGCCAGGAACTGGCCCGCTACGACCTCAGCGAGGACGCCTCCACGGAGACCGCGATGATCTTCGGCGAGCTCTACCGCTACCAGGGCGAGTGGAAGTTCCGTGCAGTGGGGCAGGGGTACGCGTCGGGGCTTCGCGGCATCGCTCTAGACTTCGGAGTCAACGTTTCGTAAAGCCGAGTACGGCGCGGGGGAGCCCCGTACACACACGATTGGGTAGCCAGTGCTTCTGAAAACCTTCGGCTGGTCGTTCGCGGTCACCGCGCTCGGCCTGGTCGCGGCGGTCTTCTACGGGGGGTGGACCGCCTTCGGCATCGTGGCGATCCTCTCCATCATGGAGATCTCGCTGTCCTTCGACAACGCGGTGGTCAACGCCGGGATCCTGAAGAAGATGAATGCCTTCTGGCAGAAGATCTTCCTCACCATCGGCATCCTGATCGCCGTGTTCGGCATGCGCCTGGTCTTCCCGGTCGTGATCGTGGCGATCAGCGCGTCGCTGGGGCCGATCGAGGCCGTCGACCTCGCGCTCACCGACAAGGACCGCTATCAGGAGCTGGTGACGGACGCCCATCCGTCGATCGCCGCCTTCGGTGGCATGTTCCTCCTCATGATCTTCCTCGACTTCATCTTCGAGGACCGGGACATCAAGTGGCTGGCCTGGCTGGAGCGTCCGCTGGCCAAGCTGGGCAAGGTCGACATGCTGTCGGTCTGCATCGCCCTGATCGTGCTGCTGGTCTCCGCGATCACCTTCGGCGCCCACGCCCACCAGCACGGCGGCGCCCATGCCGACAAGGCGGAGACGGTCCTGCTCGCGGGCATCGCGGGCCTGATCACCTACATGATCGTCGGCGGTCTCTCCGGCTACTTCGAGGACAAACTCGAAGAGGAGGAGGAACGCGAGCACGAGGCCGAGGAAGAGGCCGAACGCACGGGCAAGCCCAAGTCGGCCGTCAAGCTGGCGGGCAAGGCCGCGTTCTTCATGTTCCTCTACCTGGAGGTCCTGGACGCGTCCTTCTCCTTCGACGGCGTCATCGGCGCCTTCGCCATCACCAACGACATCGTCCTGATGGCCCTCGGCCTGGGCATCGGCGCCATGTACGTCCGTTCGCTCACGGTCTACCTGGTCCGCCAGGGCACCCTCGACGACTACGTCTACCTGGAGCACGGCGCCCACTACGCCATCGGCGCCCTCGCCGTCATCCTCCTGGTCACCATCCAGTACGAGATCCACGAGATCATCACCGGCCTCGTCGGCGTCGCCCTGATCGGCTGGTCCTTCTTCTCCTCGGTGCGCCGCAACCGCGCACTGGCGGCGGCCGGGGGAGACGGCGACCAGGAGAAGGCGGAGGTCTCCTCCGGGGTGTGAAACCCTTGATCCCCGGGCCGGGGTGCGCCCCCGGTGCGCCCGCACCCCTGGTGTGAACCCGGCCCGGACGAGGAACGCTCTGAGCGGGGCGGCCGACGAGGACGACTCCTCGGGGCCGCCCCGTCGGCGGTGACGCGAAGGTGGGGCGGGAATGGGCTTCTTGGACGGGCTGTGGCGCGGCCGCGAGTCCGAGTTCGACTCGGGCAGCGCGGCGACCAACTCCATACAGCTGACCAAACGGCACAGTCAGGTCTCCCTGACCAAGCAGGGCGCCGCGACCGGCAATCTCCGCGTCAACCTCTCCTGGCGGATGCGGACCTCCGACATCTCTGGCGTCCAGCGGGAGAGCCTGCTGCGGCACCCCTTCAAGGCGCTCAAGCCCCCCGAGGTCGTCGGCCACAGCCAGAGCATGGTCAACGTCGACCTCGACCTCGGCTGCCTCTACGAACTCAAGGACGGCACCCGCGGGGTGGTCCAGCCGCTCGGCGGCTTCCTGGGCGACGTCAACGCCCCGCCGTACGTCAAGCTCAGCGGCGACGACCGCTTCGGCTCGGCCTCCGGCGAGACGCTCTACGTCAACCTCGACCACAAGGACGAGATCAAGCGCCTGCTGCTCTTCGCCTACATCTACGACCAGACGCCGGCCTTCGACCGGACGCACGCCGTCGTCACGCTCTACCCCAGCAACGGGCCCCGCATCGAGATAGGCCTCGACGAGCGGCATCCGCAGGCCCGGTCCTGTGCCGTGGTGATGATCGAGAACGTCAAGGACGAGATCCTCGTCCGCCGCGAGGTGAAGTTCGTCTACGGCTTCCAGGGCGAGCTGGACCGGCTGTACGGCTGGGGTCTGCAATGGGGCCGCGGGCACAAGAGCAAGGCGGAGCGCTGAGCCCCGGCCACCGGCCGCCGTCCGCGAGGGCTACCGGCCGACGAACTGCGGGCCCTGCGGAGGCAGCCGGAAGTCCGGATCGGGCGCCCCGGTGACCGGCTGCGGATAGCCGTAGCCGGACTGCGCTCCCGTGACCCCGGCGGCGGCAGGCGCCTGCGGATAGCCGTACCCGGGCCGGCCGGCGTCCGGCTGGGGGTAGCCGTAGGCGGGCTGGGCCGTCGCCGGCTGCTGCGGATAGCCGTACGCGGGCTGCGTCGGCACGCCGGTGGGCTGCTCGGGCGGCAGGGGGCGGGATGGGCCCGGGAGCGGCTGTACGGCCGTCGGGTGGTCGGGGCCGACCGCCGGCGGCGCGGGGCTGGACTGGGCGGGCGTCGGCTGGTCGGGCGTGGCCTGCGAGGGGGCGGACGGGGCTGCGGGGGCCGTCGGCGTGGCGTCGGGCCGGGGGGCCGACATGGGGTCGTCCGCGCCCTCCGACTCGTCCACCGAGATGCCGAAGTCGGTCGCCAGGCCCTTGAGCCCGTTGGAGTAGCCCTCGCCCAGCGCCCGGAACTTCCAGCCCTCCCCGCGCCGGTACAGCTCGCCGCAGATCAGCGCCGTCTCCTGGCCGGTCTCCGGTGTGACGTCGAAGTACGCCAGCGGTTCCGCGTCGGCCGCCGCGTCGTGCAGCAGGATGCGCAGCGACCGGACGCGGTCGAAGGTCACGCCGTCCGCCGACGCGACCAGCAGGATCCGGCCCACCGAGGGCTCGACGCCGGAGAGGTCCGTCTGGATCGTGTCGGTCAGGCCCTCGGCGACCCGCTTCTTGCCGAGCCGCCAGACCTGGCCGGAGGGATGCCGTGGCTGGTTGTAGAAGACGAAGTCCTCGTCGGAACGCACGCGGTCGTCCGGCCCCAGCAGCAGCGCGGAGGCGTCGACGTCGGGAACCCCCTGCCCGGGAGTCCAGCGCAGCACGGCGCGTACCGTGGTGGCTTGCAGCGGGACGTTCGACCCCTTCAGCATCGCGTGCGTCATGTCGTCATCCTGCCCCCTCGGTCCTGGTCACGACAACGCGGGGGCGGGTACTCGGCTCGCGTCCGCCCGCCTCGGGTCGCCGTCGCCGACACGGCCGGGTTACCTGGAATTCATGCCCGGTGGGAACCTCCGACATCACTACCTACGTACTATTACCGGCCACCTTTCGACGATTCCAGGTCGCCCAGACACCACGGGGGAGTTTAAATGCGTCATTTCGGACAGATAGCCCCTGATGTGCGGAAGCGTCTCTTTCATCAGGAGCCCTGCTCCTTCACGGCGGACTCCCCGGCCAGGCTGCTGTCCGCGGCCCTGGGCGCCACGCTCTACAGTCCGGCCACCCGGCCCAGCCTCGCCGACGACATCCTGAAGCAGGGCGCGCGCGGGCTGGTGTCGATGGTGCTGTGCCTGGAGGACTCGATCGACGACGCCGACGTACCCGTCGGCGAGGCCAACCTCGTCCGTCAGCTCACGGACCTGGCGGAACGTTCCGGCGACGACGTCCCCCTGCTGTTCGTCCGGGTCCGCACCCCCGAGCAGATACCCGACCTCGTACGGCGCCTCGGCCCCGCCGTGCGACTGCTGTCCGGGTTCGTGCTGCCGAAGTTCACCGAGGAACGCGGCATGCCCTTCCTGGAGGCGCTCGCCGCCGCCGAGACCAGCAGCGGCCGCAGGCTCTTCGCCATGCCCGTGCTCGAGTCCCCCGACCTGCTGTACCGGGAGTCCCGGGTCCAGACGCTGGAGGGCATCTTCCGCGCGGTCGACAAGTACCGCGACCGCGTGCTGGCCCTGCGGCTCGGCGTGACCGACTTCTGCTCCTCCTACGGGCTGCGCCGGGGCCCCGACATGACGGCCTACGACGTCCAGATCGTTGCCTCCGTGATCGCCGACGTGGTCAACATGCTCGCCCGCGCCGACGGCACCGGATTCACGGTGACCGGGCCCGTGTGGGAGTACTTCCGCGTCCAGGAGCGGATGTTCAAGCCGCAACTGCGCCAGAGCCCCTTCCTGGAGGGACAGGCCGTCGAACTGCGCCAGAAGCTCATCGAGCACTCCATGGACGGCCTGCTGCGCGAGATCTCCCTGGACCGGGCCAACGGTCTGCTGGGCAAGACCTGCATCCACCCCTCGCACGTGCTCCCCGTGCACGCGCTGTCCGTGGTCAGCCACGAGGAGTTCAGCGACGCCCAGGACATCCTGCGGCCCGAACGCTGCGGCGGAGGCGTGATGAGGTCGGCCTACACGAACAAGATGAACGAGGTGAAGCCGCACCGCGCCTGGGCCGAGCGGACCCTGCTGCGCGCCGAGATCTTCGGCGTGGCGAACGAGGACATCGGCTTCGTGGAGCTGCTCGCCGCCGGACTCTCCGACTGAACGCCGGGCGACCGGACGCAAGCGATCCACAACCGACGCCGGGCCCACGCCGCGGCGGACAACGGGAGGCACGAGTACATGACGGAGCGGGCGCACGCCGAGGGGCACGCCGAAAAGCACGCCGGAGAGCACGCCGGAGTCTGGTCCGGCAGCTGGGTCGCCGAGCGGCTCGGCGTCGGACTCGCCGGCGACGAGGCGCTGACCGGCATGCTGGGGCTCGCCCTGCGCCGCAACCCCAAGCGGGCACACCTGCTCGTCTCGAACGTGCTCGGCAAGCACGTCCCGCAGTCGCCCTCCGTCGTCTACGGCCACGGCGTCGCCCTCGGCCGGCGCGTCCGCGAACTGCTCGGCGCCGAGGAGGCCGAACGCGCCGTCGTCCTCGGCTACGCGGAGACCGCCACCGGACTCGGCCACTCCGTCGCCGACGGCCTGGGCCCCGCGCCCTACCTGCACTCCACCCGCCGTCCGGTCGCCCAAGTCGCCCGGGCGGGCGGCTTCGAGGAATCCCACTCGCACGCGACCTCCCACCTGCTGCTGCCCGAGGACCCGGCGCTGCTGGCCGGCGACGGGCCGCTGGTCCTCGTCGACGACGAGTTCTCCACCGGCAACACGGTGCTCAACACCGTCCGCGCCCTGCACGAGCGCTATCCCCGCAAGCGGTACGTCGTGGTCGCCCTGGTCGACATGCGCTCGCCCGCGGACGCCGGCCGGCTGGACGACTTCGCCCGGGAGATCGGCGCCCGCGTGGACCTGGTGACCACCGCCTCCGGCACGGTCCGGCTGCCGCCGGGCGTGCTGGAGAAGGGGCAGGAGCTGGTCGCCCGGCACGAGGCGACGGCCACGGAGCCGACCGGCCCCGCTCCGGACGCGCCCCCGGCCGGATCCGTCGAGCGCGTCCGGCTGCGCTGGCCGCACGACGTGCCCGACGGCGGACGGCACGGATTCACCGCCGCCCACCGGGCCCGGCTGGAGGCCGCCCTGCCCGCCATGGCGGCACGGATCGCCGACGCGCTCCCCGCCGGCGCCCGACGCGTGCTCGTCCTCGGCTTCGAGGAGCTCATGTACGCCCCCCTCCGCCTGGCCCACACGCTGGAGCAGACCGTGGGCGGCGACGTCGACGTGCGCTACTCCACCACCACCCGGTCTCCCGTCCTCGCCGTCGACGACCCCGGCTACGCCATCCGCACCCGCCTCGTCTTCCCCGCGCACGACGACCCGGCCGACGGCCCCGGCGAGCGCTACGCCTACAACGTCGCGGGCGGCGGCTTCGACACCGTCGTCGCCGTCGTCGACTCGGCCGCCGACACCCCCGCGCTGCACGCCCCGGACGGACTGCCGGCCCGGCTCGCCGCCCACGTCCCGCACGTCCTGCTCGCGGTCGTCCCCTCGTACGTCCCGCGCCCCCCGCACGCCCCCGAAAGGCCCTCCATGCTGCCCGAGCCCCTGCGTGGCCCCGACTTCTCCTCGTACGCGCCCGACGAGGTCGGCTGGCTGCTCCAGGACCTCTCGGACGTGACGCTGGAGGCGCCGACCGAGGAGCGCGAGGAGGCGATCCAGAGCGGCGGCGCGCACTACGCCGAGTCGCTGCCCGTGGAGTACCAGCCCAGCGAGCAGTACCAGGACCTGTTCCACGCGGCGCTCGAGACGTCCGCGGCCCGGCTGGCGCGCGCCGTCGGCGCCGTCACCGAGATCGTGCTCGCGGAACGGTCGCCCCGCCCCGTCCTGGTCTCCCTCGCCCGTGCGGGCACTCCCGTCGGCGTTCTGATGCGCCGCTGGGCGCAGTTCCGCCATGGTCTCGACCTCCCCCACTACGCCGTGTCGATCGTCCGGGGCCGCGGCATCGACGCCAACGCGCTGCGCTGGCTGGCCGACCACCACGACCCCGCCGACGTCGTCTTCGTCGACGGCTGGACCGGCAAGGGCGCCATCACCCGCGAACTCGCCGCCGCCCTGCGCGAATTCGAGGCCACCGACGGCATCACCGGCTTCGACCCGGAAATCGCCGTACTGGCCGATCCCGGCTCCTGCGTACGCACCTACGGCACCCGTGACGACTTCCTCATCCCCTCCGCCTGCCTCAACTCCACCGTCTCCGGCCTGATATCCCGCACCGTGCTCCGCGCCGACCTGGTCGGCCCGCACGACTTCCACGGCGCGAAGTTCTACCGCGAACTCGCCGGCGCCGACCTGTCACCGGACTTCCTCGACGCCGTCGCCGCCCGCTTCCCCGACGTCACGGACACGGTCGACACCCAGGCGAAGGACCTCCTCTCCGCCGACCGCACCCCCACCTGGGAGGGCTGGGCCGCCGTCGAGCGGATCAGCGAGGAGTACGGCATCCACGACGTGAACCTCGTCAAGCCCGGCGTCGGCGAGACCACGCGGGTGATGCTGCGCCGCGTCCCGTGGAAGGTGCTGGCCCGCACCGGAGCCGGCGCCGACCTGGACCATGTCCGCCTGCTGGCCGAACAGCGGGGCGTGCCCGTCGAGGAGGTCGCCGACCTCCCGTACACCTGTGTCGGGCTGATCCACCCCCAGTACACGCGGGGCGCCACCGGCGCCGACGGCAAGGCGGTGACGCTCTGATGCCCGTACTCGTCGCCAGCGACCTCGACCGCACGCTCATCTACTCCGCGGCCGCCCTCGGACTGACCATGCCCGACCTGAGGGCACCCCGCCTGCTGTGCGTCGAGGTCTACGAGAGCAGACCCCTCTCCTACCTGACCGAGACGGCCGCCCAACTGCTGACCGACCTCGGCGACTCGGCCCTCTTCGTGCCGACCACCACCCGGACCCGCAAGCAGTACCAGCGGATCAACCTCCCGGGCCCCGCGCCGAAGTACGCGATCTGCGCCAACGGCGGCCACCTGCTGGTGGACGGCGTCTCCGACCCCACCTGGCACGCCCGGGTGACCGCACGGCTGGCCGACGAATGCGCCTCGCTCGCCGAGGTCCGCGACCACCTGACGAACACCGCCGACCCGCTGTGGGTGCGCAAGCACCGGGTCGCCGAGGACCTCTTCGCCTACCTGGTCGTCGAACGCGACCTGCTGCCCCAGGACTGGGTGAAGGAACTCGCCGTGTGGGCCGAGAACCGCGGCTGGACCGTGTCCCTCCAGGGCCGCAAGATCTACGCCGTGCCCAAGCCGCTCACCAAGAGCGCCGCCGTGCACGAGGTCGCCCGCCGCACCGGCGCCGAACTCACCCTCGCCGCCGGGGACTCGCTCCTCGACGCCGACCTGCTCCTCGCCGCCGACCGCGGCTGGCGCCCGGGCCACGGCGAACTGGCCGACTCCGGATGGACGGCACCGACGATCAGCGCCTTGCCCGAGCGCGGCGTCCTGGCCGGTGAGCGGATCCTCCGCGAGTTCCTGCGCGCGGTGCGCCCGACTCGCTGAACCCGCCGTCCCCGTCCCCGGCACCGCCCCCGGTGCCGGGGCAGCCGTCGTCGTCGGCCGGCGGTTGTATGTCCCGCCGCCCGTCGTCGCCGCGGCCCCGCCGACGGTGACCGGCGCCCGGCCGCAGCAGCCGCATGACGACGAAGACCACCAGCGCCAGGGCGGCCGCCGCGAGGATCACCTTCGAATAGGTGGAGGCGATGCCCGAGACCTCCGACCAGTTGTCCCCCAGTGCGTAGCCCGCGAGCACGAACACGGTGTTCCAGATCGCGCTGCCCAGCGTCGTCAGGGCGAGGAAGACGGGCAGCCGCATCCGCTCCACACCCGCCGGCACGGAGATCAGGCTGCGGAAGATGGGGATCATCCGCCCGAAGAACACCGCCTTGGTCCCGTGCCGGAGGAACCACGCCTCCGTCTTCTCTATGTCGGACACCTTCACCAGCGGCAGCTTCCCCGCTATCGCCACCGTGCGGTCCCGGCCGAGCAGGGCACCGATCCCGTACAGGGCGAGCGCGCCGATCACCGAACCCGCCGTCGTCCACAGCAGGACGGCGATCAGGCTCATCCGGCCGGAGCTCGCCGCGAACCCGGCCAGCGGCAGGATCACCTCGCTCGGCAGGGGAGGAAAGAGGTTCTCCAGAGCGATGGCGAGACCGGCACCGGGGGCGCCGAGGGCGTCCATGAGGTCGTTGATCCACTGCGGTGCCGCACCGCTGTCCGCGGCCGGCTGCGCTGCGATGGCTGTCATGACGACCACGCTAGAAAATCGCGGCTGAAGGGACCCTGAGGAAGACCGCATGATCGATTGCGGTGTACCGCAGGCGGGAATTGCGGTTTTCCGCAGTGTGCCAGCCCACCGCGCCCGACTAGCCTCGCGATCATGCGAGTCATGGCGCGACGTGTAGTGCGGTGCGGGGCGGGCCTCATCCTGGGGACCGCCGCGGCCGCCGTCGAGCTGCTCTTCGCCCTGCTGGCCGGCGTGGCCCTGCTGCCGGTGGCCGCCTGGCCGAAGGGCCGCCGGGCCGTACTGCGCCCGGTCCTCGCGGGCGCGCGGGTCCTGACGGAGCTGGAGCGGGGCCGGCTGCGGATGTGGCTCGACCTGCGCGTCACGCCCGCGTACGAGGACGTGCGGGCGCTGCGGTACGTCGCCTGCCACTGGGCCCTGGGCGTCCTGGGCGGGGTCGTGATGCTGACGGCCGCCATCGGCCTGGCGTACGGCACCTTCGGGCTGTACGGCTGGCTCCTGCTGGACGGCATACGCAACCCCGGTTCGCTGGTCCTCGGCAGTCTGGGCGGCTTCTTCCTCGTGTTCCTCACCGTGCAGGGAATATTCGGTGTGGTGGGACTGGAGGGGCAGCTGGCCCGGCACTTCCTCGGCCCGCGCCACCAGGAGGAGCTGGAGCGGCGGATCGCCGAGCTGTCCGCCAGCCGCGCCGCCGTGGTCGACGCGGTGAACGACGAACGGCGCCGCATCGAGCGCGACCTGCACGACGGTGTGCAGCAGCGCCTCGTCGCCCTCGGCATGCTGCTCGGCCGGGCCCGCCGCAGCCAGGACGCCGGCCGCCGGGACCGCCTGCTGGGCCAGGCCCACGACGAGAGCCGCCGTGCCCTGGACGAGCTGCGCGAGGTGGCCTGGCGGATCTACCCGACCACGCTGGACGAGGCGGGGCTGCGCGCGGCCCTGGAGACGGTCGCCGAGCGGGCGTCCGTACCGGTGGGGGTGGAGTACGACCTGGCCGAGGAGCCCGAGCAGGCCGTGGCGACCGTCGCGTACTTCGTGGTCTGCGAGGCGGTCACCAACGCGGTCAAGCACGCGGCGCCGACCCGGATAAGCGTCGCAGTCAGAGCGGAGGAGAAACGGATGTACGTGAGCGTGCGGGACGACGGCTGCGGCGGGGCGAACGCCGCGGGCAGCGGACTGTTCGGCCTCGCCCGGCGCGTCGCCGCCCTCGACGGCAGCCTCAGCGTGGTCAGCCCGCCGGGAGGGCCGACCCTCGTCGCCGCGGAGCTGCCATGCGGGTGATCCTCGCCGAGGACTCGACCCTGCTGAGGGAGGGGCTGGTGCGGCTGCTGGCGGAGGAGGGCCACGAGGTCCTCGCGGCTGTCGGCAACGCCGAGCTGCTGCTGAAGGCGGTCGCCGAGGACCAGCCGGACGTGGTCGTCGCCGATGTCCGGATGCCGCCCACGCACACGGACGAGGGCCTGCGCGCGGCCCTGGAGATACGCGGACGGTGGCCGGGGGTCGGAGTGCTGGTGCTCTCGCAGTACGTGGAGAAGCGGTACGCGACCGAGCTGCTCACCGGGGAGACGGAAGGAGTCGGATATCTGCTCAAGGACCGGGTGGTCCAGGTCGACGAGTTCCTCGACGCGCTGGAGCGGGTGGCCGCCGGACGCGCCGCGTTCGACCCGGAGGTCGTCCGTCAGCTGCTCGGCCGGACGACGCACACCGACCTGCTCGCCCGGCTGACCGTGCGGGAGCGGGACGTGCTGGCCGAGATGGCGCAGGGCCACACCAACGCGGCGATCGCGCATCGGCTGCACATCTCGCAGAGCGCGGTGGAGAAACACACCAACGCGATCTTCGACAAACTCGAGCTGACCGGAGGGGAGGGCTATTCACGCAGGGTGCTCGCGGTCCTGCGCTACCTGGGGAGCTGACGGGAGCCGAGGGCGATCCGGCAGGAGCGCAAGGGCGCCGGGCTCAGCCGCAGCAGCCGCCACCGCAGCAACCCCCACCGCCACCGCCGCCCGACGACGGCGCCGGTGCGGAGGCCGAGCCGCCGACCGCGACCGTCGACAGCAGCTTCACCGTGTCGTCGTGGCCCGCCGGACAGGCGGCGGGAGCGGAGGACTCGGCCATGGGACGGCTCAGTTCGAAGGTGTCGCCGCAGCTGCGGCAGCGGTACTCGTAGCGAGGCATGGGCACAGATTAACCGGCACGGCCGCCCACAGGTCCCGGTCGGCCGATCCCGGTGATCAGTGACCGGCCCCGCGCTCCTCGCGGATCTGGGTGACCACATGGGCCACCGTCTGCCGGACCGCTTCCGTCTCCGTCAGGAAGTGCCAGTAGTTGGGGTGCCGCCCCTCCAGCGTGGTGATCGCCCGTTCCAGCCGGGCCACGGCCTCGTCCAGGGGACGTGCGTGACGGGGCTCGGGGGTGTTGCGGCCGGCCATGGCCAGGCGCTGGGCGTCGCGGATCGCGAAGCGGGTGCGCTCGATCTCCTGCTGCGGGTCCTTCTGCACGGCGTTCAGCTGCCGCAGCCGGTCGCCTGCCGCCGATACGGCCTCGTCGGTCGAGTTCAGCAGTGCTCGCACCGTCGACAGCAGGGCGGTGGCGTCGGGCCAGCGCTGGTCGTCGCGGGCGGTCTGCGCCTCGGCCAGCTTCCGCTCGGCCTGCCGGACCGATTCGGTGGCCTGGTCCGGCACGTGCTGGAGGTCCTGCCAGCAGGCGGCGGTGAACCGGCGCCGCAGCTCGCTCAGCACCGGCTCGACCTGTTCGGTGCGGGTGGTCAGCGCCTGGGCGCGGGTGCGCAGGGAGACCAGGCGGTGGCCGATCTCGGCGGCGCGCTCGGGCAGTCGTTCCGCCTCGGCGCGGACCGCCTCGGCCTCACGGGTGACCCGTTCGGCCCGCTCCAGGGTCTGGGGCACCCCGTGCTGTCCCGCGCCCTGGTTCAGCCGGGTCAGTTCCGGACCGAGGGTGGCGAGACGGGTGGCGAGGTCGTCCGCCTTCAGACCGGAGCCGCGTGCGGCGTCCAGGGCGTTGGAGGCGGCGAGCAGGGCCTGCCGGGCCCGTTCGACGGCGGGCGCCAGCCGGGCCAGCTGGGTCTCCGCCTTGCCCAGCAGTGGGCCGAGGCCCTCGGCGAAGCGGTCGAGTTCCTGTTTGACCCGGCCCAGCTCGGTCCTGGCGGCGGTCAGTTCCGTGCGGGCGCGGGAGGCGGCCGACGCTTCCAGGTCGTCCCGGTCCAGGTCGTGGGCGTCGACGGCGCTGATGTACTGGTGGCTGACCTCGTCGATGCGCCGGCCGAGGGCATCGAAGTCGGTGACCGCACGCCGGGCGGCGGGGGAGGAGTCGACGGCCGCGATCGTCTCTATCGAGATCCGCAGGTCCCGCTGGGCGGTGTCCAGTTCGTAGAACGCGGCGGCCGCGTCGTCCTTCGCGGTCTGGGCCTCCGCCCGCTGGCTCTCGGCCCGCCCGCCGAACCAGCGCCGTGTACCGCCCCCGGCGAATGCCGCGGGGAGCGCGAGCACGGCCAGCAGGGGCAGACCCATCAGGGTGAGCGTGCCGGTGACCACGCCGGCCCGGCGCCGGCGGAAGCGGTGCGGCAGGCGCTGGGCGCGCGCCACCATCGGCGAGTACGGCTGCGATGGCGTCGCCGTCACATCACTCTCCCGTGTCGTCCGTCCTGCCCGGGTTCATTCTCCCACCCGTTAGGGACGAACACACGGGCCGGTCAGTTCGCGGTTCGCACGGTGATTCTGCCGTCGACGGACCGGGCGTCGACCACGTGCGTGCCGGCGTCGTCGGTGGGCACGGACACGTCGACCGCGCCGTCGTCGGTGTCGGTGGACACCTTGTACGTGGCCCGGGGCAGCGAGATCGTCGCGGAGCCGTCGTCGGTGCGGGACTCCACCTGGTCCGGGACGGTGCCGAGGTCCAGCCGGACCGAGCCGTCGCGGGTGTGCGTCCGCACCTGGCGGGAGGAGACCGCGGCGCGTACGGAACCGTCGTCGGTGCGCACTTCCAGCGGCCCGGAGGAGTCGGTGACGTGCACGGAGCCGTCGCCGGTACGGATGTTCAGCGCGTCCTCGAAGCCGCTGGCCCGCACGCTGCCGTCCCCTTCCTTCACCTTGACGGCGATGCCGCGCGGCACCTCGATGCGGTGCTTGGCCGCGCAGTCGGCGACGACGCCGGAGCAGTGCATCCGCAGCACCAGCCGGTCGCCGTCCATCTTCCAGGTCACCTCGGGGTCCGAGCCGATGGCGACCGACCCGGAGAACCACCGCGTGACCTGGATCTTCCCGGACGCGTGGTCGTCCGAGGCGACGATCTCCAGGGCGGAGTCGTCGGAGTCGACGGTGAGCGTACGGCCCTGGAGGGCGAACGACCGGTGCTCGGGGTCGTTGTCGTCCGAGGCGGAGGCGCAGGCGCTGAGGCCCGCGACGAGGACGGCGACGGCGCCGACGGCGGCCAACGTGCGGACGGGAACGGTACGGGCGGGCATGACGGTCTCCCCCTGGACGGACGACGAGGTGCCGCACCCGGGGCCCTCCGCGCGGCGGAGACCTTCCCGGTGAGGCTCTTCGACCGTACGGAGCGGGCGCTCACGCCGGGATCCGGGCCGCTACCGGATCGAGGGTGGGGTTAACCCCCGACCCCGCCCGAGCACGGTGGGAACGCGTTTGCCGGGCAGCGCCCCGGGCCATGTAGGCTGTCGACTCGTCCTGGGTGCGTAGCTCAGGGGTAGAGCGCCTGCCTTACAAGCAGGATGTCGGCGGTTCGAAACCGTCCGCGCCCACCAGGACCGGCGCCGTCGTCGGCGCGGAGGCCCCCGGAGATCTTCCGGGGGCCTTACGCGTGCGGGCCCTCATGCGCGTGTTTCAGCTCCGACCGGGCGCTCACCTGGTCCGGGCCGGTTATCTCCGACCAGTAGCGATGGGTGCTGACGAACACGGCCAGCTCGCGCTCGCGCTGCCGGAGCTTCTCGACCTCGGCCTGCTCGTCCGCCGACCAGCCGGGGGAGGCCGGGCGTTCGACCTTGCGCCAGCCGTTGTCGTCGCTGAAGCCGTCGAGCGGTTCGACGGACCAGGGAAGTCTCTTGAGCAGGGCCGACAGCTCGGCCCGGACCTGATGCAGTTCCTCCTGACCGGCGAGGAGATCACTGGGGAAATCATAGGTCGTAGCCACGTTTCAATGATACGCCTGTTCGATTTTGAGGCGCGCGTTCCCTTCGGTGGTTCACGCGAAAGGGTGGCCCCGCGGCCCGGCCCGACTGTCAGACCCCTGCCCTACCGTGAAAGACATGGACGGCATGGACGAGCGGATCGCGCCGGGCGTCGACCACGCCGTCTCCAACGCGGTCTGCCGAGGGGCCGGGGTCAGGCTCCCCGGGCAGGTCGGCTTCGAGTATCCGAAGGGCCACTGGATCAGGTCGAACGACTGGCGGGTGGACCTCGAGAAGGGAGACTGACGTCATGTGCCGCAGCATCAAGACCCTGCGTCCGCCCGTGCTGGCCGAGGAGGCCACCGAGGACGAGATCAGGGCCGCCGCCCTTCAGTACGTACGCAAGGTCTCCGGATTCCGTGCGCCCGCCGCGCACAACCAGGAGGTCTTCGACCGCGCCGTCGAGGCCGTCACCGAGGCCACGACCGAGCTGCTGGCCGACCTGGAAATACGGGGAGGCGCCGGAGCGCGAAAGGCCTCCTGACGCCGAGGGGCGGCCCGGCGAGCCGTCTGACGCCGAGTCGTGGCGCCCTCGCGAGCTGGTCGGTCGATGCCCGGCGCCACGCGGCCTCGGGTGCCATGCGGCCTCGGGTGCCATGCCGCTTCCGGCGTCACGCGGCCTCCGGTGCCATGCGGCCTCCGGCGCTACGAGGGACTTGCTGCCACGAGTTTCACGCAGCCATGAGTCTCCGCCGCGCCGCTACGACGCCTCCGTCGTTCGTGGCTGGCGGCGCATCAGGTAGGCCGCTGCCGCGCCCGCACCGAAGAGCGCCACCAGCGACACTCCCGTCGCCAGCCACGTGGCGCCCAGCCACTGGCCGCCGAAGTAGCCGAGGGCGACGCTGTACGCGGCCCAGGCCAGGCCGGCCAGGGCCGACCAGGGGAGGAACTCCCGGACCCGGCGATGGGCCGCGCCGGCGACGAGTGAGACGACCGAGCGGCCGGCGGGGGCGAAACGGGCCAGGACGACGAGGGCGCCGCCGCCGCGGGCCAGGGCGCCGCCGAGACGTTCCTGCGCGGTGGTCAGCCGCCGGGAACGGGCGATCGCGCGGTCCAGCCGTGCCCCGCCGCGCCAGGCGAGGCGGTAGACGGCCAGGTCGCCGACGACGGAGGCGGTCGCCGCGCAGAGCGTGAGGACGAGGATGTCGGGGACGTCCTGCGGGACCCGTCCGGCGGCCGCCGCTCCCGAACCCGCGGCCGCCGCCGTCGCCGCCGTGATCACCAGGACCCCGCTCGGCAGCACCGGCAGGAAGATGTCGAGGAGCACCGAGGCGCCCACCAGCACATAAATCCATGGGCTGCTGACCAGCGACCCGATACTTCCCAGACCTTCGACCACGACAACTCCCCGGTACTCCCCCGTGGGCCGGGCCATGCCGCGAGACGCGGGGACGGCAGGAGCGGCCAATGACAGCCATACAGCGTACGCCCGGGGTGTGACAGAGGGTTCACAGGGGGCTTGTGTGATCGACGCAAGGCGTTCACACGGAGGAGGGGGCCCGCGGCGGTCCGGTCAGGCGGCGACCGGCGTCTGCCGCTCGGGGGCGGACTCGTCCCGCTCGGACACGCGGCGGGCGAGGAGACGGTCCAGGCCGAAGGCGCCGGAACCGGTGAAGGCGAGCAGCAGGAAGGCCCAGCAGAACATGGCGGGGGCCTCACCGCCGTTCTCCATCGGCCACAGGGCGTTCGGCTGGTGCACCTTGAAGTAGGCGTAGGCCATCGAGCCGGAGCAGATGACCGCGGCCGGGCGGGTGCCGAGGCCCAGTAGGACGAGGCCGCCGCCGACCAGTTGGATCACGGCCGCGTACCAGCCCGGCCAGGTTCCCGCGTCGATCGTGCCGCCCGTCATCGCGGCGCCGCCGAGGACGCCGAAGAGGGAGGCGGCGCCGTGGCAGGCGAAGAGCAGGCCGACGACTATGCGGAACAGGCCGAGAACATACGGCTGGGCGCTGGTGCTGTTGAGGCGTGCGGGCATACGGGGGTGCTCCTTCGGTCGGCCGGCCGGGGCGGGCCGGTGGGGGACGGAACCGAGTGGGCTGCCCACGTTAGGTGAGCCTAATGAGTACTTGCAAGTTCAACATTCCGCCATAACCTGACGTGCAGTCACCTGCCCGACGCTGCCGCCGGTCCAGGTGGGAGCGCTCCCACACGCGCGGCGCGGCCCGCCGATGTGACTCGATTCATACCCCGCCCCGCACTCGCCGACTCGTGCCGGAACAACGCCGTGCGGCTACGTCAGCTCCCGGTCCGTGACCGTCCGCAGGACGTTCGTCCCGTCCCGGTTCGCGCGGGCCTGTTCCAGGCGCAGCCGGGCCGACCGCCCCCGCAGGGTCAGCGTCATGATCTGGTTGCCGAACCAGGGCCCGCCGGTCCTGCGCCAGCCCACCGCCGGGGGCGCACAGCGTCCGTGCCGGGCGATGCGCCGCCCGAGGGCCCGCGCCGGAGCGCTCCAGCCGAAGCGGAAGCCGAGGCGGATCGAGACCGGCACCGAGTTGTGGACGGGGGAACAGGTCAGCTGGGCCACCCGCGCGTCGGGCGTACGCCCCGGCCACGACGGCTCGGCCACGTAGGCGTGGTGGACGTCGCCCGACAGCACGCTCACCGTCGCGGGCGCCCCCGGCCCGGTACCGGCATCGGCGATCAGGTCGCCGAGGGCGTCGAAGGACGAGGGGAACGCGGACCAGTGCTCCAGGTCGGCGCCGCGCCGTATCCGTTCCCCGATCCGTGCCCAGCGGGGGCCCCGCTCGCCGCCGCACATCGCGGCGTTCCACGCCTCCACGTCGTGCACCAGGTGGGGCAGCAGCCAGGGCAGGGAGGTGCCGATCAGCAGGTGGTCGTAAGCACCGTCACTGTCACCGTCACTGTCGCCGTCGCCGTCGCCGTCGCCGTCGCCGTCGCCGTCGCCCCGTCCCTCCATGACCTGCTCGCGCAGCCAGGCGGCCTCGCCCGGGTCGAGCATCGTGCGGCGGTCCTCCTCCAGGACGCGAGCCGCGCGGGAGTCGACCATCAGCAGCCGGGTGCGCCCGAAGTCGCGGCGGTAGCTCCAGCGGACGGAGGCCGGATCGGCGTCGGCCCGTGCGGCGAACTCCCGCAGGACGTCGGTGCCGTCGGCCGCCTCCCGGACGGCCGTGTAGAGCGGGTCGGCGGCCAGTTCGTCCGGGGAGAGGTTGCCCAGCTGCTGGTACACCCAGTACGACATCAGCCCGCTCAGCACCCGCTCCTGCCACCAGTCGGTGGCCCGCATGTCGGCGAGCCAGGCGGCGGAGGTGTTCCAGTCGTCGATGACGTCGTGGTCGTCGAAGATCATGCAGCTCGGCACGGTGGACAGCAGCCAGCGCACCTCGGGGTCGAGCCAGGACTCGTAGTAGAGCCGGGTGTACTCCTCGTAGTCGGCGACCTGGGCGCCGGGGCCCGCCTCCACGTCGCGGCGGCCGGCGATCCACTCGCGCGTGGCGTCGGAGATCTCGTCGGCGTACACCTGGTCGCCGAGCAGCAGCAGAACGTCCGGGCGGGCGCCGCCGGGATCGGCCGCGACGCGCGCGGAGAGGGTGTCCAGGGCGTCGGGGCCCACCCGGCCCTTGCCTCCCGAGGGCGGCGCCGCCCAGCGGCAGGAGCCGAAGGCGACGCGCATGCCGTCGTCGTCCCCGGGCGTGGCGATCACCGACGGTGGGAAGCGGGAGTCGCGCGGCGGCCACACGCCCGTGCCGTCGAGCAGCACCTCGTACTCCGTCGCCGTGCCGGGGGTCAGCCCGCCGACCGGGACCAGCGCGTAGTGGTGGTCCGCGATCCTGAAGCTGCGGGCCGTGCCCCGGGCGCCGTCGGCGCAGCGCACCTCGGCCGTGCAGGGGCGGTCCGTCTCGACCCAGACGGTCGCGCACGCACCGTCGGTGTACCTCAGCAGTGGGCCCAGGCGCAGTTCCGCCATGATGATCCTCTCCTCCGTCGCCCCGTACGGTACGGAACGACGGAGGCCGGTGGGGAGGTTCCGCGCCGAACGGACGGTGTACGGGCCGTCAGCAGTTGGCGAGGTAGCCCTGGAGGGCGGACTTCTCCGCCGAGTCGACCGAGAGGTCGTAGTAGTACTTCACCTGCACCCAGGCGCGCACGTACGTGCAGCGGTAGGCGCTGCGCGAGGGCATCCAGGTGGCCGGGTCCTGGTCGCCCTTGGACTGGTTGACGTTGTCGGTGACGGCGAGGAGCTGGGGCCGGGTCAGGTCGTTGGCGAAGGACTGCCGCAGCGAGGTGGTCCAGGAGTCGGCGCCGGAGTCCCAGGCCTCGGCGAGCGGCACCAGGTGGTCGATGTCGACGTCGGAGGAGGCGGACCAGGTGGCCCCGTCGTAGGGGGAGTACCAACTGCCGCTGGTGGCGGCGCAGGAGGAGTCGGTGACGACGTTCGTGCCGTCGCGCTTGAGGATCGTCTCGCGGGTGTTGCAGGTGCCGGACTGGGTGATCCAGTGCGGGAAGAGGTCGCGGTCGTAACCGGTGCGGTCCTCGGTGGCCACCGTGAGGGAGGCGAGGTAGGTGCGGGCGGTGGCGGCGCTGACCGGGGTGGGGAGGGCGGCGGAGGCGGCCGGGCCGTTGAGGAGCCCGGCGGAGGCTATGAGCCCGGTGAACGCGGCGAGGAAACCGAGCCGTCGACGCGCGTAGAACTTCGGCATGCGAACTCCCTTGGGGTGTGGGGGTGTTGGGACGCGGGCAGGGGAATGCTCGCGACGCCGCATGGCGCACAGGTGTGCGGTCGGTTAGAAGTTAGTGACGTGTGCATGGCACGTCCAGGAGTGCGACGAGACTCGTGACAAGAGTTCGAGGCGGGACCTTCGGCCCTCGGTTCCGGCCGAGGGGTCGCGTACGATGGACGGCGCAGAAGGGGAGTAGCTCTTCGCCGGACCGTCGACATACTGCTCAGCCCGCCTGAGCCGGCGCCCGGAGGCAGGCCTCGCACGCGAGGCAGGCCAGCGAGACCTTCGGCAAGCAGTGCACGCCCGTGCCGTACGGCAGGGGTGGATCCGTGTGCTGCCGTGCCGAGGTGTCGCGTGTCGCGGAGGTCGTGAAAGCCGCGCAACCAGCACTCTCGGTGGGGTGGCCCCGACCGATTGAGGAATCTTGATCAGCCTGACCGTGACGGCGCTCGTCTTCGGTGTCGTCTTCCTCGCCGAACTGCCGGACAAGACCGCCCTCGCCGGCCTCGTCCTCGGCACCCGCTACCGCGCCTCGTACGTCTTCGCGGGCGTGGCCGCCGCCTTCCTGCTGCACGTCGTGCTGGCGGTCGCGGCCGGAAGCGTGCTGACCCTGCTGCCCCAGCAGCTCGTGCACGCGATCACCGGTGTGCTGTTCCTGGGCGGCGCCGCCGTGCTGCTGATGAAGAAGGACGACGGGGACGAGGAGATCCGCAAGCCGGAGGACCAGTCCTTCTGGAAGGTCGCCGGGGCGGGCTTCATGCTCATCCTGGTCGCCGAGTTCGGTGACCTGACGCAGATCATGACGGCCAACCTCGCGGCCCGTTACGACGACCCGCTCTCCGTCGGCCTCGGCGCGGTGCTCGCGCTGTGGGCGGTGGCCGGGCTCGGCATCGTCGGTGGAAAGGCCCTGATGAAGCGGGTGCCGCTGGGGCTGATCACGAAGATCGCGGCCGTGCTCATGCTGGGCCTCGGCGTGTGGAGCCTGTGGGAGGCGATCGCCGGCTGAGCGGCCGGCGGGTGCGGAGAGGCGCGTGCCGGTGGCGCGAACCCGGTCTATTTTGTACCGTGGATGAACAAAGTGGCTCCCGCCCGTTCTCCCTGACCGGCGGGCGGGGCCGCCTTGTTCCCTCCCCGCCCCTTGGAGTCTGCCGATGACGGCCACCGCCACCACCGTTCTGCCCGCCCGCGCCCTGCTGCTCGACATGGACGGCACCCTCGTCAACTCGGACGCCGCCGTGGACCGTGTCTGGCGGCGCTGGGCCGACCGGCACGGGCTGGACGGCGACGAGGTCATGAAGGTCGTCCACGGACGGCAGGGCTATGCCTCGATGGCGCTGCTGCTGCCGGACCGGCCCATGGAGCAGAACCACGCCGACAACGCGCGCATGCTCGCCGAGGAGACCGCCGACACCGAGGGCGTCGTCGCGATCCCCGGCGCGGCGGAGTTCCTCGCCTCGCTGCGCGGGCTGCCGCACGCCCTGGTGACCTCGGCCGACGTGGCCCTGTCCACCGCGCGGATGGCCGCCGCCGGGCTCGCGCAGCCGGACGTCCGGGTCACCGCCGAGTCGGTCGGTGCGAGCAAGCCCGACCCGGAGGGCTTCCTCAAGGGCGCCGCCGAACTGGGCATCGCCCCCGCCGACTGCATCGTCTTCGAGGACTCCGGCGCCGGTGTCGCGGCCGGACGTGCCGCCGGGATGCGGGTCGTCGGGGTCGGACCGCGCGCCGGGTTCCACGGGCCGGACGTGGTCGTGGAGGACCTGACGCGGGTGCGCGTCGAGGCCGACGCGGACGGCGGGCTGCGCCTGCACATCGGCTGACGGGGGCTGCCGAGCGGCCCGCCGCCCCTACGGTTCCCGGGTCTCCGACTCCAGCTTGCGGCGGGTGTCCGGGCCGTAGACGCCGACCCTGTCGGTGCGGATGCGGTTCTCCCACTGGTACTGGCGGACGGCGTCCTCGACCTGGCGGTCGTAGTCCCCGTCGAGGTCGCCCCAGTACATCCACTTCTCCTTCAGGCGCTGCTGGAGTTCCACGACCTCCGGGCCCTGGTCGCCGTGGCGCAGTGTGGGGCCGCCGCCGGGGTCCCGGTCGTCCTCCTCGGACTCCTGCGGGGCGTCGTCGGCCGGCGCGCTCGTGCTCCGCGTCGGCTCGGCCGACCGGGACGGTGTGGGCGAGGCGCTCGACGCCGACGGGGACGGCGAGGCCGAGGCGCTCGCACTGGCCGACGGCGAGGCGGACTCGGACGGGGAGGAGGACGCGGAGGGCGACGCCGGGGCGGAGGACGCGCTCGGTTCCGGACTGGGCGGGGCCTCGCTGGTCGACGGGTCCGGCACGCTCGCCCGGACCTCGTCCGGCAGCGCCCCGTCCCGCGACGGGGTGTCGTACGAGAACAGCCCGCTGGCGAAGCCCGCCGCGCCGATCACGACCACGACCGCTCCGGCGGCACTCAGCAGGACGCCCTTGCGCCGCCCTCGCGGTGGCCGTCCGCCGCCTGCGCCTCCCGTCCCCGGGTCCGCCCGGGGGAGGGGCGCGGTGGCGGATGCCTCGAACAGGCGCAGGTCGTGCGCGCTGGGCGAGCCCGCGGAGGGGGCCAGCGGCGTCGGCAGCGCGGAGGTCGCCTCCGTGTCCCCGCCGGGCGAGTCGGTACCGGGGTCGGCTCCGGAACCGGCACCGGCCCCGGCGTCGACGGCGCGCAGTGTCATGGTGGCGTCCGGGTCGGAATCGGACGCGGGCGCGGCGCTGGGCGCACCGGACGCGTCGGGCGCATCCGAAGACCCCCCGGCGTCGGCGCCGTCCAGCTCGACGTACGGCCGTATGCGCAGCGGATCGAAGTCCTCCGCCGCTGCCGCCTGGGCCGTGCGTGCGTCGCGCAGGGCGTCGGACGCCCTGGTTCCGCAGGCGCAGGACGGGGTGTTGTCCACCGCCCTGGGTGTGCCGCACTCCGGGCAGGCGGCCCCCGCCGGCCGGTCCTGCGACGGTTCCTTCTGCTGCTCCACGCGTTCGTCCCTCCCCTCGCGACTCCCCTCGCGAACTCCAGAGATTATGCAGATCTTCTCCATACTTCGGCGCACACGCCCCCGGAATGCCGGCCTCCAGGAGGACTGAAACGGCCATAACTGGTCACACCGACCAGGATGGACCGTGACACCTGTGGAGGTCGGGATGGCCGGAGACGTGCGCGAGACGACGGAGTCGGAGCCGGACCCGGCGCGGCCCGCCGCACCGGGGGAGCGGGAGCAGGTCTCCAGCGGCGTACTCGTCTCCATCGGAGCCCTGCTCCTCGGCATGCTGCTCGCCGCACTCGACCAGACCATCGTGTCGACGGCGCTGCCGACCATCGTCAGCGATCTGGGCGGCCTCGAGCACCTGTCCTGGGTGGTCACCGCCTACCTCCTGGCGGCGACCGCCGCGACCCCGCTGTGGGGCAAGCTCGGCGACCAGTACGGGCGCAAGAGGCTGTTCCAGCTGGCGATCGGGATCTTCCTGGTCGGTTCCGCGCTGTGCGGCATCGCGCAGGGCATGGGCCAGCTGATCGCCTTCCGCGCCCTCCAGGGCCTGGGCGGCGGCGGCTTGATGGTGCTTTCGATGGCGATCGTCGGCGACCTGGTGCCGCCCCGTGAACGAGGCCGCTACCAGGGCCTGTTCGGCGCCGTCTTCGGCGCGACCAGCGTGCTCGGCCCACTGCTGGGCGGGGTCTTCACCGAGCACCTCAGCTGGCGCTGGGTCTTCTACATCAACCTGCCCATCGGCGTCGTCGCGCTCGCCGTGATCGCCGCGGTCCTGCACATCCCGCGCCGCGCCGCCCGGCACGTCATCGACTATCTCGGCACCCTGCTCATCGCCTCCGTCGCCACCAGCCTGGTGCTCGTGGCCTCGCTCGGCGGCACGACCTGGGCCTGGGGCTCCCCGCAGATCATCGGGCTCGCGGTGCTGGCGGTGGTCCTGGCCGTGCTCTTCGTGGCCGTGGAGCGCAGGGCGGCCGAGCCCGTCCTGCCGCTGAAGCTCTTCCGCGTCCGCACCTTCACGCTGTCCGCGGTCATCAGCTTCGTCATCGGCTTCGCGATGTTCGGCGCGATGACGTACCTGCCGACGTTCTTGCAGGTCGTGCGCGGTGTCTCCCCCACCGTGTCCGGTGTGTACATGCTGCCGATGGTGTTCGGCCTGCTGCTGTCGTCGACCGTCTCCGGGCAGATCGTCAGCCGTACCGGCCGCTGGAAGGTGTTCCCCGTCGCGGGCACCGCCGTCACCACCCTCGGTCTGCTCCTGCTGCACCAGCTCGACGAGCACAGCTCCACCGGCGAGGTGAGCGCCTACTTCTTCGTCTTCGGCCTGGGCCTCGGCCTGGTGATGCAGGTCCTCGTCCTCATCGTGCAGAACGCCGTCCCCTACGAGGACCTGGGCGTCGCCACCTCCGGCGCGACCTTCTTCCGGTCCATCGGCGCGTCGTTCGGCGTGGCCATCTTCGGCACGATCTTCGCGAGCCGCCTCGGCGACCAGCTCACGGACGCCTTCCGGGGCGCCGCCCTGCCGCCCGGCGTCTCCGTGGACACCCTCAAGGCCGACCCGCGCGGCATCGGCGCCCTCCCGCCCGCGCTGCGTCCCGACGCGATCCACGCCTACGCCTCCTCCATCACCGACGTCTTCCTGTACGCCGCTCCCGTCGCCCTGCTCGCCTTCCTGCTGGCCTGGTTCCTCAAGGAGGACCGGCTGCGCGGCTCGGTCACGGCGCCGGACGCCACCCAGACCCTCGCCAGCAACCCGGTGGAGCGCTCCTCGCACGACGAGGTGTGCCGCGCCCTGTCGGTGCTCGGCACCCGGGAGGGCCGCCGGGAGATCTACCGCAGGATCACCGCGCGGGCGGGCTACGACCTGCTGCCCGCGTCGAGCTGGATGCTGCTGCGGGTCAGGAAGTACGGCCGGGTCGAACCGGCCCAGCTGGCGGAACGCAGCCCGGTCCCGCTGGCCACCGTGATGGCGGCGGCCCGGCAGGTGGAGGAGCGGCACCTCGCCGTCCGCGAGGGCCCCGACCTGGTCCTCACCCGCCGGGGCCGGGAGGTCGCCGAACGGCTGGCGCTGGCCCGCGAGGACTCGCTCGCCGAACTGCTCGGCGACTGGTGGGGCCCGGACCGCCCGACCGACCTGGTGCGGCTGGTGCGGGAGCTGACCGGGGAACTGTGCGGCTCGGAGCGGGAGCGCCCGCACGAGGGGCGCACGCCCGCGCGGGCAGGCTGAGCGCCGCCGTCAGGAGCCGCGGTCCGGGCGCAGCCGCTTGGCGAACCAGTGCTCGGCGTACGGACTCTCGTTGTAGGCCTCGGTCTCGGTGTAGCCGAGGCGCGCGTACAGGGCGCGGGCCTCGACGAGGTCGCCCCGCGTGTCCAGGACCATGCGCATCGCCCCGAGCGCCCGTGCCGCGTCCTCGGCGGCCCGCACGAGCAGCGCGGCGCCGCCCCGGCCGCGCATCGGGCCGTACAGGAACACCCGGGTCAGCTCGGCGGTGGTGTCGTCCAGCAGCCGGACGCCCGAGGTGCCGGCCGGTGCACCGCCGTAGCGCGCGACCAGCAGGCGTCCGCGGGGCGGTACGAGGTCGGCACCCGGGTACGCGGCGATCTCCCGCTCCAGCTCGTCGGGGTCGGTCGCACGGCCCTCGTGGAGCCGGTACCAGCGGTCGCTCACCTCCGTGTAGTACGCGCGCCAGAGGGCGGCGGCGACGGGGGAGTCGTACGGTTCCGGGTCGACGGTCCAGGTCATGGCCCGCATTGTCGGCCGGGGACCGGTGTCCCGGGCAAGCGTATTTTCCCACCGGTGGGCCGGCGGTGCACGCCGTGCGCCGTTTGAGCGCGGACTGCGGGGCAACACGAACGGCGAACCGGCCCGCTCGTAGAGACGGCAGGCCGACAAACCCGGAAGGCACTCATGTCCACAGGCGTGATCATCGCTTTGATCGTGATCGTGGCGGTCGTGCTCGTCGTCGCGGCCGTCCTTGCCCTGCGCGCACGGGGCCCCCAGCACGGCGGAAGCCTGAAGCGGCGCTTCGGGCCCGAGTACGACCTGGCCGTGGCCCGGCACGACGGCGACACCAAGGCGGCCGAACGCGAACTGGCCGAACGGGTGCGGCGGCACGGGTCGTTGCACACGCGGCCCCTCGAACCCGCCGAGCGCGAGCGCTTCGAGGCGCGCTGGGCCGCGGTCCAGGAGCGCTTCGTCGACTCCCCGCGCGAGGCGGTCGGCGAGGCGGACCGGCTGCTCGCGGAACTCGCCGGCGCCCGGGGCTTCCCGGACGGCGGCCAGTACGAGGAGCAGCTCACGGCGCTGTCCGTGCACCACGCGCACCACGTCGAGGGCTACCGCCGCGTGCACCGCGTGACCCACGCACGCGTGGACGACGCCCGGGACGGGGGTGCGGGCACGGAGGAGATGCGTGAGGCCCTCGTCGAGGCCCGGGCCCTGTTCGAGGCCCTGGTGCGCCAGGACCGCCACGACGACGGCCGGCAGCGGGCCGGTACGGAAACCGGCGGGTCACTCGCGCACCACGCCCCCGCGTCCCACGCGTGGTCGCTCGGCAAGCGCCGGCCGAAGGAGAGCTGAGGAAATGTCCGACGTGACAGGCAAGCACGGCACCCCGACCGAGCCCCGCACCCCCACCGAGCCCGGCACCCCCACCGAGCCCGGCACGGCGGCCGGACCCGGTTCGGCGGCCGAACGCGGTATCCCGGCCGAGTCCGCCACCACTGCCGGTGCCGGCGCGACCCCCGGGCCCGGCGCGACGACCGAGCCCGGCATCACCCACGAGCCCGGCACGGCCCCCGTATTCGGTACCACCGGCGAAACAGCTCCCGTGGCCGGCCCGGCAGGCGGGCCGTCGGACGTCCCGGTGGGTGCCGGCTCGCTCCTCCCGCCCGGGGAGTCCGACCGGCTCGGTGAGCGGCTGCACCAGGCCGTGGCCGGGTTCGTCGACGCGCCGCGGGCCTCCGTGGAGGAGGCCGACCGGGTCCTGGAGGAGATCGCCGCCCGCTTCGCGGACGCCGTGGCGCACCGCCGCCGGACCCTGCGCACCTCGTGGCACGAGGCCGGCGGGGACAAGGACGCGCCGAGCACGGACACCGAGCAACTCCGCCTGGCCCTGCGGGACTACCGCGAGCTGGCGGACCAGCTGATGCGCCGGTGAACGACGGGCGTCACCGCTCCGCCCGGCCCTCCCGCCACTGCCGTACGACCTCTTCGACGTCGTAGGGCTTCAGACCCAGCGGGGGGCCGGGCGGCGGCTTGAACATGACGTCGCGGATCTTGACGTTGATCTCCTCGACGATGCGGCGGACCACCCGCTCCGACGGTGCCTTCGCCGCCGCCTCCAGGGCGTCCTCCGCCTCCTTGCGCAGGGCCAGCGTGGGCGGCAGCACGGAGAATCCCTCGCGGGCCATCTTCCGCTTGACCCACCACAGTTCGTCGTAGGTGCTGTCCATCTCGCCGGGCAGGGGTTTGCCCACGCCCGGCAGCTCGGCGAACTCGCCGCGCGCCTCCGCGTCTCGAATCTGTTTGTCGACCCAGGACTCGAAGTCGACGCCAGGTGGCTTTCGCTCGGTCATGACCCCATTGTGCCGGACGCCGGACACGGCTTCACCGGTCGATCTATCATGCGGCGGCGACAAGCCAACGGGACCTCGAAGGAGCGCACGTGCTCGAACTCACCATGGCCGCCGTCACCGCGGCGGACGCGGGTGCCACGGCCGGCATGCAGATGGCCGACGCGCCCAGCGAGCCGGACGCGGTGCTGCGGGTGGGCAGGGACAAGTCCGTGTGCCGGCTGTCGACGCCGGACGACTGGCTGTTCGTCTCCCGGGTCCACCTGGAATTCCGCTGCGGAGCCGACGGCACCTGGCGGCTGAGCTGGCTGCGCGGCTCCCAGCCGGACCCCTCCAGCGAGGTCCGGCTGACCATCGGCGAACACCGGCAGGCCCTGCCGTACGGCGGCACCGTGCCGCTGCCCAGGGGCGGCAGCGGCGAGGTGGTGGTGCAGGACCGCGCGGAGCCGCGCAGCGTCAACGTCGGCTTCTACCACGAGGTGTAGGCGCGGCCCCGCGCTCGGGCCGGCGGCTCAGGCCAGCACGCGCGCCAGCGCGAAACCGTCGTACCCCTTGGTGCCGACCGTCTGGAGCGCGGTGCCGCTGAGCCGGGGGTGGCTGCCGATCAGCTCGATGGCGGCGCGGGTGCCGCGCACGTCGTCGCCGGTGTCGTCGGCGTCGGCCACCCGGCCGCCGCGGACCACGTTGTCGATGACGATCAGGCTGCCGGTGCTGGTGAGTTTCAGGGCCCACTCGAGGTAGTGCGGGTTGTTGCCCTTGTCGGCGTCGATGAAGACCAGGTCGAAGGGCGGCGGGTTCTCGTCGGCGAGCTTCGGCAGGGACTCCAGTGCGGGACCCACCCGTACGTCGACGAGCGCGTCGAGTCCGGCGCGGGCGATGTTGCGGGTGGCGACCTCCGCGTGCCGGGCGCTGTACTCCAGCGTGACCAGGCGGCCCTCGGCGGGCAGGGCGCGGGCCAGCCAGATGGTGCTGTAGCCGCCCAGGGTGCCGATCTCCAGGATGGTGCGGGCGCCCTGGATCTGGGCGAGGAGCTGGAGGAGCTTGCCCTGGTTGGCGGCGACGTTCACCGGAGGCAGCCCGGCGGCGTCGCTCTCCCTGCGGGCGGCCGCCAGGGCGTCGTCGTCCGGTGCGAGGTGGGTGACGAAGTAGGTGTCGACGTCGTCCCAGACCTGCGACTCGCTCATGCGGGGCCTCCCGTGTGCGTGGTGACGTGTTCCCGGCCCGTGGGCCGGACCTGTGCCCCGCGGCGGAAGAGCTGGCGGGAGCCGCCCTCCGGGCCGGGGGCGACGGCTTCGGCGGGGGTGAAGCCGAGGCGCTCGTAGAAGGCGCGGGCGCCGCTCTCGGTGGCGCCGGGGTGGTCGGCGCCGAAGGTGACCACCTCGATGTCGGCCGGTTCCCGCACCCACCTGCGCATCGCGTCCCGCATCAGCGCACGGCCGACGCCCCCCGCACGGGCCTGCCGGGACACGACCAGCCAGTGGACGTGGTGGACGACCGGCCGGTCCGCGTCCGCGTCCGTGCCGAACAGAAGCCCGCCGAGCAGCTCCGTACCCGTACCCGCGGCCGGGCTCGCACCCCTGCCCGTACCCGGGCTCGCGTCGGTGTCCGGGTACGGGGCGACGGCGACCAGGGCCGCGCCCCGGCGGATGTGCTCGCGCACCGCGTCGTGGAATCCGGCGTCCTCGACCATCGGGCCGAACCAGTGCTCCACCTGGCCCGCCAGGCCCAGGAAGCCGGGGAAGTCCCGCTCCTCTGCGAGTCTGACCATCATCCTGGCAGTCTCGCAGACAAGGGCGGTCAGCGCCGTTGCTCCACCGCCGGTGCCGAGCCCGGCAGCGGGCGGCCCGCCGACTCCGTCATGAACCACACCGCGACGCCGCCGACCACGGCCGCGGCCATCATGTAGTACGCGGGCATCATCATGTCGCCCGTCGCCCCGATCAGCGCCGTCACCACCAGCGGCGTCGTCCCGCCGAACAGCGACACCGACACGTTGAAGCCGATCGACAGCGAGCCGTACCGCACCCGCGTCGGGAACAGCGCCGGCAGCGCCGACGGCATCGACGCCGTGAAGCACACCAGCAGCAGGCCCAGCGCGGCCATGCCCAGGGCCACCGCGAGCAGGCTGCCCTCGCGGATCAGCAGCAGCGCCGGGACGGACAGCAGCAGGAAGCCCGCGCAGCCCGCGGCGATCACCGGCCGCCGCCCGACCCGGTCGGTCAGCGCGCCCGCGAACGGCTGGACGACCATCATCAGCGCCATCACGCCCAGCACCACGAGCAGCCCGTGCGTCTCGTCGTACTTCAGTTCGCTGGTCAGATAGCTCGGCATGTACGACAGCAGCATGTAGTCGGTGACGTTGAAGACCAGCACCAGGCCGACGCAGAGCAGCAGCGCCCGCCACTGACCGGTGACCATCTCGCGCAGCGGCACCTTCACCCGCTCCGTCTCCGCCTTCGCCACCTCGGCCGCGAACGCCGGGGTCTCCTCCAGCCGCATCCGCAGGTACAGGCCGACGATGCCCATCGGGCCCGCGATCAGGAACGGGATGCGCCAGCCCCAGGACATCAGATCGCCGTCCGACAGCAGCGCCGTCATCAGCGTCACCAGACCGGCGCCGCCGATGTACCCGGCGAGCGTGCCGAACTCCAGCCAGCTGCCGAGGAACCCGCGCCGCCGGTCCGGCGCGTACTCGGCGATGAAGGTGGACGCGCCCGCGTACTCACCGCCGGTGGAGAACCCCTGCACCAGCCGTGCGACCAGCAGCAGCACCGGCGCCCAGACGCCGATCGTCGCGTACGACGGAATCAGACCGATGGCGAACGTGCCCGCCGCCATCATGATCATCGTCACGGCGAGCACCTTCTGCCGCCCGACCCGGTCCCCGAGCGGACCGAAGACCATGCCGCCCAGCGGACGCACCAGGAACGCCGCCGCGAAGGCGCCGAAGGTGGAGAGCAACTGCGCGGTCGGGTTGCCCGACGGGAAGAAGACCTTGCCCAGCGTCACGGCGATGTAGCTGTAGACGCCGAAGTCGAACCACTCCATCGCGTTGCCCAGCGCCGCCGCCTTGACGGCACGCCGGACGAGGGCGGGATCGGTGGCGGTGGGCGCGCCGGGGGCACGCGGGACGGCGGGTACGGGACTGGTGCGGAACGGGGGAGTGGCGACGGGGGCGGCCGACAAAACTACGCTCGCCTGCTTTCGACGGGGACAGGGACGGAGGCGGGGGAACGCCACGACCCGCACGGCGGCGCTGTCGCCGGGCCGGAAAGAGCCCGCGGCACTCGGCCACGGGCGGAAAAGCGACCATAGGCGCTGATGCTCCGCTTACGCCCGGTATGCTTTTCGTTGCACTGTGCACCAAAATGGCGTACACGCAGGGGACATGCGCGCGCCGCGTGCCGTTCCCTCACCCGCGCTCTGTGATCCTTCTCGCTCCCCGGGTCGAGAAGCGGGCGGCTGTCAGGTTGAGTGGGGGTCGCCCGCGTCTTCCTCCGGGGGTGGTGCGAGCCTCATAGGGTTCGCGGGAACGACACACCGCGTCCACGAGCGCGGTGCGTACGGTACGAACGGGGCGGGAGGCCGACGAGGCGTGGCGAATGCGGAGCACAGTGGGCGACCGGCGGAGTCCTTCGGAGCCTCGGCCGCCGACGTGACCAGAGCACGATGGCGCGTCGCACGCCTCGGCCTGTGGCTGATCGCCGCCGTCCTGGCCGTACGACAGGTGGCCGCCGTCCTCGGCACCCCGCGCGGGGAACGCCTGACGGACCTGGAGACCTGGGTCGGCGAGCACGGCGTCCTGCACGTGGAGGGGTCCCTCTACGACTCCACGCAGTTCACCGGGACGCCCTTCGTGGGTCTCGTCCTCAAGCCCTTCACCCGCGCCGCCGAGCAGGCCCTCGGCTGGGGCTGGACCTTCGGCTCGCTGCTGCTGGTCGTCGCGCTCGGCCTGGTCGCCGCCCGCGCCCTGCCCCAGCCGGTCGGACGCCGTACGGCGCTGCTGGCGGCGCCGGTCGCCATCAGCCTGCTGATGCTGTCGCTCCCGGTGCGCAACGCGTTCTGGCTCGGCCAGACCAGCATCATCCCGGTCCTCCTCGTCCTGCTGGGCTGCTTCGCCGTACGCGGGGCCCAGGGCGACCGGGTGGGCGGCGTGCTGATCGGCGTCGCCGCCGCCTTCCAGCCGACCGTCCTGCTCTTCGTCCCGCTGCTGTGGTTCACCGACCGCAGACGCGCCGCCGTGTCGACCGGGATCACCTTCGCCGCCTGCACCGCCGTCGCCTGGGCGGCCATGGCCCAGGACTCCTACACGTACTGGGTGCACCACATGGCGGGCGTCGGCCTGGGCGGCGAGGCCGACGACCTCGCCAACCAGTCGCTGCACGGCGTGCTGCTCCGCCTCGGCCTGAACGGCCCGCTGGAGATCGCCCTCTTCCTCCTGCTCGGCGCCGCCGTCGCCGTCCTCGCCCTGCGCCGCGCCGTGCGCTACGCCCGTGACGGCCAGCTCCTGCTCGCCGTCGCCGTCACCGGCTGCGCGGCCGTGGCCGTCTCCCCGGCCACCTGGCAGCACCAGCTGCTGTGGGTGCTGCCCGCCGTCGTCGGCCGGGTCGGCAAGCGGGCCTCGGACCGGTACGTGTGGCCGGTCGCCGTCGTCCTGGTGATGACGCTGCCCGCGAAGATGATGCTGCCGAACATGTCGGCCCTGTACCCGCTGCGGGACAACGTCGTCCTGCTCGCCGCGCTGGCCGCCGCCGTCGCCGTGCCCTTCCTTTCGCGCACGTCGCCCTACTTCGACAACCCGGTCCCCACGGCCTACGCGCCCCCCGTCCCGACCCGGTTCAAGCACGTCCCGCTGCTGCCGTTCCTGCGCCGGGTCCTCACCCGTCCCAACCTCCTCCTGGAGCTGCTCCTCATCCGGGTCACCTACGCCGCCTACTCCCAGGTCCGCCTCGCGGCGACCGGCGGCAGCAACTCGGCGGGCCGGGCGCGCGCCGAGGAGCACGGCACGCAGATCCTGGACATCGAGCGGTTCCTGCACATTGACATCGAGCACGCGATCAACCACGCGGTGGTGAAGGTCGGCTGGCTGCGGGACTTCTTCGACTTCTACTACACGTCGTTCCACTTCGTCGTCCCGCTGGCCGTCCTCGGCGTCCTGTACTGGCGCCGACCCGTCGACTACCGCTGGGCCCGCGCCTCCCTGGGCTTCGCCACCCTGCTGGCCCTGGTCGGCTTCTGGCTCTACCCGCTGGCCCCGCCGCGGCTGATGCCGGGGCTCGGGATCATCGACACCGTGCACGGCGTGCAGGACTTCTCCAAGCCGGACTACGGCACGCTGACGCACCTCACCAACCAGTACGCGGCGATGCCGTCGCTGCACTTCGGCTGGTCCCTGTGGTGCGGGGTGGCGATCGCGATCATCGCGCCGAGGATGTGGATGAAGGCCCTGGGCCTGCTCCACCCGCTCTTCACCGTCTCGGCGATCGTGGCGACCGGCAACCACTGGGTCCTGGACGCGGTGGGCGGCGCGGCGGTGGTCGCGGCGGGCTTCGGGCTGACGTACTGGTTCCAGGGCCCGCGGGCCAGGACGGTCACGGCGGTGGCGGCGACGGAGGCGGGGACGAAGACGGCCCGGGAGCCCGCGGCGGACGTCAGCAGCGATCCCCCGGCCCCGGCGAAGGACCGTACCGGGAGCTGATCCGGTACTCACCCGGCGCCCCGACGGTCAGCCGGGTGAACTCGCCCTCCTGCTTCAGGCACCCGCCGTCGCTGCGCAGCCACGGCGACCAGGCGACCCGCACGGTCACCGCGCCGGGCCTGTCCACGCGCAGCACCAGGTCGGCGGGGGTGGTCTCCACGACCGTGCCGGGCGCGGAGACGAGCGGTACGGCGTCCCGCACCCGGAAGACCTGCCAGTGCGGGTCCCGCCAGACGGGCTCCAGCCAGTCGGGCCGCAGCTCCGGGTCCCGCACCAGCTCCGCCTCCGCCCTGGCCGGGCCGTCCGGCCTGCCGAGCGGAACGACGACGAAGCCGACCGCCCAGCGGTCCAGCCACGCCCGGTAGGCGGCCGCGGAGAAGGTACCGTCGTAGAAGAGACGGCCGCGTTCCACGTCGAGCTGCCGGTTCCAGCCGCGGGCCAGGTTCACGTGCGGGGCGAGCAGGGTGGCCTCGCGGTGGTTGCGGGCGGGCACCACCTCCACCCGTGTCCGGTCGGCGCCAAGCCCCTCCAGGGCCGCCACGACGCCGTCCGTCTCGGCGGCCCAGGCCGGCACGACGGTGGACACCTTCAGATCGTCGACGGTCTTCTTCCCCACCCAGCCCGCGGAGTAGACGAGCGAGACGGCCAGCAGCCCCGGCAGCAGCCGCCGCGACCGGGCCGCGGTGAGCGCCGGAGGGGCGGTGAGCAGCGCGGCCAGCAGCACGGCGGGCGCGAACAGCTCCGCGAACCGCTCGACGTTCGTGCCGACCGGCGAGGCGATCAGATACGTCAGGACGGTCCCGAGCGCGTAAACGGCCCCGCTCCACCGGGCGACCCGCCAGGTACGCGGGGCCAGCACGGTGACGGCGAGGCCGAGCACGACCGGCGGCCAGATGCGGTCCGCCGGCATGGGCTGCTCCCCGGTGAAGGGGAAGAACAGCGTCGTCAGCCCGACGACGGCCGCCGGGGGTATGAGCAGCACCAGGGCCCGCCGCCAGTCCCGCACCAGCAGGAACGCGGCCCCCACGACGGCCAGGAACAGCCCGGCCACCGGCGAGGCCGCCGTCGCCAGCGCCGCGTACCCGGCGGCGAGCCACAGCCGCCGCTCCCGCACCAGCGGCACGCAGGCCGCCAGCGCGAGGGCGACACCGAGCGCGAAGGTGGTCCGGCCCGAGGCGACGTCGCACCACAGCGCGAGGGAGGCGAGCAGCGCGGGCCACACCGGCCGGCGCACCCCGCCCCGCACCATCAGCACGGCCGCCAGCCAGGAGGCGGCGAGACCGGACACGACCGTGACCGTGCGCACGCCGAGCGCCGCCATCAAGTACGGGGATATGACGCTGTAGTTGGCGGTGTGCATCCCGCCGTACCAGAACAGCCCGTACGCCGAACCCCCGTGCCGCGACGCGAAGTCCGCCCACGCCTCCTGCGCGGCGAGGTCACCGCCGCCCGTGGCGAGAAACGCCCACCACACCACGTACAGCGGAATGGTGGGCAACGTGGCGAGCAGCGGCACGCGATACCGGCGCCCGAAGTCGCGCAGGGCGTCGCCCGGACGTCTGTCCTGACCCCGTTCGGACCGGGGGGCGGTGAGTTCGGCAGGGGCCACGGTCGGGGGGTTCCGTTCGGCGTCGTCGGGGGTGCCCGGCGTGGACACACGTGCGAAGACGATAATTCGAACGGAAACGTTGGCCCGGACCGGGCCTGATTACTCGGCCGTGGCGGCCCAGCCGACGAAGGTGGTGAAGGTGGCGGGGGTCAGGGTGAGGACCGGGCCCGCCGGGGTCTTGGAGTCGCGGACGGCGACGGTGGCGTGGAGGGTCACTTCGGCGACCTCGACGCAGTTGCCGCCTTGGTCGCCGCTGTACGACGACTTGCGCCAGGCCAGCCGACCGACCGGCGCGCACTCCACGCACTGGCCGCCCTGGTCGCCGCTGTAGCTGGACTTACGCCACTGGATCCCCGTCAGAGTCGCGTTGCTCTCCATAGCGTTCCTCCATCAAGCGCCGGATCAGCTCCGCCGAGTCTCTGAGGGAGAGTGCGGATGCCTGGAGATGATCGTATCGGAGTGAGCAGTCCTTGACGGTGTTCGGGTTGGCGGTCGGATGCCCGCTGCCGTACCCCTCGGTGTAGATGATGGGCGGGTCTCCCGCGAAACGGTAGACGTCGAACGAGCCTTGGAGGCCGGCGTGCGCGCCCGCCGCGTAGGGCAGGATCTGGACGTTGATCCGTGGGTTGGCTTCGAGGGTCAACAGGTGGGCCAGTTGCTCACGCATGGTCTCCCGGCCGCCCATTTCCTGGCGCAGCGCGCACTCGCTGAGCACGGCCCAGAAGACCGGTGGTTCGTCCTTCTCGAAGATCTTCTGGCGCGCGATCCGGACCGATGTCCGGTCGTCGAGGTTGCTTTGGTCCAGCACTCCGAGGACGGCACGGGCGTAGGCCTCGGTCTGGAGGAGCCCGTGGACCATGTGCGTGTCGAAGGAGTAGATCTCAGTGGCCCGCACCTCCAACTCGGCCACCTGTTGGAACCAGGCCGGAACCTGGCTGCGCATCACCAGGTCGACCAGCCGGGACAGTAGCCCGCCCGTGCCCAGCGCCGCGTCGACGCGTTCACTGAACTCAGGCGTCGGAACCTTCCGGGCCGTCTCGATCTGGCCCACCAGCGAGCCGGTGTAGTTGACGATGTCGCCGAGTTGCCGCTGGGTGAGCCCGGCCGCCTCGCGATGGCGGCGCAGCTCGAAGCCGTAGTAGTCGAGCGGTGACGCGCCCGGGTCGAGGACGTTGATGTGGGTCATGCGCAGAGCCCCCTCTCGCACAACTCGGTCCACGGCGGGACCGGTTGTATCCGTTCGGTAGCCCACGGTAGTCGTGCGACGTCAGGCTCGTGCCGTGAACGAATACTTTCCCTCGGTCCTCCTGGGCCACTGCGCGAACCAGTACCGGATGAGCTTCACGGCCGGTGCGCACTCGGCGCGGCACGTCCGGCGCATCGTCCGCTCGTACCTGCGCGAGTGGGACCTCGCCGAGCTGACCGACGCGGTCGAACTCGGCGTGACCGAGCTGCTGGCGAACGTCGTGCGTCATGTCCCGGACCGGCGCTGCACGCTGCTGTTGCGGCGGCAGGCGGGCGGTGCCCGGGTGGAGGTGGCGGACGGGAGTCCCCGGCAGCCCGTACCGTCCGCCTGGGTGAGCGACGACGCGGAGTGCGGCCGGGGGCTGGTGCTGCTGGACGCGGTGGTCGACAAGTGGGGCGTGGGGCCGGGGCCCGGGGGTGGCAAGACGGTGTGGTTCGAGTGCGGGGTCGGCTCCGCGCCCGACTAGAGCATCCGGGCCAGGCGCCGGGCGGTGGACTCGTCGGCCGGCGTCATCACCGTCATCCGGTGTCCGGTGTCCGGGACATGGGTGGAGACGAAGTTCAGCTGGAGCCGCCCGACGAGGGGGCTGTCGAGGCGCTTCGTCTCGTACTGCCGGGGCAGTACGTCGTGCCGGGCCCACAGCTGGGCGAACTCCTCCGACCGCTCCCGGAGGTCGTCGACGATGCCGGCGGCGGCAGCGGCCCCCAGCTCGGTGCCGATCTCGGTGCGCATCCTCGCGACCATCCGGGCGGCGACCAGGTCGCCGTTGACGTAGCGGCTGCGCCAGTCGGGGTCGGTGAAGAACTGCACCGCGCAGTTGCGCTCACCGGGCGGGATGAGGTCCATGTCGGTGAAGAGGAACCGGTAGGCACGGTTGTAGGCCACCACGTCGAAGAGCGGCGTCTGCAGGCACGCGGGGAACGGGTCGAGCTTGTCCAGGACGGGTTGGAACGCGGCGGGGAGCCCCGGGTCGTCCTCGGCGGGCCCGTCCTTCGGCGTACTCGATCCGGCGAGCCGGTGCAGGTGCCGTTGCTCGACCTCGTCGAGGTGCAGGACGCGGGCGACCGCCCGGAGGACCTGGGTGCTGACGTTGATCGGCCGGCCCTGTTCGAGCCAGGTGTACCAGGTGACGCCGACCGCGGCGAGGACGGCGACCTCCTCACGCCGCAGACCGGGCGTCCGCCTTCGCCCGGTGGACGGCAGGCCCGCCTGCTGCGGGGTCACGCGCTCGCGGCGGCTCCGGAGGAAGTCGCCGAGTTCACGCCGGATCGCGGCGGACCTGGACGCTGTCATGTCATCAGCCTCCCCTACGGAGAACCTGGCATCCAGGTGCTGGTCAGTACCCCCATAAAGGGGCTCCTGGTGCCAGGATAAGCAGCCCTTCATGGTCGAGGTCATGACGACATCTTCCGCACCGAAGAACGACCGTGCCGCGCCACCGCCCGCGCAGGCTCCCGCGCAACCGCCGGCTCCCGGGCTGGGGACGGGGCGGCTCCTGACGACACTGTCGGCGCTGCTGCTGTCGGTGGTCAGCTTCTCGGCCGCGGGCATCGCCGTACCCGACATCGGAGCGTCCCTGGGGGCCACCGCCGCCGAGCAGTCCCTGGTGGTGTCGGTGTACGCGCTGGGGTTCGCCGTCCCGATGGTCCTGGGCGGCAGGCTCGGCGACCTGTACGGGCGACGCCTGCTCTTCCTGACCGGCATGGCCGGCTTCACCCTGTTCTCCCTGGGCGCGATGCTCGCCCCGAACATCACCGTGCTGATCGTCGCGCGAGCCCTCACCGGGATCTCCGCGGCGGCCATGGTCCCTCAGGTGCTGGCGACGATCACGGCGTCGACCCAGGGGGCCGAACGGGCTCGTGCCGTGGCGCTGTTCGGCGCGACCGCGGGCGGGGCCACCGCGATCGGTCAGGTCCTCGGCGGCGTGCTGCTGTCCGCCCCGCTGCCCGGTGCCTCCTGGCGCGCGGTCTTCGCGATGAGCGTGGTCATGGGCGTGACGGCGTTCGGCGCGGCGCTGCGCCGGCTGCCCGACACCCGGGCGCCCGGCCACCGGTCACTCGACCTGGCCGGGACCGCCCTGCTCGGGCTCGCCCTGCTGGCGCTCATGCTGCCGGTCTCCCAGGGGAGCGCCCTGGGCTGGCCGGTCTGGTGCTGGGCGTTGCTGGGGGCGGCGCCGGTGCTCTTCGCGGCATTCTGGCGGTGGCAGCTGCGGCTGCACCGCGGCGACGGCGTGCCGCTCGTACCGCCGCCGCTGTTCCGGCTCGGGTCGTACCGGATCGGACTGGTGATGGCGCTGCTGCTCCAGTCGGCGTTCGGCGCGTTCACGTTCCTCTACGCGGTCTCCACGCAGACGGGGCTCGGCTGGTCGCCCATGCACGCGGCCCTCGTGCTGCTGCCGTTCTCCCTGTGCTTCCTCACCGTGTCGATCTGGTCGGGGAAGCTCGCGCCCCGCTTCGGGTTCCGCAGGCTCCTGGTCGTCGGCGGAATCATTCAGGCCGCGCTCCTGAGCGGCACGGCCGGGTCCGTGTTCGTCCAGGGGGCCGGCCTGGACTCGTGGACGTTCGGCGCTCTGCTCGTCGGGGTCGGGGTAGGACAGGCCTTCATGTTCGGGCCGCTCGTCGGTGCGATGATCGCGGAGGTCCCGTCGACCATGGCGGGAGCGGCGTCCGGCACGCTGCAGACCACCCAGCAAGCCGCGATGGGCCTCGGCGTCGCCGTCGCCGGCGGCCTGCTGGGCGCGGCCCTGTCCGGCTCCACCGTCCCGGCAGGTGAGGCATACACGACCGCGCTGGCGATCTGCATGCTCGTCCAGGCGGCTTTCGCCCTCGTCTTCGCCCTGTGCGCGCTTGTCCTGCCCCGGCGCTGAAAGGGGCCCTGGCTAGGTCAGGGACTCCTGCGACGGTACGACGACCCCGTACATGTCGGCGACGGTGGCGAGGGCGCTGTAGTGCACCTGGCGGGCGTCGAGTTCGGTGTCCGCGACCGGGAGGGCGCGGGTGGCGCAGGCGTCGGCGACGACCGTGGGGCGGTTGCCGCGCAGGAAGGCGCCCTGGGCGGTGAAGGCCACGCACATGTGGGTCATGAAGCCGATGACGACGAGGTCGTTGTTGCCCGCCGCGTCGACGTGCTCGCCGAGGTCGGTGCCGAAGAAGGAGTCCGGCGCCTTCTTGGTGACGACGGGCTCGCCGTCGACCGGTGCGACGCTCGGGTGGATCTGCCCGATCTCGGCCCCGAGGTCGTACGGGCTGCCCTCGCCGCCGTCGTGGACGACGTGGACGACCTTGGCGCCCTCCCGGCGGGCACGGGCCAGCAGTCGGGCGCCCGCGTCCAGCGCGGCCTGCCAGCCTTCGAGTTCCATCACGCCGGTCGTGTAGGTGTTCTGGTAGTCGACGAGGACCAGCGTGGAGTCGGCGAGCTTGGCGGGGGTGTCGTCGAGTCCGCTGAGACGGCGCAGCGTGGTTCTGGGCATGGGGGCTCCGTGGTGTCGGTCGGGATGGTGCGGGGCTGATTGGCCTCTGCCCACGACGCTACGACCGAT
Organism: Streptomyces sp. NPDC001599; assembly: GCF_042893535.1. Classification (NCBI taxonomy): domain Bacteria; kingdom Bacillati; phylum Actinomycetota; class Actinomycetes; order Kitasatosporales; family Streptomycetaceae; genus Streptomyces; species Streptomyces sp. NPDC001599. Next base: position 330,694 of record NZ_JBIAVA010000001.1, read on the forward strand.
GACGGGATGTCGGCAATGTCGTCTAACCTGCATATACCGACATGGCCGCGTGACTGCTGGAGGCACCGTGAACTCCGTCGGACGACTGATCGTCGTCGTGCTCTTCGAGGGCGTCGACCTGCTCGACGTGACCGGGCCGCCGGAGGTGTTCTCCCTCGCGCGGCGCGAGACGGAGGACGCGGCGGGCTACGAGGTGGTCCTCGCCGCCGGGGCCATGGCCCCGGTCACCACCGCCGCCGGTGTCCGCGTCCTGCCCGACACCACCTTCGACGACCTGTCCGCGCGGCGCATCGACACCCTGATCGTGCCCGGCGCGGTCGAGATCGACGGCCGACGCCGGGTGCGGGCGGTCACCGACCCCGCAGTGGTCGAATGGGTTCGACGCCTCGCGGCACGGACCCGGCGGGTCACGTCCGTCTGCGTCGGGGCGCACGTGCTGGCCGCCGCCGGACTGCTCGACGGCAAGCGCGCCACCACGCACTGGTCGACCGCGCGGCAGCTCGCCGACGAGCATCCGGCGGTCGAGGTCGACGCCGACCCGATCTTCATCCGCGAGGGCGACGTGTGGACCGGGGCGGGCATCAGCTCCTGCCTCGACCTCTCCCTGGCCCTCGTCGCCGACGATCTCGGCGAGGCGGTGGCGCTGCGGGTGGCCCGGCAGCTCGTGATGTACCTGAAGAGGCCGAGCGGGCAGAGCCAGTTCAGCGTGCCGCTGGAGCAGGTCTCCACGACCCGGCGCGTCGAGGACCTCCGGCACCACATCATGCGCAACATCGCCGCACCGCTCACCGTCACCGACCTCGCGGCCCACGCCCACGTCAGCGACCGGCAGCTCACCCGCATCTTCAAGACCGAACTCGGCACGACGCCGTACGCGTACGTCGAGTCGGCGCGCGTGGAAGTGGCGCGCCAGCAGCTCGAGTCCACGGACGCGACCCTGGAACGCGTCGCCTCCGCCTGCGGCTTCGGGACGGTGGACACCCTGGTCAGGGCCTTCCGCCGCAGACTCGACACGACCCCGACCGAGTACCGGCGCCGGTTCCGGACCCTCCCCGCCTGAGGTGGGATCCCGGCACGGAACGCCGAGCGCGGGGAGCCCCGTCGGGGCAGGTGGCCGAGGGGTCCCCTGCCCCGACGGGGCTCGATCCGCCGGACGGGCGGCTCACCGGCGTCCGGCGAAGGCCGGTGCCGTGCGCGGCGCTCCTCGGCTCAGCCGAAGTTCACGTCGCTGCACCACATGTACGCCTGGTCGAGGTGCGAGGCCTGCCAGATCACGAACAGCACGTGGTGTCCGGTGTACCCGGAGGTCTGGACGGGGAACGTGATGTTCTGTGCCGGAGCGAAGCGGCCGGTCTGCGTGATGAAGTCGAGGTTGCCCCAGCCCAGGGTCTGGGTCTTGGGGTCGAAGCCCTGCTTGCTCACGTAGACCTTGAAGTAGTCGGCACCATGGGACGCCTGGTCGTACAGCTGCACCGAGAAGTTGCTGCCGACGTCGGTGGTCTTCCACTGGCCGGGCTTGTTCAGACTGGCGTTCCTCGCGAGGTTGTTGCTGCAGAGCGTCCCGTCGGGGGTCTTCGCCTGGAACTGGCCACCGAGGCCGTCGCGGAGGGCGCTCATCCAGTTCCACATGGTGTCGGCGTTGGCCTGGAAGGCCTGCCAGCACATGGGGTCCTGGGTCTGCATGGCCGGGTTCGTGTGGTTGCTGCCCCACGTCTGCCAGCACTGGTACGCGCGGGTGGCGGGAGAGACGATGGTGCCGTGGGCCTGGGCGGGGGTGGACCAGGCCAGTGCGCCGACGACCACGGCGAACAGCATGGCGAGCGCCTGGAGGGGCCGGCGCAGGGCCGACCGCGAACGCCCGGTTAACGGACTCGTTGCGTGCATGTGGGGGGAACTCCTTCCAGAGACAAGGCTGTTATGGGAGCGCTCCCAAAGTGACGACTCCTCAATGAAATGTCAATGAAACAGACAAACTTGATCACGGGAGTGGGTCGCGGTCGGGGAATCCGCCCTGGTGCGGGTGTCGGCGCCCCTCCCGTACTCGGGCACCGGCCCCTCCCGCGGCGACTGCGGAAGCACGCCTCGCCGTCGAGTCCCACCCGTCGCATCCGGAGGGGCGACGGCCTACCATGACGCCGCGTCAGTTCACGGTCCCGCGCATCCGGGCCGGCAGAGGAGACCGCCGTCACGGCCGAGTCCCCGCCAGCACCACGCAAGCCGTTCGGTCAACCGTCACTCCATCGAGATGAGGTTCCATGAACCGAAACCGAACCGCCGTCGGCGCGTTCGTCGTGGCCCTGTGCACCGCCGGCCTCGCCCTCGGCCCGGCGAGTGCCGCGAGCGCCGGCGAGGCGAAGTCCCGCGTCGGAGCCGACTGGGAGACCCAGTCGATCGTCTTCACGGCCGCCGCGGGCCACACCAACGACCTCAACGTCTTCTTCATGTACACCAGCGACGGCATCCAGCGGATCGGCTTCCGCGACGTGGTACCGCTCCAACCGGGCGACCACTGCGCGTACTCCTCGGCCGAGGACACCACCGCCGTCGTCTGCGAACTGCCCGCCGACGCCCCCCGTCCCGACCGGATCGACATCCACCTCGGCGACGGCGACGACACGGTCGCCGCCTTCACCCCCGGGGTCGGCACCGTCAGCGGCGGCTCGGGCGACGACGAACTGCACGCCCACACGGCACGCACCGTGCTGGGCGGCGACGGGAACGACATGGTCATGGGGCCCGCCGTGCTGCACGGCGGCGACGGCGTGGACCACCTCATGGGAGACGACGAGAACCAGCGGATGTGGGGTGGCGCGGGCGACGACATGATCGAGGGCTACGGCGGCGACGACACCGTGTACGCCGGCTCCGGCGACGACCATGCCATGGGCGGGGACGGCCGCGACGTCGTCCTCGGCGGCCCCGGCGACGACATGCTGCACGGCGAGGGCGGCGACGACCTCGTCGGTGGCGGCCTCGGAAAGGACACCGTCGACGGCGGACCGGGCCGCGACATCGTCCTCCCGTAGGCGCACCCGGCGCACCGTCCTCCCGTGCGCGCGCCACCCCGTACGAAGGCCCCGCCCCGTGGCGCGACCGGCGTCGCGGGCGCGGTCGGCGTGGTGGCACCGCCGTCGGCGCCCCGGTCACGTGGCGCGGGTCAGCCGGTCGGCCGCTCGAACGTGACCGGCGTCTCGAAGGCCGCCCTGCGGGTCGCGCGGCGCAGCGCCTTCAGGACCGGGGTGCCGAGGGCCAGGGTCAGGACGACGGTCATGGCGGCGCGGCCGCCGTCCCAGCCCAGCGACGTGGCCAGGCAGTAGGCGAGGAAGTGGGCCAGGTTGGCGGGCAGCGACGCGTCCGGGTCGAAGGCGATGTTCGAGGAGAGCGTGTTCATGAAGGTCCAGCCCGCCAGGTTCATCACCGTGCCGTAGGCGAAGGCCGCAAGGAAGCCGTACGCCGCCAGCATCAGCAGCTCCGCGCGGCCGCGCAGGCGGTCGGGGCCCGGCAGCAGGCCCGCGCCCATCGTGAACCAGCCCATCGCCAGCATCTGGAACGGCATCCACGGCCCCACCCCGCCCGTGAGCAGCGCCGACGCGAACATGGTGACCGAGCCGAGGACGAAGCCGAAGCCGGGGCCCAGGACCCGACCGCTGAGGACCATGAGGAAGAACATCGGCTCCAGGCCGGCCGTCCCGGCGCCGATGGGGCGCAGGGCCGCGCCCGCCGCCGCCAGGACGCCGAGCATGGCCACCGCCTTGGGGCCCAGGCCGGACTCCGAGATGGTGGCCGCCACGACGGCCACCAGCAGCACCAGCACGCCCGCGAACAGCCACGGCGCGTCCTGCGTGTGCGCGTTCAGCGACGCGTCCGGCGGGGCCAGGAAGGGCCAGCCGAAGCCCGCCACGCCCACCGCGCTGACCAGCACGAGGGCGGCGACGGAGCGGGGGCCCAGGCGCACGGCGCGGGCCTGGCGCTGGGGAGGGGAGCCGCCGGTCATGACAGGGCCTCCCGAACCTGGGCCACGGTCAGCCACTTGCGCGGCGCCAGCACCTTGGCGACCTGTGGGGCGTAGGACGGCGAGGCCACCACCACGTCCGCCGCCGGGCCGTCGGCGATCACCTCGCCCTCGGCGAGGAGCACGACGCGGTGGGCCAGCTCGGCGGCCAGTTCCACGTCGTGCGTGGCCAGCACGATCGCGTGGCCCTCGGCGGCCAGGCCGCGCAGGATGCCGGCCAGCCGGGCCTTCGCCGCGTAGTCCAGGCCGCGGGTCGGCTCGTCCAGGAGGAGGAGGGGAGGGCGGGCGGTCAGGACGACGGACAGGGCGAGGGTGAGGCGCTGGCCCTCCGAGAGGTCCCGGGGGTGGGTGTCGTCCGTGATGCCGGGGAGCAGTTCCGACAGCAGCGCGAGGCAGGTGCCGGGGGCCGCGTCCGCGTCCCGGTCGGCGGCCGCGCACTCGGCGGCGACCGTGTCGGCGTACAGCAGGTCGCGCGGCTCCTGCGGGACCAGGCCGACGCGCCGTACGAGGTCGCGCGGCGCCGTGCGGTGCGGCACGGCGTCCCCGGCGTGGACCGAACCCGCCGACGGCTCGACCAGGCCGACGAGGGCCGAGAGCAGGGTCGACTTCCCGGCGCCGTTGCGGCCCATCAGGGCGACCGTCTCACCGGGGGAGACCTTCAGGTCGACGTGGCGCAGGGCCTGGACGCGGTCGCGGCGCACGGCGAGGGCGCGGACCTCGGCGGCGTACGGGGTGGGCGCCGAGGGATTCTCCGGGCGCTTTCCGCGGCGGCGCCAGCGGGAGGTGACGGGGCGCGGGGCGGGTGGCGCCGGGAGCGGGGCGGACGGCCGCGGGGTGTGGTCCGGGATCTCCCGGCCGGCCAGGCGTTCGCGCAGCGGGGCGGCCCGGCGGCGGGCGTCCCGGATCGTCAGCGGCAGCGGGGACCAGCCCGCCAGCCTGCCCAGGTCCACGACCGGTGGGTACACCGGGGACACGGCCATCACGTCCGCCGGAGCGCCGAGGAGCGGTGCCTCGCCGGGGGCCGGGAGCAGGACGACCTGGTCGGCGTACTGGATGACCCGTTCCAGGCGGTGCTCGGCCATCAGGACGGTCGTACCGAGGTCGTGGACCAGGCGTTGGAGGACGGCCAGGACCTCCTCGGCGGCGGCGGGGTCCAGGGCGGAGGTCGGCTCGTCCAGGACCAGGACGTCGGGGTGCGGGGTGAGGACCGAGCCGATGGCGACCCGCTGCTGCTGGCCGCCGGAGAGGGTGGCGATCGGGCGGGAGCGGAGGTCGGAGAGGCCCAGCAGGTCCAGGGTCTCCTCGACGCGGCGGCGCATCACGTCCGGGGCGAGGCCCAAAGACTCCATGCCGTAGGCCAGTTCGTCCTCGACGGTGTCCGTCACGAAGTGGGAGAGCGGGTCCTGGCCGACCGTGCCCACCACGTCGGCGAGTTCGCGCGGCTTGTGGGTGCGGGTGTCGCGCCCGGCCACGGTGACCCGGCCGCGCAGGGTGCCGCCGGTGAAGTGCGGGACCAGGCCGCCGACCGCGCCGAGGACGGTGGACTTGCCGACGCCGGAAGGACCGGCGAGCAGGACCAGTTCGCCTTCCGGTACCTCGAAGTCCACGGCCCGGACGGTGGGTTGGGTGGCGCCGTCGTAGGTGACCGACACGTCCTCGAAGCGGATCACGACGGCTCCTTCACGGACGTCTGCACGGCGGTCTCGGGTGCGGGGGTGACGAACGCCGGGAGCAGGCCGAGGAGTACGGCCGCCGCCGGCCACAGGGGGAGGGACGGTGCGACCAGGGGGACCACGCCCGGGTGCAGCGCCGCCGGGTCGCGGGCGGCGGCGAGGAAGAGCAGCGCGGCGACCGTCGCGCCGGAGGCGGTGACCAGCCAGGCCCGGGCGTCCCAGCGGTCGGGGCGGTACCGGGTGCGGACCGTGCGACGGCCGCCGAGCCACAGGCCCGCGACGGCGGCGGCGACACCGGCCAGGAGTACGGGGATGCCGTACGTGCCGCCCGCGGCGGTCAGCAGTCCGTACGTTCCCGCACAGATGCCGAGCAGGCCGCCGAGGGTGAGGGCGGCGGTGGTACGGCGCACGGGGGCCGGTACCTGTGCGGTACGGCCGTAGCCGCGGGCGTCCATCGCGGCGGCGAGGGCGACGGAGCGTTCCAGGGCGCCCTCCAGGACGGGGAGCCCCACCTGGAGCAGGCCCCGTACGCCCCGGTCCGGGCGGCCGCGCAGGCGGCGGGCGGCGCGCAGGCGCTGGACGTCGGCGATGAGGTTCGGCGCGAAGGTGAGGGCCACGACCACGGCGACGCCCATCTCGTACAGGGCGCCGGGGAGGGACTTCAGGAGGCGGGAGGGGTTGGCGAGGGCGTTCGCGGCGCCGACGCAGATGAGCAGGGTGGCCAGCTTCATCGCGTCGTACAGCGCGAAGGTGAGGCCCTCAGCGGTGACCCGGCCGCCGAGGCGGATGCCCTGCGCCCAGTCGGGGAGGGGGACTTCGGGGAGGGTGAGGAGGGTGTGGGTGCCGGGGATGGGGGAGCCGAGGAGGGTGGTGAAGAGGAGGCGGATGAGGAGGACGGCGAGGGCGAGTTTGACGAAGGCGCCGTAGGAGCGGGACCAGGGGGCGTGGGGGCGGCGGGTGACCACCACGTAGGCGGAGACGGTGATGAGGAGGGTGAGGAGGAGGGGGTTGGTGGTGCGGGTGGCGGCGGTGCCGAGGGCCAGCGCCCAGAGCCACCAGGCGCCGGGGTGCAGGGCGCCCCGGCGCTGGTGGCGGGCGGGGGTGGGGGCGCTTGCCCGCGCTGACGGGGTGTCGCCTGCGCCCACCCGTGCCGCCCCAGCGGCACGACTGCCCGCAGGGGATGCGGCGCGATTGCCCGCAGGGGATGCGGCGTTAGCGGGTTGCATTTCTGCGCCGCCTTGACTGCCAGGTCGCCGCGCCGGCCAAAGCCGCCACCACCGCTATGCCCGCGTAGAGGCCGATCGACGGGCCGTCGTCGTCGCCCTCGCCGTCCTCCGTGGCCTTCGGGGCGGCCGAGACGCCGGAGTCCTCCTTCTGCGACACCTGTTCGCCGCAGCCCGACTTCGGGTAGCCCGCTATCGCGCACAGCAGCGCGTTGGTGTTGTAGCGCAGGGGGTCGGCGACGGCGGCCAGGGCGTCGGCCGTGGTCGCGTCGGGGGAGAGCCGGGCGCAGGCGGTGCGGGGGGCGGGCGGGGTCTCGCCGGACGGGGCGTCGGGGGCCGTGCCGAAGTCGAGGACCAGCGCCACCCGCTTGGTGCCGTCCTCGGCCGGGGTCTTCGCGCAGATCGACGCGAAGTCCGCCGTGCCGCGCGGCTGGGCCGCGTCGCCCGAGTTCTCGCTCACCGCGAAGCGGAAGCCCTGGACGTCACCGTCGGAGGGGCGGGTCATGGACGGGCCCTGGGTGGCGTAGACCCACTTCGCGCCGTCGCGGTCCCAGAAGGACCAGTAGCGGTAGCCGGCGGCCTGCGCCTGGCCCGCGGTCCCGATCAGCAGGAACGCGGCCAGGAGGAGGGGGACGAGGCGGCGGGGCGTCACGGCTGCTGCTTCTTGTTGCGGTTGCTGAGCAGGAAGCCGATGCCGACGCCGAAGAGCAGGCAGACGCCGACGAACCACCAGACGCCGAAGGGGGAGTCGTCGTCCTTCTTCTCGTCCTTCGTCTTCTCGTCGTCGCTCGTCGTCGCGGTGTCCTTGGCCGTCGTGCCCTGCGGAGCGGGTCCCGTCGCGTTCAGCTTCGCGACCAGGTCCGTGCCGCCGAAGTCGCGCGGGTCGGTGCCCGTGGCGTGCGCGGCGAAGATCAGCTGGGCGTAGGCGGCCGGACCGCTCTCCCCGGCCCACTTCGCGGCGTTCTTCTTCAGCCAGGCCAGTGGCTCGGCCGCCTTGTCCGCGCCGCCCTGTGCGGCGAGGGCGACGACCGCGTCGGCGGTGTTGCCGTAGTCGGGCTGGTCGGCGGAGCCGCCGAGGGCGGAGACGAGGTGGCCGTCCTTGGCGAGCGTGTCGCTGAGATACGCGGCGGCGTTGACGGCGGCGCGCTCGCGGTCGGGCTTGCCCGCGTCGGCGCAGGACGCGGCGTCGGTCTTCCTGCCCGCCTCGGCGACCAGGCCCTCGCCGAGCGCGCCGAGGACACCCGCGGCGGTCGCGTCCGCGTTGGGGAGCAGCTTGCCGTCCTTGTCGGGCTGGAAGGCGAAGGCGCCCGCGCCCTTGTCCTTCGCGCAGGGCAGGGCGAAGGTCAGCAGGGCGTCGTAGGGGGACTTGCCGTCCTTCTCGACGTCCTCGGGGTTCGTCTCGGTGGCCGTCAGCGCGCCGATGACGACGGAGGTGGAGTTGGCGTCGCTGGGGGTGCCGGGGACGTAGCCCCAGCCGCCGTCCTCGTTCTGTACGGACTTCAGCCAGCCGAGGGCTTCCTCGATCACGTCGCCGTGCCCGCCGACGGCCCACAGGGCCTGGACGGCGGCGGCCGTGTTGTTGGTGTCGACCATGGTCTTGGCGTCGCAGGGCTTGGACGGGTCGGCGCGGAAGGGGGCGAAGGCGCCGTTCGCGCACTGCTGGTCCGTGAGCCACTTCACGGCCGTCGAGGACGGGACCACGCCCGCAGTGTCCTGCGCGAGCAGCGCGAGGGACTGGCGCCAGACACCGTCGTACTGGGGGTCGGTGCTCCCGTACAGCCCGGACGGTGCGGTCCTGGACGGGGAGGAGGACGGCGACGGATCGGCGGCGACCGCGGGCGCGGTGGCGGCGCCGATCACGGCTGTGGCGGCCAGAGCCGCGGCGCTGCTGCGACGGCGGACGTTCATGATCGGCGGGTGCCTTTCCCTGTGCGGGGTCCGGCAGCACGGGGCACCCCCGGCGGCTCGGCCCCGTATGCCTCGACGGTGCCCGTGCGCCGGCGGGTGCCGGGCACGTGAGCCGGTCACATCCGTGCGGGGCAGTCCGGCTCACCGTCCGGGAGCCTCGGGGAGGCTCGGCGGGCGGCTCACGGTTGCGGGTCAGCGCCGGAATTGCACCGGCTTCCCCCCGTACGGGTGATGACGACGCCGCCACCTTACCCGTCTCCCGGGTCCGGGCCGAGGGGTGGCCGGGGCGGGAGCAGCGGCCGGGGATACATTCCCGGGCATGCGGACGGGGAGACTGATCGGGGCGGGGCGTTCGGCCGACGTGTACGAGGTGGACGCGGGACGGGTGCTGCGGCGCGACCGGGAGGGCGTCGGGGACGCGGTGGCCGAGGGCGCGGTGATGGAACACGTGCGGAGGCACGGCTACCCCGTGCCACGGGTGTGGCCCGGGGCGACGGAGTCACCGCGCACGGACCTGGTCATGGAGCGGCTGACCGGGCCGACGATGCTGCGGGCCTGGCAGGACGGGGCATTGGCTCCCCAGGAGGTGGGCGGCATGCTCGCCGGGCTGCTGCGACGCCTGCACCGGGTACCCGCGTACCGCAGCGCCGACCCGGCCGCGCGCGTTCTCCACCTGGACCTGCACCCGGACAACGTGATCCTCACGGCGGACGGGCCCCGGGTGATCGACTGGTCCAACACCGAGGAGGGGGATCCCGCGCTGGACTGGGGCATGTCCGCGGTGATCCTCGCCCAGGTGGCGGCCGCCGGCGGACCGATGTCCGGGCCCGTCGAGGGCACGCTGGCCGCGCTGCTCGCCGATCCCCGTGCCCTCACGCCGGACGGTCTCGCCGAGGCGCTGCGGCGCCGGGCGGCCAACCCGACCATGAGCCGGGACGAGGTGGAGCTGCTGCCCGCCGCGGAGGCGCTGATCCGCTCCCGCCTGGACTGAACGGCGAGGCGCTCAGGGGCGCTCGGCCGCCTCTGCCGTCCCGGCCTCCGTCAGGTCGATCAGCCGGCACACCGTCTCGATGTCCACCCGCACCTGGGCGAGGGAGGTGCGGCCCGCCAGCCAGGTGATCAGGGTCGAGAGCCAGGTGTGCTCGACGACCCGGACCGCCGACAGCTGCTCGGGGGTCGGGTTCTCCAGCCCGCCCATCGCGTCCAGGATGATCGCCGTGGTCTGCCGGGAGACCTGGTCGACCTCCGGGGAGACGCTGCGGTCGGCGAAGGTCAGGGCACGGGCCATCGCCTCGGCCAGCCGGGGCTCGCGCTGCAACGCGCCGAAGGCCCGCATCAGGGTCTGCGCCACCCGGTCCGCGGCGGTCTCGCCGGTGGGCGGGCTCTTGCGCAGGGCGCCGTGCAGCCGCTCCAGCTGGTCGTGCATGGTCGCGACCAGCAGATGCACCTTGGACGGGAAGTACCGGTACAGCGTGCCGAGGGCGACCTGCGAGGACTCCGCGACCTCCCGCATCTGCACCGCCTCGAAGCCGCCCCGGCAGGCCAGCTGGGCGGTCGCGTGCAGGATGCGGCGGCGGCGCTCCCGCTGGCGCTCGGTGAGGGGCGGGGCGGTGGAGCGGTGCGCCGAAACGGGCGCCTTCGCCGCCGGGTTGTGCACCTTGGTCACCTACTTCCTCGGCGCGAGATCCGGGTCCCGCGTCCGGATCCCCCCGAGCCCGGCGCGACGGTGTGCCGCGCCGTGGCGTGAATCACCTGATCCACTCGGCACAGGGTCTCTACCTGCCGGTAGATTCGGAGCCTCTGACGATCAAGTCTGAAACTTGTTCTAGATTAACCTCCCGACGTAGTGTCGCGGGACAGCGCAGTGAGGAGGGGGCCCAGAGTGACCGCCGAGGCCAGTCAGACGGGTCCCCGTCCGGAGCCAGCCGCCGACGGCCTGCCACCGCTGCGCATCGCCCTCCTCACCTACAAGGGGAACCCGTTCTGCGGCGGCCAGGGCGTCTACGTCCGCCACCTCTCCCGCGAACTGGCCCGCCTCGGCCACCGCGTCGAGGTCATCGGCGCCCAGCCCTACCCCGTCCTGGACGACGGACCCCTCGTCGGCGACCGGCTCTCGCTCACCGAGCTGCCCAGCCTCGACCTCTACCGCCAGCCCGACCCCTTCCGCACCCCGAGGCGGGGCGAGTACCGGGACTGGATCGACGCGCTCGAGGTCGGCACGATGTGGACCGGCGGCTTCCCCGAGCCCCTCACCTTCTCGCTGCGCGCCCGCCGCCATCTGCGGGCCCGCCGCGGCGACTTCGACGTCGTCCACGACAACCAGACCCTCGGCTACGGCCTGCTGGGCGACGTGGGCGCGCCCCTGGTCACCACCATCCACCACCCCATCACCGTCGACCGGCAGCTCGAACTCGACGCCGCCGACGGTCGCAAGCGCCGCTACTCGGTCCGCCGCTGGTACGCCTTCACCCGGATGCAGAAGCGCGTCGCCCGCCGCCTGCCCTCCGTGCTCACCGTCTCCGGCACCTCCCGCCAGGAGATCGTCGACCACCTCGGCGTACGGGACGACCGCATCCACGTCGTCCACATCGGCGCCGACACCGACCTGTTCTCGCCCGACCCGTCGGTGCCGCGGGTGCCGGGCCGGATCGTGACGACCTCCAGCGCGGACGTACCGCTCAAGGGCCTCGTCTTCCTCGTCGAGGCGCTGGCCAAGGCGCGCACGGAGCATCCGCGGGCCCACCTCGTCGTCGTCGGCAAGCGGCCCGCCGAGGGGCCCGTCGCCCAGGCGATCCAGCGGTACGGCCTCGAAGGCGCCGTCGAGTTCGTCAAGGGCATCTCGGACGCCGAACTGGTCGACCTCGTGCGGTCCGCCGAGGTCGCCTGCGTGCCCTCGCTGTACGAGGGGTTCTCGCTGCCCGCCGCCGAGGCCATGGCGACCGGCACGGCGCTGCTGGCCACCACCGGCGGGGCCGTCCCCGAGGTCGCCGGACCCGACGGGGAGACCTGCCTCGCGGTGCCGCCGGGCGACGCGGACGCGCTGGCCGCCGGGCTGAACCGGCTGCTCGGCGACCGCGAACTGCGGGCCAGGCTCGGCGCCGCCGGACGCGAGCGCGTGCTGCGCCACTTCACCTGGGCCCGCGCCGCCGAGGGCACCGTCGCCCGCTACCGCGAGGCCATCGGCCACCGTCCCTCCGGCACGAGCACGGGCACGGGCGCCCCGAGCGCCGCGAGTGCCCCGGGGGCCGGGCCCGCGGGCCGGAAGCCGACCTCGGCCCCAGCCCCGACCGCGACCCCGACCACCAGTGACACCGGCGTCTATCCCGAAAGCAGGGCCACGTGCTGACCGTCGACTTCTCCCGGTTCCCGCTCGCCCCCGGCGATCGCGTCCTGGACCTCGGCTGCGGCGCCGGCCGGCACGCGTTCGAGTGCTATCGGCGCGGGGCACGGGTCGTCGCGCTGGACCAGAACGCGGAGGAGATCCGCGAGGTCGCCAAGTGGTTCGCGGCGATGGAGGAGGCCGGTGAGGCCCCGGCCGGTGCCACCGCGACCGCCATGGAGGGCGACGCGCTCGCCCTGCCCTTCCCCGACGAGTCCTTCGACGTCGTCATCATCTCCGAGGTGATGGAGCACATCCCCGACGACAAGGGCGTCCTCGCCGAGATGGTCCGCGTCCTCAAGCCCGGCGGACGCATCGCGATCACCGTGCCGCGCTACGGCCCCGAGAAGGTCTGCTGGACCCTGTCCGACGCGTACCACGAGGTCGAGGGCGGCCACATCCGCATCTACCGGGCCGACCAGCTCCTCGCTCGCATCCGCGAGGCCGGACTCAAGCCGTACGGCACCCACCACGCACACGCGCTGCACTCGCCGTACTGGTGGCTGAAGTGCGCGTTCGGCGTCGACAACGACAAGGCGCTGCCGGTGCGGGCGTACCACAAGCTGCTGGTGTGGGACATCATGAAGAAGCCGCTGGCGACGCGGGTCGCCGAGCAGGCGCTGAACCCGCTGATCGGCAAGAGCTTCGTCGCCTACGCGACCAAGCCGCACCTGCCGACGGTGGACGCCGCGTGACCGCGCCCCGCACCCCCGGCACACCCCGCACTCCGCGCACCGAACACCTCGTCCTGCCCGGCGTCCTCACCGCCGACGAGGCCGCCGCGACCGTCCGGGGCATCCTCGCCGTCCAGCGCGAGGACGGCGCGATCCCGTGGTTCCGCGGGCACCACCTCGACCCGTGGGACCACGTCGAGGCGGCGATGGCCCTGGACACGGCCGACGAGCACGAGGCCGCCGAGCGGGCCTACGCGTGGCTGGCCCGGCACCAGAACCAGGACGGCTCCTGGTACGCCGCCTACGCCGACGGGGACTTCGCCGACGTCACCGACCGCGGCCGGGAGACCAACTTCGTCGCCTACGTCGCGGTCGGCGTCTGGCACCACTACCTCGCCACCGGCGACGACCTGTTCCTGGACAGGATGTGGCCCGTCGTCCACGCGGCGGTCGAGTTCGTGCTGCGCCTCCAGCAGCCCGGCGGGCAGATCGGCTGGCGCCGGGGCGACGACGGCACCGACACCACCGACGCGCTGCTGACCGGCAGTTCCTCCGTCCACCACGCCCTGCGCTGCGCGCTCGCCATCGCCGAGCAGCGCGAAGAGCCGCAGCCCGACTGGGAGTTGGCGGCGGGCGCGCTGCGGCACGCCATCCGCCGCCACCCGGAGCGCTTCCTGGACAAGGGCCGCTACTCGATGGACTGGTACTACCCGGTCCTCGGCGGCGCGCTGACCGGCACGGAGGCCAGGTCCCGCATCAAGGAGAGCTGGGACCGTTTCGTGGTCCCGGGCCTCGGCGTGCGCTGCGTCGTACCCAACCCGTGGGTGACGGGCGGCGAGTCGGCCGAACTCGCGCTCGCCCTGTGGGCGGTGGGCGAGTCCGACCACGCCCTGGAGATCCTCCAGTCCATCCAGCACCTGCGGGACCCGGACAGCGGCCTGTACTGGACGGGCTACGTCTTCGAGGACGAGGCGGTCTGGCCCCGCGAACTGACCACCTGGACGGCCGGTTCCCTGCTCCTGGCCGTCGCCGCGCTCGGCGGCCACGAGGCCACCTGCCAGGTCTTCGCGGGCGACCGGCTGCCGCGGGGCCTGGACCCCGACTGCTGCGTCTGAGGGCCGGCCGGCGTCAGCCCCGGTGGAGACGGTTGGCGACGGCGTGGCCGACGAAGAGGTAGACGACCGCGGCCAGTCCGTACCCGGCGACCACGCGGGCCCAGGCCTCGTCGAAGGTGAAGAGGTCGTGCGACCAGCCGGCCAGCCAGTCGGCCGCGTCATGGACGAACCGCACCAGGTCGTTGGCCCGGTTGGCGTCCAACAGATACATCAGGATCCACAGTCCGAGGATGAAGGCCATGATGTCCGCGATCACCGCGACGGCCGTTCCGGCGGAGTGGGAGCCACTGCGCGTTCGAGGGGACATGCCTTCCGTCTGGCCCGCAAAGCGCGTTCGAAACCTACGGCCCCTCGCCCGGAAGTACCGGTGGGCGAGGGGCCGTTGAGGTGATCGGAGGAGCGGGGCCGGTCAGCCGCGCTGGATGCCCGAGGTGTCCTGGAGGACGCCGCGGCGCCCGTCCTGGGTCTGCGCGACCAGGTTGGCGCCGCGCTGCTCGACGGCCAGGTACCAGGTACCCGGCGCCAGCTCGGCGATTGGCGTCGGGGAGCCGTCCTCCGCGAACAGCGGACGCGGCACCGGCACGGCGAACCAGAACGGGGAGAAGTCCCCGGCCGGCTGCGCCTGCGCCTGCTGCGGGGCCTGCGGCTGGCCGGGCTGGGGCTGACCGGGCTGCGGGTGGCCCGGCTGCGGCTGGCCGCCGAAGGACGGACCGGGCTGACCCGGCTGTCCGGGCTGGCCCGGCTGACCGCCGTACGGCTGCTGCTGGGCGCCCGGGTAGCCGTAACCACCCTGGGGCTGGCCGCCGTAGGGCTGCGGCGCGGCCGGACGGGCGGCCGGGATCAGGGTGCCCTTGAGGGCCGGGAGCAGCGGCGTGGCCACGGCCGCGGCGGCCATGACCAGCGTGGCGACGAGAGCGAGGATCAGGCCCGTCCCGGCACCGATGCCGCTCGCACCCCCGTCGTTGTCGAAGGCGCCCGCCGGGTCGAAGATGTTGCCGAGCGCGCACCACGCGGCGAAGACCGTGAACGCGATGCCGAACTGGCCGAGGTCGAGACCCGCCACCTTCTTGGGCTGCGGCATGGCGCGGTTCACGACGACGAGCGCGGCGCCGATGACGCCCGCCAGGACGACACCGAGCACGACCGAGCCACTGCCCCACAGGCTGGGGATGTCGGCGCTGTCCGGCGCACCGTCGATCGAGTAGATGTCGAGGAACGACGCGATCAACAGCAACACCGCTGCTCCGATCACCACGCCGTCGCCTCGAGTGAGCGAGCGGATATTCACTTCAGGTCCTTCGTAGGTCGTCTCGTCGTCGGTAGAGGCGTCGCTGTCACGACGGCGCCGAAAGGTTCCGGTGTGAAGCGCGGGGGTGGCCCCTCATCGTACGGACGACACTATCGTCCGGACCTCGGGGCTGTCCGCAGGGATCGGGACGCCGGTCACTACCCGCGCAGGAAACTCACGATTCCCTCAGACATCCCCTGCGCCGCCTTCTGCCGCCAACTGCCGCTGGTCAGCAGGGCCGCGTCCTTGCTGTCGCGCATGTTGCCGCACTCGATGAACACCTTGGGAACCGTTGACAGATTGAGACCGCCCAGGTCCGTGCGCGTGACCAGACCGGTGCCGTCGCCGAGGTAGTTCGAGGGCGCGGTGCCCGTGACGCGCACGAAACTGCCCGCGACGCGCTTGCCCAGTTCGGCGGAGGGCGCCACGATCGCGCGGGTGTCGGCGGCCCCCTCGTGCACCGGGCCCGGCATGATCACGTGGAAGCCGCGGTTGCCCGCCCCCGACCCGTCGGCATGGATCGAGATCGCGGCGTCGGCCTTCGCCTCGTTGCCGATCCGGGCCCGTTCGTCCACGCAGGGGCCGAAGGAACGGTCGCCGTCCTGCGTCAGCTTCACGGTCGCGCCCTGCTCCTCCAGGAGGGTGCGCAGCCGGTGGGCCACGTCGAGGGTGAACTTCGCCTCGGGCCAGCCCGCGTTGGTGGCCGTGCCCGTCGTGTCGCACTCCTTCCAGTGCGTGCCGACGTTCACCTTGCGGTTGATCTCGGACGCGTGCTGGAAGTTGGCGGCGTTGTGGCCGGGGTCGATGACGACGACCCTGCCCTCGAGAGGCCCGGAGGCGGGGAGTCCGGAGGCGGACGCGGACGGGGCCTTCGACGTGGGGGCGGGCGAGGAACCCGCGGGCTTCTCGGCGCCGCCCTCGGACGCGGGAGCACCGGAGGCCGACGGCGCCGCCGACGTCCGTACGGCGCCCGCCCGGTCGGAGCCGCCCCCGTCCCCGTCGCCGGGGCCGTCGACCGCCGCGTACACCCCCCACCCGAGCAGCGCCCCCGGCACCAGCGCGGCGACCGCCACGGTCAACGGGCGGCGCAGCGGGGAGCGGCGGGGCTGGGGAGGTTCGAAGTCCGGGCCTGTGTACGACACGTCAGCGACTCTAACCGCGCCCTCAGATCCCCGCGCCGGTTCGCCGCAGGACGCGCAGCGAGTCGGTCGCGGAGACCTCGGTGAACGCGCCGGACGCCAGCGCCCTGAGGTGGACGCGGTAGGGGGCCTGGCCGGTGAACTCGTCGGCCGGGTCGGGGAAGACGTCGTGGATGGCCAGCAGGCCGCCGTCGGCGACGTGCGGGGCCCAGCCCTCGTAGTCGGCGTTCGCGTGCTCGTCGGTGTGGCCGCCGTCGATGAAGACGAGGCCGAGGGGCGAGTTCCAGACCGCGGCGATCTGGGGGGAGCGGCCGACCAGTGCGATCACGTGCTCCTCCAGACCGGCCCGGTGCAGGGTGCGGCGGAAGGTGGGCAGGGTGTCCATCACGCCCAGCTCCGGGTCGACCGTCTCCGGGTCGTGGTAGTCCCAGCCCGGCTGCTGCTCCTCGCTGCCCCGGTGGTGGTCGACGGTGAGCGCGGCGACCCCGGCCCGGCGGGCCGCGTCGGCGAGCAGCACGGTGGAACGCCCGCAGTACGTGCCGACCTCCAGCAGCGGCAGCCCGAGCCCGCCCGCCTCCACGGCGGCGGCGTACAGCGCGCGGCCCTCGTGCGCGGGCATGAACCCCTTCGCGGCCTCGAAGGCGGCCAGGACTTCGGGGGCGGGGCTGGGGGCGGAGGCGGGGGCCGCGGTCATGGGGGCCTTTCGGTGGTCGTGCGGGGTGTTGCAGGGCGTTGCGGGGATGTGCCGGCGCCCCATGCTGCCGTACCCCCCGCCGCGTGGTGCGACAGGGGGTACGGGGGCCGGGCGGGCGGGGCGAGGGTCAGGCGGGGACCGTCTCGCCCGGCAGGGACAGGTCCAGGTCGACCGGGCGGTCACCGCCGTGGGTGGCCGCGTGGGCGAGCGGGGCGTGGCCCGCGGCACGGGCCGCCAGGACGTACGGGCCCTGGGCGGGCACGGCGAGGGCGTAGCTGCCGTCGCCCGCGGAGAGGGTCGCGCCCGCCTGCCGTCCGTGCCGGTCGATCAGGGTGACCTTGGCGCGGGCGACGGGGGCGCCGTCGGCGGCCAGCACCCGGCCCCGGAAGCCGTGCGGGTGCTGCCCGGCCCCGGCGAGCGCCTGCTCGGCGCGGGCCAGGTTCGCGTCCTCCTCGCTGCTCGCGCGCAGCTGCGAGACCGCCGCCGGGGTGCTGCGGGGCAGGAAGAAGGCCAGGACCAGGCCGACGGCGACCGCGCCCGCCGCGATCATGAAGGAGACGCGGAAGCCGTGCAGGGTGGGGACGGCGACGCCGCCCACGTCGTTCGCCGTGTTGGCCAGCACCATGCCGATGACGGCGCTCGACACGGACGTACCGATGGACCGCATCAGCGTGTTGAGGCCGTTGGCGGCGCCCGTCTCGGAGGCCGGGACCGCGCTGATGATCAGGGCGGGCAGGGAGGAGTAGGCGAGGCCGATGCCCGCGCCGATCAGCACCGAGGTGACGACGGTCTGCCAGGCGGCGCTCATCAGGCCGAGACCGCCGGCGTAACCGATGCCGATGATCACCAGGCCGATGATGAGGGTGGTGCGGGGGCCGTAGCGGGCGGACAGGCGGGCGTAGACCGGCGCGGTGAACATCATCGTCAGGCCCAGCGGCGCTACGCACAGGCCCGCGACCACCATCGACTGACCGAGGCCGTAGCCGGTCTCCGAGGGCAGCTGGAGGAGCTGCGGCAGGACGAGGGAGATGACGAAGAAGGAGACGCCGACCATGATCGAGGCGAGGTTGGTGAGCAGCACCTCGCGGCGGGCCGTGGTGCGCAGGTCGACCAGCGGGGCCGCGACGCGCAGCTCCATGAGGCCCCACAGGAGCAGTACGACGACGGCGGCGGCGAACAGGCCCAGCGTGGTGGGCGACGACCAGCCCCAGTCGCTGCCCTTGCTGAGCGGCAGCAGGAAGAGGATCAGACCGGCGGTCAGGCCGAGCGCGCCCGGCAGGTCGAAGGAGCCCTTGGCGCGCAGCGGGGACTCCGGCACGACCAGCAGGGTCAGGGCGATGGAGACGACGCCGAGGCCGGCGGCGCCGTAGTACAGGGCGTGCCAGTCGGTGTTCTGTGCGACCAGGGCCGCGGCGGGCAGCGCCAGACCGCCGCCGACGCCGATCGAGGAACTCATCAGGGCCATCGCCGAGCCGAGCCGCTCGCGGGGCAGCATGTCGCGCATCAGGCCGATGCCGAGGGGTATGGCGCCCATCGCGACGCCCTGGAGCGTACGGCCGACGATCATCGGGACCAGGGCGTCGGTGAGCGCGCTGAGCAGCGCGCCGGCGACCATCACCGACAGGCTGGCGATCAGCATGCGGCGCTTGCCGAACAGGTCGCCGAGCCGGCCCATGATCGGCGTGGCCACGGCTCCGGACAGGAGCGTGGAGGTCAGGACCCAGCTGGCGTTGCTGGGTGAGGTGTCCAGAAGTCGGGGCAGGTCCTTGATGACGGGGACCAGCAGGGTCTGCATCACCGCGACGACGATGCCCGCGAACGCGAGCACCGGGACGGTGGCCCGGGTAGCTCGCCGCGCGGGCTCGTCGGTCGTCGTGTGGGACATGGGGTGGGGCCTCCAGGCCGGAGATGGCGGGTGCGGTGCGTGATCGTGATACGTGCAAGCTGAACCTCGTGCGCCCGGGCAACTATTCCGTTGCTTCGAGTCCCTAACTAATTCTTGACCTTCTCTTGGCGTTCAGGGGAGGGAGACGGAAGGGGAGGGGAGACCGAGGGGGTGGCTGGGGGTGGCTAGGTCGCGAGACCTAGGCCCGTCCGGGGCCGAAATACCGATGCAAGGGGCAGGCGCCGGTTGAGACCATGACACCCATGCTCGAAGCCACCGGTTCCCCCGCCTCCGCCGCCACGCGGATATCCCCGCGCCGTACCCCGCCCACCTGGCTGGTCGTGGCGCTCGCCTGCGCCGGACAGTTCCTGGTCGTGCTCGACGTGTCCGTCGTCAACGTCGCCCTGCCCTCGATGCGGGCCGACCTCGGCCTGAGCGCGCAGGGGCTCCAGTGGGTGGTCAACGCCTACGCCATCGCCTTCGCCGGGTTCATGCTGCTCGGCGGGCGGGCCGGCGACCTCTACGGGCGCAAGCGGATGTTCCTGGTCGGGCTCGGGCTCTTCACGCTGGCCTCACTGGGCGGCGGCCTCGCGCAGGAGGGCTGGCAGCTGCTCGTCGCGCGCGCCCTGCAAGGGCTGGGCGCGGCCGTACTCGCCCCCTCGACGCTGACGATCCTGACCGCCGCGGTGCCGGAGGGCGCGGCGCGGGCCCGTGCGATCGCGACCTGGACCGCCGTGGGCGCGGGCGGCGGCGCCGCGGGCGGTCTGGTGGGCGGCGCCCTGGTGGACGGGCTGTCCTGGCGCTGGGTGCTGCTGATCAACGTGCCGGTGGGCGCGGTCGTGCTGGCGGGTGCCGCGCGGTGGCTGGCCGAGAGCAGGGGCGGCCCGCGGCGCCGGCTCGACCTGCCGGGCGCGCTGCTGGTGACCGCCGGTCTCGCCACGCTGGCCTACGGCATCTCGCAGACCGAGTCCGAGGGGTGGGCGGCCCCGGCGGCGCTGGTGCCGCTGCTGGCCGGACTCGCGCTGCTCGGGCTCTTCCTCCTCGTCGAGGCACGGACGGCGGCGCCGCTGATGCCGCTCGGGCTGCTGCGGCTGCGGTCGGTGGCGTCGGCGAACGTGGCGATGCTGGTGTCCGGCTCGTCGATGTTCTCCATGTGGTTCTTCATGACCCTGTACGCGCAGAACGTGCTCGGCTACTCCCCGCTGGAGGCGGGCCTGGCCCTCGTGCCCAGCTCCCTGGCGGTGATCCTCGGCTCGAAGGCCGCCCCGCGGTTCCTGCCGGTGCTGGGCGCGCGCAACGTGGCGGTGCTCGGCACGCTCGTCGCGGCGGTCGGCTTCGGCTGGCAGTCGACGATGACCGCGGACGGCGGCTATGTGACCGCGATCATGATCCCCGGCGTACTGATGATGCTGGGCGCGGGCATCGCGGCGACCCCGCTGGCCTCGCTGGCCATCTCCGGCGCGGCGCCCGGGGACGCCGGACTGGTCTCCGGGCTGATCAACACCTCCCGGACGATGGGCGGTTCGCTGGGACTCGCGGCGATGTCGACGATCGCGGCCACCCGGTCCGGGGGCGAGGACGCGGGCCCGGCGGCCCTGACGGACGGCTACGCGCTGGTCTTCCGCACGGCAGCGGTGGTCCTGGTCGCCGCGGCCCTCCTGATGTGGACCTGGCTCCCGGCAGGCCGCCCGAAGCCCGAGCTGAAGGCCCACAGCACAGACTGAGCGCCCCAAGGGGGCACCTTCTGTCGCCGGGTCGGTGCAGCGCCCCAAAGGGGCGCGGGGAACTGCGCGAGCAACCCCCACGGGCCCGCGGCCGACGAACCGCCCCGGCCGCGGCCGACGAACTGGCCCGGGGCCCAGTCAGAGCCACCCCTGTCCCCGCGCCGCGCGGAGCGCCTCCGTGCGGTTGCGGGTGGCGGTCTTGCCGATGGCCGCAGAGAGGTAGTTGCGCACCGTGGACTCGGACAGATGCAGCGCGCCGGCGATGTCGGCGACCGTCGCACCGTCCGCCGAGGCCCGCAGGACGTCGCACTCCCGCGCGGTGAGCGGGCTGGGACCCGCGCTGAGCGCGGCGGCGGCGAGCGCCGGGTCGACGACGGTCTCGCCGTCCAGCACCCGGCGGATCGCCCCGGCCAGCTCCTCCACCGGGCCGTCCTTGACCAGGAAACCGGCGGCGCCCGCCTCCATGGCCCGCCGGAGGTACCCGGGGCGGCCGAACGTGGTCAGGATCAGCACCCGGCAGCCGGGCGCCCGCTCCCGCAGCTCGGCGGCGGCGTCCAGTCCGCTCAGGCCCGGCAGTTCGATGTCGAGGAGGGCGATGTCGGGGCGGTGCGTGAGCGCGGCGGCGACGATCTCGTCCCCGGCCGACACCTGCGCGACCACCTCGATGTCGTCCTCCATCCCGAGCAGCAGCGCGAGCGCGCCCCGCATCATGCCCTGGTCCTCGGCGAGGAGGACGCGAACGGGGTGGGCGGGGGGCGTCTCGTCGGTCACGGGGCAAGAGTAGAGGGCAGACGCTCAAGGGCAGGTGCTCAAGGGCAGGTGCTCCAGGGCAGGTACTGGAGGGCAGACGCACCGGAAGCCCGGGGCCTCGCCCGGCGCGGGCGCTACGCCGGTGCGCCCACCGGCTTCCCCTCCGCCGGAACCGGCAGCTCCGCCGTCACCGAGAACCCGCCCCGGGGTTCCACCCCCGCCGTCAGCGACCCGCCCGCCGTGGCGAGGCGCTCCCTGAGCCCGGTCAGACCGGTGCCCGGCCCCTGGGTGGAGAGGGCGGCGCCCGTGCCGTTGTCCGTGACCGTCAGCCGGACCCGGTCCGCACTGCCCGCGACCGCGATCTCGCACCGGCTCGCCCCGCTGTGCCGTACGACGTTGGTGACCGCCTCCCGCACCACCCACCCCAGCAGCGCCTCCGCCTGCGGGGGCAGCGGCGGTCCTGAGCGGCGCACCACCGGGTCCACGTCCGCCGCGCTCAGCGCGGAACGCGCCCGGTCCAGCTCGGTGCCGAGGCTGCCCTCCCGGTAGCCGGTGACCGCCTCGCGGACCTCGGTCAGCGCCTGGCGGCCGACCGACTCGATGTCCGTGATCTGGGTCAGCGCCGCGTCCAGGTCGCGGGGCGCCAGCCGGCGGGCGGCCTCCGACTTGACCACGATCACGGACAGCGTGTGTCCCAGCAGGTCGTGCAGGTCCCGCGAGAACCGCAGCCGCTCCTCCGCCACCGCCCGCGTGGCCAGTTCCTCCCGGGCGGCCCGCAACTGACGTACGGCGTCGGACAGGCTCAGGATCGCGGCCGTCACCATCGTCGACAGGAAGGTCCCGTAGGCGATGTTCAGGCCGTTCCAGCCGTCCTTGACGCCCGCCACCGCACCCGCCACCACCGCCAGCGACCAGCCCCAGCGGCCCAGCCACCGGCCGCGCAGCGCCGCCCCCGCGGCCAGGCCGAGCAGCGGGAAGAACAGCAGCCAACTGCCCCCGTACGCCAGTGCCAGACCACAGGTCACCAGCGCCATGGCGGCCAGCGCCAGCCGCGTGGACGGCGACTCGCGCAGCTCCTTGTCGAAGGAGCGGAAGGCGACGTAGATGTAGAGCGAGTTGAAGACGAACAGGCCGAGGCCGCCGACCCAGGGGTTGGAGCTGTTCCCCTGGAAGATGTTCGCCAGGCTGCCCAGACCCATCAGCAGCCACGGCAGCAGCGTGAAACCGGTGGGCGGCGGCCCCATCCGCTCCGACCTCTCGCCGCCCGCGCCGGCCGGATCGGCCGGATCGGACTGCCGGGCCAGCTGCCACGCGTCCAGACGGCACGACATGCTGCGCAGCCGCCCTCGGGTCCCGGTCATGGGTGTCGGCTCCCTTCCACTCCGGCGCCCGGGGCGCTCAGTCGTTCGCCGCGACACGGCGGTAGGACAGGACGGCGTACGCGCCGAAGGCCAGCAGCCACCCCGTCAGAACGAGAATGGCACCCGCGGGAGGCGCGTGCCCCGTGGCGACCGAGGTGCCCAGCTGCGCGAAGCGGTTGGTCGGGGTGTACGCCGACACCGTGCGCAGCCACTGAGGGAACAGCACCAGCGGGAACCACAGCCCGCCGAGCACCGCGAGACCCAGGTTGGCCACCATGTTCGCCACACCCGTGGTCTGCCCGGTCAGCCGGTAGCCGTTGCCCAGCCCCAGCAGCGTGAACGGCACGGACCCGAGCCACAGCAGCAGCGCCAGCGCCGCCCACTGCCAGGCGGCCAGCCGCACGCCGTTGAGCAGACCGCCCGCGGCGAGCACGGCCGTGATCGCGGGCAGCACGGTGACCGAGGCGGTCAGGGCACGGCCCACGACCACCTGGTGCGGGCGCATCGGAGTCACCCGCAACTGCCGCAGCCAGCCGATGGCACGGTCCTCGGCGACCCCGCCGCCGGTGTTGAGGGCGGAGCCGACCGCGCCGTACGCGGCCATGCCGACCATCGCGCCCGTCTTCCACTCGCCCGCGTCGCCCCCGAGGTTGGTGAACAGCAGGTACATCAGCACCGGCATGGCGACACCGCCGACGACGAAGCCGGGGTCGCGCAGTGTGCGGCGCGTTTCCAGGATCAGGTAGTCCCTCATCGCACGCTCTCCTTCTCCGGCACCGGTGCCGCCGTCGTCAGGGCCAGGAACGCGTCGTCCAGGGACGCGGGGGCGACCTCCAGGCCGCGTATCGCGCCGAGCCGCGCGAGGGCGATCACGGTCGCGTCGGAATCCTCGGTGCGCAGCAGCGCGCGGTCCCCGCGCACCTCCAGCGAGCGGACCCCGGGCAGCAGCGTCAGGTCCCCGGTGGCCCGGCCGGCCAGGTCGAAGGAGACGCGGCTGCCGCCCGCCGCCCGGCGCAGCTCGTCACCGGTGCCGTCCGCGACGATCCGCCCCCGGTCGACGACCAGGATCCGGTCGGCGTGCGCCTCGGCCTCCTCCAGGTAGTGGGTGGAGAACAGGACCGTGCTGCCGCGCCGGGCGTACGCCCGCATCGACTGCCAGAAGGCGTGCCGGGCCTCCACGTCCAGGGCCGCCGTCGGTTCGTCCAGGACCAGCAGGTCGGGGCGGCCGGCCAGGGCGAGCGCGAACCGCACGCGCTGGGTCTGCCCGCCGGACAGCCGGTCCACGCGCCGCCCGGCCAACTGCGCGATCCCGGCCAGCTCCAGGGCCTGCCCGACCGGCATCGGTGCCGGATAGCGGCCGGCCACGAAGGCGACCAGCTCGCCCACGGTGACCCGGGGCACCGCCCGCGCCTCCTGGAGCATCGCGCCCACCCGGCCGGCGCGCACGGCACGCTCCGCGGTCCCGCCGAACAGCTCCACGGTGCCCGCGTCGGGCGGGCACAGGCCGAGCAGCAGCGCGATCGTCGTCGACTTGCCCGCGCCGTTGCGGCCGAGCAGCGCGACCGTCTCGCCGCACTCGATGCGCAGGTCCACGCCGTCGACGGCGCGGACGTCGCCGTAGGCCTTGGCCGCTCCTTCGAAGGCTACGGCGGGGGTGGTGCCCTCAGTCGGTCTCATACCGGTGACGCTACGGAGTCGGCCGGGACGGGCGGCAGATGCGGTTGTCCGGAGTTGGCGATGACAAATGTCATGGGTGGCGGGTGTCCCGTACGGTCGGGGCTGTCCGTGATCGTCGCCGTGCCCGGGTCGCCGTGCCCGGGTCGCCGTGCCCGGGGCGTCGTGTCCGGGAGGAGCAGGAGGGCCATGCCCATCGACGCAGCCGGGGCGCTCGCCGCCGCGCCCAGGGTCCGGGAGATCGCCTGGGACCACAAGGACGTCCAGCTCTACCACCTCGGCGTCGGCGCCGGACGGCCCGCCACCGACCCGCGCGAGCTGCGCTACACCCTGGAGACCCGGCTGCACGTCCTGCCGAGCTTCGCGACGGTGGCCGGCGGCGGCGCCCCAGGGGTGATCGGCACCCTGTCCGCACCCGGCGTCCACGTCGACCTCGCCCGCGTTCTGCACGGCGGGCAGCGTCTGCGCCTGCACCGGCCCGTTCCGGTGCGGGGCCGGGCGAGCGCGGCCTCGCGCGTCGTCGCCGTGCACGACAAGGGCACGGCGGCCGTCCTCGTACTGCGCACCGAGGTCACCGACGCGGACGGGCCGCTGTGGACCGACGAGGCCGAGGTCTTCGTACGCGGGGAGGGCGGCTGGGGCGGTGACCGGGGCCCGTCCGGACGCCCCTCGCCACCGCCCGCCGACCCGCCCGACGAGGTCGTCGAACGGGCCGTGCGCGAGGACCAGGCGCTGCTGTACCGCCTCTCCGGCGACTGGAACCCCCTGCACGCCGACCCGGAGTTCGCGGCGCGGGCCGGCTTCGAACGGCCCGTGCTGCACGGCCTGTGCACCTACGGCGCCGCGCTCAAGGCGGTCGTCGACACGCTGCTGGACGGCGACGTGACCCGGGTGCGCGACTACCGCACGCGGTTCGCCGGGGTGGTGTACCCGGGGGAGACGCTGCGGGTGCGGATGTGGCGGACCGCCGGGACCGGCGGTGCCGGGACGGGGGAGGCGCGGATGGCGGTGAGCGCCGTGGAGCGCGACGACGCGCCCGTCCTCGCCGACACCGTCGTCCGGTACGGATGACGGCAACCTGACGACGACAACGGCCCCGTCCGCCGGATGCGACGAACGGGGCCGGAGCCGCTTGCTTTCGTGTGTGCCTGTGCCTGTGCCTGTGCCTGTGCCTGTGGCTTTGGCTGTGGCTGTGCCCGTGCTTGTCCTGCGCGGGCCGTCAGGCGGCCGTCTCGGACTCCTCGGCCGGCTTGCGGTGGCGGCCCTGTGAAGTCGCCACGCCCTCCTGGCTGGAGAACGGTCCACGGTGCTTGCCGTGGCCGGTGTCGGTCTCGGAAACGTCGGCACCGGCGGCCTGCATCGGCTGGGTCGTGCTGGCGTCGTTCATCGGAAGGAATTCACCCCGTCAACATGATCTTTCCTACAACCGGGCGAGTCTAACCGGCACACCTCGGGCCGAATCCAGGCGGCCACGCCAACCGGCACTACTTCGTTACAAGCCGTGCCAACGGGGCCTGTTGCAGCGGTACGGGGCAGGGACGGGCGGGTGTGGAAGCGCGCGTCGACGACTCCGTCGCGCCGGGGCCGTCGGACGCGTCCGGAGCCGATTCTCCCGTGTCAGCCGATTCCCCCGTGTGTGCCGAATCCGCTGGATCCACCGAATTCACCGCGTCCACGGGGTCCCCCGTGGCTCCCGCGTCGTTCGCCCCCTCCGTCCGCCCGCCGCCCGCGTCGGGTACGGCCAGCCGGGCCACGCCGCACGGCGACTGCGGTGTGGAGCAGGGCAGTCGCAGCTCCCCCTCCGGGGTCCACAGCCCGGCGCCCGTCAACCAGCCCTCGGGCGCGGGGAGATGCCGCACCTGCCGTTCGGCGGGCCGCCACACCCCGACCCAGCTGCCGAACGCGCCGTCCACCCGCAGGGCCACCGCGCAGCGTTCCGGGGTCAGCACCTGCCCCGGCTGGATCGCGAACGGCGTCACGACGCAGTCCGGCATGCGCAGGCACTCCGGGAAGCGCACCGGCAGCGTGCTGCCGAGTACGCCCCAGCCGAGCCGCTCCCGCCCCGGCGAGGGGGCGTCCGAGCCGATCAGCACCAGCCCGCTGTCGGGGTCGGCCAGCAGGAGCCGGTCGTCGCTGTCCGCGGCGATCTGGAGCAGCGGCGAGACCTCGCCGCCCCGTTCCAGGTCCACCACGACCGCCTTGGTGCGCCCGCCGGTCTCCCGGTCCACCGCCAGCATCCGGCCCGTGCGGTCCAGCCAGACCCCGCCCGAGCAGCGGCCGGGGATCTCCACCACCCGCTCCGGGCCGAAGGCGCCGCCCACGACCTGCCACAGCACCGTGGAACGCGGGCCGGCCGCGAGGGCGTACGCCCGCTCGCCGCCCGGGGCCGGCGGCAGCAACCGCAGTCCGGTGGTGTCCGGCGGGCACTCGACCGCGCCGAGCGGCAGCTCGCCGGTGCCGGGCCCGGTTGGGTACAGCAGCGCGAAGACGTGCCGGCCGGCGGCGACGCGGTGGACCAGGACCCGCCCGTCGCCCATCGGCTGCACCTCGGTGCCCGCCTCCTCGGGCTGGTTGCCCGGCAGCGGCACCGCGTACGGCTCGGGGCCGTCCAGGGTCCAGCGCTCCGGGTACCAGGAGTCGCCGTCCTGCCCGCTCCGGGCGAGACGCGCGGCGTAGGCACCCGCCGCCGTGATGCTGCAGCCCGCCCGCGGGGCCCCACCGTTGCCGGGGTCCGCCGAGGACTCGATCGCACAGGCCGTCATCGTTCGGTCACCTCCGGCGACGAAGCTAGTTTTCGCACGAACGGGCGGGGGACCGGAGCGGCCTCCATCACACATACGTGTGTCACAGGAACGATTCGCCTGAGGGAAGGGCACGGTGTGTGCTGCGCCGGACCGGCCCGTCGCGGCGGCGTTCGCGGCAGCGGGCGGGGAGGGTGGTCGGGGAGGGCGTCCGCGGGTACAACGGCGCAGAACCTCCAGGTAGCCTTGCACGCGTGCCCCGTCTGTCAGAAGTCATCGCCGCCCTGGACAACCTGTGGCCCGCCGAGCGGGCCGAGTCCTGGGACGCGGTCGGCACCGTCGTGGGCGAGCCCGACCAGGAGGTCTCCCGGGTTCTGTTCGCCGTGGACCCCGTCCAGGAGACCGTCGACGAGGCGGTGCAGCTCGGCGCCGACCTGCTCGTCACCCACCACCCGCTGTATCTGCGCGGGACGACGACGGTCGCGGCGTCCACCTTCAAGGGCCGCGTGGTGCACACGCTCATCAAGAACGACATCGCCCTGCACGTCGCCCACACCAACGCCGACACCGCCGACCCGGGCGTCTCCGACGCGCTGGCCGGCGCCCTCGACCTGAACGTCGTACGGCCCCTGGTGCCGGACCCGAGCGACCCCGAGGGGCGCCGGGGCCTGGGCCGGGTGTGCGAGCTGACGCACCCCCTGACGGTCCGCGAGCTGGCCGCCCGCGCCGCCGAGCGGCTGCCCGCCACGGCGCAGGGCATCCGCGTCGCCGGCGACCCGGAGGCGACCGTGCGCACCGTCGCCGTCAGCGGCGGCTCCGGCGACAGCCTCTTCGACCACGTGCGGGCGGCCGGCGTCGACGCCTTCCTCACCGCGGACCTGCGCCACCACCCCGCTTCCGAGTTCTCCGCGGACCGCGCGGCCCGTCGTCCCCTCGCGCTGCTCGACGCGGCGCACTGGGCCACCGAGTGGCCCTGGTGCGAGCTGGGCGCGGCCCAGCTCGACGAGATCTCCGACCGCAACGGCTGGGACCTCAGGGTCCACGTCTCGAAGACGGTCACCGACCCCTGGACCGCCCATGTGGCGTCCGCCCCGACCTCTAGCGCAATGGGAGCCCCCAACTGAAAGCCGCGCCCGCCGACCAGATCCGACTCCTCGACGTCCAGGGCCTCGACACGCGGCTCCAGCAGCTCGCGCACAAGCGCCGGTCCCTGCCCGAGCACGCCGAGATCGAGTCGCTGACCAAGGACCACACCCAGCTGCGCGACCTGCTCGTGGCCGCGCAGACCGAGGAGAGCGACTGCGCCCGCGAGCAGACCAAGGCCGAGCAGGACGTGGACCAGGTGCGCCAGCGCGCCGGCCGCGACCAGCAGCGCCTGGACTCCGGCGCCGTCACCTCCCCGAAGGACCTGGAGAACCTCCAGCGCGAGATCGCCTCCCTCGCCAAGCGCCAGGGCGACCTCGAGGACGTCGTCCTGGAGGTGATGGAGCGCCGCGAGTCCGCGCAGGAGCGGGTCGCCGAGCTGACCGAGCGGGTCGGCGCGGTCCAGGGCAAGATCGACGACGCCACCGTCCGCCGGGACGCGGCCGTCGAGGAGCTGGACGGCGAGATGGCCTCGGTGACCAAGGAGCGCGAGGTCATCGCGGGCTCCGTCCCGGACGATCTGCTGAAGCTCTACGACAAGCTGCGCGAGCAGCAGGGCGGCGTCGGCGCGGCCAAGCTGTACCAGCGCAGCTGCCAGGGATGCCGTCAGGAGCTGGCCATCACGGAGCTGAGCGAGATCCGCTCCTCGGCGCCCGACACCGTCGTACGCTGCGAGAACTGCCGCCGCATCCTGGTGCGTACGGCCGACTCCGGGCTGTAGGCGGCGGTCCGGTGGCCGACCAGGCGGCGCGTCCCGCGCGGGAGTTCGTCGTCGAGGCCGACGGCGGGTCGCGGGGCAACCCGGGGCCCGCGGGCTACGGCGCGGTGGTCCTCGACCCGGCGACGGGGGAGGCCCTGGTGGAGGCCGCCGAGTACCTCGGCGTCGTCACGAACAACGTGGCCGAGTACCGGGGCCTGCTGGCAGGCCTGCGCGCGGCCGCGGCGCTGGACCCGGACGCCACGGTGCACGTCCGCATGGACTCCAAGCTCGTTGTCGAGCAGATGTCGGGGCGCTGGAAGATCAAGCACCCCGACATGAAGCCGCTGGCGGCGGAGGCGGCCCGCGTCTTCCCGCCCGGCCGCGTGACCTACGAGTGGATCCCCCGCGCGAACAACAAGCACGCCGACCGCCTGGCCAACGAGGCGATGGACGCGGGCGCGCGCGGCGAACGCTGGTCGCCGTCCGACTCGACGGCGGAACTGGACTCGGCCGCCGCGTACGGCCGCACGGCCGGTCCCGGCGCCGGTACGCGGGCCGCCGCCGACGATGAGCCTCCGGCCGCGGCTGAGCGTCTCGCCCAGGCGGCCCGGGCCGGGTCCGAGTCAGTGGTGCCGGGGCGGGCCGTCGGCACCGGTCGTGCGGCCGGGGCCCGCCGTGAAGGCGGGTCGACCGTCGCGCCTGCCGGTACCGGAGACGGTGGCCGTGGGGAGGCCGCCGGCGCGGGGAGCGGTGCGGCCGCGGGCGAGCGGGTCGCGCAGGCGGCCCGGGGCGAGGGCGCGAGCGCGGTGCCCCGCGCCGCCGAGTCCTCGGCCGACGCCGACGTACGCGCCGCGAAGACCGTGGCCTCGCCCGGCTGGGGACCCCCCGACATGGGTGCCCCCGCCACCTTCGTCCTCCTGCGGCACGGGGAGACGCCCCTCACCCCGCAGAAGCGGTTCTCCGGGAGCGGCGGCAGCGATCCGGCCCTGTCGGCCGTGGGCCGGGAGCAGGCCGAGAGGGTCGCCGCGAGCCTCGCCCGGCGGGGCACGATCGAGGCGGTCGTCGCCTCGCCCCTGGCCCGCACCCGCGAGACCGCCGGCATCGTCGCCGCACGCCTCGGCCTGGAGGTGACGGTCGAGGAGGGCCTGCGGGAGACGGACTTCGGCGCGTGGGAGGGCCTCACCTTCGGCGAGGTCCGCGACCGTTACCCCGACGACCTGGACGCCTGGCTGGCCTCCCCGGACGCGGAACCGACCGGCGGCGGCGAGAGCTTCGCGGCCACCGGAGCCCGGGTCGCCGCCACCCGAGACAGGCTCGTCGCGGCGTACGCGGGCCGCACCGTGCTGCTGGTCTCCCACGTGACGCCGATCAAGACGTTCGTGCGCCTCGCCCTGGGCGCCCCGCCCGAGTCGCTGTTCCGGATGGAGCTGTCGGCGGCGTCGCTGTCGGCGGTGGCGTACTACGCGGACGGCGGCGCCAGCGTCCGCCTGTTCAACGAGACGTCCCACCTGCGCTGAGCGCGGCGGCCTCGCGGGCCAGCGCCTCCACGCGCCCCCAGTCCCGGCCGGCCACCGCGTCCTTGGGCAGCATCCAACTGCCTCCGACACAGCCCACGTTGGGCAGCGCCAGGTACTGCGGCGCGGAGGCCGGGGTGATGCCGCCGGTCGGGCAGAAGCGCGCCTGCGGCAACGGCGCGGCGAGCGCCTTGAGATAGGCGGTGCCGCCCGCCGCCTCGGCCGGGAAGAACTTCATCTCCCGCACCCCGCGCTCCAGCAGCGCCACCACCTCCGAGGTGGTCGACACCCCCGGCAGGAACGGCACCCCGGACCCCCGCATGGCATCGAGGAGCGTGTCCGTCCACCCCGGGCTGACCAGGAACCGCGCCCCGGCCGCCACGACCTCGGTGACCTGCTCCGCGGTGAGGAGCGTGCCCGCGCCGACCACCGCGCCCGGCACCTCGGCGGCGATCGCCCGGATGGCGTCGAGGGCGACCGGCGTCCGCAGCGTCACCTCGATCGCGGGCAGCCCACCGGCGACGAGCGCCCCGGCGAGCGGCACGGCGTCGGCGAGGTCGTCGACGACCACGACGGGCACGACGGGCGCGAGATCCAGCACCGAGGCGGCGGGGGAGGAGGGCAGCGGAGAACTCATGCCCTCATCGTGCCGCCGAACCGCACTCTCTGCAATCACCGTTGCAACCAGTGCAACGCGCGCAACGGTGACGGTCGACGGTTCAGTGGACCTCGTGCACGAGTACGTCCAGCGACCACGGCCGCCCGCCCTTCGCGGGCGCCTCCGCCTCCACCTCGTACCCCAGGTCCCGCAGCGCCTCCACCAGCTCCGCCGGGCCCTCGGGCGCCGTCCCGGACGCCAGCAGGCTCCGTACGATCCGGCCCTTGGTCGCCTTGTTGAAGTGGCTGACCACCTTCCGGGTCGGTGCGTGCAGCACCCGCACGGTCGCCGTCCGCGGGGCGACCTCGCCCTTCGGCTTCCACGCCGCCGCGTACGCCGCCGAACGCAGGTCGAGCACCAGCCCGCTCCCGGCCGCCTCCGGCAGCACCTCGGCCATCGGCGTCCGCCAGTGCGCGCCCAGCGCCCCGAGACCGGGCAGCTTCACGCCCATCGAGCACCGGTAGGAGGGAATCCGGTCGGTCACCCGCACGGCACCCCACAGTCCCGAGAACACCAGCAGCGACCTGGCCGCCCGACGCTTGGCGGCGGCGTCCAGCGAGGCCAGGTCCAGCGCGTCGTACAGCACCCCGGTGTAGATCTCCCCGGCCGGACGCGCACCCGCCGTCAGCAGCTCCACGTTCTTGGCGACCTCGCCGCGCAGCCCCTCGCTCAGCCCGAGCACCTCGCGCGCCTTCTCCGCGTCGCCGGCGCACAGCTCCACCAGCTCGCCGAGGACGGCCTCCCGGGCCGCGGTGAGTCCCGGCAGGGACAGCGACCCGGTCTTCAGCGGGGCACCCCGGCCGGACGCGGCCTTCCCCTCGGACGGCGGCAGCAGGACAAGCACACGTACTCCTTCGCATCGAGCTGGGGCCCCCGATCAGGGTACGGCGTGCCCCTCCCGTGCCTGCTCGACGGCCCGTACCAGCGCCCCGGGATCGTCGGCGTGGCAGCGCACCACCCGGACCTCGCGCCGCCGCCCGAAGAAGGAGACGTGGGTGACGGGCTCGGCGAGTTCGACGGTGACGGAGGTCTGGGACCCCATGGCGAGATCCAGCTCGCCGTCGGCCCGCTCGTGCGTCGCGCGCAGCTCACGCCGGACGGAGGCGATCCGCTCCAGCGGTATCCGTACGTCGACGTGGACGGCGCGGCGGATGCGCAGCGTCCCGGCGGCCGGGTCCAGGACGTGCGGGCGGACCACGGACGCGGCGTGCAGCCCGATCACGATCACGACCGTGTACACGTCCAGGACCAGCACCACGTGGTGCACCGTGGGCCAGTCCCGCAGCAGCACGGACATCATCACGGACTCGACGACACACACGAACGCGAACCCGGCCGTCATCGCGCCCTGCCCCCGCGCGTACCCGAAGACGGACCCGCCGGCCACCGCCCCGTGGGTCCGCCGGGCCGCCCACAGCCACAGACCGGCCAGCAGCCGCAGCTCGTGACGGACGAGGAGGAAGGGGACCGTGACGAACGACGAGCCCGTCATGACCGCCGCTCCCTGGAGACGATCTCCATGGCCCGCCGGATCGCCTCGGCCTGTCCCGGCGCGAAGTCGGCGTACATGGCGCGCAGGATGCCGTGACCGGAGTCGAGGTCGACGCCCTCCGCGGGCAGCAGCTGGGCGGGGATGCAGTCGGCGAGCGCCCGCGCCGCCCCGGCCACCCGGGGATCGTCGGTCCCGGCGTCGGCCAGTTCGTCGAGCAGCGCGTACGCCTGGTGGGCGCGCGCCACCGCCTCCGGCGAGTCGAACGCGCCGCGCAGCGCGGCCAGCAGTCCCTCCCGGTCCTCCGGGGCCGCGGTGCTTTCGATCAAGGCCAGCATCTCCCGGTCCCGGAGGGCCATCGGCGAGCCGGACACGTCCCCCATCCCGGCGAACAGCCCAGCCAGCTCCGGCGACACCGGCCCTTCGGCGGGCAGCCCGCCCTCGGTCTCCAGCAGCGCCCGCAACCGCGCCCGGCGGTCCCGGATCGCCGCCTCCTGCCGCGCGAGATCCGCGTCCAGTTCCTCCAGCACCTCGGTCAGGTCCTTCCCGGCCTCGTCCGCGAGCACGTCCCGCACCTCCGTGAGCCCGAGCCCCAGCTCGGTCAGCCGCCTGATCCGGGCCAGCACGACGACGTGCCGCAGGGTGTACGTCCGGTACCCGTTGGCCAGCCGCTCCGGCTCGGGCAGCAGGCCCTGGTGGTGGTAGTGCCGCACGGTCCGCGTGGTGACGCCGACCGCGTCGGCGAGTTCTCCGATCCGCATGGCCCCAGTAGAAACGTTGACGTTGCGACAGAGTCAAGCGCGACGAGCCCGCCTTCCGGACAGGGGCCTCGTTCCTGTGCCACGATCGAGGGAACGGTTCCCGATCTCTCGGACAGGTGATCAACCGATGCCCCAGTCTGGCGAGCGACCGAAGGAGGGGCGTGACATGACTGCCATGGCACACGAGCCGCTGACGCAGGCAGATGTCCTGTTGGAGGGGTTCCTCGCCCTGGACACGCCGGAAGGCTTCCGGGCCGAGTTGATCGAGGGGGAAATCGTTGTGACGCCGCCGCCGGACGGGGATCACGAGGACTACATCAACCTGATCGTGAAGCAGGTGATCAGGAGGTCCAGGACGGACATGGACGTCTCCGGGAACAAGGGGCTGAAGCTCAGAGGCGGACTTGACCTACCCATGGATCACGCCATCCCGGACGCCACCTTCGCCCCCACCGATCTGCGTCTGTATCGCGGCGCCGATCCCTGGATGCCCTGCCAGGGAGTCGCCATGGTCCTGGAGGTGACGTCCAGCAAACCCCAGGTCGACCGCGAGGCCAAGCGCCGCTGCTACGCGGGTGGCGGTATCCCCCTCTACCTGCTGGTCGACCGGCATGCGTCCTCGATCACGCTGTTCAGCACCCCGCAGAAGATCGACCACCGGGACGACTACCGGGAGCACTGCACCCGCC
Organism: Streptomyces sp. NPDC001599; assembly: GCF_042893535.1. Taxonomy (NCBI): domain Bacteria; kingdom Bacillati; phylum Actinomycetota; class Actinomycetes; order Kitasatosporales; family Streptomycetaceae; genus Streptomyces; species Streptomyces sp. NPDC001599. The sequence goes on from NZ_JBIAVA010000001.1 coordinate 364,888, forward strand.
CCCTCGGCAAGTCACTCACCCTCCCCGCCCCCTTCTCCTTCGACCTGGACACCACCGACTTCCTCTGAGCCCGTCGGAGGGCAGCCCCCGCGGCCGGTACCATGGTCCACACGGCAGACGAGCCGGGCGGGCGGCCGCGTGGAGTCCCTCACGGGACTTCCCGAGGAACGTCCGGGCTCCACAGGGCAGGGTGATGGCTAACGGCCACCCGGGGTGACCCGCGGGACAGTGCCACAGAAAGCAGACCGCCGGAGGCCTCGGCCCCCGGTAAGGGTGAAACGGTGGTGTAAGAGACCACCAGTGCCCAGGGCGACCTGGGCAGCTAGGTAAACCCCACCCGGAGCAAGGTCAAGAAGGAAGCGCCTCGGTGCTTCTGCGCGGACGATCGAGGGCTGCCCGCCCGAGTCCGCGGGTAGACCGCTGGAGGCCGGTGGCAACGCCGGTCCTAGATGGATGGCCGTCGCCGACGGGACCGCGAGGCCCCGTCGGAACAGAACCCGGCGTACAGCCCGACTCGTCTGCCGCCCCTGCCGCTTCGCCCTGTGATCAGGGCCCGGGACCGGGTGGAGCCCCGGCCGGTGCTCGGGCTCCACCCGTCCGCGTTCCGGAGGTCAGACGAAGAGCGGCGTCGGGTTCAGGTCGTCGTACGCGGTGGCCTCCTGGAGGCGGCCCAGGGCCACCGGCACGTCGAACAGGCGGCCCGGTGCGAAGCGGGCCCAGAAGTGCCGCAGTCCCGGCACGATCACCTTCACCACCGGCAGCTCCAGGTCGGGACGCCGCTGGTCGAGCACCAGGAGTTCCAGGCCCCTGCTGCGCACCGACTCGGTGATGGCGTGCACGTCGTCCAGGAGGTCGAGGCGCTGCGGGGCGGGCCAGGACCGGGGGCCGCGCGGCGCCACCCGCGGGTCCGGTGTCAGGTAGGCCTGGTTGGCGAGCGTGGCGTGCCGCCACCAGTGTGTCGGCTCGGGATCGTCGATCCGGTACCCGGACCCGTCGGGCAGGACGTCGCACACCGCAGGCAGCAGCTGGCCCATCTCGGTCAGCGCCCGCCGCAGTGCCGTGCGCGGGTCGAAGTGGGCGCCGAACCCGAAGATGACGTCCTGGGCCGGTTTGTCGAGGCGGCGGGAGAGCGCCGCCATGACGGGGATACCGAAGTCCGAGGTCAGGTCGAGGACCCAGATGTCCCGGTGGACGCGCCGGTAGCCGTGGCGCAGCCGTTCCACGTAGGGCTCGTCGAAGGCGTCCAGGTCGACCGACGGCTGCCGGGTGCGGTTGTACCACCACAGGGCGACCGCGTCCCGCTCGACCAGTTCGAGGAAACCCTGGAGGAGAGCGTCCTCGGGGCTGCTGCCGGCGGCGTTGCCGTTGGAGTCGGCCCACAGGCCGTCACCCTCACCGGCACCGTGCTCCGTGCCCGCCCCCGCACCCGTCCCCGCCCCCGTTCCTCCGAAGTAGAGCATCGACGTGGGCAACAGACGCTGGGTGTTGTGGGTCAGGGACCAGACGGGGGTCCAGTCGGTGGCCCGGGTCTCGTCGAAGGGGGCGCTGACGTGCTGGAAGCGGGAGTGGGTCGCGTTCCAGCGCTCCCGTTGCGCGTACTGCCGGTCCGCGTACAGCTGGCAGTCGTTCGGGTGCACGGCCGCCGGGCCGAGGCCGCGGTAGGAGTCCCGTACCACCGGCTCGTCGCCGTGCCGGGTTCCGCTGTAGCGCTCCACCGCCTCGCACAGGGCGCTGACCCGGGCCTCCGTCTCGGTCAGGCCCTTGCCGCCGCTGAGCGCGCGCAGACCGGAGCGCAGTCCGGCGAGCGTCGCGGAGCCCATCGCCAGGTTGTGCCCGGAGACGTAGGAGGTGACGAAGTCCGGGCAGCCGGGCGCCTGTCTGATCTCCTTGACGACACCGGTCACCGGGTTCACCAGATGACCGTACGTTCCCAGCATCTGCTGCGCCGTCAGCGCCCGGTGGCCGCCGCCCACGGTGACGGCCTTGAGGCGGGACACCGGCCGGAAGGGGGCACGCACCCGCCGGGCGACCAGCCCCGGATCCCCGCACGCCGGGCACTGCCGGCGCCGGCTCACCGGATGGGAGGCGGTGCGCAGCCGGACCGTGTCCATCGTGCGGATGTGGCCCTGCTCCGGATCGCGCACCCCGGCCAGCCACTTCGCCGTCTCCAGGACGGCGATCCCGATGGCGAGGGAGCGGCCCGCGGCCAGCGAGGCGACGGGCCGGGGCAGCGGACCGTCCAGCCCGAGCGCCCGCTGCACCGGCACCTCCGAGTGGCGGTGCCCGCGCAGCCGTACGGAAAGGCAGTGCCAGCAGGGCCCGTCGTCCGGGCGGAAGACCGGGCCGACCCACGGGTCCGCTCCGCACAGCTTCGCGAGCAGCCACGGTCTCCCGGCGGCGCGGTGCGCCGCGTCCACCGCGGCGAGCTGGGGCGACAGATAGTCGTCGCACAGGACGAGGGACAGGTCGGCGTCGCCGCCGGGCGGGGAGACCGCGATCCCCTCGGCCCGGCAGGCCCGCACCACGGGATCCCCCGCCACCCCGGGCAGCGCCTCGACCGCGACGGTGGCGCCCGCGACGGTGGCCGCGGCCCGGCCACCGTCCAGGCCGATCAGATCCCAGTACGCCTGGGCGGCCGGGTCCGTGTCCGGCGGTTCGGGTTCGTCGAACCGCAGCAGACCCGCACCGTCCAGGGCCCGCAGTGCCGCCTCGGCGTCCGCCGCGCCCAGCACCGGGGCGGCCTCGCACAGCACGGCGTGCGGGCTGCGCGTCCCGTCCAGCAGCGGCACCAGGACCTCCGCGGGGTGCCCGTGCAGTGCCGTGACACCGCGACGTGACACCAGATACGTCGCGTCGTCCGGCAGGACCGTGGGGCGTAAGTGGCTCTTGAAACCCACCAGGACGCCGTCCCGCTCAGCGAGCACGGGGGACCCGTCCTTCCGTGCGTCGGAAAGATTCACGCGTCGAGCCGTCCCGCTCTCCGCGTGGCGGCCGGAACGGCGCTCTCGGCCTGGATGCAGAACGTGGAGAGCGCGACCATGTGGTCCGCCACCGAGTCGAGCTCCTCGATCACGAGGGCGGACCGGGCGGGAACGGCGCTGTCGGTGCCGGCGGCACCGGCGGACTTCAGCTGAATGCCGGAGGAAAGCAGATTCATGTCCTCATCCCTTGGTGGTGTGCGACGGGTCTTTCTGTTCCTCGAGGTGCTCCGTGGTGCTCGGTGGTGCTCCGTGCTGCTCCGGGAAAGATTCTGCGAAGTCGGCCCCGCTGCGCACAGTGCCGGGTTCATCACTGCGAGATGAAGAATTCACGTGCGGCCGGAAGTGGCCCTTTAAGGCTCCGCTTGATCACGGTGATCCGCCCCGCGCCACGTGGCTACGCTCGCCGGGACGACGCCCCTTTCGGCTTCCGTGCCCGAGGTTCCGTACACGAGGTTCCGTGCACGAGGAAGAAGGTCCCCGTGAATGCCGTGACCGCCGCCCCGCCCTACGGCCAAGTGCTCCGGCTCGAGGAGCTGTTGCGGGCCGCCCGCGTCCATGACGACGACGTGGACCACGTCCTGTTCCTCGCCACGCACCAGTCCTGCGAGATCCTCTTCGCCGTCGCCCTGCGCCACCTGGAGGAGATCCGCGCGGCCCTGGACGCGGGCGACGCGGACAGGGCCGCGCGCAGGGCTGCCCCGCTGCCGCGGCTGATGGACACGCTGACCCGGCACTTCGACGGTCTCGCGACGCTGACCCCGGCCGCGTTCGAGGACATCAGGACCGCCCTGGGCGACGCGAGCGGATTCCAGTCCGCGCAGTTCCGCGAGCTCGAGTTCCTCTGCGGACTGCGCGACTCCCGCTACCTGACCACGGGCGGCTTCACCGAGGCGGACCGCGCCCGGCTCCAGGCGCGGCTGGGAGAACGCTCGGTGGCCGAGGCCTACCGGGACTTCGCCGACTCGTGCGCGGACCGGCCGGCCGCCGAACGGGTGCGGCTCGCCCTCCTGGAGTTCGACGAGGCCGCGGCCGTGTGGCGGGCCCGGCACGCCGTGCTCGCCGAGCGCTTCCTCGGTACGGCCGTGGGCACCGCCGGGTCGGAGGGCGCCGGCTACCTGTGGCGTGCCGCCCTGCGCCGGATGCTGCCCGAGGTGTGGACCCCGGTGCCGTGACCGGGCGCGACACGGCCCGCGCCGCCCTCGACCGGGACTACTCGCCCAGCTCGCGCGTGCTCGACCTGGACGTCCACCTCGCCCGGTACGCCACCGACAGCGCCCGGGCCCGCGCCGCCCTCCCCGTCCACCTGGACGTGCCCTGCGGCCCCCTGCCCGAGCAGCGGCTCGACCTGTTCCCGGCGCCCGACCCGCACGCCCCGCTGTTCGTCTTCGTGCACGGTGGCTACTGGCAGGAACTCAGCAAGTCCGAAGCCGCCTTCGCCGCCCGGGACTTCACGGCCGCCGGGATCTCCTTCGCGGCGCTCGGCTACGGTCTGGCTCCGCGCTTTCGCCTGCGCGCCATCACCGCGGCCGTCGGCGACTCGCTGCGCCGCATCCGCACCGGCCGGGCCCGCCTGCCCATCGCACCCGGGGCCGTTCACCTGGGTGGTCACTCCGCCGGGGCCCATCTCGTCGCCTGCGCGCTCCTCGACACCGACGGGCCCCACCCGGCGGGGTTCGCCTCCGCGACCCTGATCAGTGGCGTCTACGACCTGGAACCCCTGCGGCACACCTACGTCAACGACGCCCTCGGCATGGACGCCGACGAGGCCCGTGACTGCACCCCGCTGCACCGCCTGCCCGCCCGGCTTCCCCGGCTCGTCGTCGCCGTCGGCGACAACGAGACGGACGCGTTCACCGCCCAGCACCACCGGTTCGTCGGCGCCGCCCGGGCGGCCGGTGCCGACGTGACCGGTCTCGTCGTACCCGGACGCCACCACTTCGACCTGCCCTTCGACCTCGCCGACCCCGGCACGGTGCTGGGCGCCGCGGTGCTGCGGGCCGTGCGCGACAGCCGCTGACCGGTGAGTTTCGGTGGGGGCTTAAGAGCGTGGTCGGGGCGGTCGGACGGTTCCTACGCTGGCGACTGCCGGAAGACCGTGCCGGCGCCCTCGCCCCGTCCCTCCCCGAGGAGTCCTCGTCATGGTCCGTGTGCCCCATCCCAGTGCGGTGTCCGGCGCGGTGCGCCCCGTCGCGGAGCCGACCGTCGTCCACATGGTCGTACGGCACGTGCGGACCCGGCCCGACGCCGTGGCGGTGCGTTCGGCCCGGGGCGCCCTCACCTACCGGCAGCTGTGGCGCCGGGCGCTCGTCGTCGCCGCGGCCCTGGACGAGGCGGGCGTCGGCGCGGGGGACCGGGTGGCGCTCATCGCCGCGCGCACCCCGGACACCGTCGCGGGAGCCCTGGCGGTGATGGCGCTCGGGGCGGCCTACGTGCCCATCGATCCCGAGCACCCCGGTGAGCGCACGGCCGCCGTACTCGCCGGCGCGTCTCCCGCCGCGCTGCTGCACTCGGGACCCGACGCGGCCGCGGGGCTGTCCGTCCGGTCCGTGCCGTTCGTCGACATCGCGGCCCTGCCGGACGCCGAGGCCCCCGACCGTGGCGCCGCGCTGCCGGGCCCGGAGGACATCGCGTACGTCGTGTTCACCTCCGGTTCGACCGGCACGCCCAAGGGCGTCCGGGTGCCGCACGCGTCGCTCGCCAACTACGTCTCCTGGTGCGGCGATCTGGTGGGGTCCGACGGCACCGGCAGCCCGCTGTTCGGCAGCCTCGGCTTCGACCTGGCGATGACGTCGCTGTGGGTGCCGCTCGCGCAGGGCCGCACCGTCGTGACCGTCGCCGGACTGTGGGACCAGGAGACGCTGTTCGGCCAGCGCCCGGAGAAGTACACGTTCGTGAAGATGACCCCGTCGCACGCCCGCTTCTTCGACGTCCTCGCGCAGCCGCCCCGCTACGACCGGACGACGCGGCTGCTGATGTTCGGCGGCGAGGGCCTCGACCCGGCGCTCATCGCCTCCCTGGGCGACCGTCTCGACGGGGTCCGGCTCGTCAACCACTACGGTCCGACCGAGACCACCATCGGCTGCTGTGCGTTCGCCTTCGACCGTGCGACGCTGCCCTCGACACCGACCGTGCCGATCGGCCGGCCCGCCTGGAACACCCGGGCCTACGTCGTGGACGACCAGCTGCGGCCGGTGCCGCAGGGCAGCCCGGGCGAACTGGTCGTCGCGGGGCGGGCGGTCGCCGCCGGCTACCTGGGCCCGCGGCCTTCGGGCGAGCGGTTCATCGACGAGGCCGAGCTGGGCGGTCCTGCCGGGCGCGCCTACCGCACGGGCGACGTGGTGGAGCTGCGCCCGGACGGCACCCTGCTGTACCTCGGGCGCGGCGACGACCAGTTGAAGGTGAACGGCCACCGGATCGAACTCGGTGAACTGCGCCACCACGTGCTGTCCGTGCCGGGTGTCGCCGACGCGGTGTTCGACGTCGTGCGCGGCCCGATCGACACGCTGGAGCTGTTCGTACGCCCCGTCACGGCGGGCGGCACCGAGGACCTGGCCGTCACCGTGCGGTCCGCGCTCGCGGCGGTGCTGCCCTCGGCCCTGGTGCCGGAGGCCGTGCACACCGTGCCGGAGATCGTCGTGAACGCCAACGGCAAGTGCGACGTGGCGGCGACCAGGACGCGCGTGGCCTGAACGAGGAGCCCTCGGGCGGCACGCATCAGCGGGGAGTCAGCGTTTCGTCAGCGCGGGTCGAGATCCTCGATGAGCCCGGTGCAGGACCACCGGGCGATCGAATCCGACACGACCTGGAGTGTGCGACGTGGCGAACCCCTTTGACGACGCGGACGGAACCTTTCTGGTGCTGGTCAACGACGAGGGCCAGCACTCCCTGTGGCCCGCCTTCGCGGAGCGGCCCGCCGGCTGGACCGTGGCCCTCGACGAGACCTCGCGGGACAAGGCGCTCGCCTACGTGGAGGAGCACTGGACCGACCTGCGCCCGCGCAGCCTGCGCGGCCCCTCCGCCGACGCTCCGGCCGCCGACGTCCCGGCAGCCTGACGAGCCCGGCCGAATCGGGGCGTGAGGAGCAGCGGTGGCAGCGGCGGAATGGGCGATCGAGGCCGAGGGCCTGTGCAAGCGGTACGAGCGACACCAAGCGCTCGGCGGAGTCGACCTGGCGGTGCCACCGGGAACCGTGCTCGGCCTGCTGGGTCCCAACGGGGCGGGCAAGACGACCACCGTCAGAATGCTCGCGACCCTGCTCGAACCGGACGGCGGCCGGGCCCGCGTCGCCGGTTACGACGTGGTGCGCCGGCCGGCCGAGGTACGGCGGCGCATCGGGCTCGCCGGACAGTACGCGGCGGTGGACGACATGCTCACCGGGCGGGAGAACCTCGTCCTCATCGGCACGTTGACCCACCTCGGCCGGGGCGCCGCGCGCGCCCGGGCGGCCGAACTGCTCGACCGGTTCGAGCTGACCGGCGCCGCCGACCGCCCGGCGCGCACCTACTCGGGCGGTATGCGGCGCCGGCTCGACCTGGCGGCCTGCCTGGTGGCGAGGCCGTCCGTGCTCTTCCTCGACGAGCCGACCACGGGCCTCGACCCGGTCAGCCGCTCCGGTCTGTGGGACGCGGTCAAGGAACTGGTCGCGGACGGTGTGACCGTGCTGCTGACCACCCAGTACCTGGAAGAGGCCGATGTCCTCGCCGACCGGATCGCGGTCATCGACACCGGCCGTGTCATCGCCGAGGGCAGCCCGGAGGAGCTCAAGCGCACGGCGGGGGAGGAGCGGCTCGAAGTGGCCCTCACCCGGCCGGAGAACGTGGCCCGGGCCGCCGACGCGCTGCGTCGGGTCGGCGGGGGCGAGGCGAGCGCGGACCCGGCCGACGGCACCGTCTCGATCGTGCTGAGCGACGGCATGCGGAGCATCGAGTCCGCCGCGGCGGCGCTGCGCCGGGCAGGCGTGGACGTCGCCGACTTCGCCGTGCGCCGGCCCACCCTCGACGACGTCTTCATCTCCCTCACCGGCAAGTCGGCCTAGCGGCCCTGTCAGGGATCGGGCCGGCCCCGGCCGGATCCGTGACAGGCCCTGGGCGACGGTTGCCGCCAGCAGCGTGACCACGGGGGCATCATCATGCAACGAATCCGCTTCACCCCGGCCGACTTCGCCCGGGTCCGGCTGAGGACGACCGCCGGCCCGCTGGTGGAGAGCGCCTTCGCGTACGGGCTGCTCGGGCGCGGCGTCGGCGCGCCGTTCGCCCGCTGGCGCAGCCAGGTCGGGGAACGGCTGGCCCAGTGCCCGCTCCCGCTGAGCGGCGGCAGTGCCGCCCCCGGCCTCGACGGGCTGATCGATCTCATCGAGCGCAGTGGCCGCTGCGTCAGCACCGACCCCTTGGCCGTCCGGAGCGCGCCGGGCCGGCACTTCCCGCCGGCGGTCGGCGATCTGTCGCTGGTGTGGCGGGCCGCCGTCGCGCCGTACTGGGAGCACGTGCGGGCGTACCTGGAGACCGAGTGCGAGGCCCGCGGCCGCGTACTGATGGCGGGCGGGGTGGAACTGCTCCTGACCACCCTGCACTCCAGGATCACCTGGCGTGCCCCGGTCCTCGAGATCCACGACGGCCCCGACGAGGACATCGACCTCGACGGGCGCGGCCTGGTGCTCACTCCGTCCGTGTTCCTGGCCCACCGGCCGGGCCGGGTCACCCGCCGCCTCGCCGAGAACGGACCGGTCGTCCTCGCCTTCGCCGCGCCGCCCGACACCCATCAGGCGGCCGGACTGTGGGACGAGCCGGACGACAGCGGCCAGTCGCTCGGCGCCCTGGTCGGGCAGACCCGGGCCGCCGCGCTGCACGCCCTGCGCAGCAGTTGCACCACCAGCCAGCTGGCGGACCGGCTCGGCATCTCGGCGGCGGGCGCCAGCCAGCACACGGCGGTACTGCGCAGGGCGGGCCTCATCACGACCCGCCGCATCCGCAACACGGTGCTGCACACCCTGACCCCCCTCGGCGTCGCCCTCCTCAAGGGCATCTCCCCCCGCCCGGCGAAACCGGCCGCCGTGGGAGACCCGGTCCGCCGCCGCCCGGCCGGCGCGACGGTGCGCCACCGCGACCCGCGCCAGGTGACCGGCCTGGCGGCGAGCAGCACTCCCGCCGCCTGAAGCACGGCCCACCACCCCTCCACCCCGGCACCGGGGGCGGCCCTCCCCGCACACTGCGGAGGCCCCGCCCCGGCCCGCCGCGTACCCGGCCACGGCACGCCGGTGCACGGCTCCGGCGCGGAGCGCCCGCCCGCCCGGCGGGCCCGCGGCACCGGCGGGGCGTCCGTGCGGTGGGCCCGTGGTGCCGAAACGGCGGTGCCCGGCACGGTACTGCGTGCCGGGCACCGCCGTTTCGGGGGAAGGCGGCGGGTGTGCCGCTACTCCTTGATCCCGGCCATGTCCCCGGGACGGCCCCGCAGGACCGCACCAGCGGCCAGCAAGGTCGTCATCAGGGTCAGTGCCGTCGCCCCGGCCACCACCGCGACGAGAATCCACGGTGAGCCGCCGGGCACCGCGGTGCCCAGGACGCTCATGCTCAGCGGCACCAGCGTCGCCCCGGCGACCAGGAGACCGAGGATGACACCGGCCAGGGCCACCAGGGACGCCTCGACCGTCATCATCTGGAGCACCTGGCGGCGCGTCGCCCCGATGAGACGCTGGAGCATGAACTCCTTGCGCCGCTCGGTCGTCGCGAGGACCTGCGTGTTGATCAGGGCGAGCGTGGCGTAGCCGACGACGACGCCGAGGACCAGGTACGCCATCCACGCCTGCGTGTCGTCCGCGTCGGCCTGCGCCGCCTCCAGGACCTCCCTTCCGCTCACCTGGAGACCGGGCTGCTCCTTCGTCAGCTCGGAGAGGGACGCGGTCAGCCGGTCGGGGTCCGTGCCGGCGGCCGCGCTCACCAGGATCTGCGGGACCAGCCCGCCGTCCGTGTGCCCGACGAGCAGCGACGCCGGAACGAGCGCGGTCTCGTACCCGCGCCGCCCGTCGACCGTGGCGACCAGCTTCAACTCGACCTGCGTGCCGTCACCGAGCCGCATCGGGACCAGGTCGCCCAGCTCACGGTCCTCGGCGTACCGGGCGGGCAGCACCACCGAGTCGCCGCTCAGGTCGGCCAGGCTGCCGGACGCCGCACGGTAGGCGGTCGTGCGGTCCAGGCCCTCGTGCGTGACGCCCAGCATCGACAGCTCGGTGGGCTGCGGTCCCGTGTCCTCACCCTCGCTGGGCCGCATCGGCTCGTCCGGCTCGATGTAACCGGTCGTGGGGATCTGCGCGGACGCCGCCGCCACCCCCGGCTGCGTACGGACCGTGTCGACGAGGTCGAGCGGCAGACCGCCGGACGCCGACGTCACGACGACGTCCGCGCGCATGTTCTCCTCGAACGCCTGCTTGGCACCGTCGGACTGCGTGGTCTGCATGTAGATCAGGCCGACCGCGAGCCCGCTCGCCAGCATCACCGGCATCACGGCCGAGGCGAGACGGGCCGTGCGGGCCCGCGCGTTGTGCGCCGCGAGTTCACCGGAGAGCCCGGACAGCTTGCTGACCGGACGGCGCAGCGCGGCGACCATGGCCCGCACCACGACGGGTCCGAGCAGACCGAACGCCGCCGCCCACACCATCGCCGCCGGAGTGGCGACCCCGGCCGCGTCCGGCCCCGCCGAACCCGCGGTGCCCCAGGCGAGGGCCGCGCCCCCGGCCAGGCACAGCAGCCCGACGACCAGCCGGAAGGCGCTGAACCAGCGGCGTTGCAGGGTCGCCTCGGCCAGCGCCTCGGTCGGCTTGGTGCGGGCCGCGCCGTGCGCCGCGATGTACGCCGAGCCGACAGCGGTCAGCAGCGCCGTGCACACCCCGGCGATCACCGGCCAGGAGCCGGCCCGGTACGCGATCGAATCCGGTACGACGCCCGCGTCCGCGAACGCGTCCAGCAGCCACTGCCCGAAGCGTGGCCCGGGGATGGTGGCGAGGCCGGTGGCGACGACCGCGAGGAAGAAGGTCTCGCCGAGGACGAGGCGGCGCAGCTGCCCCGGTGTCGCACCGATCGTCCGCAGCAGTGCCATCTCGCGCTGCCGCTGCTGGATCGAGAGGCCGAGCGTGCTGGCCACCACGAACACGGTGACCATCGCCGACAGACCGCCGAACGCCGCGGCGAGCGGGATCAGGTCGCTGCCGTCGGCCACCACGCCGGGGTCTTCGGCGCGGCCCCGCTCGTCCCCGGTCAGCACGGTGATGGGCGAGCCGTCGACGACCTCGCGGACCGCGGCGGCGACCTTCTGCGGGTCGGTGCCGGAGGCCGGGAAGACGCCGATGTTGTCGGTCGTGCCGACGCGGTCGGCGACCCGGGCGGCCTCCGCGTCCGCGAGGAAGACGTCGCCGCCGTCGTCCGGGCCGGTGGCCAGGCCGGAGATCCGGTAGTCGTGCTCCGCGCCGTGGACGAGGAGCCGGACGCGGTCGCCCGTCTTCAGCCCCGCACCGTCCGCCAGCTCCCGGCCCAGGACGATCGTGCCGTCCGCGGCGGGCGCCGCACCCTCGGTGAGCCGGTAGGAGGAGAGCCTGGTCGAGGACCAGCCGTGGCCGGTGACCGAGCCGCCTTCGGACAGGGCCGCCGGGAACGACAGGTCCCGTACGGCATCCTCGACACCCGGGACCTTCGCGATCCGGTCCGCCAACGCGGCGTCCATGTGGGACCGCTCGGGGAAGACCAGCTCCTGCTGGGTGTAGGCGTAGCGCTGGTCGCCGGAGACGACGATCGGCGCGGCGGACAGCCGGTGCGGCGGTGCCGCGTTGTGGATGCCCGTCTCCAGGAGCGCGCCGGAGCCGATGACGATGACGGCGCCGAAGAACAGGGCCACGAACGAGGCGATGAAGCCGCTCTTGTGGAAACGCAGTGTGCGCAGCGAGATACGGATCACCGGTGCACCCCGTGTTCCGGCCGCTGGATCGCGAACGGGTCGCTCCACGTGCCCAGGCTCTGCATCTGCTCCGTGACCTGCTCGACCGTCGGACCTTCGAGCGTGCCGATGAGCCGGCCGTCGGCGAGGAAGACGACGCGGTCGGCGTAGGCGGCGGCCACCGGGTCGTGCGTGACCATCACGATCGTCTGCCGCGCCACGTCCACCGACTGCCGCAGCAGCGTGAGCACTTCGGCGGCGGTGCGCGTGTCCAGGGCGCCGGTCGGCTCGTCGCCGTAGATCACCGCGGGCTGCGTGACGAGCGCCCGCGCGATGGCGACGCGCTGCTGCTGACCGCCGGACAGCTCACCGGGGCGACTGCGCCGCCGGCCCGACAGACCGACCTGTTCGAGGACTTCGTCGACCAGGGCCTTCTTGGGACGGGTGCCCGACAGGCGCAGCGGCAGCGTCACGTTGTCCACGACGCTGAGCGCGGGGAGCAGGTTGAACGCCTGGAAGACGAAACCGATGCGTTCGCGGCGAAACTTGGTCAGGGCCTTCTCCCGCAGCGAGGCGAGGTCGACCCCGTCCAGGTGCACGGACCCCGACGTCGGCCGGTCGAGGCCCGCGGCGCAGTGCAGGAAGGTGGATTTGCCCGCCCCGGAGGGGCCCATGACGGCGGTGAACGTGCCCCTCTCCAGGCTGATGCTGACGTTGTCGAGGGCCGTCACCCGGTTCTTCGGGCCGCCGTAGAACCGGGTGACGGAATCGAGGCGGACGACTGGCTGGGTGTGCGGGTCCTGTGTCCCGTTCATGGGTGTCCTTAGGGCGTGGAAAAGGCAGGGCCGGAGCAGGGGGTGCGGGGCGTGCGACGGGGAGGCGGCACGCCCCGCACCCGTTGGCCGGGTGGTCAGCTGGTCGTGGGCCAGGCGGCGAACTGCCGCAGCCCGTACAGGAGCGGGGGCCGCCCGCTCGGCCGGCGGATGCGTCGTACGCGTCCGTACACGGTCGTGTGGTCGCCCATGCGCTGGGTCAGGGCCACGGCGCAGTCGGCGATGGTGTGCGCGTGCCGGGGGAGATGGGGTCCCGCGGCCTCGGCCGTCCGTTCCCAGTGCGTCTTGCGGAACCGTTCGGAGTCTCCCGAGGCGAAGAGTTCGGCGAGGCCCCTGGCGTCCTCGTGCAGCAGGTTCACGGTGAACTCGCCCGAGGCGAGGACGGCCTGGAGCGTGGGGCTGCCCTCCCGCAGGCACACCAGGAGGGTCGGCGGGTCGAGCGCGACACTGCACACCGACGAGCACGTCATGCCGCGCGGAGTGCCGTCGAGGTCCTGTGCGGCGATCACGGCCACCCCGGTGGGGAAGCTGCCCATCATCACGCGGAAGTCGTCGGACGGTGCGGCCGTGGCCGCCGTCGTCCGGACGGTGGACTGGGTCATCGGATACCGCCTTCTGCCGCCACGGCGACCGGAGGGTTCGGGGTGGGTGGTTCGAGATCGCCCGCGCCGCGGTCGAGAAGGCCGAGGAGCGGGCCCGTCACGGCGGTGGTGGCCACCGCCATCACGGTCAGCGCGAGCACCAGGGGAGCCGTGAGGATGCCTGCCGCGAGCCCGGCCTGGAGCATGATCAGTTCGGTGAGCCCGCGCGCGTTCATCAGCACGGCGATCCGTCGGGACGCCGCGGGTCGCTGACCCCCCAGGCGGGCTCCCAGGTAGCCGCCGATCCCCTTGCCCGCACAGGCGAGCACGAGGGCCGTCACGACCAGCGTCCAGGAGAGCCGGGAGAAGGCCTGGTCGAGCACGGTGACCCCGGTGACGACGAAGAACGCCGGCACGAGCGCACGCCCGGTCCGGGTCAGTGTCGCGACCATCGGCGACCACGGAGTGTCGTCGCCCGTGGGGATCGCGAGCCCCACCAGGGCTGCGCCGAGGATCGCCGTCATACCGAGGTGCTCCACGGCCGAGGCCACGGCGAGCGCCGTCGCCCCGAGCACCACGGTGGCGGTCCGCGGCCGGCGCGCGCACGCCTTGCGCACGGCCGGCACCCGCAGCCCGTACCGCACGGCGAGTGCCCCCGCCGCACCCGCCGCGATGCCGAGGAGGGAGTGCAGGAAGCCCGTCGCGCTGCCGGCCCCCAGACTGATCGCCAGCATGCACAGCAGCCAGCCGACCGCGTCGATCGCGACGGCCGCGGACAGCGCGAGCCGCCCGGCCGACGTGTTGTTCATGCCGCGGTCGGCGAGAATGCGGGCCATGACGGGGACGGCCGTGATGGACATCGTGACGGCGACCATCAGCACGAACGCGGCGGTGGGCGCGGTCCCGCGCACCACCGGGTCGTCCTCGAGCAGCACGTACCCGGCGAGCAGCGCGCCCGCGCACAGCGGCGGGACCAGCGAACCGGCCGCCACCCAGGCGGTGGCGCGCCGCTCGGTGCCGGAAGCGGCCCGCAGTTCATGGGCCAGCCCGACGAGGAACAGCACGAGTCCGGCCTCGGTGACGACTTTCAGCGCGTCCAGCGCGGAACCGGGCAGCACCGCGTCGAACGTGTCCCGGCCGAACAGGTGGAGCACGGCGGGCCCGGCCAGCAGACCCACCACGATCTCGCCGATCACCCCGGGCTGGCGCAGCCGGCGGGCCAGGCCCCGGCCCACCCGGGCGAGCAGCAGAATCGCGGCCAGCAGCGCCGCCAGGTGTGCGGCGTGGCCCAGCGGTTGCAGGGAATCCATCGCGCGGGACCCTCCAGCCGTCGTCGTCAGTGTTGGGCGGCGAAATAGTCGTACGCCTTCGGAAGCGTCTCGGTCAGTCGGCGGGTCTTGTCCCGGATCGCCGCGAACTCCCGCTCCGCCGCACCCGAGTCGGCCAGGGAAAGGGCCGGCGAGTGCTTCAGCTCGATGCCGCCCATGCCGAGCAGGACGCACATGTACGAGTAGGCCGGCAGACCGTGGTAGTAGGGGAAGACCGTCTCCGAGTCGGGTACCTGGGTCTTCCACTTCTCCAGGCGGGCCGCCAGCCCGTCCGGTATGCGCCGGGTCTTCGCGTCGCGCCAGTACTGCGTGTCGTTGCGCTTGGCGGCGACGTAGTGCAGCACGAGGAACTCCCGGATGCCGTCCATGACATGGGCGACCGAGTCGTTGTAGAGGTCCCGCTGGACGGGGTTCCAGGACTCGTCGGGGAAGTACTTGGCGAGCTGCTCGATGGCGTGGTGGATGAAGAAGATGCCGGTGGACTCCAGCGGTTCGACGAAGCCGCTGGACAGGCCGATCGCGACGCAGTTCTTGACCCAGGAGTTCTCGCTGCGGCCGATGCGCATCTTGATGTGGTTGGCCTCGACGTCCGCCGCGGCCGGGCCGACGAACTCGCGCAGGGTGCGCTCGGCCTCCTCCGGGGACAGATAGTCCTTGGCGTACACGTAGCCGGTGCCGATGCGGCCCATCAGCGGGATCGTCCAGATCCAGCCGGCGTCCTGGGCGGTGGCGGTGGTGCACGGAAGGATGCCGCGGGACTTCATGTCCTGCGGGACCTGGAGGGCGACCGCGCTGTCGTTGGGCAGGGTGTCCGCGTAGGAGACGAACGGGACCTCGAGGGCCTTGTTGAGGAGCAGCGCGCGGAACCCGGTGCAGTCGACGAACAGGTCGCCCTCGATGTCGCCGTGCTCGGCCGTGGTGACACCGGAGATCCAGCCGCGCTCGTCCAGGTCGACCTTCTGGACGTCGTCCGTGATGTGCTTGACGCCCCGCTCCACCGCGTACGCCGTCAGGTACTTGGCGAGCAGCGCCGCCTCGAACTGGTAGGCGTAGGGGAACTGCGTCTTGCCCTGGTGCTCCACCATGGTCAGGCCCTGCATCTCGTCCGCGCCCTCGTCGAAGGGCTGGTCGATCAGCGTGCCGTCCAGATGGCGGGGGCTGAGCCCGGCGTCGATGACCGAGGGCATCACGAAGCAGTCCTGGTCGAACCGGTCCGTGGGGCCGTCCTTCAGCCACCAGTCGGTCAGCGGGAACCCGTTGACCGACCGCATCTGCTCGAAGGGGTGGTAGAAGTAGTGGCCCTTCTCCCGCCAGTTCTCGAACCGGACCGCGAGCTTGTACGTCGCGTTGCACGCCGGCATCCAGTCCTTCTCCTTGAGCCCGAGGAACTCGAAGAAGTGCCGGATGTCGCTGAACGTCGCCTCGCCGACCCCGACCGCACCGACCTTGCCGGACTCCACCAGCGTGATGTCGATCCGGTCGCCGAACGCCGCCTTGAAGTACGAGGCCGTCATCCAACCCGCTGTCCCGCCGCCGACGATCACAAGTCTGTTGAGCATGGGGTGACTCCTTTCGCTGACCGACTTCCCGTACACGGGAGGAGCCTAGGAATCAGCCACGGAGCACAACAGGTTGTTAAGTCGGCGCTGAAACACGCCGGTTGAACCGGTCCGGTGGCGGGTACACCCCGGCGTCAGCGAACCGTCAGTGAGGATCGGCATTATGCCGACGTGCCGCACGCGCAGCAAGGGGTACCGAGTGCGTGCGCGTACTCGGCGACCGTGCTCGGGCCCCGGCCATACCTCCCGGGCGCTCGCCGGTGGCGCGAATGGTATTTCCCCCGACCGGTGGACAGAGGCGATATTGGGCCATCCAACCGACGAATACGGGGGCGTTCGCAAATGGACCCAGTAGGCATACAGGTTCTCGGTTCCGTCTCGGTGCGCCACGGCGGCAGGCAGCACACCATGGTGTCGAAGCGCCTGACGGCGATCCTCGCCCTGCTCGCACTCTCGCCCGGCCGCACGATTCAGGCCGACCAGCTGGAGGACGAGCTGTGGGAAGGCCGCACCCTCACCAACGCGCGCAACGCGCTTCAGGCCGGCGTCGGCCGGCTGCGCAGGCATCTGGGGTCGATCACGGGCCGGCGCGGGGACGAGCTGATCCGCACCGTGGGCGGCGGCTACCAGCTCGACGTTCCGGCCGGCGCGGTGGACGCCCACCGCTTCCGTGAGCAGGCGCGCAGCGGTGCCGACCTGGTGGCCGGCGACCCCGCCCTGGCCGCCGTCGTACTGGAATCGGCCCTGTCCCTGTGGCGCGGCCCCGCGCTGAGCGACGTGCACGACGGACTTCGGGTACGCATCGCGGCGGCCGACCTGGAGGAGCAGCGCACCACCGCGTACGAGGATTTGATCACCGCGCGCCTGGCGGTGGACCCGCACCGGATCCCTCTGCCGGAGCTGCGCCGGGCGGCCGCCGAGCATCCCGAACGGGAGCGGCTGAGCGAGCTGTTGATGCTGACGCTCTATCACGCCGGCCGCCAGGCCGAGGCCCTCGACGTGTTCCATCTCGCGCGGCGCAGACTCGCGGACGACATGGGACTCGAACCGGGCCGCGCACTGCACCGTGCCTATCAGGCGATTCTGGAACAGGACGCCAGACTCGGTGAACCACGACAGGTTCTCGCCCATCGCTGAGGTGTCACTGAAGGAATACTGACGAACGGCAGAACGGGGCTGCCACTCCCCGGTCCCACGGCTAAGTTGGAGTACCAGTGGAACTCCGCTCGTTCCGGTCCCGAGCTCTCGAAAGGGTCCCGGAACGGGCGGATTCGGTATGTCCGCTCGGGGATTTAAGGCGGCTCATGGACATCGAACTCAGACATGCGCGTGTCGTCGTCACCATAAGTGAAGCCGGGAGCATTTCCCGCGGCGCGAGCGAACTCAATCTCCCTCAGCCGAGCATCACCGCCCAGCTCAAGCGCATCGAGAGAGCCGTCGGCGGCGAACTGTTCGTGCGCTCCCGGAGCGGTGTCACGCCCACCCCCCTGGGGGAGCGGCTGATCCCGTTGCTCGGCGACCTCGTACGGCGGGCCGACGAGGTGACCGCCCAGGCGAGCTGTGCCACCGCCGGCCAACTGCGCCTGGGCAACACCGAATGGACCCCGCCCGCCCTCGGCGACACCCTGCAGAGCGTGCTGCCCGGCACCACCGTCGCGACCGAAACCCTCTCACCGGCGGCCGCCGTGGCGGGTGTGCGCCGCGGCTCGCTCTCCGTGGCCCTGGTGCCGGGCCCCGCCGTTCAGCCGGGCACCGCGTCCGACGTGGCCGATCCCGCCGTCGGCAGCGAGATCGTCGTGCGCGAGCCCGTCTGGCTCGCGCTGCCCGCGCACGGCGAGTGGTCCGGACGCGCCTGGGTGCGCTACTCGCGGCACCACTGGCTGCACACCGTCGAGGAACGGCTGCTCGAGAGGCCCGGCCGGGCCGGCCCCGACACGGTGCTGCACCAGGTCAGCACGCAGCGCGAGGCGATGACGTGGGTGCACGACAGCGGAGCCGCGGCCCTGGCCACGCCCTCCGGCGCCACCGCCGACGTACGCCTGGACCCGCTTGCGGACACCGAGCTGGTCGACATGCTCCTGGTGTGGCGCCGCGGCGCGGTGACCGAGGAGACCCTGCGCCGCCTGGTGCACGCCGTGCGCGACTACTACTGCGCGTACGCGCGCACGGTGCCCGGCTACTGGGAATGGCTCGTCGAGCACCGTGCCGAGCTGCCCGAACTGCGTCCGCACCTCGCACGGTCCGCAGGCGCACAAGACCCAGGGGCAGAGCCTGTCAGCGCGTGGTCAGCGGCGCGTCAGTGAGGGGTCAGCGCCTACCGCCAGCATCGTAGGCATGACAACAACGAACTCGCTCAACGCCGAGGACCGCGCCAGGATCAAGGAAATCATCTGCGACGTCCTGGAGATCGAGCCGGAGGACATGACCGGCACCAGCCGCTTCAAGGAGGACCACGAGGCGGACTCGATGGGCGCCATCGAGATCCTCTCCCAGCTGGAGCGGACCTTCGGCGCCGACATCGACCAGGCCGAACTCTCCCGCATGGTCAACCTGGACAGCGTCGTGACCGTGGTCGGCGAGGCCGTCGCGGCCCAGCCCGCCCGGGCCAACTAGCCACCGCCGCCTGACGGACACGACGGGAGCGCACGGTGTACGACGAGGAGCAGCAGGCGCGCCGGGTGGTCATCACCGGACTCGGCGCCGTCACCAGCATCGGGCTCGGAGCCCCGGCCTTCCTGGACGGACTGAGGTCCGGCCACAGCGAGGTCAAGCCCATCACGGCCTTCGACACGACCGGCTTCGCGCATGCCAACGCGTGCGAGGTGACCGACTTCGTGCCGGGGGAGTGGATCCACCACGTCGACCCCGAGGAACTGGGCCGGGCCACCCAGTTCTCCGTCGCCGCGGCCAACATGGCCGTCGCGGACGCCGGTCTGAGCCTGCCCGAACTGCGCGAGCGCAGGGTGCTGGTCTCGGTCGGCACCACCGACGCCGAGTCGCGCGATCTCGACACGCTGGCCGGCATCCAACTGGAGGAGGGTCCTGAGCACCTCCCGCCCGGCCTGGCGCGCCGGGCGCAGGCCGGTCACCTGTCCCTCGGCATCGTCCGCGAACTCGGCCTGGAAGACGTCGAGGCCCTGACCATCCCGACCGCCTGCGCCGCGGGCAACTACGCGATCGGCAGCGGCTTCGACGCCATCCGGCACGGTGAGGTGGAGGCCGCGCTGTGCGGCGGCGCCGACGCCGTGTGCCGCAAGACCTTCACCGGGTTCTACCGCCTGGGCACCATCGCTCCCGAGGTCTGCCAGCCCTTCGACATCGACCGCAAGGGAATCCTCACCGGCGAGGGGGCGGGCATCCTCCTGCTGGAGAGCATGGAGTCCGCCCTCGCACGCGGGGCGCGGATCTACGCCGAGGTGCTGGGCTACGGACTGAACTGCGACGCGCACCACCCCGTCTCGCCCGACCGGGACAGCCTCGCCCGCTGCATGGAGATCGCCCACCGCAACGCCGGCGTGGCCCAGGACGACATCGACTTCATCTCCGCGCACGGCACGGGGACGCGGGCCAACGACGCGACGGAGACCGGCGCGATCCGGCAGGTCTTCGACACCCCGCCGCCCGCGGTCTCCATCAAGTCGATGATCGGCCACTCCATGGGGGCGGCCAGTGCCCTGGCGGCGGCCGCCTGCGCCCTCGCCATCACCGAGAACTTCATCCCGCCGACCGTCAACCACCGGGAGACGGACCCCGAGTGCGGACTGGACTGCGTGCCGAACGAGGCCCGCCCGGCCGTCCTGAACGTCGTGCAGAACAACGCGCTCGCCTTCGCGGGCAACAACGCCGTCCTGATCCTCGGCCGTGCGGACCGCGCGACACGCACGGACGGCGCGACACGTACGGACCGCGCGACACGCACGCAACACACGGAGCCCGGCAAGGAGGCCGCGTGATGTCGTCCCTCGTCATCTCCGCCTGGTCGGCGATCACCGCCTACGGCGTCGGCAACACCCCCCTGCGCGACGGGCTCGCCCAGGGACGCGACGCCGTGGCCCCCCTCGACCGCGACGTCCACGACGTTCCCTACCGGCGGGCCGCCCTGGTGCCCGACTTCACCGCCGCCCGCTACCTCGGCAAGAAGGGCGTGCGGACCATGGACCGGGTGACCGCGCTCGCCGTCACCGCCGTCGGGGGACTCGTCGAGACCGTCGCCGAGGAACACGCGGAGCGGTCCGAGCAGACCGCGCTGGTCCTCGGCACCGGCTCCGGCAGCGTCCAGAGCATCATGGATTTCACCAGGGACTCCCTCTCCGGGGAGCGCCCCTACCACGTGGAGGCGGCCCGCTTCCCGAACACCGTGATGAACCGCGCGGCCGGCCAGAGCGCCATCTGGCACCGCATCAAGGGCCCCAACGTCACCGTGGCGGGCGGGTCGCTGACCGGCCTGCTCGCCCTCAGCCACGCGCTGCGGCTGCACCGGGGCGGACACTGCGCGCGCGTGTTCTGCGGGGCGGCCGAGGAGTTCTCCACCCAGCGCGCCTGGCTGGAGTGGCACGGCAGGGCCGACGAGGACCGGGAGGCCCCGCTCGGTGAGGGCGCCGCGGTCCTCCTGGTCGAGACCGCCGAGGACGCCGCGGCGGCGGGCCGCACCGCCCTGGCCCGCGTCGGAGCCGTCCGCTTCCGCGCCCACCGGAAGGCCGACGGCCTGCGCGAGGCGCTCACCGGGTGCGTCCGCGAAGCGCTGGACACGGCAGGTGTGGCGCCCGCGGACGTCCGGTACGTGGCCCCGCTCGGGGGCGGCGGCAAGCTCGCCGCCGAAGAGGAGCAGGCCGTCACCGACGCCCTGCCCGGCGCGCGTCCCGAGTGGACCCGGCTGAGCGAACGCGTCGGCGACACCTCCGCCGCGGCCACCGCGCTCCAGCTGGCCGCCGTCCTGGCCACGGCCGGCGAGCGGGGCCTCGGCCCCGGCGAGGCGGCCCTGGTGACCGGTGTCCAACGAGACGGCCAGGTCGGCTGCGCCGTGCTGGCCGGGAGCTGAGCCGTGCGCACCCCCGCCACCGAACGCGCGGAGCCCCGCCGCAGAACCTCCAGGAGACGAGCATGTCCGTAACCGATCGCCCCGTCGCCCTCGTCAGCGGCGGCTCCCGCGGCATCGGCCGCCATGTGGTGACCCGGCTCGCCCGCGACGGCTACGACGTGGCCTTCTGCTACCAGTCGGACAAGGCGGCCGCCGAAGCGGTCGCCGAGGAGGCCACCGCGGCGGGCGCCCGCGTGCACGCCGCGCGCGCCGACGTGACCGACCACGACGGCGTGCGCGACTTCGTCAAAGCCACCGAACGCGAACTGGGCCCGCTGCACACCGTGGTGTCCTGCGCGGGCATCGTGCGCGACAACCCGCTGGTACTCCTTACGCCGGACGACTGGGACGCGGTCGTGCGGGTCAACCTCGACGGCACGTACCACCTCTGCAAGGCGGCGGTCTTCGCGATGATGAAGCGCAAGGCCGGGTCCGTGATCACGCTGTCGTCCGTGGCCGGCGTGTACGGGAACGCCACCCAGGCCAACTACTCGGCCACCAAGGCCGGAATCATCGGCTTCACCAAGGCACTCGCCAAGGAGTCGGGCCGCTACGGCATCCGTGCCAACGCGGTGGCGCCCGGCTTCATCGACACCGACATGCTCTCCGGTCTGGCCGCCGAGCACGTCGAGAAGATGACCGAGCGGATCCCGCTCGGCCGCCTCGGCCGCCCCGAGGAGGTCGCCGACCTGGTGGCCTTCCTCGCGTCCGACCGCGCCTCGTACGTCACCGGACAGGTATTCGGAGTCGACGGCGGCCTCGTCGTGTGACCGCAAGCCGCCAGACCGGAAGGGGGCCCACCATGCCCAAGAACAAGACGCCCAGGTTCTACTTCTCCCTGCGCAGCCCCTACTCGTGGCTCGCCTACCGCACCGTGATGGCCGAGCACCGGGACCTCGCCGAGCGCCTCGAATGGGTGCCCTTCTTCGAGCCCGACCCGCTCAGCGCCCGGCTCATGGAGGAACAGGGCGGTCGGTTCCCCTACTCGCAGATGTCCCGCGAGAAGCACCGCTACGTCCTCCAGGACATCGGCCGCCTCACCAGGTCCCGCGGGATCGACGTGGTCTGGCCGGTGGACCGCAACCCGGTGTGGGAGGTCCCGCACCTGGGCTACCTGGTCGCGCGCAGCGAGGGCCGCGGCCACGACTACATCGACGCGGTGTACCGGGCCAGGTTCGGCCGGGGCCGCGACATCTGCGACCCCCGGACCATCGAGGACATCGGGTGGGAGCTGGGCATCGACCCACGGCGGCTGTCCCGCGCCGCCGACCAGCCCGAGCTGCGTGCCGAGGGCATCCGCATCCTGCTGGAGGTCTGCGCGGACGGAGTGTTCGGCGTCCCGTTCTTCGTGCACGGCTACAGCCGGTTCTGGGGGATCGACCGGCTCGACGCCTTCGTGGAGCACCTGCGCGCCCAGGAGCAGCCGGCCCCCGAGCTGCCGCGCGAGCTCACCGCGGCCGGCATCGGCACCGCCACCGACGACGGGCACGCGGGCGGCTGCGGCTGACCGTCCCCGTCCCGACCGCCTCACCCCCCCACCCGCACCACCTCTCCACCCACCCTCTTGACCCACCCTCCAACCCACCCATCCACGGCGTGACTTCTGTGACCTTCGCTAGGGGACTGCTATGACACCTGTTCGGACGGTCGGCCTCCCGCTCACCGCCGGCCAGAAGGACATCTGGTTCGACGCGAAACTCTCCGGCGGGGGCGCGATCTACAACAACTCCGCCTACTGGGACATCCGCGGGCCACTGAACCGGGACCTTCTGCGCACCGCGCTCGCGCGGCTCGTCGACGAGTCGGAGTGCCTGCGCGCCCGGTTCGACGAACAGGGCGGCGAACCCCGCCAGTTCGTCGAGCCGATCGGGACACTTCCGCTGGTCGTCACCGACGTCAGCGCCGCACCCGACCCGGCGGCGGCCGCGCGGCAGGCCATCCGCGACGACCTGGCCGTGCCCTTCCCGCTCGACGACGACGCCGACGGGTCCCAGGGACACGGCCCGCTGTTCAGGCTGAGCGTGTTCGTGCTCGGCCCGGAGCGCACCTTCCTCTGCCTGCTCACCCACCACCTCGTCTCCGACGGATTCAGCTACGTCATCTACTTCCAGCGGCTCGCCGAGATCTACGGCGCCCTGCTCGACGGCACCCCGCTCGACGAGGGCCGCTTCCCCCCGCTGGCCGAACTCGTCGAGGCCCAGGCCGCGTCGACCGGATCGGCCAAGGGCGAGCGCGACGCGGCGTACTGGCGGGAGCGGGTGGGCGACGGCCCCGAACTGATCAGCCTGGCCGCGCGGGACGCCCAGCCCGCCGCCTCCTTCCACCAGGAGGGGACGGTGCTGGCCGAGTCAACGGCCGAGCTGCTGCGCACGGTCGCCTGGCAGTCCCGGGTGATCTGGCAGACCACGTTCGCCGCCGCCGTCTTCGCCTACACGGCGCGCACCGCCGCCACCGAGGACGTCCTGCTCGCCCTGCCGGTGACCGGGCGTCTCGGAGAAACGATGCAGCGCATCCCCGGCGTGGTCGTCAACACGCTGCCCCTGCGCCTGACCGTGTCCGGCGACAGCACGCGCGCCGGACTGCTCGCGGCGACGCACGAGGCCTTCTCCCAGGCGCTCAGACACCAGCGTCACCGGGTCAGCCAGATCCGCCGGGACATGGGACTTCCCAGCGACGACCGGCGGCCGTTCGGCCCCTTCCTCAACATGTTCCCGCAGCCCGGGAAGCCGGTCATCGGCCCGTGCCGGGCCACCATCCACACCCCGTCCACGGGGCTCGTCGACGACCTGGAGTTCACCGTCTTCGACAAGGGCGAGGAGGGCATCGGCATCGACCTCAGCGGCAACAGCGCACGCTACGACCGTGCCGAGGTCCGGATGCACCTGGACCGGTTCACCGCCTTCCTGGAGGCCTTCCTGCGGGCCGCGCCCGACGCCCCGCTCGGCGGCCTCGGACTGCTCACCGCCGACGAGCAGGCGGGCCTGACCACCGCGCTCACCGGACCCGTCCGCGAGACGCCCTACCGAGGGGTCGTGGAGCGGGTACGGGAGCACGCCGCGCGGACGCCGCACGCGGTGGCCGTCACCGACGACGGAGGCAGCGTCGACTACGCGGAGCTGGTCGGCCGGGCCTCCGCCCTCTCCCGTGTCCTGACCGGAGCGGGACCCGTGGCCATCCTCTCCGAGCCGGGCCGGGACTTCGTCACCGCCGAACTCGCCGTCCTCGGTGCCGGACGCGCCTTCGTGCCGCTCGACCCCGGGGCGCCGACGGCGCGGCTGACCGCACTGCTGCGCGACAGCGGCGCCGGATTCCTGCTCGCCCAGGGCGAGCACGCCGAACTGGCGCGTGAAGCAGCGCGCGAGGCGGCGCGGGATGCGGCGCGGGAGGCGGCGCGGGATGCGGGCGCGCCCGCCGGCCCACTGCCCGTGCACGTACTCGACGGCCGCGCCGACGCCGCCGACCGGCTGGCCCCGGTCACCGGCGGCCCGCTCGACCTCGCGTACGTCATCTACACCTCCGGCTCCACCGGCAAGCCCAAGGGCGCGATGGTGCAGCGCGGCGGCATGGTCAACCACCTCCTCGCCAAGATCGAGGAGTTCGAACTCACCGGCGCCGACACGCTCGTCCACAACGCACCGGTCACCTTCGACGTCACCGTCTGGCAGACCCTGACGACGCTGCTCGTCGGCGGGCGGGTCCGCGCCTTCGGCCGGGGCGACGCCGCCGACCCCGACGCCCTGTTCCCCGCCATCGGCGCCGAGGAGCTGACCGTCGTCGAGGTCGTGCCGTCGCTGCTGCGCGCCACCCTCGACGTCTGGGACGCGGCGGGCGAGGCACCCGCACTGCCCGCCCTGCGCTGGATGATCTCCAACGGCGAGGCACTCCCCGCCGACCTGTGCAGCCGCTGGTTCGCCCGCTACCCGCGGATCCCGCTCGCCAACCTCTACGGCCCCACCGAGTGCTCCGACGACGTCACCCACGCCTACGTCCGCACCACCGGCGACCTGGACGCACCCGTCGTACCGATCGGCCGGCCGCTGCGCAACACCCGCCTGCACGTCCTCGGCCCGGACCTGCGGCCGGTGCCGCGCGGCGGGCAGGGCGAGCTGTACATCGCCGGCCGGGGAGTCGGCCGGGGCTACCTCGGCGACCCGCGCCGCACCGCCACCACGTTCCTGCCCGACCCGTTCGCCGCCGACGGCTCGCGCATGTACCGCACCGGCGACCACGTCGTCCTGCGCCCCGACGGACAGCTCGCCTTCGTCGGCCGCGTCGACCACCAGGTCAAGATCCGCGGCCAGCGCATCGAACTCGGCGAGGTCGAGACGGCCGTGCGCGCACTGCCCGGCGTCGCCGACGCGGTGGCCGCCGCCGTCACCGACCCGGCCGGCCAGCAGCGGCTCGTCGCCTACGTCGTCGGGGACGGCGCCCGCCCGGACACCGCGGCCGCCCGCGCCCTGCTGACGCAGCGGCTGCCCGGCGCCCTGGTGCCCACCGTCCTCGTCGCCCTGGACGAACTGCCGCTGACCGCGCACGGCAAGGTCGACCGCAAGTCCCTGCCGGCCCCCGACTTCGGGGCCCCCGCACGGGGCCGCGCCGCGCGCACCGACGCCGAGCGCGTCCTGTGCCAGGTGCTGGCCGAGGTCCTCGGGCTGCCCGAGGTCGGCCCCGAGGACAGCTTCTTCGCCCTCGGCGGCGACAGCATCAGCTCCCTCCAGGTGGTCAGCGGGGCACGCAAGGAGGGCCTGGTCGTCACGGCCCGCGACGTCTTCCGGCTCCGCACCCCGGCGGCCATCGCCGCCGTCGCCGGACACGCCGGCCAGGCGGCGCCCGCGGCCGAGGAGGACGGCATCGGAGAGGTGGAACTCCTCCCCGTGGCGGAGCAGTTGCGCGCGCTGGTGTCTCACCTGCCCGAAGAAACGCGTCAGTTCGCGCAGCACTTCGCCGTGACCGTGCCCGCCGAGGTGGACGCGCCGCGCCTGGAGCGCGCGCTCCAGGCCCTCCTGGACCGCCACGACACGCTCCGTCTGCGCCTGACCTCGCCGGTGCCCGGCCTGTGGTCCCTGAACACCCGGCCCCCGGGCGACGTCGCGGCGTCCGACGTCCTCACCACCGCCACCGTCGCCGAGGGCGCCGACCGGGCCGCCCGGCTGGCCGAGGAGCTGGCCGCGGCCCGCACCCGGCTGCGCCCCGAGGACGGCCTGGTCGTGCAGGCCGTACTGCTGACGGAGCAGGACACCCGCACCCTGCTCTTCGCCATTCACCACCTCGCCGTCGACGGCGTGTCCTGGCGGATTCTGCTGCCCGACCTCCAGGCCGCCTGGGAGGCCGTCGCCGAGGGCCGCGAGCCGCGGCTCGACCCCGTGCCGACCTCCTACCGCCGCTGGGCGAAGGCCCTGTCCGAGGAGGCCCGCACCGCGGACCGCATGGCCGAACTGCCGCTGTGGACCGAGCAGACCAGGGGCGCGTCGGTGTCGCTCACCGAACGGCCGCTGGACCCGGCCCGGGACGTGCACGGCAGCGCCGGCCGGCTGCGCGTCGAACTGCCGGCCGAGCACACGGCGGCCCTGCTCACCCAGGTGCCCGGCGCCCTCCACGCCGAGATCAACGAGGTACTCCTGACGGCCCTCGCCCTCGCGCTCGTCGAGCGGGACCGCCGCACCGGATCCGCCAGCGCCACCCGGGCCCTGATCGAACTGGAGGGACACGGCCGCGAGCAGATCGCGGGCGACCTGGACGTCTCCCGTACGGTCGGCTGGTTCACCAGCGTCTTCCCCGTCGGCCTCGACGTGGGCGAACTGGACCGGGCCGAGGTGTGGCAGGGCGGCCCCGCCCTCACCACCGCGCTCAGGCGGGTCAAGACCGCCCTGCGCGCCCTGCCCGACCACGGTGTCGGCCACGGCCTGCTGAGCCACCTCAACCCGCAGACCGCCGCCGTCCTCGCCCGCACCCCCGTGCCGCAACTCGCCTTCAACTACCTGGGCCGGTTCACCACGAGCGGCGCCGACTGGACCATGCAGGCCGGCAGCGCCGGCCAGACCGCGGCCCCGGGCACTCCGCTGCGCCAGCCCGTCGAACTCGTGGCCGTCGCCGAGGACCGGCCCCGGGGCCCCGTGCTCGTCGCCGAGTGGACCTGGGCCTCGGCCCTGCTCGACGAGGCCGACATTCGGGACCTCGCCGCGACCTGGTTCCGCGCCCTGGAGACCCTGGTGGCGCACGCCGGGCGGCCGGGCACCACCGGGCGCATCCCCTCGGACTTCCCGCTCGTCGAGGTCGCCCAGGGGGAGATCGACGCCTACGAGAGCGAACTGGGCGGTGTCACCGACATCCTGCCGCTCTCCCCGCTCCAGCGCGGACTGCTCTTCCAGGCCGAGTTCGACCGCCAGGGCATGGACGCCTACACCCTCCAGGTCGTCATGGACATCGGCGGCCCCCTGGACGCCGGCGCGCTGCGGGCCGCCGCCGTCGCGCTCCTCGACCGGTACCCGGCCCTGCGCGCCGCCTTCCGCGAACGCGACACCGGCCACCCCGTCCAGCTGATCCCCGACCACGTGGAACTGCCGTGGACCGAGGTCGACCTGACCCACGTCGCCGCGGCCGACGTGGACGCCGAGGCGGCCCGCCGCACCGACGAGGAGTGGCTGCACCGCTTCGACGTCACCCGGGGCCCGCTGACCCGGTTCACCGTCTACCGGTTCGCCGAGGACCGGCACCGGGTCGTGTGGACCACGCACCACCTGCTGGTCGACGGCTGGTCCCTGTCCGCCGTGCTCGCCGAGGAACTGGTCACCCTGTGGTCCAACGGCGCCGACACCACCGCCCTCGCCCGGGTGGCGCCCGTCCACCGCTACCTGGAGTGGTCGGCGGCCCAGGACAAGGACGCCGCCCGCGAGGCCTGGCGCGCCGAACTCGCCGACCTCGGGGAAGCGGGCGGCGCGACCCGGCTCGGCCCCGCCGACCGCGACCGCGTCTCCGTCCTGCCCGAGACCCTCGTGGCCGACGTGCCCGCCGAGGTCACCGCCGCGCTCACCCCCTGGGCGCACGAGCGCGGCCTCACCATGAACACCGTGATGCAGGGCGCCTGGGCCGTGGTCCTGGGCGCGCTCACCGGACGACGGGACGTCACCTTCGGCGCCGTCGTCTCCGGCCGGCCGGCCGAACTCGGGGAGGTGGAGCGGATGGTCGGCGCGTTCCTGCACACCCTTCCGGTCCGCGCCCGGCTCGACGCCGCGCAGCCCTTCGAGGCGCTGCTCACCGACCTCCAGGACCGCGGGCTCGGCCTCGAACCCCACCACCACCTGGGCCTCGCCGAGGTGCAGCAGTGCGCCGGCGTCGGCGAACTGTTCGACACCGTCGTCAGCTTCCACAACTATCCGACGGGCGCCCTCGACCGCATCGGCGAGCACCTCCCCGGGACGTCCATGCTCGGCTGGACGGCCCGCGTCATCGCCGAGTACCCCCTGGCCGTCGGCGTCTTCCCCGGTCCGGACGGCCGCTTGCGCGTCGAGGCCCAGTACCGGCCCGACGTGTTCACCGAGGAGCGCACGGACGGATTCGTACGCCGCTTCCTGCGGGTGCTGGAGCGCCTCGCGGCCGATCCGGGCGCGCCGCTCGGCCGCCTCGACACCCTCGACGACGGCGAGCGGCACCGCCTCACCGCCGACTGGGCGGGAACCGGGGCCGCCCGCCCCGAGCCCGCGGCGCTCGCCACGGCCGCCTTCGAGAAGTGGGCCGCCCGCTTCCCGGACAAGCCCGCCGTCTCCCTCGGCGACGAGGTCCTCGACTACACCGAGCTGAACACCCGGGCCAACCGGATCGCCCGTCTGCTCGTCGCCCGCGGCGTGCGCCCCGAACAGCCCGTCGCCGTCCTGCTGCCGCGCTCCCCGGAGCTGGTGGTGGCGGCCCTGGCCGCGCTGAAGGCGGGAGCCGTGTTCCTGCCCGTCGACGTCGACTACCCGGCCGACCGCGTCGGCCATCTCCTCGCCGACGCGCACCCCGCGGCACTGCTCACCGACCTCGCCACCGCCGCCCGCCCGGCGGGGCTGCCGGACCTCGCGGACCTCGCCGGCGGACCCCTGGTCCTGGACTCGGCCGGCACCGCGGCGGAACTGGACCGGCTCTCCGGCGCCGACCTCACCGACGCGGACCGGAACGAACCGCTGCACCCGCAGCACACGGCGTACATGATCTACACCTCGGGCTCCACCGGCCGGCCCAAGGGCGTGACCGTGCCGCACGGCGCGCTGATGGCGATGACGGACAGCCTCACCGAGCGGTTCGCGCTGGACGAGGACGTGCGCGTCCTTCAGTTCGCGTCCTTCAGCTTCGACGCGTCGGTCTTCGGCATCATGCTGGCGCTGCTCAACGGCGGCACGCTCGTGATCGCAGACGAGGAGCACCGCACCCCCGGCCGGCCCCTGGTCGACCTGATCAACGACGCCCGTATCAACCTGGCGGCCCTGCCGCCCGTCGTCGTCGGGGCGCTCCCGGAGGACAGCACCCTGCCCGCGGACCTGCGCATGGTGGTGACCGGCGAGGCGGTCCCCGCCCAGGTCGTCGACCGCTGGGCGGGCTCCGTACGGATGTTCAACGGGTACGGTCCCACCGAGGCCGTCGTCGGCTGCACCGTCAGCGGCCCCCTCGCCCCCGGCCCCGGCCGCCCGCCGATCGGCCGCCCGACCAGCGCCCACCGCGTGTACGTCCTGGACCGCGCCCTGCGGCCCGTACCGGCCGGCGCCGTCGGCGAGCTGTACGTCGGCGGCGGACTGGCCCGCGGCTACCACGGCAGGCCGGGACTGACCGCCCAGCGGTTCGTGCCGGACCCGTACGGACCGGCCGGCAGCCGCATGTACCGCACCGGCGACCTGGTGCGCTGGCTGCCCGACGGCGAGCTGGACTACCTGGACCGCGCCGACGACCAGGTGCAGCTGCGCGGCATCCGCATCGAACTGGGGGAGATCTCCGCCGCGTTGACGGCCGAGCCCGAGGTCGAGCAGGCCGCCGTGGTGATGCGCGAGGACGAGGCGGGGGAGCGGCGCCTGGTGGCGTACGTGGTCGCCGCCGGAGCCGGAGCCGGAGCCGGAGCCGGGGTGGACACCGGTGGGCTGCGCGACCGGCTCGCCCGGGAACTGCCCGACTACATGGTGCCGTCCGCCGTCGTCGCCCTCGACGCGCTCCCGCTGACCACCAACGGGAAGCTGGACCGCACCGCCCTGCCCGCCCCGGACCTCGGGGCCGGAGCGCGCGGACGCGCCCCGCGCACGCCCGTCGAGGAGATCCTGTGCGGCCTGTTCGCCGACATCCTCGGCCGCGACCAGGTCAACGCCGACGACGACTTCTTCGAGATCGGCGGGCACTCGCTGCTCGCCACGCGGCTGGTCAGCCGGATCCGCGGCGTCCTCGGCGCCGAACTGCCCATCCGCGTCCTCTTCGAGGCCCGCACCGTCGTCGCCCTCGCCGCCCGGGTGGAGCAGGCGGACCGGGCCAGGCTGCCGCTGGCACCCGCGCCCGCCGGAACCGAGCGGCCGCTGTCGTACACCCAGCAGCGGCAGTGGTTCCTCAACCGCAGGGAGGGCGCGGCGGACGGCTCGTTCAACTCCGTGCTCGCCTTCCGCCTCACCGGGCACCTCGACACGGACGCCCTGCGGTCCGCGCTGCGCGACGTCGCGGAGCGGCACGAGGTGCTGCGCACCGTCATGCCGGACACCGACGGGATCCCGTCGCTGCGCGTCCTCGACCCCGCCGCGGGCGCACCCGCCGTCAAGGTGGTGGCGCTGCCGCCCGAGGAGGTGACCGGAGCGGTGGCCGCGGAAGCCGACCGCGGGTTCGATCTCACCGAACAGACGCCGCTGCGCGTGCGGGTCTTCCCGGTGGCACAGGACGAGTGCGTGCTGCTCTTCGTGATCCACCACATCGCGTTCGACGGCTGGTCGATGGGCCCCTTCCTCGACGACTTCACCGCCGCCTACCGGGCCAGGAGCGAGGGCCGCGCCCCGCACTGGGAGCCGCTGCCCGTCCAGTACGCCGACTTCGCCGTCTGGCAGCGCGAACTGCTCGGCGCCGACGACCCGGACGGCCTCGCCGCCGAACAGCTCGACTTCTGGCGCGACGCGCTCGCGGGCCTGCCCGACGAGACCCCGCTGCCCGCCGACTTCCCCCGCCCGGAGCAGGGTTCGCGGGAGGGCGACGCGGTGCCGTTCGACGTGGACGCCGGCCTGCGGACGGCGATCGGGGAACTCGCCCGCGCCACCGGCACGACCGAGTTCATCGTCTTCCAGGCGGCGCTGTCGGCCCTGCTGACCCGGCACGGCGCGGGCACCGACGTCCCGGTGGGAGTCTCGGTGGCGGGCCGCACGGACGACGCGCTCTCGGACGTCGTCGGCATGTTCCTCAACACCCTGGTCCTGCGCGGCGACACCGGCGGCGACCCGACCTTCCGGGAACTGCTCGAACGGCTCCGGGAGACCGACCTCGCCGCCTTCTCCCACCAGGACGTCCCGTTCGACCAGGTGGTCGAGGCGCTGCGGCCGCCCCGCAGACTGAACCGGCACCCGCTGTTCCAGGTGTCGCTGACGGTGCAGTACGACGGCGTACGCGACCTCGCCCTGCCCGGACTGACCGCGCGCCCCGAGTACGTGCCGTCCCGGCAGGCCAAGCTCGACCTCGTCGTCGAGCTGGTGCCGTCCTACGACGACGAGGGCATGCGGGGACTGCTGACCTTCAGCAAGGACCTGTTCACGAGGGACACCGCCGAGCGCCTGGTGCGGCAGTTCACGCGGCTGCTGCGGGACGCGGTGGCCGACCCCGGCGTCCGGATCGCGGACCTGGAGATCGAGGGCATCGGGGGCCCGGACCAGCCGACGGAGCCGGCCCACGCCCCGGACGGCCCGGCCCGGGACTTCGCCGAGGTCGTCCGGGAGCTGCCCGAGGTGACCCTTCTCGACCTGTTCGCGGACCTGGTCGCCGAGCAGCCC
The DNA here is from genome assembly GCF_042893535.1 of Streptomyces sp. NPDC001599. Taxonomy (NCBI): domain Bacteria; kingdom Bacillati; phylum Actinomycetota; class Actinomycetes; order Kitasatosporales; family Streptomycetaceae; genus Streptomyces; species Streptomyces sp. NPDC001599. Next base: position 397,139 of record NZ_JBIAVA010000001.1, read on the forward strand.
GACACCGTCGCCACCGGCAGCGGACCCCAGGCACTGTCGTACGCCGAACTCGACCGGTGCGCCGACGCGCTGGCCCACACCCTGGTCGTGGCCGGGGCCGGACCCGAGCGCACCGTGGCCCTCGCCGTGCCGCGGGCGGCCGACCAGGCCCTCGCGGTGCTCGCGGTCCTCAAGGCGGGCGCGGCGTACGTGGCGCTGGCCGCGGACGAACCGGCCGCCCGGATCCGCGACCTGTTCGCGGACGTCGCCCCGGTCTGCGTCCTGACGACGACGGGCATGGCGGGACGGCTGCGGTCCACCGGCGTACCGGTGGTCGTCCTCGACAGCACCGCGCTGCGCGGCACGGCCGACGCCGGACACCGGCCCGTGACCGCCGCGGCGCGGCCCGGACAGGCCGCGTACGTGGTCCGCGGCGGCACGGCGGGCGCGGTGGTCGAGCACCGCACGGCCGCCGCCCGGGTCGTCGCGGCACTCGACGGCGGACGGCCCGGCGACGCGGGGCTGTTCGGGGCGCTGCTCGCCGGGACCGGCCTCGCCACCCGGGAGCGACCGCCCGCCGGCTGGGCCGCACCGAAGACGTTCCCGGCGGACCCGGCCCGGTGGCCGGCCCACGGCTACGTCCTGGACGAGGCGCTGCGTCCGGCCCAGGAGGGCGAGCTGTATCTCGCGGGGGCGGCCGTCGCCCGGTCCTACGCGGGCCGCGCCGGTGCCACGGCAGAGCGGTTCGTCGCCGACCCGTGGGGCGGGGCGGGGGCACGGATGTGGCGCTCCGGCCGGAAGGTGACCCGGGGCGACAGCACCCCGGCACGGCCCGCGGGCCCGTCCAAGGAGGCCGCGGCCGGAGCACCGGAGCGGCCGGCCGCCGAGGCGGCCGCCGACCCGGCCGTGGCCCGGCTCTGCGAGATCGTCGCGGAGGTGGTCGGCGCCGCCTCGGTGGACCCGGCGGAGAACTTCTTCGAGACCCGGTCCATGGACAGCATGAAGTCGCTGCGCCTGGTGGCCCGGGCCCGCAAGGCCGGCTACGAGCTGAGCATCGCCGACGTGTTCACCCACCAGAACGTCGCCGCGCTCGCCGCCGCGCTGCGCCCGGAGCCGGAACCCGGACCGGCGCAGCCACCGACGGCCCCCGCCCCCAGGGACACCATGCGCGTCGCCGCCGAGGCGATCGAGGAGATCGAGAGCCTCGACCACGCCGACACGTTCGCACCGATGCTGTGCATCCGGGCGACCGGCGAGCGCCCGCCCGTCTTCTGCGTCCACAGCGGAGTCGGCCTCGCGCTCTCGTACCTGCCGCTGGCCCCGTACATCGGGGCGGACCACCCGGTCTACGGCATCCAGTCGCCCAGCGTCGTCGACGGCGCCCCGCTGCCCGAGAGCATCGAGGCGAACGCCGCCGCGTACATCGACCTCATCCGCCAGGTGCGGCCCGAGGGGCCGTACCACTTGCTCGGCTGGTCGTTCGGCGGACTGCTCGCGTACGAGATCGCGGTGCAACTGCGGGCCGCGGGACACGAGGTGGGCCTGCTGGCCAACCTCGACTCCTACCCCCGGACCGGCGCGGTCGACGAACGGGACGTCCAGGGCAGCCTCACCTGGCTGCTGGAGGGCATCGGGCACAGCCGCGACGAGTTCGGCGACCGGGACCTCACCCCGGCGGACATCGTCGACGCCCTGCGCCGCGACGGCAGCGCGCTGGCCCGGATGGGAGAGCAGCGGATGGCCCGCATGGTGGACCTGATGGCCCGCCACCAGATCCTCAACACCCGTTACGAACCCCGCCGTTACGACGGCGAGATGCAGCTGTTCCTGGCCGACCGCTCGCCCTGGGGAGAGGAGACGGACAAGGAACGCCTGTGGGCCCCGTACACCAGGGGCACCGTGACCACCCACCACGTCGACTGCGCCCACGACGACATGCTCAGCCCCGGCCCGCTGGACGAGATAGGCCGGGCGGTCGCGGCGCGGCTGGAACGGCTGCACGCCCCGTCGCGGGACGTGCCGCACCGGGCGACGGGCACCTCCCTGGACGAACGGAACCCGTCATGACGACCACCCTCCCCAAGGCGCCGTCCCCCGCGGCGCCCGCCCCCGGCCGGGACCCGCTCGGGAATCCCCTCCCCGACGGGCCCCGGCCGGGCAGAGCCCGCACCTTCGGCACCGAGGTCCTCGCCGTGCTGGGACGCAGGCTCAGGCGGCTGCGCCGGGGGCCCGGCCGGGCCATCGGCGTCGTACTCAACCCGCTCGTCTCGATGGTGCTGCTCGGGTACCTGTTCCGGGACGCCATCACGCTGCCCGCCGGCGGAAGCTACGTCGAGTACGTCTTCGCCGGAGGCGCCGTCCAGGTGGGGCTCGCCTGTGTGGGACCGACCGCCGTGTCCATGGCGATGGACCTCCAGGGCGGCATCGTCGACCGGTTCCGCTCGCTGCCGATCAGCCGGTCGGCCGTGCCGCTGGGGCACACCGCGGCGGACTTCCTGGTCGCCCTGGCCGCGCTCGCCGTCACCACGGGCGCCGGGCTGCTGCTCGGCTGGCGCTCGCACACCGGGCCGCTGCCCACGCTCGCCGGGTTCGCTCTGGTCGCGGTCTTCACGTACGTGATGCTCTGGCTGGGCGTGCTGCTCGCCATGACCCTGCGCAGCATCGAGACGATCAGCGTCGTCGCGCCGTTCATCGTCGTCGTGCTGCCCTTCCTGTCCAGCGCCTTCCTCTCCCCGCAGACCATGCCGGGCGCGATCCGCCCGATCGCCGAGTGGAACCCGGTCAGCGCCGTCATCGCCGCCTGCCGCGACCTGTGGGGCAACCCCGCCACCACGAGCCCCGGCTTCGTCGGCGAGCATCCGCTGATCGTGGTCGCGGTGACCCTGGGCGTGCTGTTCGCGGCCTGCCTCGCGCTCAGCCTGCGCCGATTCCGAAAGCCCTGAGACCGAAGCCGTAAGGAACACCCACCATGCCTGTCACAGAACGCGCGGCGGCACCCGACCCCGCCTCGCTCGACCTCACCGACCCGCAGACCTTCCTCGACGTCGACCAGCACGCCATGTGGCGCAGGTTCCGCACCGAGAGCCCCGTGCACCGGCACCCGGCGGGCCCGTCCACCCCCGGGTTCTGGGTGATCTCCCGGTACGCGGACGCGGTCGCCGTGTACCGCGACAACAAGCGGTTCACCTCCGAGAAGGGGACCGTCCTCACCACCCTGCTCCAGGGCGGGGACTCGGCCGCCGGCAAGATGCTCGCCGTCACCGACGGAGTGCGCCACCGCGAGATCCGCAACCTGATGCTGAAGTCCTTCTCGCCGCGGGTCCTCGCGCCCGTCATGGACGGCGTGCACCGGCACACCCGGGAACTGCTCGGCACCGCCGTCCGGTCGGACCGGATCGACTTCGTCACCGACGTCGTCGACCACATCCCGATGCACACCATGGGCGACCTGCTCGACATCCCGGCCGCCGACCGGCCGCAGCTGGTGGAGTGGAACACCCGGACGCTGTCGCGGCACAGCTCCGAGGAGAGCGAGTTCGAATCGCTCCTGGCACGCAACGAGATCCTGCTCTACATCTCCCAACTCGCCGCCGAGCGACGGGCGAAGCCGGGCGACGACGTCCTGAGCACCCTGGCCACCGCCACCATCGACGGCAAGCCGCTCACCGACGACGAGATCGTCCTCAACAGCTACAGCCTCATCCTCGGCGGCGACGAGTCGACCCGGATGTCAATCATCGGCGGGCTGATCGCGCTGGCCGAGAACCCCGAGCAGTGGCGCCGCCTCAAGAGCGGCGAGGTCACCTCGGACGCGGCCACGGAGGAGATCCTGCGCTGGACGACGCCCGCCATGCACTTCGGGCGCCGCGCCCTGGTCGACGTGGAGCTCGGGGACCGGACCATCAGGGCCGGCGACGTGGTCACCCTGTGGAACGCCTCCGCCAACTTCGACGAGGACGTCTTCACCGACCCGTACACCTTCGACGTCGGCCGCACCCCCAACAAGCACGTGGTCTTCGGCCACGGCCCGCACTTCTGCCTCGGCGCCTTCCTGGGCCGGGTCCACGTGAACGCCATGGTGGAGGCGCTGCGCGCCATGGTCGCCGACATCACGCTGCTCGGCCCCCCGCAGCGCCTCTACTCCAACTTCATCCAGGGCTACAGCGGCCTGCCCGTCGCACTGAGCGCGGAGCCGGCCCCCGAGGAGGTTCGCTGAGATGCGGCACGAGACACGGACCACGGGCGGCACCACGCTCGCGATCCTGCACACCGGAACCCCGGCCGACGCCTGGGACGAGGAGGGCTGGGCGCAGGTGCGCCGCCGGACACGGGTCCTGCTCGACTCGTACGGGGTGGTCCTGCTGCGCGGTGCCCGGATCCCAGACGTCACCGCGTTCCACGCCGCCGTCAGCGGCTTCGGCAGCGACCTGATCGAGAGCTACCGCGGCGGCAACACCCCCCGCAAGACACTCTCCGACGGCGTCTTCACCTCCACCGAGTACCCGGCGCGCTACGACATCACCCTGCACAACGAGCTGTCCTACGCCCGCGCCTGGCCCGACCGCCTGTACTTCTGCTGCCTGGACGCGCCCGACACCGGCGGCGCCACCCCGGTCTGCGACGGCGAGGCCCTGCTCGGCGCGCTCTCCCCCGACGTGCGGGAGCGGTTCGCCGGCGGCGTGGTCTACCGCCAGTACCTGCACGGCGGCGCCGGGCTCGGCAAGTCCTGGCAGGACACCTTCGAGACGGACGACAAGGCGGCCGTCGAGGAGTTCCTCACCGAGTCGGGCGCCGACTTCGCCTGGACGGCCGACGGCGGCCTGCGGGTCGCCCAGCACCGGCCCGGCGTCCGCAAGAACCCGCGCACCGGCCGCGACACCTGGTTCAACCAGGCCGACCAGTGGCACCCCTCCAACCTCCCCGACGACGAGGAGGAACTGCTGCTCTCCCTGACCGACTCGTACGACGACCTGCCGCACTGGGTGACGTACGCCGACGGCACCCCCCTGTCCGACGGGGACCTCGCCGAGGTCCGCGCGGCGCAGCGCGAGCACATGGTGGCCGAACCCTGGCAGCGGGGCGACCTGATGATCGTCGACAACCTCTCCGTCCTGCACGGCCGACAGGCGTTCACCGGTACGCGCAAGGTCGTCGTCTCGATGACCTGAGCGGGGCGCACCGGACGGTTCGGGAGGGGCCCGGCGCAACTGCCGGGCCCCTCCGACACGGCACACACCAAGGGGGGCGTACGGATGACAGTGCTCGACGACATCGTGGCGGGGGCGCGCGAGGATCTCGCGGAGCGCCGGCGCGCCGTACCGGAGGCGGAACTGAGACGGCGGGCGGCGGCACGCGGCCCGGGCAGGGACTGCGGGCCCCTGCTGAAGGCCGCGGACGGGCGCCCCCGGGTCGTCGCCGAGGTGAAACGCGCGAGTCCCTCCCGCGGCCCGCTCGCCCCGATCGACGACCCGGCCGCGCTCGCCGCGGCGTACGAGAGGGGCGGCGCGGCCGCGATCAGCGTGCTCACCGAGGGCCGCAGGTTCGCCGGCAGCCTCGCCGACCTGGACGCGGTGCGGGCCGAGGTCGCCCTGCCCGTGCTGCGCAAGGACTTCGTCGTGGACCCGTACCAGGTCTGGGAGGCCCGGGCGCACGGCGCGGACCTGGTGCTGCTGATCGTGGCGGCGCTCGAACAGCCTCTGCTGGCTGACCTGTCGGCACTCGCCGCGGAGATCGGTCTGACACCGCTGGTGGAGACCCACGACGAGGCGGAGGCCGAGCGCGCGCTGGCGGCCGGAGCGCGGGTGATCGGCGTCAACGCACGTGATCTGCGCACCCTGAGCGTGGACCGGTCGACGTTCGCCCGAGTCGTTCCGCACCTGCCGCCCGACGTCGTACGGGTGGCGGAGTCGGGCGTGCGGACGTCCGCCGACGTGGCCGAGTACGGGGCGCTCGGGGCGGACGCGGTGCTGGTGGGAGAGGCGTTGGTCACCGGCGGGGTCGACGCCGCGCAGCTGTGCGGCTGAGCGTCTGCCTGGCTCGGTTCGGGGGCCGGGAGCGGGTCGCGGCCGGTTCTCGCGCGGTTCCCCGCGCCCCCGAGACGCGCCCCCGAGACGCGCCCCCGCCCGCGCCCCTGAGACGCGCGGCGGAGCCGCGCACTCAGGGGCGCGGGGAACTGCGCGATCAGCCACGACGGACCGGCACCCGGCCCCCGGCACCGGCCCCGCAGACGCCCAGCCGCTCCCCGCCCAGCCGCGCAGCGACCGTCACCCACCGCTCCAGCACCCCCGCCGCCGCCCCCGAGTCCACGGCCCGCGCCGCACGGTCCAGGCCGGACGCCAGGCGTTCGGTCACCGGCCCGGTGCCACCGTCGAACGCGGCCAGCCCGGCCGCCGCCGACAACAGCACCGCGTCCCTGACCGGCCCCCGGGCCCCGGCCAGGACATCCCGGGCGACCCGCGCGTTGAACGCCCGGTCCCCGCCGCGCAGCGCTCGCGCGGCGGCCCGCGGGACCCCGATGTCCCGCGGGTCGAACGACTCCCGGCGCACCGCGCCGCCGGTGACCGACCACACGGTGGAGGTAGTGGTGACCGTCAGCTCGTCCATCCCGTCGTCCCCGCGGAACACCAGCGCGTCCGTGCCCCGCCGCGCGAGGACTTCGGCGATGCGCGGGCCCAGCGCCGGATCGGCGACCCCGATCGCCTGGGCCGCCGGCCGTGCCGGATTGGTCAGCGGGCCGAGGGCGTTGAACACCGTACGGATGCCCAGCTCGCGGCGCGGCCCGGCGGCATGCCGCATCGCCGGGTGGAACAGCGGCGCGAAGCAGAACGTGATGCCGGTCTCCTCGGCGACCGCTCCCACCGCCTCGGCCGGCAGGTCGAGCGTCACCCCCAGCTCCTCCAGCACGTCGGCCGACCCGCAGGCCGAGGACGCGGAGCGGTTGCCGTGCTTGACGACCTGGGCACCGGCGCCGGCCGCCACGAGCGCCGACATCGTGGAGATGTTCACGCTGTGCGAGCCGTCGCCGCCGGTCCCCACGATGTCGAGGCAGCGCCCCGGCACCGTCAGCGGCACCGCGCGGCCGAGCATGCCGCGCGCCAGGCCCTCGATCTCCCCGGCGGTCTCGCCCTTGGCCCGCAGGCCCATCATCAGGGCGGCGAGCCGGGCCGGGCCCGCCGCCCCGGCCATGGCCTCCTCCATCGCCCATTCGGTCTGGGACGTGGACAGGTCCCGGCGGTCCAGCAAAGCATTCAGCAATTGGGGCCAGTTGTTCACGGCGACCTCCTGGTGAGTGATGGCTTCCATTTCAGTCTGGGAAATTCGACGGCCCCTTTCCAGACCACTTCCGTGCCCTCCGTGCGGTCCAATTCACCCCCGTTCTTCCCCCGTTCTCCGGTCAGAAAAGGGATGCGAGCAGCATGCAGGTGGCAATGAACGTCGTCCGGGACTCCGGGGTCCCCCTCACGTCACAGATCCAGCGGTTCATCAAGAGCGAGGTCGCTTCCGGAGTGCTGCACCCGGGCAGCCGGCTGCCCTCCAGCCGCAGCCTCGCCGACGACCTCGGCGTCTCGCGCAGCGTGGTCGTCGAGGCGTACGGACAACTCGTCGCCGAGGGCTATCTGGAGGCGGTGCAGGGCGCGGGCACCCGGGTCGTACGGCACCTGCGGCCCGCGCCGGTCCTGCCGACGCTGCTGGAGGAGGGCCGGGTGCCGGACGTGCGCTGGGACCTGCGCCCCAACGCCCCCGCGTTCCCGCACTTTCCGCGCCGCGACTGGCTCACCTGCTACCAGCGGGCCCTGCACACCGCCGACCAGGCCGACCACGACTACCCGCCGCCCGCCGGAGTGCCGGCCCTGCGCACCGAACTGGCCCACTACCTGGGCCGGGTGTGCGGGGTGCCCAGCACACCGGAGCAGATCATGGTCGTCTCCGGCTTCGCCCAGACCCTCGGCCTGCTCGGCGCGGCGCTGCCCGGACTGGGCGTGGACGCCCTGGGCATGGAGGACCCGGGACATCCGCGCCAGCGCCGGTTCGTGCGCGAGTGCGGACTGCGACCGGTGCCCCTGCCGGTCGACGCGGAGGGCATCGACGTGGCGGCGGTGCGTGCGTCGGGGGTACGGGCGGTGCTCGTCACACCCGCCCACCAGTACCCGACCGGCGTCACCCTGTCCGCGCGCCGCCGCGCGGAACTCGTCGCCTGGGCCCGGGAGACCGGGGGCTGGATCGTGGAGGACGACTACGACGGCGGCCTCTGGTACGAGCGCGGCACGCCCCGGCCGCTCGCCCTGCGCCGGCTCGCCCCGGACCACGTCGTCTACGCGGGCACCGCCAGCAAGACGCTCGCCCCCGGCCTGCGCCTGGGCTGGGTCGCGGCACCGCGTGCCCTCCTGGCCCCGCTGCTGCGCGCCCGCGCCCGGCACGACCTCGGCACCGACAGCCTGGCGCAGCTGGCGCTGGCGCAGTTCCTGCGCAGCGGCCTGTACGACCGTCACCTGCGCCACCTCAACGCCCGGTGCCGGGAGCGCCGGGAGGTCCTTCGGACGGCGGTGCGCCGGCATCTGCCCGGCGCCACGCTCCTGGGGCCCGCGGCCGGACTGCACGCGTACGTCCAGCTGCCCCCGCACACCGACGAGGCGGCGCTGGTGGCGCGGGCGCTCGGCCGCTCCGTCCTGGTGCGGGGCGCGGCGGCGTTCCACGCGCGGCCGGGTCAGGGGGCGCCCGCGCTCGTGGTGGGGCATGCCCAGCTTCCGCGCACGGGGATCGGGGAGGCCGTCGCGGAGCTGGGCGCGGTCATCGGCTGACCGGCGCGGCGGCCGACTCCAGGAAGTTGTGCATCATGGCCAGTCCGCCCGTCGTCATCACGGACTCCGGGTGGAACTGCACCCCTTCGACGGGCAGCGTCCGGTGCCGCAGCCCCATCACACAGCCGTGATCGGCGGCCACGGCCGTCGTCACCAGCTCCTCGGGCAGCGGCTCGGCGACCAGCAGCGAGTGGTACCGCGTCGCCTCCAGTGTGTGCCCCAGCCCCTGGAACAGCCCCGCCCCGTCGTGCCGCACGGTGCTGGTCCGTCCGTGCATCACCTGCTCGGCCACCTCGATCCGCCCGCCGTAGGCGAGGCCGATGGCCTGGTGCCCCAGACACACGCCGAGCAGCGGCACCCGCCCCGCGAACTCGTGCACCAGCTCCACGTGCCCCGAGTCGGCCGGGTGCCCCGGACCCGGCCCGAGCACGACGGCATCCGGCTCCAGCCCCGCCAGGGCGGCGGGCGTCCGGGTCAGTGAGCGCACGACTCGGGTGTCCGCGCCGAGCGTGCGCAGGTACTGGTCGATGATGTGGACAAAGCTGTCGTACGCGTCGATCAGCAGAACCCTCACGGCAGCAACTCCTCTCCGGTCAGCGCCCAGTAGGCCGCGCCCATCTTCGCCAGGGTCTCCCGCCACTCCGCCTCCGGATCCGACTGGGCGACCAGGCCGGCCGAGCTCTGTGTGGAGTAGGTGGCGCCGTCGTACTCGATCGTGCGGATGCACAGGGCGAGTTCGCACCAGCCGCGGACGTCGATCAGCCCCACCGCGCCCGCGTAGCTGCCGCGGCGCTCTCCCTCCAGGACGTCGATGATCTCCATGGCGCGGACCTTGGGCGCCCCCGTCATGGTTCCGGCGGGGAACGTCGCGCGGACCGCCTGCCACACGTCCACGTCCGGCTCGAGCCGGCCGGACACCGTCGACACCAGGTGGAAGACGTGGGAGAAGGCCTCCACGTCCATGAGCCGGTCCACCGGCTGGGTGCTGGGCCTGCTGATCCGGCCGATGTCGTTGCGGCACAGGTCGACGAGCATGATGTGCTCGGCCTGCTCCTTGCCGGACTCCCGCATCTCCTTGACGCGTTGCCGGTTGACCTCGTCGTCGGGGCCGCGCCGGGCGGTGCCCGCGATGGGCCGCATCACGATCTCGTCCCCGGCCCCGCCGCCGGGCTCGATCCGGAAGAACAGCTCCGGGCTGGCGCCGATGAGCGTGCCGCCCGCCCTCGGCATCAGGTACATGTACGGCGACGGGTTCCGCGCGCGCAGCCGCCGGTAGACGTCGAGCGGCTCCAGGTCCGTGGTGACATCGATGCGGTGCCCGATCTGGATCTGGTACAGGTCGCCGACCGCGATGTGCCGCAGACAGCGGTCCGCCCGGTCCAGGAACGTGTCGCGGCGGACACTGTCGTGGACGGAGCGGGGGGCGGGTGCCGGCGGCGCCGCCACGGCGGCGGCCCGCCCCGCCTCGGCGGCGGCCTCGGCGACCCGGGCCGCCGGCCCCGCGTCCGCGAACCCCGCGCCGTGGGCCCGCAGATGGCGGGGAGCGCCGCCCTCGACGTCGTACCAGACGGTGTCGCGGAAGAGCGAGAGCGTGATGTCCGGGCCGTGCGGCTCCTTGGTCCGCGGGGTCAGCGTCTCCATGTGCCAGGCGGACTCGTACGCGAACGAGGACAGGAAGCCGAACGCGTACCCCTCCTCGGGCACGTCACCGCGCAGCGCGAAGACCCGCTGGGCCCGGCCGAGGGCCGCCCACAGCATGTCCTGGCCGGTGAAGCGCAGCCGGAACGGGCCGGTCGCCGGGACCGGCGGCGCGTCCCGCGTGAGCCCCGCCGATCCGGCGGCGCGCGCGAGGGCCGCCGCCACGGCCGGGACGCCGTCGACGTCGAGATACGAGTCGTACACCCGGATCTCGGCGACCCGCCCCACGCCGACGACGGCCGAGCGCCGGTCCTCGCCGCTCCCGGCCGGACTCTCCAGGAGGAACACGTCCGCCGAGGGGCGGCCGCCGGTCAGCCGGGTGTAGAGGGCGAGCGGTTCGTGCGGGGGCAGCCGGGTGGAGGCCATCCGCACATCAATGGTTTCCGTTTCCGTTCCATTCACGACGAGCTCCCCGCCGATCGAAGGTGATGGACGGGAAGAGTCAATCAACAGCCCGGCGAACGCGGCCAGACCAATTCGGTGGGGCCGATGCGGTCCATTCCTGAATTGCTTGACCGGACGGCCGGAGCGGATATGTAGTGAACGCGTATTCGCCCCTCTTCGAGGAAGGCACGGCCATGGAAGTCCTGGAAAGAAGGACCGCCGAATTCGCTGATGTGCGCCGGACGTTCCCGGCCGCCCAGCAACCCGACTGGCCCGACCCCGCCGCGCTGCGCGACGTCACCGACGGGCTCGCCGCCGCCGCACCGCTGGTCACCGCCGGCCAGTGCGCCGAACTGCGGGGGCGCATGGCGGCCGTCGCCCGCGGCGAGGCGATCCTGTTGCAGGGCGGCGACTGCGCCGAGACCTTCGCGCAGGTGACCCCCGACTCCGTGCGCCGCAAGCTGAAGACGCTGCTGCAGATGGCCGTGGTCCTCACGCACGCCACCGCCCTGCCGGTCGTCAAGGTCGGCAGGATGGCCGGCCAGTACGCCAAACCGCGCTCCAGCCCGGTCGAGCGGCAGGGCGCACTGGTCCTGCCCTCGTATCGCGGGGACGCGGTCAACGGCCTGGAGTTCACCGCCGCGGCCCGCACCCCCGACCCGGTCCGCCTGCGCACCATGTACGAGGCGTCGGCGAGCACACTCGAGCTGGTACGCACCCTCACCACGGGCGGCTTCGCCGGCCTGAGCCAGGTGCACTCCTGGAACCGCGGGTTCGTGGCCCGCTCACGCGCCGGGGAGCGGTACGAGGCGCTCGCCGACGAGATAGGCCGCAGCCTCGCCTTCATGCACGCCTGCGGCATCGACACCGGGGAACTGGGCACCGCCGAGTTCTTCGTCAGCCACGAAGGGCTGCTCCTCGACTACGAGGCGGCGCTCGTGCGCACCGACCCGGAGACCGGCCGGTCCTGGGCGGGCAGCGGACACCTGCTGTGGATCGGCGAGCGCACCCGCCAGGCCGACGGCGCGCACGTCGAGTTCTTCTCCCGCATCGACAACCCGATCGCCGTGAAACTCGGCCCGTCCACCCGCGCCGACGACGTCCTGAGGCTGATCGACCGCCTCGACCCCCACCGCGAGCCGGGCCGCCTCACCTTCGTGGTGCGGGCGGGAGCGGAGCGCGTACGCGACGTGCTGCCGGTCCTCGTCGAGAAGACCGCCGCCGAGGGCGGCCGGGTGTGCTGGGTCAGCGACCCGATGCACGGCAACACCACCACGGCGCCCAGCGGCCACAAGACCCGCCGCTTCGAGACGGTGCTCGACGAGGTACGGGGCTTCGTGGAGGTCCACCGCGCCCTGGGCACCCACCCGGGGGGCATCCACGTCGAGTTGACCGGCGACGACGTCACGGAGTGCGTCGGCGGGGGCGACGAACTCCTCGCGGAGGACCTGCCGGCCCGCTACGAGACGGCCTGCGACCCGCGGCTGAACCACACGCAGTCCCTGGACCTGGCGTTCCTGCTGGCGGAGATGTACCGCGACCAGTGACCGCGGCCGGCCGGTCACTCGCCGTGCCGCACCCCGGCCACCACGTCGTAGGGCGGGTCCTGCTCCAGGTAGAAGTGCTCCCCGGGCAGCGTCCGCAACCGGAACGGCCCCCGGGTGACCTCCCGCCAGGCCGCCGTCTGCGCCACGGTCACCCGGGGGTCCTCGGTGCCCACCAGCGCCGTGACCGGGCAGGACAGCGGCTCCGCGGGACCGCGCCCGTAGGCCGAGAGCATCCGGAAGTCGGCCCCGATGTAGGGCACCACCAGGTCCAGGAACGCCGGATTGTCCAGCAGCTCCGGGTCGGTGCCGCCCAGTTCGAGCAGTGTCCGCACCACCGCGGCCTGGTCCCAGGCGGCCGCCGCCGCGGCGTCGGGAACGTGCAACTGCGGGGCCCGGGCGCCGGAGGCGAAGAGGTGGTCCACGGTGCAGCCCGCCGCCTCCAGGGCCCTGGCCACCTCGTAGGCGACGGTCGCCCCCATGCTGTGGCCGAAGAGGGCGAGCGGGCGGGCGTCGTCGACGGCCAGCAGCTCCGCGGCGATCTGCCCCGCCAGCGGCCCGATCGCGGTGGCGGGCGGCTCCCCGAACCGCTCGGCGCGCCCCGGATAGCACACCGCGTGCACCTCCAGCTCGTGCAGCGCCCTGCCCCAGCCGCGGAAGAAGTAGGGCGAGCCGCCGGCGTGCGGAAAGCACACCAGGCGCCGTTCGGCGAACGGCCTCGGTTCCACGACCTGCGTCCACAACATGCTGCCCCCAGGGATCGTCACTCGCGCCGGCAGCCACCGGTGCCCGGACGAGGCTGTCGGGCCGCACTGACGCCCCGCTGACAGGGCGGCCCCGCCAGGGGTGTCAGCCGCCTGTCAGGCCGGCGCGCCAGCATGGACCGTACGGGAGCGTCCGCCCGAAGCGGCCGACGCCGCCGCACGCCTCCGCCCTCTCCCGCAGGAACCTCCTGTCCGCCCGCGAACCCAGGAGCACCATGCCTCCGGCCACCTCGACGTACCCCTCGATCACCGAGGCGACGATGATGCCGCGCCTCATCAGGATCGGCCCCAACCTCTACGGCGCCGTCTTCACCCTGATGAAGCTGCTCCCCGCCCACTACATACTGCAACGCGCCGAGGAGCGGGGTGAGCTGGGGGACGACACGGTCATCGTGGAGACCACCTCCGGCACCTTCGGACTCGCCCTGGCCATGCAGGCCGCCCTGATGCGGCGGAAGCTGATCCTGGTCAGCGACCCGGCCATCGACGCCAACCTGTACCGCAGGCTCACCGACCTCGGCGCGCGCGTCGAGATCTGCCGGGAGCCCGCACCGGTCGGCGGCTTCCAGACGGCCCGGCTCGACCGGCTCGCCGAGATCCGCGCCGGACTTCCCGACAGCTTCTGCCCGGAGCAGTACAGCAACCCGGACAACCCCCGCTCGTACGGCACGGTCGCCGACCAACTGCGGCGCACCCTCGGCACCGTCGACTGCCTGGTCGGCCCGGTCGGCTCGGGCGGATCCATGTGCGGCACCACCCGCGCCCTGCGCGCCCACACCCCGCACACCGTCGCCCTCGGCGTCGACACCCACCGCAGCGTCCTGTTCGGCCAGCCCGACGGCCCGCGCGAGCTGCGCGGACTCGGCAACAGCCTGTGGCCGGCCAACCTCGACCACCCGGTCTTCGACGAGGTGCACTGGTTGTCCGCGGCGGAGGCCTACGCCAGCACCCGGGCGCTGCACGCCCGGCACGCCCTGTTCCAGGGCCCCACCAGCGGCGCCGCCTACCAGGTCGCCCGCTGGTGGGCCGGCCGCAACCCCGACCGCACGTGTGTGGTGATGCTCCCCGACGAGGGCTACCGCTACCAGGCCACGGTCTACGACGACGCCTGGCTCGCCGCGGGCGGCCACACGGCGGCGGACCGGCCCGCCGAACCCTCGCGGGTCACCGACCCGGGGGCGGTGGGGGAGCGCTGGTCCCGCCTCGTGTGGCGACGGCGGTCCTACGACGCGGTACCCGGCGTCGTGCCGCGCGCCGCCGCGCCCGGTGCCGCGCTGCCGGAAGGGGCCCTGTCGTGAGCGGCCGCGGCGAGGACACCGGCCGCCTCACCGGCACCCTCGCCCCGCGCACCCGCCGCATCGTCTACGGCGAGCAGAGCCCCGGCGAGATCCGCCGCGAACTCGAACCCATCACCACCGTCGACCTCGCGCACGTGGTGATGCTCGCCGAGAACGGGCTGCTGCCGGGCGAGGCCGCGGCCCGGCTCATCGACGCCGTACGGCGGCTGCGGGCCGGCGGCTTCCGGGAACTGGAGGGCCTGGACGCCCCGCGCGGCGCCTACCTCATGTACGAGGGCCACCTCTCCGCCGAACTGGGGCCCGACGTGGGCGGCAGGCTGCACACCGCCCGCTCCCGCAACGACATCAAGGCCACCGTGACGGCGATGCGGCTGCGCGACGAACTGACCGGCCTGCACGGGGAGCTGATGCGCCAGCAAGGCGTACTCCTGGCCCGCACCCGCGCGTACGCCCACGTCGTCATGCCCGTCTACACGCACTTCCAGCCCGCGATGCCCGTCACCTACGGCTACTACCTGGCGGGCATCGCCGCCGCCCTGGACCGGGACCTCGCGGCGCTGCGGCACACGGTCGGCGAACTGGACCGCTGCCCCCTGGGCGCGGGCGCCGTCGCCGGCACCGACCTGCGGGTCGACCCGGAGCGCACGGCCGTCCTGCTGGGCTTCTCGGCGCCGCCGCTGCACGCCACCGACGCGGTCGGCGCCCGCGACACCCTGCTGCGCGGGCTCGCCGTGACCGCGTCCGCCGCGGTCACCCTCAGCCGCCTCGCCACCGACCTGCAACTGTGGAGCACCCAGGAGTTCGGCTTCGTCGACTTCCCCGAACGGCTCGTCGGGGGCAGCTCCGCGATGCCGCAGAAGCGCAACGCGTTCCTGCTCGAACACGTCAAGGCCAAGGCGGCCCTCGCCATCGGCGCCTGGACGGCGGCTGCCTCGGCGATGAAGTCGACCCCGTTCACCAACTCCATCGAGGTCGGCACGGAAGCCGTCTCCGCGGCCTGGCCGGCCCTGGCCGCCGTGCGGGACGCGATCCAGCTCGGCCAGGTCCTGGTCTCCGGGGCGCGCCCGGCCGCCGAGCGGATGGAGACCCGCGCCAGGGAGGGCTTCGTGACGGCCACCGTCGTCGCCAACCGGATGGTCGCGCAGGGCGTCCCGTTCCGTACGGCGCACCACACGGTCGGCACGGCCGTGCGCAGGGCGGTCGAGTCCGGCGCCACCGAACTCGCCGCGCCGACGCCCGACGGACCGCGGACACCCCCAGCCGCACTGCACGAGGTGGTCGCGCAGCTGAACCGCGGCGGCGGCCCCGGAGAGTGCGGCAAGGCGCTGGACACCCTGCTCGGCCGCCTGGGCGAAGAGGCGGACTGGGCCGCCGCGCACCGCGCACGGCAGCGACAGGCACGTCGGCTGCTGGACACCGAGGCACAGGCGATCGTGGCGCGCTACGCGCCGGGAGGCACCCGATGAACGGCACCTGGATGGCCTTCGTGGAGAGCAACACCACCGGTACGGGACGGGAGTTCTGCGCCGCCGCCCGCGCCCGCGGCCTGCGGCCCGTGCTGCTCGCCCGCGACCCCGGACGCTACCCCTACGCCGCCGAGGACGCCGTCGACACCCGGCTCCTGGACACCTGTGACCCGGACGCCGTGCTGCGCGCCCTGACCGGTCTCACCGCGGACGGCGGCCTCGCGGGCGTCACCTCCAGCTCCGAGTACTACGTCGCGACGGCCGCCCGCGCCGCCGCGGCGCTCGGACTGCCCGGGCCCGACGGTGCCGCGGTGGCGGACTGCCGCGCCAAGGACGTACAGCGGGAACGGCTCCGCCGCGCCGGGGTGCCGGTACCGGCGTTCGAGGCCGTCGCGGACGCCGCGGCGGCCGTCGCCGCGGCCGAGTCCCTCGGCCACCCCGTCGTGCTCAAGCCGGTCAGCGGCTCGGGCTCGGTCGGCGTACGCCTGTGCCGCGACGCCGACGAGTCCCGCCGGTGGGCCCGGCGGCTCCTGGACGACGGCGCCAACGCCCGCATCCTGGTGGAGGAGGCGGTGCACGGGCCGGAGTTCTCCGTCGAGACCTTCGACGGCGAGGTCGTCACGGTGGTCGCCAAACACGTGGGCCCGACACCGTACTTCGTGGAGACGGGCCACGACGTCCCCGCCGCCGCCCCGCGTTCCACGACCCACGCCCTGGGCGAGACCGCGCTGCACGCCCTGTCCGCGCTGGGCCTCGGCTGGGGTGCCGCCCACACCGAACTGCGCTGGTCCGCGGGCGGCCCGGTCGTCATCGAGGTCAACCCGCGCCTGGCGGGCGGCATGATCCCGGTCGCCGTGCGGGCCGCGCTGGGCCTGGACCTGGTCGACGCGGTGGTGGCCCGTGCCGCGGGCCTCCCGGCCGCCGCCCCCGGCACCGGCGCGGGCCACGCCGCCGTGCGCTTCGTCCGGGCCACCCACGAGGGCCGGGTGAGGGCCGTACGGGGACTGCGCGCGGCCGCGGCGGCCCCCGGGGTCCTCGCCGCACGCGCGAGCACCGCACCCGGCCGCGACCTGCGCATCACGCACTCGTTCCAGGACCGGCTGGCCTGCGTGGTGGCCGCGGCGCCCGCCCCGGTGCAGGCCGTCCGCCGCGCCGTGGCCGCCGCGGATCTCATCGAGGTCGACGTGGAGCCCGTCCCCGCCCCGCACCCTTCACGAGAGAGGGCCGCCACCCCATGACCGCGACGAGCCACTCCGGCCGGGCCCCCGAGGAAGCCCGCCCGCACACCGCGGAGTTCACCACCGCCGTCCCGCGCTGGCGGGCCCCGCACGCGGGCGGGCCCGGCGTCGGCACCCACCGGACCGGCATCCCCCGCGACCTGGTCGACGGCCTGGAGGACACCGCCCGCGCCCTCGGCACCGACCTGCCCGTCCTGCTGCTCACCGCGCACGCGCGCGTGCTGGCCACCCTCACCTCCGAGCGCCGCGTCGTCTCCGGGTACCTACCGCCGGAGCGGGGGGCTTCGCCGCGCGCCCTGCGACTGACCGTCGACCCCTCCACCTGGGCCGGGCTGAGCGAGGCCGTCGCCGCCGCTCCGCAGGCGGCGACCGGGGCGCCCGACGCCGCGCCCGACGCCGTGCTCGACCTGACCGGGCTCACGACCGGCACCCCCGGCACCGGCCCGGGGGCCGTGCTGCGGTTCGCGTGGGCTCGGGACCCCGGCGGCCTCACCCTGCACGTGACGTACGACCTCGGTGCCTTCGACGGCCACCACGCCGCACGCCTGGCCGGATACCAGCGGGCCGCCCTGCGCCTGCTCGCCGAGGACCCGACGGCCCGTCACGACCGCCGCAGCCTGCTCTCCCCGCAGGAGACCGCGACCCAGCTCTACGAACTCGCCGGTCCCCGCGTCGACGTGCCCGCCCTCACCTTCGTGGACCTGTTCCGGCAACAGGCGCGCAAACGGCCCGACGCCCCCGCCGCCGCCCACGGCGACCGGACCTGGACCTACCGGGAGCTCGACGCGCGCTCCGACCGCGTCGCACGGCTGCTGACCGCGGCGGGAGCGGGCGCCGAGGACGTCGTCGCCGTCGTCATGGACCGCACCCTGGACTGGATCGCCAGCGCCATCGGCGTACTCAAGGCGGGCGCCGTGTACCTCCCGATGCCGGGCGGGCTGCCCGTGGAACGCCTGGCCGTCCAACTCCGGGAGGCCGTCTGCGTGCTGGCCCTCACCGACCGCCACTGCGAGAGCGCCGTACGCAAGGCCGCCGCCGAACTCGAGGGCAACGGCCCCGCGGTCGTGACCGTCGAGGGGACGGCGACCGGCCCCGACGGCCCGCTGCCCGAACCGCCCGCTCCCGAACAGGCCGCCTACATCTACTTCACCTCGGGCTCCACCGGCGCCCCCAAGGGGGCCCTGTGCGAGCACGCGGGCCTGCTGAACCACCTCTGCGCGAAGATCGGCGACATGGGGCTCGCGGCGGGCCGGGGCCAGGTCGTGGCGCAGACCGCGTCCGTGGGCTTCGACATCTCCCTGTGGCAGTTCGCGGCGCCGCTGGTGGCCGGCGCGACCACCCGCATCATCGACACCGACGTGCTGCTCGACGTCTCCGGGTTCCTCGACGAACTCGTCGACCGCAAGGTGACCGTCGCCCAGACCCTGCCCGCCTACCTGGACGTCCTGCTGCGCCACCTGGAGCGCCACCCGCGCGATCTCGGCGCCCTGCACACCCTCTCCGTCACCGGCGAGGTCCTCGGCCTCGAACTCGTCCGCCGCTGGTTCGCCGCCCACCCCGGCATCCGCCTCGTCAACGCCTACGGCGCCACCGAGGTCTGCGACGACACCATGCACGAGGTCCTGGACGGCGTCCCGGCGCGCGGCTTCGTGCCGCTCGGGCAGTCACTGCCGAACGTCAACACCTACGTACTCGACCACAACCTGGAGCTGGTTCCCCTCGGCACGACCGGCGAGATCGCCTTCTCCGGCGTCTGCGTGGGCCGCGGCTACATCAACGACGAGGAACGCACCCGGCAGTCATTCGTCCCCGACCCCTTCCGCGCCCACACCCGCATGTACCGCACCGGGGACTTCGGCCGCTGGCTGCCCGACGGCCGCCTGGAGTTCCTGGGCCGCCACGACGAACAGGTGCGGATCCGCGGCTACCGCATCGAGCTGGGCGAGATCGAGCACCACCTGGCGACCATGGCGGGGGTGCGGGACGTCGCGGTCGTCATCGACGGCGGCCCCGGCGCTACCCGCACCCTCGTCGCCTTCCTCACCACGGACGAGGCGGACCCGGCCACGGACGAGACGGACCCGGCCACCGACGACGCGGCCGCGCGGGCCCGCGACTTCCTCGCGGGGCTGCTGCCCGACTACATGGTGCCCACCTACTGCCACCGGCTCGAACGGCTCCCGCTGACCGCCAACGGCAAGGTCGACAAGACGGCCCTGGCCGAACTCGCCGGCACCCTCGGCCACGGCGGTGCCACCCGCACCGCCCCGGCCACACCCGAAGAACGGCGCCTCGCCGTGGCCTGGGCCGAAGTGCTCGGCGTCCCCCTGGAACGGATCGGGCGGGACGACAGCTTCTTCGCGCTCGGCGGCACGTCCCTGGCCGCCGCGCGGCTCCTCGTCCACCTCGGCCGCCGGCTGACCCTCGCCACCCTCGTCGCCCACCCGGTCCTCGCCGACCTGGCCCGCGCCCTCACCCGCGGCCACCCCGGCGCGTCCCGGCGCCCGAACCGCCCCAGGCTGCTGCATCCACTGCTTGCGGTGCGCAGCCCGCACCACACCCTGGTCTGCTTCCCCTACGCCGCCGGGAACGCGGTCAACTACCGCGCGCTCGCGCGGGAACTGGAGCGCGACGGCGTCGCCGTGTACGGGGCCGAACCGCCCGGCCACGACTTCGCCGACCCCGACGAACCCCTGCTCGACGTGCCGGAGCTGGCCCGGCGCGCCGGCGACGAGATCCTCGCCCGCATCACCTCGCCCGTCCTGCTGTGGGGCCACGGCGCCGGCGCCGCCGCCGCACTGGAGACCGCGCGGCTGCTGGAGGCGGCCGGCCGGCCCGTCGAACGCGTCTTCCTCGGCGCCCAGCTGCTGCCCGACACGGCGGTGCTGCGGGCCGAACTCGCCGAGCTGGCGGCCGTGGACCGGCGCACGCTGCTCGGCCGGCTGCGCGGCGGCCACGCCTACGTGGAACTGGACGGGTACCAGCCGGAGCGGGCCGAGGTCGCCGACCGTGCCTACCGGCACGACGTGGACACCTCCCACCGGCACCTCATCCGGCTCCAGGAACAGCCGCGGCCGCACCGCCTGGCCGCCCCCGTCGACGTCGTCGTGGCCCGCGACGACCCGCAGACCGCGCAGGCGGCACGTGCCGTCGGCGCCTGGCGGGCGCTCGCCGAGCGCGTCACGCTCCACGAACTGGACGACGGCGGCCCCTACTTCATCACCACCCGGCCGGCCCTCAGCGCGGCCCGGATACGGGCGGCGACCACCCGTACGCCCGTGCGGGACAGACCCGTCGAGGACAGGAGTCGCACGTGACCACGACCGACTACCGGCAGGTGGCCGCCACGGGGGTCAGCACCGCCTTCGGCACCTTCGGTGAACTGCTCCAGGGCGCGCTGCCCGAGGAGGACGGAGACTTCCTGGTCACCCTGCCGGTGGCCCGCTGGTCCACGGCACGCTTCGTCCTCACCCCGGACCACGCCCGGGTGACCGTGGAACCGGGGCACAAGAAGAAGGCGCTGCGGCTGGCCGGGATGATCCTCGACGACGCCGGAAGACCCGGCGGCGGGACGCTGGTCATCGACAGCACCCTGCCCGAGGGCAAGGGCCTGGCCAGTTCCTCCGCCGACCTGGTGGCCACCGCACGGGCCGTCGCCAACGCCCTGGGCGAACCCATGCCGCCCCGCCGGATCGAGTCGTACCTGGCCAGGATCGAACCGACCGACGGCGTCCTGTACCCGGCGATCGTCGCCTTCCACCACCGCAGCGTGCGGCTGCGCGCGGAACTCGGCTCGCTGCCCCCGATGACGGTCGTCGGCATCGACGAGGGCGGCGCCGTAGACACGGTCGCCTTCAACGCCATACCGAAACCGTTCACCACGGCCGACCGGCGGCAGTACGCCCGCCTCCTGGACCGCATCACGCGCGCGGTGGCCCGCCGCGACCTGGCCGAGGCCGGCCGCGTGGCCACCGAGAGCGCCCGGATGAACCAGGTACTGCGCCACAAGAGGTCGCTGGAGCCCATGATCCGCGTCTGCGAGGACGTCGGCGGCCTCGGCGTCGTCGTCGGACACAGCGGCACCTCGCTCGGGATCCTGCTGGACACCACGGCGCCCGACAGCGCGGGCCGGCTCGCCGCCGCCGCGCAGCGGTGCCGGGAACTGGAGGGCAACGTGACGGTCTTCCACACCCTCAGCTTCCACTGAGCCGGACGGGGGTCCACCAGTCGGTGGACCCGAAGTTCAACCGGTCGCCGCTGTCGGCACCACACCCCGGACGAAGAGCATGGATGCCATGAAGAATCTCACCGTACGCATGGCTCGTTGGAGCGCCGTCCACCCCTGGCGGGGCATCGTCGGCTGGTTCGTGTTCGTGGTCCTGTGCCTCGGCGTCGGCATCTCCGTCGGCACCAACGAGGCGAGCACCGAGGACTTCCGCATCGGAGAGGCCGGACGCGGCGAGGCGATCGCCGCCGAGGGCGGATTACAGCAGCGCCCCGTCGAACACGTCCTGATCACCGCGAAGCCGGGCACCGGAAAGATCGACATCGCCGCCGCCGACTCGGCCGCCGCCGACGTCGCCGCCCGGATGGCGGGACTGCCCGAGGTACTCACCGTCGAGGACCCGGTACGCAACGCGGACGGCACGGCGGTGCGGGTCACCGTCACCATGAAGGCCCCGGAGCGGGAGGGCAAGGACCACGTCGACCCGCTGATCGAGCAGACCGAGGCCGTGCAGGAGGCCAACCCCTCGCTGCGCGTCGAGGAGACCGGATCGCCGTCCATCAGCAAGGGCGTCGACAAGCTGCGCGGCGACGACCTCGCGCGCACCGAGATGATCGCCCTGCCGGTCACCCTCGTCACCCTGCTGCTGGTCTTCAGCTCCGTGGCCATGGCCCTCGTGCCGCTGCTGCTCGCCCTGTCCTCGATCGCCGCGGCCGTCGGCCTGTCGATGGTGGCCTCGCACGTCTTCCCCGACAACGGCATCGGCATCAACATCATCCTGCTGATCGGCCTCGCCGTCGGCGTCGACTACACGCTCTTCTACCTCAAGCGCGAACGTGAGGAGCGGGCCCGCGCCGGCGGCAAACTGAGCCCGCAGGCCGCCGTCGAACTCGCCGCCGCCACCTCCGGCCGGGCCGTCGTCGTCTCCGGTCTCGCCGTCGCCGTCTCCAGCGCCACCCTCTACCTCGCCGACGACGTCATCTTCTCGTCCATCGCCACCGGCGCGATCGTCGTCACCCTCGTCGCCGTCGTCAGCTCCCTGACCGCACTGCCCGCCCTCCTCGCCAAGCTGGGCATGCGAGCCGAGCGCCGCGCCGAGCGCCGGGCCGCCCGGGGGCTCGCACCGAAGAAGCAGAAGACGCACCTGGCCGGCTCCGGCCGCCTGACCGCCGCCGCGCTGCGCCCCGTCGGCAAGCACCCCCTGGCCACGCTCACCGTCGCCGTGGCCGCGATGCTCGCTCTCGCCGCCCCGGTCCTCGGCCTCAACCTCACCGACATGGGCCGCGAGACGCACTCCCGCACCATCGAGGCCATGCAGGTCTACGACCGGCTGAACGCGGCCTACCCGGAGCTGAAGGCCATGCACCAGGTCGTCGTCCGCGCCGACGCCGACCGCTCGCCCGAGGTGACCGCCGCCCTGCGCGAACTGGCCGCCGACGTCAAGGACGACCCGCGACTGAGCGGCGACTCCCGGCTGAGCACCTCGCCCGACAAGCGGATCAGCATGCTCCAACTGCAGGTCCCGCACCACGTCAGCAGCGACGAGGCCCAGTCCTCGCTCAAGGACATCCGCGACACGTACCTGCCGGAAACCGTCGGCCGGGTGCAGGGCGCCGAGGCCGCGGTGACCGGTGACGTCGCCCGCTACGCCGACTACCCGGTCCACCAGGAGAAGAAGCTGCCGCTCATCCTCGGCGCCCTGCTCCTGGTGACCTTCGCCATGACCGTGTGGGCGTTCCGCTCCGTGGTCCTCGGCCTGGTCGGCATCGTCCTCAACCTCCTGTCGGCCGCCGCCGCGCTCGGCGTGCTCGTCATGGTCTTCCAGCACACCTGGGCCGAAGGCCTGCTCGACTTCACCTCCACCGGTTCGATCGGCGCCCGCGTCCCGCTGTTCCTCTTCGTGATCCTGTTCGGCCTGTCGATGGACTACCAGGTCTTCGTGATCAGCCGGATCCGGGAGGCCGCCCTGCGCGGAGTCCCGACCCGCCAGGCCGTGATCGAGGGAATCGGCAGCTCGGCGAGCGTGGTGACCAGCGCCGCCGTGGTCATGGTCACGGTCTTCGCCAGCTTCGCGGCCCTGCACATCATCGAGATGAAGCAGATCGGCTTCAGCCTCGCGGTCGCCGTCCTCCTGGACGCCTTCGTCATCCGCATGCTGGTCCTGCCGTCCATGATGCTGCTGCTCGGCGGCGCCAACTGGTGGCCCTCGCGGGCGGTGCGCCGAGCCCTGCGCAGCACCGAACCGGCCCCCCGCACCCTGGAGTCGGTAAACTGATCGACTCGACCGTCGGCCCCGCAACTCCCCTGCGAGCGAGGTGACTCACCGTGGCTCAGTGGCAGCAGCAGCCGGGCGACCGGCTCGTGCCGGACCGCATCCGCGGATGGTATTCGGCAGGCTGGCTCCTGTTCGGCCTGCTGCCCCCGGCCGTCGCCGTGTTCGACGCGTCGCCGGCCCGGAGGTACTGGGTCCTCGGCCTGCTCGCACTGATCGCGCTGTGTCACCTCGCCGTCGTCACCCGGCAGGACAACCCCGTCCTGCGGCCCCGCACCTACCTCGCCGTCCTCGGTCTCGTCCTCGGCGGGACGTCCTACCTGCTGGACGGCGGGGCCGCCTTCTACATGGTGTCCCTGCCGCAGTTCTGGCTCTTCGCCCGCACCCCGCGCGACGCGGGCGCGCTCAGCGGGGCCGCCGCCGCCCTCACCGTCCTCGGCAGCACGCTCGGCCAGGGCTGGAGCCCCCAGTTCCTCACCGGCAACGTCGTGCTCACCATGGTCGCCTACGGCGTCGGCCTGGGCCTGGGGCTGTGGGTGCACCGCTTCGTCGGCCAGAGCAACGAACGCCAGGAGCAACTGACCGCCGAACTCGCCGTCACACAGGAGGAACTGGTGGCCGTGTACCAGCAGCAGGGCGCGGCCGAGGAGCGTGAACGGATCGCCCGGGAGATCCACGACACCCTCGCCCAGGGCTTCGCCTCCATCGTGGTGCTCGCGGAGGCCGCCCGCGCCGCCACCGTCACCGACCCCGCACGCTGCGTCGAACAGCTCACCTCCATCGAGCAGACCGCCCGCGAGAACCTCGCCGAGGCCCGGGTGCTCGTCGGCTCCGCCCCCGAGAGCGGCGTCGCACCCGGCTCCCTGGCCACCACCCTGCGCCGGACCCTGGACCGCTTCGTCCAGGACACGGGCCTGACCGTCACCGCCGAACTGCGCGACATGGAGCTGGACCAGCGCACCCGCGTGGCCCTGCTGCGCTGCACCCAGGAGTCCCTCGCCAACGTGCGCAAGCACTCGGGGGCCTCCACCGTCGGCGTGATCCTCACCGAACTCGCCGGCGTCGTCGAGCTGGAGATCACCGACGACGGCTGCGGCTTCCTCGTCGAGGAGTCCCACGGCTTCGGCCTCGACGGCATGCGCCGGCGGCTGGCCGAACTCGACGGCGAACTTTCCGTCACCAGCTCCCTCGGGGACGGCACCCGTATTCTCGCCAGCCTTCCCACGCACAGTCAGGACTGACCATGACCGACACCGCAGCCGGCCGGATCCGTGTGGTCGTGGTCGACGACCACGCCGTGATGCGCGCCGGAGTCATCGCCCTGCTGACCAACGAGCCCACCATCGAGATCGTCGGCGAGGCGAGCGACGGCCGCGAGGGCGTGGGTCTCGTCGAGCGGCTCGCCCCCGACGTGGCCCTGGTCGACCTGCGCATGCCGGTACTCGACGGGGTGGCCGCCACCACCGAGATCGTCGCCCTTCCCGTCGCCACCCGGGTGCTGATCCTCACCACCTACGACACGGACGTCGAGATCGAACGAGCCGTGGAGGCCGGCGCCGTCGGCTACCTCCTCAAGGACACCACCCGTGACCAGCTCGCCGACGCCATCCGCTCGGCGGCGCGCGGTGAGACGGTCCTCGCGCCCAAGGTCGCGGAGCGACTCGTGGCCCGGATGCGCCGCCCCGAACCGGTCGTGCTCACCGCCCGCGAACGGGACGTGCTGCACGCCGTCGCCGACGGCCTGTCCAACGCCGAGATCGGCCGCCGCCTGGTCATCGGCGAGGCCACGGTGAAGACGCACCTCCTGCGGGTCTTCGCGAAACTCGACGTCAGCGACCGCACGCGCGCCGTCGTGGTCGCCCTGGAACGCGGACTGCTCGTGCGCTCCTGAGCCCGTCCGAGGTTCGGCAACCCCATAGGTGATCCACATCCTGCTCGCCTATGCTCCACAGCGGGGACGGGGCTGCGCGAGAGGGGATTCGAACATGACGTACCGTCACACACCCTTGCGCCAGGCGGTCGAGGACCCCGGACAACCGGAGGAGGCCCCCGGCGGCAGCGGCACCATCCCCGCCCCGCGGCTGGGCCGGTTCGTGCTCCTCGCGGCCCTGTTGTGCTACTCCAGCATCACCCTGCTCAACATCCTCAGCTCCCACTCCTCCGTCGTCGAGGTGTCCGCGGCGACCCTGTGCCTGCTCGGCATCCTCGGACTGCAGGTGCTGCACTCCAGACCCGGTGCGAACCTCGCGTCCACCGGCCAGAAGGCCCTGACCCTGGGCGTCCAGGCACTTCTGACCTACCTCCCCCTCCTCGTCTTCCGGACGCAGTGGGGCTCCATGGCGGGTTTCCTCGCGGGCTCCCTCCTGCTCCTCCTGCCGCCGCGGCAGGCCTGGCTGCTGTACGGGGTGGTGGGCGCCTCGATGCTCGCCCCGCCGCTGCTCGTCGACCTTCCGGTGGTCGAGACGTTCTACTACGTCCAGTCCACCCTGCTGACCGGGCTCGTGATCTTCGGCCTCACCCGGCTCGCCGACCTGATCCGCGTCCTGCACGAGACCCGCGGTGAACTCACCCGCGTCGCGGTCACCCAGGAACGCCTCCGGTTCGCCCGGGACCTGCACGACCTGCTCGGGTACAGCCTCTCGGCGATCACACTCAAGGGCGAGCTGATCCACCGCCTGCTGCCCGCGCACCCGTCCCGGGCCAAGTCCGAGGTCAAGGACGTCCTCACGATGTCCCGCCAGTCGCTGGCCGATGTGCGCATCGTGGCCAGCGGCTACCGCGACATGTCCCTCGAGGACGAGGTCGGCTCGGCCCAGTCCGTGCTCAGCGCCGCCGACGTGCGCGTCGTCGCGCGGGTCAGGACCGGGCGGCTGGACCAGGAGCTGGAGACCGTGTTCGCGACGGTGCTCCGCGAGGCGGTCACCAACGTACTGCGCCACAGCCGCGCGACGTTCTGCGAGATCGCCGCCGAACGGGACGCCGGCCAGGTGCGGCTGATCGTCGTCAACGACGGGGCGGCGAAAGGCCATCGGGACCCGTCACCGCACAGCGGAAGCGGCCTGGGCAACCTGCAGACCCGGCTGCGCGCCGTCGACGGCAGCCTGAGCGTGGAGCAGGACGACGACGGCATGTTCCGGGTCGTGGCCCGCGTTCCCGAACAGCGCAGTCCCGGCGGCGCGGCCGGCGCGGACTGGGAGGACCGGGCGGGCGACAGCCAGTCGGCGGCGTGACCCGGTCGGCGGCGTGAAAATTGAATTGTTTGCGCTCTCAACGGTGTTGATAAGCTGCCGGGACTGATCGCTGTGCCAAAAGGGGGGCGCGCCGCGATGATTCGGATATTGCTGGCCGAGGACATGAACATGGTCCGGGGGGCGCTGGTGGCGCTTCTGGGTCTGGAGAGGGATCTGGAAGTCGTCTGCGAACTGGAGCGTGGGGACGAGATCATCGACGCGGCCCTCAGGGTCAAGCCCGACATCGCGGTGATCGACATCGATCTGCCGGGCCTGGACGGTCTGAGCGCCGCCGTCCAGCTGCGGGAACGTCTGCCCAGCTGCAAGACTCTCATGCTCACCAGCCTCGGCCGCCCGGGCACCCTGCGCCGGGCGCTCGCCGCCGAGGTGCACGGCTATCTCCTCAAGGACGAGTCACCGGCCGAACTGGCGCACGCCATCAGGCGGATCGTCGCCGGACACCGGGTCATCGACTCCAAGCTGGCGCTCGCCTCGTGGGGCGGTGCGCAGAGCCCGCTGACCGAGCGGGAGACGGAGGTGCTGCGCCGTGCGGCGGAGGGCTCCGAGGCCAAGGAGATCGCCTCCGCCCTGCACCTGTCCACCGGGACCGTGCGCAACTACCTCACGACGGTGGTCACCAAGCTGAACGCCCGCAACAGGGTCGACGCGATCCGCATCGCCCGGGACGCCGGCTGGCTGGTCTGACACCGGCGGCTCATCCGCCGTCGTACGCGGGCGGCGCCATGCCCGCCGCCGCCAGATAGCGGAGGATGCCCTCCGTCACGTGCAGCGGCAGCGGCAGTTCCGCCTTCGCCCGGTCCGGGGTGACCGGCCAGGCCAGCATGGCCACCACGAGCGCGGCCTCGGGCCGGTGCAGCACGACCCGGTGCGGACAGTCGTCGGCCTCCAGCGAGAGCCCGGAGTCCATCATGGTCAGGACCATCCCGCGCGGAAGCCGCACCGCCCGCTGCCCCGGCAGCCAGACCAGGGGCAGGGGCGCGTCCGGCGTCAACGGGAACACCGACAGCAGCGGGCCCCGCAGGTCCTCGACGCCGAGGGTGCGCACCACCAGGTGGGACAGCCGGCTCAGCACCGGAAGCAGGACCTCGGTCAGGTCGACGTGCGGTTCGGCGACGTTGGCGAGGACCACGGGCCCCAGCTCCATCCGCCGCAGCACCTCCCGTACCTCGGGCCCGGGACGGTCCACGCAGTCCAGGCCCCAGCGGCTCTTGAGCACCAACTGGTCGTGGCCTTCGTCGTGCTCGACGGTCACGTCCTCGGACAGCGACCAGAGGTGGACCGTGACGACGTCAGCAGGCGTGTCCGGCATTGCCTGCCCTCCTTTCGAGGGGACCTGCCGCCCACTAGAACGCGGTCAGGGTATAGGACGGGGCGTCAAGGAGCGGCTCACCGGTCAGCACCCAGCGGTGCAGCTCCTGGAGCCGCCGTGACGGCTCGATCCCCAGCTCGCGCACGGACGCCTCACGCAGCCTCCGGAAGGCCTCCAGAGCCTGTGAGGGGCGCCCGCTGCGGTAGAGCGCGACGATGAACTGCGCGTGCAGGTTCTCCTGCAGCGGATACAGCGTGGTGAGCGCGGTCAGCTCGCTGACCAGGTGCGCGTGCTGACCGAGCCGCAGCTCGGCGTCGATGCGCGACTGGACGGCGGCCAGCCGTACCTCGTCCAGCCGCAGCGCCTCGGCCCGCAGGGCACCCGAGGAGCGCACGTCGCTCAGGGCCTGCCCGCGCCACAGGGTGAGCGCGTCCGACAGCAGCAAGGCACCCTGCCGGTCCTCACCGCGGCCGATCGCCTGCTCACCCTCCCGCACCAGACGCTCGAACACCCGGGCGTCCACCCGTACGTCGGGCATGTCGAGCCGGTAGCCGCTGTGCCCGCGGCTGAGGACCTCCTTGGGATCGACGCACGGAGTGCGCCGGGAGACGGCGGCGGCGATCCGCTGCCGCAACTGCTTCACATACGTCTGCACAGCAGCCGACGGACCGGCCGGGGGGCATCCCTCCCACAGCTCCTCGGCGATGGCGGCCATGCTCATCTCCCGCCCGCCGCCGACCGCGAGCAGTGCGAGCAGCCTGCGCTGCTTGGCCGCGCTGGGGACGATGGAGACACCGTCCACCGAGGCCGTGAACGGTCCGAGCAATCCAATGTCCAGATAGACCATGCCAGTTACCTCTTCTCCCGGATGGCGTGAGCCTGGCATCCGGCGCCGGGCGGGCGACAGTGAGGGCGCCACGAGAAGGAGGTGAATCCTGCGAGCCCGCAGGTATGAGAACTTCATACGCCGCAGGTGGCGGTGGGTGCGAAGGGCGGGCAGCCGTCATCCTTCCGCCGGCCCCGACAGGTCGATGCCGTGCACCGGGACGTCCGGGGCGGCCGCGACGGTGCGCAGCAGCCGTGTGAAGCGGGCGCACAGAGTCTCGACGGTGGACCGGTCGAACAGATCGGTCCGGTATTCGACCACGCCGTCGACTCCGCCACCGGCGCCGTCGGCGGTCCTCCGCTCGGACAGCCCGAAGGTCAGGTCGAACCCGGCGGAACCGGTGCCGGTCAGGTCCACCGTGGCGGACGCGCCCGGCAGCTCCAGCCTTTCGGGCAGGGGCGGGGCGAGCACCAGCATCACCTGGAACAGGGGCCGGCCGAACACGGCCCGCCCACTCGCCGCCCGCCGCGGCCCCTGCGCCTGAACGACCAGGTCGAAGGGCACGTCCTGGTGGGCGAACGCGCCCAGATCGGCCTCCGCGACCCGGCCGAGCAGCTCACGGAAGGTCGGCTCGCCCGAGGTGTCGGTGCGCAGGACGAGCGTGTTCACGAAGAAGCCGACGAGGTCGTCGAGTTCCGCGTTCGCACGGTCGGACACCGCCGTGCCGACCGGGATGTCCGTCCCCGCGCCGAGGCGGGTGAGCAACGCGGCCACCGCGGCGTGCGCCACCAGGAAGAGGCTGGCCCGCTCGCCCGCGGCCAGCTCCAGGAGCCGCTCGTGCACGTCCGCGGGGACGGTGAACGCCACCGTCCCGCCGCCGGGTGCCGGACGCCCGGACGACGGCCGCTCGGTCCGGGCGCCGGGCAGCACGACGTGCTCCGGCAGGCCGGTCAAGGTCTTGTCCCAGTAGGCGAGTTGACCGGCCCGCAGGGCGCTGGGCTCCTCGTCGGTGCCGAGCAGTTCACGCTGCCAGCGGGTGAAGTCGGCGTACTGGACGGGCAACGGCGCCCAGTCCGGGGCGCCGCCGCCCACCCGGGCCCGGTACGCGGTGCCCAGGTCGCCCAGCAGCCGTCGCAGCGAGGCGCGGTCGCAGGCGATGTGGTGGAGCAGCAGGAGCAGCGTCCGGTTTCCGGGGTCCTGCGTGGTGAAGAGCACCGCACGCAGGGGAAGCTCGCTCTCCAGGTGGAAGGGGCGGGCGATCGCGGTGCTCAGCGCCTTTGGCAGCCGGTCCGCGGTGACGGACCGGACGGCGAGCGCCGGGCGGGCGGCCGTGACCGGCAGGATGTGCTGGACCGCCTGTCCGCCGTGCTGCCGCACGAGGGTACGCAGGGTCTCGTGCCGGGCCGTGAGGTCGCCCAGGGCGGCACGGAGCGCCGGCTGGTCCAGCTCGCCCTCCCAGCGCAGCACCAGGGGGACGTTGTAGGTGCTGTCGGGGCCGTTGAGCCGGTGCAGGAACCAGAAGCGCCGCTGGCCGAAGGAGAGCGGGACCGGCTCCTCGCCCCGTTCCGCGGCCGGCGCGAGCCGGGGGACGGGCGGGGGCCCCGGTGGCACGGAGGTCCCGCCCCGGTGGTCCGCTCCGCCCAGACGGTCGGCGAGCCCGGCGACGGTCGGGTGGCGGAAGACGTCCCGGACGTCCAGCTCCGCCCGGACGCCGAGGCCGGCGCGGCGCACCAGGGAGACCAGCCGTGTCGCCCGCAGGCTGTCGCCCCCGAGGTCGAAGAAGTCGTCGTCGGCGCCCACCTCCTCCACGTCGAGCAGGTCGGCGTACAGACCGGCCAGCTCCGCCTCCAGCGGTGTGCCGGGAGCGCGTGAGGGCGTGTGCGCGCCGGCGTGGGGGGAGGGGAGCGCCGCGCGGTCCAGTTTCCCGTTGGGGGTGAGCGGCAGCCGGTCGACCGGGACGAACAGCGACGGCACCAGATGCGCCGGAAGCCGCGCGCGCAGCCACTCCCGCAGCCGGGCGAGCGCCGGCCCGGGACCCTCGGCCGCCGTGTCGCGGGCGGGCACGACGTAGGCCACCAACCGTGCGGCCCCGTCGGCTCCCCGACCGCCGTCCGGCCCGGTGCGGGCAGGACCGTGCGGATCACCGCAGCTCGCCAGCACGGCGCCGCCCGCCACCCCGGGGGCGGCCAGCAGCGCCGCCTCGACCTCGGCCGGTTCGATCCGGAAGCCACGGATCTTGACCTGGTCGTCCGCCCTGCCGAGATACTCCAGCGAGCCGTCCCGACGGGCGCGTACCAGGTCGCCCGAGCGGTACAGCCGGGACCCGGCGGGGCCGAAGGGGTCGGCCACGAAGCGCTGCGCCGTCAGGGCGGAGCGGTGCAGATAGCCCCGGGCCACCCCGGTGCCCGCGACGTACAGCTCACCGGGCGCCCCCGGGGGGACCGGGCGCAGCCGGTCGTCCAGTACGTACAGCCGCGTGCCGGCGACGGCCCTGCCGATCGGGACGGCCCGCGCCGCACCGTGCTCGCGGGCCAGGTCGAGCCGGGTCGACAGGACCGCGGTCTCGGTGATGCCGTACATGTTGACCAGGACCGGCGCGGAGTCCGGGTGCCGTTCGTACCAGGAACGCACGACGGCGGGGGAGAGCGCCTCACCGCAGAAGATGATCCGGCGCAGGGCCAGTTCCCGTCCCCGCTCCGGGGCTTCGGCGTCGGCCTGCTCCAGCGACCGGAAGGCGGAGGGCGTCTGGTTGAGCACCGTCACCCGCTCCCGCACCAGCAGGTCGAGAAGGGCGTGGGGGGAGCGGCTCACCTCGCCGGGTACGACCACCAGCCGGCCACCGTGCGCGAGGGCGCCCCACATCTCCCACACGGAGAAGTCGAAGGCGCAGGAATGGAACATCGCCCACGTCTCGTCGGGGCCGAGACCGAACTCGGCGGCTCCCGCCCGCAGCAGCGCCACCGGACCGCGGTGCGGGACCACCACACCCTTGGGGCGGCCGGTGGACCCGGAGGTGTAGATGACGTAGGCGGCGTGGTCGGGCGTCAGCGGCGCCGTACGGTCCGCGTCGCCGAGATCCGCCTCGCTCGGCTCCGCCTCGCTCGGGGTTTCCGTCGGGTCCGTCCCGGACAGCACGCACACCGGCCGCGCGTCCGCGAGGATGCGTGCGGTGTGCTCCGGCGGCCACCCCGGGTCGAGGGGGAGGTAGGCCGCGCCGGTCTTGGTCACCGCCACGATCGCGGTGAGCAGGTCCGTGGAGCGGGGGAGCAGGACGGCGACGGTGCGTTCGGGGCCCGCGCCGCGCCGGACCAGCGTCCTGGCCAGCCGGTTGGCGCGCGCGTTCAGCTCGCCGTAGGTGAGCTGCCGGTCGCCGTGGGCGACCGCCGGGGCGTGCGGAGTGCGCGCGGCCCAGTGTTCGAACAGCTCGGGGAGCGTACGGGGCGACAGGGGTGCGGGAGTGCCGACGCGCGGGACGAGCAGCCTGCGCTCCTCGGGCGCCAGCAGATCCAGCTCCCCGGCCGGGCGCCCGGGTTCGTCGGCCAGCTGGTCGAGCAGGCGTACGCAGCGGTCGGCCTCGGCGGTGACCTCCTCGGGCGTGTACCGCCCGGCCTCGGCCTGCGCCTCCACCATGAGCCCGGTCCGGCCGCGTTCCGGCCTGATCGCGACGGAGAGATCCTCCACCGCACCGATGTTGAGCTGTCTGAGGGTCATGGGCCGCCCGGCGAAATCGCGGCCGAAACTGAACGGGACGATGTTCGCGCTCAGCCGGTACGGCGCGTGCGTCGTCCCGGTGAGGCCGAGGTCGCGGCGGAGGTCCTCGTACCGGTAGCGCTGGTGGCCGAGGGCGAGGGCGGTCGCCTCGTCGACGGTCCGCACCAGGTCGGCGACCGGCCGGCGCAGGTCGACGGGTACCCGCAGAGGCAGCACGTTCGAGGCCGCACCGGTCACGGCACCCGCCGTCTTGTGGGTGCGGCCCGCGACCGGGAACCCCACGACGACCTCGTCACCCCCGCCGGCCCGGGCATGCTCCAGCAGGACGGCGGAGGTGGTCGCCAGCACCGTCCAGTCGACGCCCAGCGCGCGTGCGCGGGCGCGGAGGGCGGCCACCCGGTCCTCGCGCATCCGGGAGACAGCACGCACCGGGGCCCCGCCCGGCCGTCCGGAGTCCGCCCGGCCGGGCGCGTCGGACGGGGACGGCCCCGGCCGTACGGCTCCCCGCCAGCCGGCCAGCTTCGCCGTCCAGAACTCGCGGTCCGCCTCGAAACCGGGCGTGGAGCGGTAGGCACGCTCGGCCTCGAGCAGGGTGTCCAAGGGCACCTGGTGGCCGGGCCGCGGGCGCTCGCCGTGCTCCAGCGCCGCGTAGACCTCGCCGAGCCGTCGGGCGAACAGCGCCAGGCCGAAGCCGTCCACCACCAGATGGTGGACGAGGAGGTACCAGCAGACCCGGTCCGCGGACAGGCGCAGGAACGCGGTCCTGAACACCGGGCCGTTCTCCAGGTCGAGCGGCCGGCCGAGATCCGACCGCATCCAGTCCAGCGCGGCGGCCAGGGGTGCGGGCTCCCGCCGGAAGTCGACGACGGGGATCCGCCAGTCGGGGAGGGGGCCGACCCACTGCCTCGGCTCCCCGGAGGCCGTGACGGAGAACCGGGACCTGAACGGCTCGGTCTCCGCCACGGCGAACCGGAAGGCCCTCTCGTACAGGTCCGGATCGAGGTCTCCGGCGATCTCGAACGCACTCGCCAGCTGGTACCGGCCCGGGGGCGCCAACTGCTGCCCCCACCAGATCCCCTGCTGCATCGTGGTGAGCGGTATCGACGGGTGCCCCGCCGCGCGCACGTGCTCCGGCTCGTTGCTCATGGAGTGCGCACCGGCCCCTTCCGTGGTGCCTCGGCGGCCCACTGTTCGAGGAGGACGCGGCCTACGTCGCCGAGCGCGGCGGGGCCACCCATCTCCGTGTGTGTGCAGTCGACCGGCCGGACCTCGAGCGTCCCCCTGATCAGCGGACGCCACCGGCCGAGCGCGGTCTCGGGCGCGTTGCCCCGTGCGGTGAACAGCACGCAGTTCCCGCCGAACGGGCGTGGCGCGTGCAGGCCCGCGACCCGCACGTTGTTGGTGAGGGCCCGGGCCAGCGCGGCGATCCGCTGCTCGTCGAACGAGGCCAGCAGTCCCTCCCGCGCACGGGTGACCTCCACGAACCGCGGATAGGTCAGCGACTCGCCCGCCGGCAGGCGGGGGCGGTCGTAGCCGAAGAAGTCCAGGAGCATCGCGAGGACGTCCCGGCCGGCCAGCGATCCCGCGGCGGCCTCGGCCGAGGCCGCCGCGTCGAAGGTGTCCGCGCCCTGGCCCGCGGGCACGGCGTCCAGGAGCGCCAGCGTCTCCACCGACTCGCCGCACTCCTCCAGTTGCACGGCCATCTCGTGGGCGACCACCCCGCCGAAGGACCAGCCGAGGAGGCGGTAGGGGCCCGTGGGCCGGACGGACCGGACCTGGCGCAGGTAGTCCGCCGCCATCTCCCGCACGGACGCCGGCAGGGCTGCTGACCCGTCCAGTCCCCGGGCCTGGAGGCCGTACACCGGCCGGTCCGCGCCGAGCGGCTTGGTGAGTCCGGCGTAGCACCAGGACAGGCCCGCCGCCGGGTGCACGCAGAACAGGGGCGGCTCGCCGCCCGACTCCCGCAGCGGCAGCAGGACCGCGTCGCCGGTTTCCCCCCAGGGCTCCCGGGCACCGCGCCACCCGTCCTCGGCCCTCGTGCCCTCCACGGCCACGTCCTCCGGTCCCTCCGCGGCCACGTCCTCCGGTCCCTCCGCGGCCACGTCCTCCGGTCCCACCGCGGCCACGTCCTCCGGTCCCACCGCGCGGTTCGTCCCGCGCGCGACCCGGGCCAGCGCCCCGACCGTCGGGTGCTCGAAGACGTCCTGCGCCGTGAGGACGAGACCCGCCCGGCGCAGCCGGCTCAGCAGCCGGATCGCCATCATGCTGTCGCCGCCGAGGTCGAAGAAGCCGGCGTCCCCGGCGACTTCGGGGAGCCCGAGCACCTCGCGGAACGCCCGCGCCACCAGCTCCTCCCGCGCTCCGCCGGCAGCGGGGGCGGCGAGCCGGGGGCCCGCCCGTCCGACGGCCGGGAGAGG
The DNA here is from genome assembly GCF_042893535.1 of Streptomyces sp. NPDC001599. Taxonomy (NCBI): domain Bacteria; kingdom Bacillati; phylum Actinomycetota; class Actinomycetes; order Kitasatosporales; family Streptomycetaceae; genus Streptomyces; species Streptomyces sp. NPDC001599. The sequence continues at coordinate 432,319 of NZ_JBIAVA010000001.1, forward strand.
GTTGGCCTCCAGCGGCTGTGCGCCCGCCGGCGGCTTCCCGCGGTCGAGCTTGCCGCTGCCGGTGCGCGGCAGCACCGGTGCCGTTTCCAGCTCGGCCGGGACCATGGGGGCCGGCAGCCGTTCGGCCGCCCAGTCCCGCAGCGCGTCGCGGCCGGGGAGGCGGGCCCCCTCCGCGGGCACCAGGCAGGCCACGAGCCGGGCGCCGCCACCGTTCCCCTTCCGGACCCGGACCATGGCCTCGGCGACCGCCGGGTGCCGGGCGAACACCGCCTCCACCTCGCCGGGTTCGACGCGGACGCCGTTGACCTTGACCTGGGCGTCCACGCGGCCGCGGAAGTCGAGCCGGCCGTCGGGCCGCCAACGGGCCAGGTCGCCGGTCCGGTACATCCGTGCGCCGGGCGGGCCGAAGGGGTCGGCGACGAAACGCTCCGCGGTCAGCCCGGTCCGGCGCAGATATCCCCGGGCGAGACCGTCCCCGGCCAGGTACAACTCGCCCTGGCGGCCTGCCTCCACGGGGTGCAGCGCACTGTCGAGCACGTAGGCGCGTACGTGGTCCAGCGGCCGTCCGACGGGCGGTGCGTCCTCCGGCACCGGACCGTGGCCCGCCGGGGCGGCGGCATGGACGGTGGCCGCCGTGGCGAGGACGGTCGCCTCGGTGGGCCCGTACGCGTTGAGCACCCGGGTGCCGGGCATGGTCTCCCGGAGCCGCGCGGCGAGCGTCGCGGGGAGTGCCTCGCCGGTCGTCGCGACGGTCCTGGCCGACACCTGGAGGCCGCCGGCCCCCACCAGCCCGGACAGGACCGAGGGGATGGCGTACAGCAGACCGCCCGACCAGCGCGGCGGGTCGCCGTCGAGCAGCGACAGGAGGCTGTCGGCCACCTCGACGCTGCCGCCCGCCGCCAGCGCGGGGAAGATCTCGGCCACCGACACGTCGAAGCCGAAGGGGCTCGCCGCCAGCACGTGTGCCAACGACTCGGCGTCGAACTCGGCGGTCGCCCAGTCCACCAGTGCGACCACACCGAGGTGCGGTACCACGACCCCCTTGGGCGTACCGGTGGAGCCCGAGGTGTAGACGACGTACGCGGGATGCGAGGGCCGCAGCGGCTCGGGGCGGTCGGTGTCGGTCGGTGCCGTGGGTGCGCGGCGCGCCAGCGCCTCGGCCGTCGCGGGGCTGTCGAGCCGCAGGGTCGTGACCGGCCCGGTCGCGAGGTCCGCGGCGCGGGAGTCGGTGGTGGTGTCGGTCAGCAGGCAGACGGGTCCTGCTTCCTCGACCATGAAGCGGAGCCGCTCGGCCGGGTGGTCGGGGGCGAGCGGCAGGTACGCGGCACCGGTCTTGAGCACCGCGAGCATCGCCACGACCGTCCCGGCGCCCCGGGGAAGCAGCAGCCCGACGACCGACTCCGGCCCGGCACCCCGGTCGAGCAGGAGACGGGCCAGCCGGTTGGCGCGCTCGTGGAGTTCGCCGTGGGTGAGCCTCTCGTCGGCACCGATGACGGCGACGGAGTCGGCGTGCCTGAGGGCGGCGCTCTCCAGCAGGTCGACGAGGGTGCGGCCGGGTGCTTCGCGGGCCGCGCCGCCCGACCAGGAGCGCACGGCCGCCACCTCGTCCGCCGCCAGCAGGCCCAAGGCGCCCAGCGGGCGTCCCGGACCGGCCACGGCCGAGGACAGCAGCCGGGCGAAACGCCGGGCGTGTGCGTCGAGTTCGGTGACGGAACAGCGGTCCGCCGCCCCGCGGAAGACGACCCGCAACCGCTGGTCCACGGGATCGTCGTCGAGTACGACGCGCAGGTCGTGGACCGGTTCCGGCACCAGGTCGTGGGCCCCCGCGGACAGGTCGTCGAAGCGCACGGCCCCGGGAGTGCGGACGTCGGCGACCAGTCCGAACGGCCGGGGCCGGTCGTCCGGCGTCCCGGCTCCGGGCCGCCCCTCCCGGGGGCCCGGCCCCCGGCGGGTGAGGGCCGCGCGCGACTCCCGGGCGACGTCCTGGACCAGTTCGGCGAAGGTGGCGGAGGACCGCACGGTCAGCCGGAGCGGCACGACGGAGCCGCTCGCGTCCGGGACCCGGCCGCTCACCCGGCTCGCCGGTCCGGTGACCGGCAGCCCGAGCACCACGTCCGTGGCGCCGGTCGTCCGGTGGGCGTAGGCCGCCACGGCGGCGCGCAGCACCGCCCGGGCCGGCACACCGGCGTAGCGGGCGGTGGCGGCCACGCGCGCGGTGTCCGGGCCGCCGAGCGTCACCGGGCGGGAGCCGGCCGGTTCCCGCGACCGGCCGGCGTCCCGGTCGGTGCGGCGGTCGGTGCGGCGGTCGGTGCGCGTGTCCCGGCGGTCAGCCATGACCGGCCCCTCCCGGCGCCGCGAGGGGCTGCGACGTGTACTGGTGGAAGCCCCGGCCCGACTTGCGTCCCAGGTGGCCCTCGGCGACGAGACGGGCCAGCAGCGGGCAGGGCCGGAAGCGCTCCTCGCCGGTGTGCCGGCGCAGCACCTCCAGTGAGTCGGCGACGGTGTCGAGACCGATGAGGTCGGCCGTGCGCAACGGCCCCATGGGGTGGCCGAAGCAGTCCTGGAAGATGCGGTCCACGGTCTCGGCGTCCGCGGTTCCCTCGCCCAGCACGGCGGCCGCCTCGTTCAGGGTCGGCATCAGCACCCGGTTCGTCACGAAGCCCGGAGCGTCACGCACCACGAGGGCGTGCTTTCCGACCCGGGCGAGGAACGCCTGCGTGCGCTCCACGGTGTGGGCGCTGGTCTCCGGCGCGCGGATCACCTCCACCGCGTCCATGACCGGCGCCGGGTTCATGAAGTGGGTGCCGATGACACGGTCGGGGCGGGCCGTGAAGGACCCGAGACGAGCGACCGGGATGCACGAGGTGTTGGACGCGAAGATCGTTTCGGCTCCGCAGATCCGGTCCAGCCTCCGGAGGATCCCCTCCTTGACGTCCTCGTCCTCCCGGGCGCACTCGACCACCAGGAGAGCGCCCGCCAGATCGGCCGGTTCGGCGGACCAGGTCACGAGCGACTCGGTGCGGGACGCGGGGGCGGCCTCCCGTGTCCGCCGGGACCCCCGGCGCAGCAGCGTGGCCGTCCTGATCCCGGCGCGGAGCCGGGCCGGCCCCGAGGCCAGCGCCCCGGGGTCGTTGTCGACCACGACCACGGGGTGTCCGGCTTCGGCGAAGCACTGCGCCACACCGGTCCCCATCGTGCCCCCGCCGACGATGCCCACCAGCGCTTCGGCCGGAACGGTCCGCGCGGCCTGTTCGGTCCGCGCCATGTGTCGAACGTCTGTCTGATCGTCCACGGTCGCAGGTCTCCTTCAGCTGCTCGTCGGGTGGATGGGCCACAGGCCGGACAACGGTTCACCGGGGGCGCGGACGGCCGCACCCAGCATCGCGAGGAGTCCTTCGACCAGGGCCAGGGCGTCGGCCCGGTCGAAGAGTTCGGTGCGGTAGTCCAGCGAGACGGACAGCTCGTCCGGCCCCGGCCCTTCGACGACCGACCAGGAGAGGGCCGGCCCGCCGCGCTCGGGCGGCACGGTGAGCCGTCCCGCGTCCGTGCCGGGCCACCGCACGGGGGCCACCTCCACTCCGTCCCCCGAGCCGAGCGCCGCGGGCAGCGCCTGATGGGAGTACGCCACGTCGAACAGCGTTGCCCCGCCCCGCTTTTCGGGCAGCCCGGCGGCGCTCACGATGTCGGCGAGCGGCAGGTCCCGGTGCCGTTCCGCGTCGGCGACGACCCTTCGCACCCGGTCGGCGAGCTTCTCGAAGGACGGGTCGTCGGCCAGGTCCAGACGCAGCGGCAGACTCCGTGCGAAGGGACCCGTACCGGCGCGGGACGACGAGCGGGACGGCGCCGTGCCGGTCAGCCCGATCAGCACCTCGTCGGTCTCCGTGTGCAGGGCGAGCAGGGCGGCGAGGGCCGCCAGCACGCTCTCCCCGGCCCCCGAACGCCCCACCGCGCGGGCCAGGCCGTCGGGAACCCTGGTCCCGACGGTGGCGGTGGCGTGGGTGCCGTGGGCGGGCCGGGACCGGCCCAGCGGCGTCGCCTCGGCCAGTCCCGCCAGGGTCCGGCGCCAGTAGGCGACCCGCTCCTCCCGCCGGGGTCCCGGGCGGGCCCCGCCGGGCCCACCGGACGGCGGGCGGGGCCCTGCCGGGCGTTCCTCCGGGCGGGCGTCGCCCAGGCCGTACAGAGCGAGCAGGTCCGGGAGGAACAGCCCGGGAGGATCACCCTCGTCGCCCTGCCGGCGGGTGGTCACCAGCAGGACGTGCCGGTCCGGGCCCGTCGTCGCGAGGAGTGCGTGGAGCGGGCGGCCCGACGCCGGATCGCACCGGACCGCGGCCTCGGCCCGGGCGATCTCCCTGGCGGCGACGAGGGGCTCGCGCTCGCCGGAGACGTCCGCGGTGGTGAGGAGGCCGTCGTCGGCCGGAGAGCCCTGCCCCACGGCTCCGGCGCCGCCGGCCCGCGACTCCTCGTGGCACCGCGCCAGCTCCGCCAGTGCCCTGCGGAGCGCCGGGAGCCGCAGCTCGCCGCGCAGTTCGAGGCAGCCGACGACGGGGGTGGCGGGCGGCGGGACCACCGGGGGAGGACCCCCCGGGAGGTCGCTGAAGCACCTGTTCTCGTCGTCCGCGACGGCGTTGAGCAGCTCCAGGAACGCCTCGGACATGGTGGAGATCGTGTCGGCGTCGAAGAGCCGCGTCGCGTACTCCATCGTGACCACGATCCCGTCCTCGTCCGCCGACTCGCCGACGACCATCGAGAGGTCGAACTTCGCCGTGCCGGGGGGCAGTCCGGGGAAGTGCGGGATGATCTCCGGATCGTGCGCCGGTCCGACGGCGACCTCGCCGAAGGCGGCGGCCGGGGGCAGCGTCTGGTGCACGTACATCACGTCGAAGAGCGGGTTGCGGCCGGGATCACGGTCGGCCGCGACCTCGCGCACGACCCTGTCGAACGGGATCTCCTGGTGGTCGAGGGCGCCGAGCACCACGCCGCGCACCTGGCGCAGCAGTTCGCGGAAGGTCGGATCGCCCGACAAGGTCGGATCGCCCGACAGGTCCGAGCGCAGCGCGACGGTGTTGTTGAAGAAGCCGAGCAGACGCCACAGCTCGGGCCTGCTGCGGCCGACGGTCGAGGTGCCCACGACGATGTCCCGCTGGCCCGACCAGCGGGCGAGCAGCACCTTGAGCGCGGTGAGCAGCACCATGAACAACGTGGCCGTCTCATGGGCGCCCACCTCGCGCAGCCGCTGCACCAGGGCGCCCGGCACGGAGAAGAGGTGGGTCGCACCCGCGAAGTCCCTCCGGCCCGGCCGCGCCCGGTCGGTGGGCAGCTCCAGCGCGGGCGGATCGCTCAGCCGTGCACGCCAGTAGCTCAGTTCCCCCTCCAGACGGGCACCGGCCACCAGCTCGCGCTGCCACCGCGCGTAGTCCGCGTACTGCACCGGCAGCGGCTCGATGTCGGGGGCACGGTTGTCCAGGCGGGCCGTGTAGAACTCCAGCAGCTCCTGCTTCTGGATCTGCGGAGCCCAGCCGTCGTTCACCGCGTGGTGCATGCACCAGCAGACGAGGTGGTCGTCGTCGCCGATCCGCACGACCGTCACCCGTACGAGAGGGTCCGCGGCGATGTCGAAGACCCGGCGCATCGCGGAGGTGACGACCGCACCGGCCGCGGCCCGGGGGTCGTCCTCGCCGGAGACGTCCAGGTACGTGAAGAAGTCGCCCAGTTCCGGCCGGATCACCAGCCCGGGGCTTCCGTCGGCCTCGACGAGATTGGAGCGCAGCACCTCGTGGTGGCGCGCCAGGTCCTCCCAGGCGAGCCTGAAGTTCTCCACGTCGAGGGGGCCGCGGTACCGGGCGGCGCCGGGCAGGTTGTAGAGCGTGGTCGTCGGGTCGAGCTGGTGGTGGAACCAGATGCGCTCCTGCCCGTACGACAGCACCGGCTCGCCGCCCGGGACGATCGGCGGCAGCCCGGCGTCGGACGCCCCGGCGACGACCGGGTCCTTCGGCGCCTCGGGGGCGCTCGGCGGCTTCGACGCGGGCCCGTGCGGCGTCCGGCCGTCGATGGCCTCCGCGAGCGAGCCGACGACGGGATGGTCGTAGATGTCCGCCATCTTCAGCTGGACCCCGTGCCGGGCGCGTACCCGGTCCAGGAGCTGGAGGGCGATGACGGAGTTGCCGCCGATGGAGAAGTAGTCCGCGTCGGCCGGGACCGCGTCCGCGTGCAGCAGCTCGACGAGGGTGTCCCGCAGCCAGTCCAGAACGGCGGGGGGCGCCTCCTCGGTCGGTTGCCGGGACGGGTCATGGTCCTCGCCCTCGTCCTGGTCCTCGTCCTCGCTCTCGTCCTGGTCCTCGTCCTGGTTCTGGTTCTGGCCCTGGTTCTGGTGCGAGGGGAGTACTTCACCCAGGGGCCCGGCCCAGCAGCGCACGCCGGTGAACGGATGTCCCGGCAGCGGAACCCGGCCCGCCGACGGGTGGGCCCGCAACGCCGGCCAGTCCACCCCGACACCCAACTCGTACAGCCGGCCCAGCAGTTCCAGGGCGGCGGTGTCGGGGTCGGTGCCGGGCCGCAGGCGAAGCACGCGGGCGTCCGCACGACCGTCGAGGTGGACCGTCAAGCGGTCACTGATCTCGCCGCGGGACGCCAGCTCCACGAAGACCACGGGGCCTTCGGAGAGCTGCTCGTCCGCCGCGGCTCGGAGCTGTTCCGTGTCCAGCGGGCTGCCCGCCACCGCCGGGTCCTGCCCGCTGCGTGCGCGCCGCAGCGCGGCGGTGTCCTCGGCGCTCAGGCCGCCCCGCAGGAACCGGGCGGTGAAGCGGGAGACGCCCGAACTCATCACCCCGTCGGGCGAGACGCCCGCCCGGACCAGCCGCTGGTAGGTCGCGAGTTGTCCGGCGACCATCGCGGCCCGGTCGGCCGGTACGGGCAACGCGTCCGGCAACGCGTCCGGCATCTCGTCCGGCGACCGGTCGCGCCGCTCGCCCGTGGCGGCGTCCGCGGAGAGCAGGAAGACCACCCGGGGCGCGACGGCGGGGCCGGTGGCGGGGCAGGCGGCAGCCCCCTCGGCCCCCTCGGCGGCCCCGAGCCGACGCCAGGTGACCTCGGCGGCCAGGCGCGCCGCGAGCTCGGAGGTGTCCCGGGCGACCACGGACGCGCGGTGGGCGTGGTGGTCCCGGCCTTCGTTCAGCGTGCGCGCGACCTCGGCCAGCGGGTGGGCGCCGTGGCGCAGTTCGAGCGACAGGGCCTCGCACTGGGAGAGCAGGTCCGCCCGGCTGCGGGCGGACACCGCGACCAGCTGCGGGGCGCCTTCGGCCGGGCCTGCCGTGGCGGTCACCGGCGGCTGCTCCACCACGCAGTGCGCGTTGACGCCGCCGAGGCTGAACGAGCTGACGCCCGCCCGGCGCGTCTCGTCGTCCCACGGTTCGAGCGAGGTGACGACCTCCAGGCGGGCGCCCTCCAGGTCGACCTCGTCGGCGGGCTCCTCGAAGTGCAGTGAGGGGTACAGCTCGCCGTGGCGCACGCTGAGGACCGCCTTGACCAGCCCGGCGATCCCCGCGGCGTGGTCCAGGTGCCCGATGTTGGTCTTGACCGAGCCCACCTTCACCGTACGGTCGCCACCGGGGCGGGCGAGGGCCAGGCCCTCGGCCTCGACCGCGTCGCCGAGCCGGGTGCCGGAACCGTGGGTCTCGATGTACCCGGCGGCCGACGGGTCCAGCGCGGCGCTCCGCCACGCCCTGGTGATGACCTCGGCCTGCGAGCGGGCACTGGGGGTGCTGATGGTCGCGGAGTGCCGCCCGTTGTGCAGCACGGCGCTGCCGCGGATCACGGCGTGCACGAACGCGCCCTCCGCCAGCGCCCGTTCCAGCGTGGTGAGGACCACCACCGCGCCGCCCTCCCCGGCACCCGCACCGTCCGCGGCGCGGTCGAACGCCCGGGACCTGGCGGTGGGCGAGACGATGCCGGGGAAGTCGGCCACCGCGGTCGCCGGGGGAACGACCGGGCGCAGGCTCACCCCGCCCACGACGGCGTAGTCCGCGTCGCCGGCACCGAGTTCGCGGCACGCCTGGTGGACGGCGACGAGTGAGCCGTTGCAGCCCGTGTCCACGCCGTAGCAGGGGCCGGTGAAACCGAAGAAGTGGGAGATCCTGGCCGGCAGGGCACACGGGATGTTCCCGTTCATGCTGAGCGTGCCCTGCTCGCGCACCAGAGGTGCGTAACCGCTGTTCGGCGAGCTGAAGACCACTGCCGTCTGACTGTCCCGGAGCCCGGCCGGGGCGTAACCGGCGTTCTCCAGTGCCTCCTCGGTGAGCTGGAGGGCCAGCCGGTGCTGCGGGTCGGTCACCTCCGCCTCGCGACGGGACATCCCGAAGCGCTGGTGGTCGAAGAGGTCGATCCGCTCCAGGTAGCCCTGCTCCGGATAGTCGTGCCGGGGATCGAGTCCGGTGGTCCGGATCCGTTCCGGCGGGATCGGACGCACCGAGTCCCTGCCCGCCCGCAGGTTCGCCCGGAACGCGGCGAGGGAGTCCGCCTGCGGGAACCTGGTGGCGATGCCGATCACCGCGACGGCCGCTCTGCCGTGCGTCACGTCCGTACCGCTCATGTCACCTCTCCGTTCACGCGGGTCAGAGCTCGTATGTGGCCGGCGGGGCGGGTTCCGCGCCCTGGGCGCGCTCGCCCAGGCGGTCGGCGACGCGCCGAGCCTGGGCGGCGATGGTGACGCAGTCGAACAGCTCGCCCACCCGCAACGCCCCGGGCCACCGCTTGTCCAGCCGGTCGTGCAGGTCGATGACCTTGATCGAACTCCCGCCGACGGCGAAGAAGTTGTCGTCCGGCCCCGAGCGGGAGTGCCCGAGGACCTCCGCCCAGACCCGTCCGACGGCGCTCCGGTGCCCGCTCCAGTCCCCGCCCGCGGTGCCCCCGTCCGCGGCGCCCCCGGAGTCCGGCCGGTCCGCCGGGATCAGCGTGCGGAGCGCGGCCCGGTCCGCCTTGGTGCTGCGGTCGAGCGGCATGCGCTCGACCGGTACGAACAGCGTCGGCGTGGCCTGCTCCATCAGTCGGCCCCGGCAGTGTTCGCGCAGCGCCGCCGGGTCCGGCGGCCCGCCGCCGGGTGCCGCCAGTACGAAGGCGATCACCTGGGGCTCGTCCCGCCCGGCGGGTTCGCACAGCACCACGGCCTGCGCCACGCCCGCGTGGTCCTCCAGCACGGTTTCGATCTCACCGAGTTCGATCCTGGTACCGCGGATCTTGGTCTGGTCGTCCGCCCTGCCGTGGTAGTGCAGCGCGCCGCGCTCGTCGACGCTGGCGACGTCCCCGGTGCGGTAGAGACGCCGGCCGGGCGGCCCGTAGGGGTCCGCGACGAAGCGTTCGGCCGTACGGGCCGGCTGGTTCGCGTAGCCGAGGGCCACGAGGGGGCCTGCGACGTACAGTTCGCCCCGCTTCCCGGCCGGGACCTCGCGCAGCCGCTCGTCCAGGACCAGGGTCCGCGTTCCCGGCCAGGGCCGCCCGATGGGGACCCGGTCCCGGCTGCCGTCCGGATCGGCCTCCACCGTGCAGGTGATGGTCGTCTCGGTCGGCCCGTACTCGTTGACGATCCGGGTCCGGGGCAGCCGCTCGTGGTGCGCGCCCACCAGCTGGGGGGTGCACGCCTCGCCCCCCACGACCACCGTCCGCAGTGTGCCGGGCAGGCCGCCGGGGTCCTGGAGCACCGCCCGGTAGTAGGAGGGGATGTTGAACAGGTGGGTGACCCGGTGTTCCCTGGCCAGCCGGGTGAACTCCGCGACCCGCACGAGCTGCCGGGAGTCGGGGAGCACCAGCTTGTGACCGCCGGTGAGCGACCAGAACATGCCGCCGAGGATCCCGTCGAAGGACAGCCGCAACGCGATCAGGAAGACCGAGGGCCCGGTGCCGTACACCGGCCCCCGGCAGCCGACGGACGCCGCGAGCTGTTCCCGGCCGACCAGCACGCCCTTGGGCACGCCGGTGGAGCCCGAGGTGTACGCGACGTAGGCCGGGCCGCTCTGCTCGTCGACCGGCGGGCAGGGGTCGGCAAGGGGCTCCCGGCCCTCCTCGACGAGCCGCGCCAGGGGGAGATCCGCCGCGTCGAGGACCGTCGGCGGGGCGGGCATCGCCGCGAGCACGGAGTCCGGCACGGCGTCGCCGCCCTCGCTCAGCACCACCGCGCAGTCGACGTCCCGGCACAGGGCCTCGAACCTCCCGACGGGCAGGTCGGGTTCCAGGACCGCCCAGGTGGCACCGGTGCGCAGTGCGGCGAGCATGGCGACCACGGACAGGGCGCTCTGCCGCGTCCGGACGCAGACCACCCGGCCCGGCCGCAGCCCGTGCCGCCACAGCAGCCGCGCGAGACCGGCCGAGGCGCGGTCCAGCTCGCGGTACGTCAGCGAGTCACCGCCGACGACGAGCGCGGTCGCCTCGGGCACCCTGACCACCTGGCTCCGGAAGGCGGTCCACACCGGCCGTACCTTCACCGCGGCGCCGGGGCCGTTCATGCCGCACCCGCGAGGACGCGTGTGTGGCCGGGGGCCTCGGGCAGCGGTTGCTCCGGGTCCACGGTGAGCACGAGGCGTTCCTCGTCGGTGGCCGTCGCCCGGTAGCCGACGAAGCGCATCGTGACCAGCATGTTCCGGTTGACCTCGGTCGGGACGAAGTGCGCGACGGGACGCCGTCCGGCTGCCAGGGCCTGCCGGGTCAGGTGGTGCAGCAGCACACCCCCCGCCCCCCGGGAGGCGACCCGGCAGGACATCAGCATCAGCCGCAGGACCGCGTCCCGGCCGACGAGTTCGGTGACGGCCAGGCCGACGATCCCGTAGTCGCCGAAGCGGTCGCGGAGCGTGGCCAGCAGCACCTGATGGTCCGGCGAGCGGCTCAACCGGGCCAGTTCGTCGCGGCCGTAGGTGAGCCCCGTGCTGTTGAGCTGATGCGTGCGGACGGTCAGCTCCCCGGCCCGGGACAGGTCCTTCCCGGTGGCCGGGCGCACCTCCATGACCAGGCCGAGCGAGTCGAGGAAGGCCTGGCGTCCTTCGGTGAACTCCGCCTCGGCCTGCCGGCGCTGCCACTCGGCCCGGTAGAGCCGGCGCCGTCCGGTGGCCTCGGCGGTGACGTGCTCGGGCTGGAAGTCCCGGAACTTCGGGAGCCGTCCGGCCGCCGCCGCCGGGTAGCAGCGGACCATGGGGAGTTCGCCGGCGACCTCCGCCCGCTCCACCGGGTCGTTGTCGACGAACGCGACGGTGTCCAGACCGATGTTGAGGGCCTTCGCGATCCGGCGCACCGCATCGGACTTGGCGCCCCAGCCCACCTGCACCGCGCAGAACCAGTCGGACAGCCTGCGCTCCGCCAGATGGCGCTCGGTGGCACCGCGTTCGCCGCGGCCGGCGGCGGCGTGCAGGATGCCGCGACGGTCCAGCTCGGCCAGGGTCTCCAGCGCCGCGGGGAAGGGGGCGGGATCGTCGCCCTCCAGCACCACTCCGTCCCACAGCGTGTCGTCGAGGTCCCACACGAGGCACTTGACGGTGGGAGCGCCCGCCGCCGTCACGAGGCGCCTCCGGAAGGACCGGCTCCGGCGGGGCGGTCCGTGCCGGCCGCCGCGCCACCGAAGCGCCGTAACACCTGTTCGGCTATGTGAAGTTCGGACACTTGTTGGGCTCCTTCGATGATCTCCATGACCTTGGCGTCGCGGAAGTGGCGGCCGGCCCTGCTGTCGGGCGCGCAGCCGGCCGAGCCGAGCACCTGGACGGCGTCGCGGCCGGCCCTCGCCGCCGCGGCGGCCGCCGCGTACTTGGCCATGAGCGTCTCGGGCACCCCGCGCCCGGGGCCCGTGGCCCGCGCCTCGGCCGCCCTGCGGGCGAGTTCGCGGGCCCCGGCGGCGTCCACCGCCGCCCCGGCCAGCAGCGAACGGACCAACTGGTGGTCGCCCAGGGGGATGCCGTGCTGCCGCCGCGCCGCCGCATGGGTGGCGGCGTCCTCGACGCACGCCTCCGCCATGCCCACGCACCCCCAGGCGACCGTGAAGCGTCCGTGGTCGAGCGCGGTCCCGACGACATGGGTGAGGCCCAGGCCGGGAGGGGCGACCAGCCGGCACCGGGGCACCCGCACCCGGTCGAAGGACAGATGGGCGATGCGGGCGGCCCGCATGCCGAGCTGGCCGTTCACCGGCTCCCGCTCGACCCCGGCACGGTCCGCGTCCACGAGCACGGCGGCCGGCCTCCCCCCGTACGTGCCGAGCACCAGGAACACGTCGGCGACCGCACCGAAGGTGACCCACCTCTTGCGGCCGCTCACGACCAGTTCCCGGCGGCCCGGCCGGTCCGACGCCTCGATGCGGGTCTCCACCGCGCCCAGCGCGCTGCCGGCCGCCTGCTCGGTCGCGGCGAAACCGGCGGTCAGCTCGCCGCCCGCCAGCCGGGGCAGCCAGTCCGCCCGCTGCTCCACCGTGCCCCAGCGCAGCAGCGCGGCCGCGACCATGCCCTGTACGGTCAGCAGCCCGCGCAGGGCGCTGCACTCACCGCCGATCCGGGCGGTGATCTCCCCGAGCGCGAGCGGATCGAGTCCCGCGCCCCCGTACCGCTCGGGCAGGTCCGCGGCGAGCAGTCCGGAGGCGGCGAACTCCGCGCGCACGGAGTCGGGCAGTCCGCCGTCCTGGTCCCAACGGGCGGCACCGGCTCGCGCGGCCGCCGCCATGTCGCCCGCCACCCGGGACAGGTGCGGGGGCGTCGAGTCCGCCGTCGCGGCACCGGGACTGCTGTCAGAAGCCCTCGGCATGCGCTTCCCCCCGCTCGGGCGTGCCGGTCTTGCGCCGGACCAGCTCGGCGATGCGGTGGGCGGTCCTGAAACTGTCCAGATCCAGGTCCTCGACCTCGACGGTGAGGTCGAAGCGGCTCTCGACGAAGGTCACCAGCTCCAGCGCGAACAGCGAGTCGGCCAGGCCCTGGGCGAAGTAGTCGTCGTCCGCCTGGACGGGCCGGCGCAGCGCCGCGCTCAGAAAGCCGGTGATCTGCTCGGTGATGTCGTTCATGCCACCCTCGTTCATGCCACGTCCTCCTGAGGACCTGTCTCGACCAGCAGCAGGCTCCACGCCGCCACCGGGCTGACGTTGATCAGGACCGCGAGGTCGCCGGGGGCCAGGTCCTCGCGGTCGAGTGCGGTAGTGAGATTGAGGAAGACGTCGTTGGGACCGAGGTGTCCGTACTTGCGGAGGTTGTGCCGGCACGCCGGCAGCAGCTCGATGTCCAGGGCGTCCTCCAGGAAGGTGAAGCTCCCGGCGGACAGGTTCTGGCTGGCGAAGCCGCCGACGTCCCCGCGGCCGATCCCGTTGCGCGCCAGCAGGTCGCCCAGCATGGCCGAGAGGCGGTTGCGCGTCTCCACGGCCAGGCGGAAGGAGTACGTGCCGGGCTCCGTGCACTGTTCGCGCCACTGAGCGGTGGGGCGGTCCCGGTAGTCGACGTGGAAGAGGTCCCAGTAACGTCCGTTGGTCAGCTGCATGATGTCGCGGACCCGTAGGTGCCCGCTGCGGGAGAGCAGCAGGGCCTGCCCGCCGTCGCCGTTCACCGTGACGGGGTGGCGGTAGCGCAGGGCGGCGGCCGGTTTGCTGCCGTGCACGACCAGGACGTCGTCCAGAGCGGGGTCCGCGGCCAGCAGCCCGCGGGCCGCCAGCAGGGCCGGGGTGATGGAGACACAGCCGAGCCCGCCCACCGAGAAGGTGACGGCGTTGTCGGCGCCGAGCCGCTGCTGGAGCCGGGTCGCCTCGGAGCTGAGGAAGGTTTCCTGGACCCGCGACTCCACCAGCACCAGCGCGCCCAGGTCCCGGGCGTCGAGTCCGGCCCGTCCGAGCGCCCGGCGCGCGGCGCGTTCCGCGAGCGTGACCGGGCCGAGCCGGTCGTCCGCCCGGATCGTGTCGATGCCCAGGGCGTCGCGGGTGGCGCGCTCGGTCTCGTCGAGCGTCCGCACCTCGGTGATCGGCAGGGAGTGCTCGGGCAGGTACCAGGCGGCGCTGCGGACGGCGACGGGTGCGGACATCGACTTGCCTCCATGCTTGTGCGAACGGCGCATGCGGAAGCGCGGGAGTCAGCCTGCCCGCGGGGCCGTACGGCCGCCATGTCCTTAAGCAGGCGGCAAATTCGCCAGGTGGGCGGGGCGGCACAAGCAGGGGGAGCCCCGCCCTCCGAAAGGAGGCGGCAGGGCTCCCGCGACCGTACGAGCGTCAGGCGAACGCCGGCATCACCCGCTCCGCGATCAGCCGCAACTGGGTGTTCACGTCGGCCGCCCCGGCGAGGTCACGTCCCGTGAACGCCCGGACCAGGGCACGGTCGGTGATCGCGCAGATCATGTGGTTGACACCGCTGGGCGCGATGTCCCGTTCGATCTTCTCCCGGCACTCCTCGGGCGTGCCCGCGACCGAGAGGCGCTCGGCGATCTCCGGGGTGGTCAGTTCGATGCCGCGGGCCAGGTCGCCCGCGCCGATCGCGTCGACGACCGGCTTCAGTTCCGCCGGATCGACGCCGTTGCGGCGCAGCTGCTCCTGGGGCATGGAGGAGGCGTAGATGCCGACCATGCTGCGCGCCGCCTCCTTGGCGGCCGCCGAGTCGGGTCCGGTGGCGAAGACCACCCAGGCCCCGATGTCCAGCGCACGCCAGTCCTTGCCGGCTCGCTCCGCGCCCGCCCTGATGTGCCGCACCGCGTAGTCGTAGGCCTCGCGGGTGTAGCTCAGGGCGTGGTGGCAGCCGTCCGACAACTCACCTGCCGCCTCGAAGGACTTCGGCCCGCGCATCGCGCCGAGCTTCAGCGGCAGCCGCTCCTGGACGGGCCGGGCGAAGGTGAACAGGCCGTCGTACGAGAAGAACTCGCCGTCGTGCGTGATGGCGCCCTCGTCGAGGAACGTGCGCATCACGTGCAGGGCTTCCTTGACCCGGGACAGCGGCCTGGTGCGGGCCCAGTCGATGCGGTACTGGGCCAGCAGGCCGAAGTTGCCGCTGGACAGGACGCCTTCGGCGCGGCCGCCCGAGAGTTCGTCGAGCGTGGCGAGTGCCTGGGCGATCAGGGTCGGCTCGCGCAGCGTCACCGGGGAGACGCTGGGCCCGAGGCGGATGCGGTCGGTACGGGCGGCCGCCGCGGCGAAGAGGAGCCAGAGGTCCTTGTGCCAGGTCTCGTCGGCGGCGTAGCAGGCGTGGAAGCCGAGTTCGTCGGCGAGCCGGATCGACTCCAGGGAGTCGGCCAGGGGGTAGTCGGGGAGCATCGCGTAGCTGAACTTCACGAGCGCCAACCTCCGTCGTGGGGAACGGTGCTCTGCCGCTACCGAGGATGTGAGTCCGCGCTGCCGCTGTCCAGAGACCGTGGCTTCGAAATTTTCGGACGTGTGATCCCTCTTTTCCGGCGGACATGGTGAGTGAATGCTGAAGGACGCGGTTCTCCGTGGATTGAGTGGCGCATGAGCTGCAACTCCCTCTCCAGGGCGGCATCCTCCGGGACGTCGAAGGTTTCGAAACTTCTACCGAAACTGTTGACGCTTGATGGGTGCAGGTCAACACTGTCGCCGTTGTCCGAACCCGCAGGAGAGGAACACCCCCCATGAACCTGCTCGTCCAACCGAGGCGCCGCAGACGCGGTCCCGTCACCCTGCTCGTCAGGAGCGCGTGGGCCGTCGCGCTGGCGGCGCTCGCCGCGCTGATGCTGCCGGGCACCGCCCAGGCCGACACGGTCGTCACGACCAACCAGGAGGGCACCAACAACGGCTACTACTACTCGTTCTGGACCGACAGCCAGGGCACCGTCTCCATGAACATGGGCTCCGGCGGTCAGTACAGCACCTCGTGGCGCAACACCGGCAACTTCGTCGCGGGCAAGGGCTGGGCCAACGGCGGGCGCAGGACCGTGCAGTACTCGGGCACCTTCAACCCGTCGGGCAACGCGTACCTGGCGCTCTACGGGTGGACGTCCAACCCGCTCGTCGAGTACTACATCGTCGACAACTGGGGCACCTACCGGCCCACGGGCGAGTACAAGGGGACCGTCACCAGCGACGGCGGCACCTACGACATCTACAAGACGACCCGCGTCAACAAGCCCTCCGTCGAGGGCACCCGCACCTTCGACCAGTACTGGAGCGTCAGGCAGTCGAAGCGGACCGGCGGCACCATCACCACCGGCAACCACTTCGACGCGTGGGCACGGGCCGGGATGCCGCTCGGCAACTTCAGCTACTACATGATCATGGCCACCGAGGGCTACCAGAGCAGCGGCAGCTCCAACATCAACGTCGGAGGGACCGGCGGCGGCGACAACGGGGGCGGCGACAACGGGGGCGGTGGCGGCGGGTGCACCGCCACCCTGTCCGCCGGGCAGAAGTGGGGGGACCGCTACAACCTCAACGTCTCCGTCAGCGGGTCCGACGACTGGACGGTGACGATGAACGTGCCGTCCCCGGCGAAGGTCATGTCGACCTGGAACGTCAACGCCACCTATCCCAGCGCGCAGACGCTGACTGCCAAGTCGAACGGCAGCGGGAACAACTGGGGCGCCACCATCCAGGCCAACGGCAACTGGACCTGGCCCAGCGTCTCGTGCAGCGCGGGCTGACCCACCCCACCAGCGGAGAGGAGGAATCACTCGCTATGCGTACCAGTACCGTCCCACGTGCGTCCTCGCGTCCCCTGCGCACTCTTGTCACCGGCGTCGCCGTCACCGCGCTCGCCGCCGCGGGCACGGTGGCGGCCACCGCCGCCCCGTCCCAGGCCGCGGCCTGCAACGGCTACGTCGGCCTCACCTTCGACGACGGACCCTCCGGCACCACCCAGTCCCTGCTCAACGCGCTCAGGCAGAACGGGCTGCGGGCCACCATGTTCAACCAGGGCCAGTACGCCGCCCAGAACCCGTCCCTGGTCCGGGCCCAGGTCGACGCGGGCATGTGGGTCGCCAACCACAGCTACACCCACCCGCACATGACCCAGCTCAGCCAGGCCCAGATGGACTCGGAGATCTCCCGCACCCAGCAGGCGATCGCGGGCGCCGGCGGCGGGACGCCCAAGCTGTTCCGGCCGCCGTACGGCGAGACCAACGCGACGCTCCGGTCGGTCGAGGCCAAGTACGGGCTGACCGAGGTGATCTGGGACGTCGACTCCCAGGACTGGAACAACGCCAGTACCGACGCGATCGTGCAGGCCGTCTCACGGCTCGGCAACGGCCAGGTCATCCTCATGCACGACTGGCCCGCCAACACGCTCGCGGCCATCCCGCGCATCGCGCAGACCCTGGCGGGCAAGGGACTGTGCTCCGGCATGATCTCGCCGCAGACCGGCCGCGCGGTCGCTCCCGACGGCAGCGGCGGCGGGGGAGGAGACGGCGGGGGAGGGGGCGGCGGCTCCTGTACCGCGACGCTGTCCGCCGGGCAGCGGTGGGGGGACCGGTACAACCTGAACGTCTCCGTCAGCGGGTCCGACGACTGGACGGTGACGATGAACGTGCCGTCCCCGGCGAAGGTCATGTCGACCTGGAACGTCAACGCCACCTATCCCAGCGCGCAGACGCTGACTGCCAAGTCGAACGGCAGCGGGAACAACTGGGGCGCCACCATCCAGGCCAACGGCAACTGGACCTGGCCCAGCGTGTCCTGCACCGCGGGCTGACCGAGCCGGGCCCGCGACCCCCGGTCCGTACCCGTCGGCACGGCTCACGGGTACGGACCTTCGGTCACTCACTCACCCAGCGACCGCCCCGCCACCCGTGCCAGATGCCGCCCGAACACCTCGCGCGCCTCGGGCGTCAGCGTCCGCAGGGCCACCAGCGCCGTGATCACGACGTCGCACAACTCCGCCTCCACGTCGTCCCAGGTGTGCGTGACACCCTTCCTCGGGTTCTGGCCGGTCGCGCCGATCACCGCCTCGGCGACCTCGCCGACCTCCTCCGACAGCTTCAGCATGCGCAGCAGCAGGCCCTCCCTGCCGCCGACGGGCTGGTCCGCCTCCAGCCACGTCCACAGGGCGTCGACGGTGGTCCAGAGGTCGTCGGCGCGCGCGCCGTCCGGGGTCTCGCTCATGTGGAGCAGCGTGCCACGTTCCCGACGGGCGTCAGTCGAAGAGTGTCTCCTGGCGCCCCTCGGCCGCCCGGCGCAGCCGCCTGTTCCGCGCCCCCACGACCACCGTCGTGGCCGCCGCCGTCACCGCGAAGGCGGCCGGGACCATCCAGTTCCGGTTGACCGCGTGACCGAGGGCGTGGTCGAGCGAGAGCCGGCCGGGGCCCGAGACCGCGAGGCCCGCGGCCGTCAGGCCGAGGGAGACGGCGTACTCGTAGCCGCCCGCCTGGGCGAAGAAGCCGTTCGGGGCGTGCACCGCCGCGGCGCCCGCCATCGCGCCGACCGCGGCCGCGCCCGCCGCCGGAGTGGCCAGTCCCAGCGCCAGCAGTGTCCCGCCGCCCGCCTCCGCGAGACCCGCCGCGGTGGCGCTGGCCCGGCCCGGCGCGTAGCCCATGGCCTCCATGGCCCGGCCGGTCTCCCCGAGGCCGCCGCCGCCGAACCAGCCGAGCAGCTTCTGCGTGCCGTGCGCGGCCAGGACCCCGCCGGTACCCAGGCGGAGCAGCAGCAGTCCGAGATCCCGCCGGTCACAGCACTTCACGTCGACTCCCTCGCGGACGGTGGCGGCTCCTTCGACCACCGTCGCCCGACCGCGGCGTCCGGGCCCGTCGCCGGGCGCCGTTCGGGTGGTGGCGGGCGGCGGCGGGCGGTACGCCCGGTGGCGGGGGTGCGGAGCCGGTGTGACGCTGCCGCCATGACCATTCAGACCACGCGACTCAGCGACCCGGCCGTCCGCGCCTTCGTCGCCGCCGTCAACGCCCACGACCGCGAGGCCTTCCGCGCGCTGCTCGCGCCGGACGCCACCATGGCCGACGACGGGGACGACCGGAACCTCGACCAGTGGATCGACCAGGAGATCTTCTCCTCCAACGGCCACATGGAGGTCGACAACGAGTCGAACGGCGGTCGCGCCCTCATCGCCCGCTACCGCAACGACACCTGGGGCGAGATGCGCACCCGGTGGGACTTCACCGTCGACGAGGACGGCCGGATCGCCCGCTTCGAGACCGGGCAGGCGTAACGGGGAAACGGTGCGGCAGCCGTTCCGCCCACCGGTGCGACCGGTGTGGCGGGACGGCTGCCGCCTCCCCCCTCGGTGTGGCCCGTGGAGCGTTGTGGAAGGCCAACGCTTCAAGTGTGAAGTTCTGGTGAAGGGAATTTGAGCATACGTCCGCCGTCGGCTGCAATAGCGCGGACCTCGCAATTCCGATTGTATGAAGCGGCTCAGCCGCGCCCCACGTACGGCATCGCCGTCGCCATGACCGTCGCGAACTGCACGTTGGCCTCCAGGGGCAGCTCGGCCATGTGCCGCACCGTGCGCGCCACGTCGGCGACGTCCATCACCGGCTCGGGTGCCGTCTCCCCGTTGGCCTGGAGCGCGCCGGTCTGCATGCCGGCCGTCATCTCCGTCGCCGCGTTGCCGATGTCGATCTGGCCGACCGCGATGCCGTAGGGACGGCCGTCCAGCGACAGCGACTTGGTCAGGCCCGTCAGCGCGTGCTTGGTCGCCGTGTACGCCACCGAGTGCGGACGCGGCGTGTGCGCCGAGATCGAGCCGTTGTTGATGATCCGGCCGCCCTGAGGGTGCTGTTCTTTCATCTGCCGGTACGCCGCCTGCGCGCACAGGAACGCCCCGTTGAGGTTGGTGTCCACCACGTGCCGCCAGGCCTCGTAGGGAAGGTCCTCGACCGGCACGCCGCCGGGACCGAACGTCCCCGCGTTGTTGAACAGCAGGTCCAGTCGCCCGAACCGGTCGCGCACGGCGCCGAAGAGAGCCGCCACGTCCTCCGGGCGCGACACGTCGGCGCGGACGGTGAGCGCCGTGCCGCCGCCCGCCGGTGCCGCCGCGGCCGTCTCGGCCAGCGGCTCGGGGCGGCGGCCGGCCAGGGCCACCGACCAGCCTGCGGTGAGCAGTTCGACGGCGACCGCCCGGCCGATGCCGGATCCGGCGCCCGTGACGACGGCGACCCTTCGCGCGCGGGCGCTCTCTTCTGCGGTGCGTTCCTCGGCGGCGCTTTCCTCGTCGGGGGTTCTCGCGGTGTTCATGACTCGGCAGCGTACGGGTCGGGGAACATGCGGAACTCATCCGTCCGACATGCGATCGACATGTCCGTGCCAAACCGGGGTCGTTCCGGGCGCTTCGAATGCCCCTTGCAACCACCGCAAGGGGAGGAACGGATGACACCCGCGAACCACCAGGCGCAGTCCTCGCACGCGCCCGAACTCCGCGCCGCCGCCCGCAGCCTGGGCCGCCGCCGCTTCCTGACCGTCACCGGCGCCGCCGCCGCGCTCGCCTTCTCCGTCAACCTGCCGGCCGCCGGCACCGCGAGCGCCGCCGAGCTGGACGCCGCGCAGCTGACCGCCGACCCCTTCACCCTCGGCGTCGCCTCGGGCGACCCGCAGCCCGGCTCGGTGCTGCTGTGGACGCGTCTTGCCCCGGTGCCGTACCAGGCCGACAGCGGACTGCCCGCCAAACGCGTCGAGGTGAGCTGGGAGCTGGCCCTGGACGAACGGTTCCGCCGCGTCGTCAGAAGGGGCCGGACCACCGCCCACCCCGAGTTCCACCACACCGTGCACGTCGAGGTCGACCACCTCGCGCCCGGCCACGTCTACCACTACCGCTTCCGCGCCGGCCGGTACGTCAGCCCGGCCGGCCGCACCCGCACCGCGCCCGCGCAGCACAGCCGGGTCTCCGGCCTCACCTTCGGCCTCGTCTCCTGCCAGAAGTACGACCAGGGGTACTACACCGCGTACCGGCACCTGGCCCAGGAGGACGTGGACGTCGTCTTCCACCTCGGCGACTACCTGTACGAGTACGCCGTGAACGCCACCGGCGGCTCCCGCGCCTACCCCGCGGGCACCCTGCCCGCCCACTTCAACCACGAGACGGTGACCCTGGAGGACTACCGCCTGCGGTACGCCCTCTACAAGTCGGACCCCGACCTGCGGGCCGCGCACGCCGCGCACCCCTTCGTCGTCACCTGGGACGACCACGAGACCGAGAACAACTACGCCGACGAGACACCGGAGAACAGCGTCCCGCCCGAGGAGTTCCTCATCCGCCGGGCCGCCGCCTACCGGGCCTACTGGGAGAACATGCCGCTGCGCCGCCCGCAGCTGCCCGACGGCCCGGACCTGAGGCTCTACCGCCGGCTGCACTGGGGACGGCTCGCCCAGTTCGACGTCCTCGACACCCGGCAGTACCGCTCCAACCAGGCCTACGGCGACGGCTGGCAGTTCCCCGGACCCGACTCCGAGGACCCGGGCCGCACGCTCACCGGCGACGCCCAGGAGCGCTGGCTGATCAACGGCTGGCACCGGTCGAACGCCCTGTGGAACGTGGTGCCCCAGCAGGTCACCTTCTCCCGGCGGTACAACTCGACGAGCACGCCGTCCAAGGTCTCCATGGACTCCTGGGACGGCTACCCGGCCTCCCGCGAGCGGGTGCTGGCCGGCGCGCAGGCCGCCGGGATCGAGAACCTCATGGTCCTCACCGGCGACGTGCACGTCTCCTACGGCTTCGACATCAAGCGCGACTTCGACGACCCGGACTCCCGGACCCTGGGTACGGAGATCGTCACCACGTCCGTCACCAGCGGGGGCGACGGCGCGGAGAAGCCGTCCAACTGGGACACCCTGATGGCCGCCAACCCGCACCTGAAGTTCTTCAACGGGCGGCGCGGCTACGCCACGGTGTCCCTGGGCCGCGAGTCGGCGCGCGCCGACTTCAAGACGGTGTCCCACGTCAGCACCGAGGGCGCGCCGCTCACGACCGCCGGGTCCTTCGTGACGGAGGTGGGGGAGCCGGGGCTCACGCCGGCGTGACGACCGGCTCCGCCGCTTCTCCCTGCTCTCCCCGCTCTCCCTGTTCTCCCTGCTCTCCCGGGTAGCGGACGCCGACGCGGTCCCGGATCGCGTCGAGCGTCCGCATCACCGCCAGCGTGCCGTCCAGGGGGACCAGCGGCGACTCGGTCTCCCCGGCGCGCAGGGCCCGCATCACCTCCTCGGCCTCGTGCCGCAGGCTCTCGCGGGGGCCGTCGGCCGGGTCGGCGCGGAACTCCTGCGGGTCCCGGCCGGTCCGGTGCAGCACGAAGCGGTCCGGGAAGAAGAAGCCGTCCGGGACGTCGATGCGGCCCTCGGAGCCGGTGATCGAGGCGGAGTTGGGCGTGCCGCCGGTGATGGAGCAGTGGACCGAGGCGAGCGCGCCGCTGTCGTAGGAGAGCAGCGCGCCCGTCTGGAGGTCGACGCCCTCCTCCGAGAGCACCGCCCGCGCCGCGACGTCCGAGGGCTCACCGAGCAGCAGCTGGGCGAACGACACCGGGTACACGCCCAGGTCCAGCAGTGCGCCGCCGCCCTGCGCGGGGTCGCGGAGCCGGTGCGCGGGCGGGAAGGGGCCCGCGAGGCCGAAGTCCGCCTGGAGGCTGCGGACCTCGCCGATCGCGCCGTCGGCGACCAGCTCCTTCAGGCGCCGCACCAGCGGGTTGCAGTACATCCACATCGCTTCCATGAGGAAGACGCCCCGTTCGCGGGCGAGCGCGACCAGTTCACCGGCCTCGCGCGCGTTCAGCGTGAACGGCTTCTCGCACAGCACGTTCCGGCCCGCCTCCAGGCACAGGCCGGCCGCGGTCCGGTGCGCCGAGTGCGGGGTCGCGACGTACACCACGTCGACGTCCTCGTCCCGCGCCAGCGTCTCCCAGCCGCCGTACGCCCGCGGTATCCCGAACCGCTCGGCGAACGCCTTCGCCGACGCCTCGGTCCGCGAGGCCACCGCCACGACCTCCGCGTCCGGCAGATCGACCAGATCCGCCGTGAACCGCGCCGCCATCCCGCCGGTCGCGAGAATCCCCCAGCGCACCTTCTGCCCGGTCACCGCTGACACCCTGCCCCACCCTCGTTCAGGTTCGTTCGTCGTTCGTCGTTCGTGCGTCGTTCGAGTTTGTTCGTTCAAGTCCGTACGAGCTGAGAGCATAGGTGGCGGATCTGTAGAAGAGGGAGGGGCACATCACATGCCCGAGCGCGGGCCGTCCACGCACATGCCGCAAACGTCTCAGTCGTCGCGAATACCGCACAACCTGCCCGCCGCCCGGCGGGTGAGTCTTCTCGTCACCTTCATCCTCGGCAGCCTCACCGCCACGCCGCCGCTGGCGATGGACATGTACCTCCCCGCGCTCCCGGAGGTCACCCGGTCCCTGGGCGCACCGGCCGCGACCGTCCAGCTCACGCTCACCGCCTGCCTGGCCGGCATGGCCCTCGGGCAGATCGTCGTCGGCCCGATGAGCGACAAGTGGGGGCGCCGGCGTCCGCTGCTGGCCGGACTCGCCGTCTACGTCGTCGCCACCGCGCTGTGCGCCGTCGCGCCGAACGTGGAACTCCTCGTCGCCTTCCGGCTGGTCCAGGGACTCGCGGGCGCCGCCGGGATCGTCATCGCCCGGGCCGTCGTGCGCGACCTGTACGACGGCGTGGCCATGGCCCGCTTCTTCTCCACCCTCATGCTGATCTCCGGCGTCGCGCCGGTCGTCGCGCCGCTCATCGGCGGGCAGATCCTGCGGGTGACGGACTGGCGGGGCGTGTTCGTCGTCCTCGTGGTGGTCGGGGTGGTGCTGGGCGTCGTCGTGTGGGCCCGGCTGCCGGAGACGCTGCCCGTCGAGGAGCGGCACGCGGGCGGCGTGGGCGACACCCTGCGCGCGATGCGGGGGCTGCTCGCCGACCGCGCCTTCACCGGGTACATGCTCGCGGGCGGGTTCGCCTTCGCCTCGCTGTTCGCCTATGTCGCGGCGTCGCCCTTCGTCGTGCAGGAGATCTACGGAGCCTCCGCGCAGACGTTCAGCCTGCTGTTCGGCCTCAACTCCGTCGGGCTCGTCGTGGTCGGGCAGATCAACGGCAAGGTTCTCGTCGGGCGGGTCAGACTGGACCGGGTGCTCGGCATCGGCCTCCTCGTCGTGGTCGCCGCGGCGACCGTGCTGCTGCTGATGTCCCTGGGCGTGTTCGGCGAGGTCGGGCTCGGGCCGGTCGCCGCCGCGCTGTTCGTGCTGATGTCGGCGATGGGTCTCAGCCTGCCCAACACCCAGGCGCTGGCGCTGATGCGGGTGAAGAAGTCCGCCGGTTCCGCCTCCGCGCTGCTCGGCACGTCCTCCTTCCTCATCGGCGCGGTCGCCTCGCCGCTGGTGGGGATCGCGGGGGAGGACACCGCCGTACCGATGGCCGTGGTCCAGCTGGCGTCCGCGGTGCTGGCGCTCGGCTTCCTCGTGACCATGTGCCGCGGGCAGGGAGCAGGCAAGGGAACAGGCAAGGGAGCAGGCAAGGGAGAAGACAACTGAGCGCTCCGAGACTGCGCAGCGACACCCCGGAGCGGGCCGGACTCGACCCCGGGCAGCTCCGTCGTGCCGTCGCCCGGGTGCACGACCTCACCACCGGCGAACGCCCCTGGGCGGCGGGCGCCGTGGTGGCCGTCGGACGCGGGCCCGTGCTCGCCGCCGAGGCCGCGGCGGGGTGGGCCGTGCGCTACTCCTCCTACGACCCGGACACCGACGCGGGCGTGGAGCTGCCGGAGGGCTCGCGGGTGCCGATGAGCGTGGACACGCCCTTCGACCTCGCCTCGCTGACGAAGCTGTTCACCGCGGTGGCCGCCGTGCAGCAGATCGAGCGGGGCACGCTCGGCATCGACGCGGAGGTCGGCGCCTACCTGCCGGACTTCCGGGCCGCGGCCGAGCACCGCGTCACCGTACGGCAGCTGCTCACCCACACCTCCGGGCTGCGGCCCGAACTCCCGCTGTACGACTGCGACGCCACCGCCGACAAGGAGGAACGGCTGCGGCGGCTGCGGGCGGAGCCGCCGGTGGGGGTGCCGGGCACGTACTGCTACTCGGACCTGAACATGCTGCTCCTGCAACAGGTGCTGGAGCGCATCACCGGGCGGGGGCTCGACGTCCTCGTCCGGGACGGGATCACCCGGCCGCTGGGCATGACGGCGACGGGCTTCGGACCGTGTCCGGGCGCCGCGGCCACGGAGGACCAGCGGCGGCCGTGGGCCAAGGCGGACCGGGGGATGCTGCGCGGGGTCGTCCACGACGAGAACGCGTGGGCGCTGGGCGGGGTGGCCGGTCACGCGGGGCTGTTCTCGACGGGGCGGGACCTGGCGGTCTTCTGCCGGACACTGCTGGCGGGCGGCTCCCACGGGCCCGCGCGCATCCTCGGGCCGGACTTCGTGGAACTGCTGCTGGCCGAACCGGGGCTCGGGTTCGCCCTGGACCAGCCGTGGTTCATGGGCGAGCTGGCGGGGCGCGGGGCGGCGGGGCACACCGGTTTCACCGGCACGATGCTGGTCCTCGACCGGGCGACGGACACCTTCGCGATCCTGCTCGCCAACACGGTCCACCCGCGCCGCCGCGCTCCGGACAACCGGCCCCGCGCGGCGCTGTGCACACGGGTGGCGCGGGCGGTGCGGGCCTGATCGTCCGCGGGGTGGGCGCCCGCGGCGGCCTGCGCGGGCGCGCTACGTCCGGTGGGTGGGTCGGGGCCGCGCCGGGGGGTGTCCGTCCTCGGAACGGCGCGAAATCGGTCGGCCACGGAGGCTCGGGGCGCGGACGCGCCAACCGCTGCGGGCGGACGCCCCCCGACACGCCCCCTTCTCGCCGTACCTACCGAGCTGCGGGCAGTCGTGCCGCTGGGGCGGCACGGGTGGGCGGTGGGGGTACCTCCCAGGCCGTTCAGGCACTGGGGGAGGCACCCCGCTACGCCGGGCCGCGCTCCCCCTCGCGCCCGCACCCACCCCGGGTGCCGAGACCGCGCCGGGTCACGCGACCCACCCCGCGCCCGCACCCTCCCCGGGCACCGGGCAACGCCGGGCCTCGCAACCCGCGGAGCGCCTCGTACAATCTCCGGGTGAACGACCCCGCCGCCCCCGCCGACACCCTGCGGGCCGCCCTCGCCGACCTCGTCGACGGGCTGCCGCCCCGACAGGCCGCCCAGGCCGTGGAGCGGCTGATCGCCAACTACCGCGGGGACACCCCAACCGACGCCCCCATCCTGCGCGACCGCGCCGACGTCGTCGCCTACGCCGCCTACCGCATGCCCGCCACCTTCGCCGCCGTGCGCTCGGCGCTCGCCGCGTTCGCCGCGGCCGTGCCGGACTGGGTGCCGGGCAGCCACGTGGACGTCGGCGGCGGGACCGGCGCCGCCACCTGGGCCGTCAGCGACACCTGGGCCGGGACGCGGCCGGTGACCGTGCTCGACTGGGCCGAACCCGCGCTCGCCGTCGGCCGGGAGATCGCCGCCTCGCTCCCCGCCCTGCGCGACGTCCGCTGGCAGCGCTCGCGGATCGGAGCGGCGCTCGCCGTCGAGAGCGCCGACCTCGTCACGGTTTCCTACGTGCTCAACGAGCTGACCGCAGCCGACCGCGCCGCCCTCGTCGACACCGCCGCCGGCGCCGCGCGGGCCGTCGTGATCGTCGAGGCCGGAACCCCCGCCGGCTACGCCCGCGTCATCGATGCCCGCGACCGGCTGATCGCCGCCGGGTTCCGGGTCGCCGCGCCCTGCCCGCACAGTGCCGCCTGCCCCATCGTGCCCGGCACGGACTGGTGCCACTTCGCGGCCCGCGTCAGCCGGTCCAGCCTGCACCGGCAGGTCAAGAGCGGGTCCCTCGCGTACGAGGACGAGAAGTTCAGCTACGTCGCCGCCACCCGGCTCCCCGCCGAACCCGCCGCCTCCCG
This sequence comes from Streptomyces sp. NPDC001599, assembly GCF_042893535.1. Lineage (NCBI taxonomy): Bacteria > Bacillati > Actinomycetota > Actinomycetes > Kitasatosporales > Streptomycetaceae > Streptomyces > Streptomyces sp. NPDC001599. Next base: position 459,085 of record NZ_JBIAVA010000001.1, read on the forward strand.
GGTGGTCCGGCGTCCGCAGATCCGCAAGGGCCAGGTGCTGCTGGACCTGTGTGAACCCGACGAGCAGCTGCGGCGTCGTACGGTCACCAAGCGGTACGGCGACCTGTACAAGGCCGCCCGCGACGCGGCCTGGGGCGACTCCTGGCCGCCCGGGGAGGACTGAGGAAGAAGTGGAACGTGACGTGCGGCGCGCCCTGCGGATCGTGATCGCCGAGGACGACCCGCTGCTGCGCGAGGGGCTCGCCCTGCTGCTGCGGGCCGAGGGCATGGACGTGGTCGCCACCGCGGACACCGCCGAGTCGGTGCTCGCGGCCATCGACGAGCACGAGCCCGATGTCGCCATCCTCGATGTGCGGATGCCGCCCACCCACACCGACGAAGGGGTCCGCGCGGCCGTCGAGGCGCGGCGGCGCCGCCCCGGACTGGCCGTCCTGGTGCTGTCCGCCTATGTGGAGCAGTCCTTCGCCACCGACCTGCTGACCGGGGGAGTGGGCGGTCTGGGGTATCTGCTCAAGGAGCGCGTCGGGCGGGTCGAGGAGTTCATGGGCGCGCTCGGGCGGGTCGCGGGCGGCGGTACCGCCATCGACCCGGAGGTCGTCGCCCAGTTGTTCACCCGGACGCGGCAGGACACCCGGATGGAGCGGCTCAGCCCGCGGGAGCGGGAGGTGCTCGGTCTGATGGCCGAGGGCCTGGGCAACAGCGCCATCGCCGGACGGCTCGTGGTCACCGACGGCGCCGTCCACAAGCACATCCGCAGCATCTTCGCCAAGCTCGACCTCTCCCCGGCCGACCAGGTCGACCGGCGGGTGGCGGCCGTTCTGCACTACCTGGAGAACGCGCGGGCACCGCGCCACTGAGCGGCCGGGGACGCCTCGGTCGGCTCCCCGGGCCGTGCTGCCGTTCTCGCAGCCTGCGCAGGAGCTCCTGCTTGTCGGCGAGACGTTCCGTCTTGTCAACCTGATAACTTCGAAGCATGGCCACCACCCGGAAATCCGCCCGCACCACGCCCCCCGCCGCCGAGCGGCCGCACCCCGACGCCACCCGGCGCAGTCAGCGGTCCCGCCAGGCCATCTACGACGCCGCCCTCGCCCTGGTCGGCGAGGTCGGCTACCCGAAGACCACCATCGAGGGCATCGCCGCCCGCGCCGGCGTCGGCAAGCAGACGATCTACCGGTGGTGGTCCTCGAAGGCGCAGGTCCTGCTGGAGGCCTTCCTCGATCTCGGCGAACAGGCCGTACGGGCTCAGGGGCAGGGGGAGCCCTACGCGATTCCGGACACGGGCGACATCGCCGCCGACCTCAAGGCCGTACTGCGCGCCACCGTCGACCAGCTGTACGACCCGAAGTTCGAGGCGCCGTCGCGCGCCCTGGCCGCCGAGGGGCTCGTCAACGAACAGCTCGGCCGGGAGTTCGTCGCCAAGCTCCTGGAGCCGTCGCTCCAGCTGCACGTCGACCGCCTGCGGGCCGCCCAGGCGGCAGGACAGGTGCGGCCGGAGATCGATCCGCGCATCGCGCTGGAACTCTTCGTCTCGCCGCTCGCCCAGCGCTGGCTCCAGCACACGGCGCCGATCTCCTACGCCTACACCGACACCCTCGTCGACTACGCGCTGCACGGGCTCGCCCCGCGGTGACCGAAGACGCCTGACCAGGGAAGTTTGTCCCTTCGCGACCCCGAAGCGCGCAATGGTGCGACGATAGGGCATGCTGGTGCGCACGACGGCGAGGCAAGGGGATAGATGAGCGCGGAGTTCGGCGGTCGGAGCGGTCTGCAGGGCAAACTCTCCTCGTGGCTGCGCGGACGCCGCCCCAAGGAGGCCGCCGGAGACGGTGGCCGGGAGGATCTGCTGCTCGCCGCCGCCGGTGCCGGACTGCCCCTGGCGCCCGCCGCGCACCCCGCCGGATACCGTTGCTCCTGCGACCGCGTGGGCTGTCCCACCCCCGCCCGGCACCCGGTGTCGTTCGCCTGGCAGACGCAGTCCACCACCGACCGCGCCCAGATCGAGCGCTGGGCCCGGCACCAGCCCGAGGCCAACTTCATCACCGCGACCGGCATGGTGCACGACGTGCTCGACGTGCCGCTGGAGGCCGGTCGGGAGGCGGTGGAGCGGCTGCTCGCCGCCGGTGTCGAGGTCGGGCCGGTCGCCGAGAGCGACGACGGGCGCATGCTGCTGTTCACCCTCACCCGCGGCACCCCCGAGGACGAGGACGAGTGGTGGCCCTGCGAGCTGGACTGCCACCCCGAGACCATGGACGAGCACCCGGGGCTGCGCTGGCACTGCCGCGGGTCCTATGTGCTGGTGCCGCCGGCCCGGCTGCCCGGCGAAGGCCGGACCGTGCACTGGGTGCGCGGTCCCGAGCACCCGCTGCCGGATCCGCTGACGCTGCTGGAGACCCTCACCGACGCCTGCTCCCGGCACGCCGGTGCGGAGAGCGACCACGAGCAGGACTCCTGGCCGCTGCGCCGCTGAGCGCCCCGGGCTCTCCTATTCGCCCTTGCCCGACGTCAGGCCCTGGACCCGGCCCAGTACCGACACCTGCCCGTCCGCCGGGTCGAGCGCGACCTCGTTGGAGACGAACTCCATCGTCAGTGACTGCTTGATCTCGCCGTCCGTCAGCGCCAGCACGTCCTTGTTCGGCGTCGGCACGGACGCGCCCCGCGCGGCGGTCTGCTTCTCGAAGTGGCGGGAGGTGAAGAAGACCAGCGCCCCGCCGTCCTTGGTGCGCAGCGCCAGCGGCGCGTAGTCGCCGTTCGTCAGCGGCTCGTCGATGTACTGCGTGACCAGGCCGGGGCGGGTCGAGCGCTTCTCGCGCAGCGCGCGCCAGGAGCTGGTGTGCACACCGTCCGCGAAGGTCTTGCCGCCGTCCTGAAGATACGTCGTGTAGCCCTTGCTCAGGCCGGCCGGCGGGACGCTCACGTCGGTGGAGTTCGCGGGGACCGCCTCGGCCCAGCCGTCCTGGTCGGTCTTGAACTCGGGCACCTTGCCGGGGGCGACCAGCGTCAGGTACGCCGCCTCCCAGGTCTCCTCCAGGCCGTCCCGGGTGAAGACCAGCAACCAGCGTGCCTTGCCGCCCTTGTTGGCCTCGGTGTCCGCGACGAACCAGCGCGGCCAGCCCGCCTTCTTCGGGATCGTGAACTTCGCGTCGGTCAGCTCCAGCGGCTCGTGCGCCGGATTGCCGTCCGGGTGGTTGGCCGCCCCCGCCTTCAGTCGCGCCGAGTCGATCGCGGCGAGGGCGCCGGTGGTGTGGTCGGCGTCCAGGGAGGCGTCGTACGCCTTGTCGGCCGCGTTGTACGCGGTGGTGAACTGCTCCAGCGCCTTCGCGGCCTCGGCCCGGGTGGCCGAGGGGAGTACCTCGCGCTCACCGTGCACCACCACGCAGCCGCTCGCCGTCAGCGACAAAGCGGTCGCCGAGGCGGATATGAGCGCGTACTTCTCAAGCCTGCGGGGCCTTCGAGGGCCGCGATCCTGGCTCATCAGGTTCCTTCACCTTCCCCTTCCCGGAGGCGAACCCTACCGGGGCGAGGAAGAGCGCGAGCGTCGGGACCAGGTACAGCAGCCACACCGTGACCTGGAGGACGGTCGGGTCGGGCTGGAAGTTGAACACGCCCTTGAGCAGGGTGCCGTACCAGCTGGAGGGGTCGACCGTGTCGCTGATGTCGAAGGCCAGTTTCGTCAGGCCCGGCACCAGGTCGGCCTCCTGGAGGTCGTGCACGCCGTAGGCCAGGACGCCCGCCGCCACGACGACCAGCATGCCGCCGGTCCAGGTGAAGAAGCGGGCCAGGTTGATGCGCAGCGCGCCCCGGTAGAACAGCCAGCCGAGCAGGACCGCCGTGGCCAGTCCCAGCGCCACCCCGATCAGCGGGCGCGGGGTGCCGTCGCTCGCCGCGTGCACCGACGCCCACACGAACAGCGCCGTCTCCAGGCCCTCCCGGCCGACCGCCAGGAACGCGGTGGCCACCAGCGCGCCGGTGCCCATCGCCAGGGCCGCGTCCAGCCTGCCGTGCAGCTCCGCCTTCAGGTGCCGGGCGGTGCGCCGCATCCAGAAGACCATCCACGTCACCAGGACCACGGCCAGGATGGAGAGCGAACCGCCCAGCGCCTCCTGCGCCTTGAAGGTCAGCTCCTGCGAGCCGAACTCCAGCGCGCAGCCGAAGCCGAGCGCGATGGCGATCGCCACGCCGATGCCCGCCCAGATGGGCTTCAGGGCGTCCCGGCGGTCCGTCTTGACCAGATAGGCGATGAGGATGCAGACGACGAGGGAAGCCTCCAGGCCCTCGCGCAGTCCGATCAGGTAGTTGGAGAACACGGTTACGCCTCCTTGCCGAACAGCGTGCTGCCCCACCAGTCGTCCGCGTCGCGGACCCCGGGCGGCACGGCGAAGACCGCCGAACCCACGTGCTGGATGTACTCGTTGAGCGCGTCCGTCGCCAGACTGCGCTGCACGGGGACGAAACCCGTGCGGATGTCGCGCTGGTAGGCGAGGAAGAACAGACCGGCGTCCAGGCGGCCCAGGCCGTCCGTGCCGTCGGTGAAGGAGTAGCCGCGGCGCAGCAGCGTCGCCCCGCCGTTGGAGTCGGGGTGCGCGAGCCGGACGTGCGCGTCGGGCTTCATCGCCTTCAGGAACGGCTCGTCGCGCTCCTTCGCCTTGCCGACCGGCGCGCCCTCGCCCTTGTCGCGGCCGAACACGTCCTCCTGCTCCTGGAGGGAGGTACGGTCCCAGGTCTCGATGTGCATGCGGATGCGGCGGGCGACGAGGTACGAACCGCCCGCCATCCAGGCCGGTCCGTCCTTCTCGGCGGCCCAGACGAACTTCTCCAGGCGGTCCTTCTCCGTGCCCGCGATGTTGCGGGTGCCGTCCTTGAAACCGAGCAGATTGCGCGGGGTCTGCTCGTCGGGCGTCGTCGACGAGGTCTTGCCGAAGCCGAGCTGCGACCAGCGCACGACGACCTTGCCGAAGCCGATGCGGGCCAGGTTGCGGATCGCGTGCACGGCGACCTGGGGGTCGTCGGCGCAGGCCTGGACGCACAGGTCGCCGCCGCTGCGGGCCTTGTCCAGATTGTCCCCGGGGAACTTCGGCAGGTCGGCCAGGGCCTCGGGGCGCCGGTCGGCGAGGCCGAACCTCGTGAAGAGGGACGGCCCGAAGCCGATGGTGAGGGTCAGCCGGGACGGCTTGAGACCCAGCGCCTCGCCGGTGTCGTCCGGCGGGGCCTCGGGCAGGCCGCCGTAGGCGCCCTCGCCCACCGCGTGACCGGCGGTCATCCGGCGGGCCGCCGCCGTCCATTCCTTGAGCAGCGCCACGAGGGCGGCGCGGTCCTCGGTCGTCACGTCGAACGCGGCGAAGTGCAGGCGGTCCTGCACCGGTGTGGCGATGCCCGCCTGGTGCGCCCCGTGGAAGGGCACGGCGGAGCCCGCGTCGGCACCGGCCGGGGCCGCGTCGGCACCGGCGCGGTCCATCGCCACCGCCCCGCCGGCCGCCGCGGCGGCGCCGAGCGCGAGGCCCGCGCCGCCCCAGCCGATCAGCGACCGCCGGGAGGGTGAGGGGGCCGGTGCTGGGGAGTCGGTGTCCGTCATCTCGCCCTCCACGCCTACTTCGCGACCACGGCCGCGGCCAGCTTGGACAGCGGCTCCGCGAGCGCGTTGACCGCGTCCGACAGCTCCTTGCGATCCGCCTTGCCGACCTTGTCGTAGGAGGTGAACTCGTAGGAGGAGGTGCTCGGGCGGTACTGGTCGAGCAGCTTGTCCAGCGCCGCGAACTGGCGGTCCAGCTCCGTCGTCAGCGCCGCGTCGTTCTCCTTCGCGACCGGCTTCAGCAGCGCGTACGACTGCTGCGCGCCCTCCACGTTGGCCTTGAAGTCGACCAGGTCGGTGTGCGAGTAGCGCTCCTCCTCGCCGGTGACCTTGCCGGTGGCGACCTCGTCGAGCAGCTCCTTGGCGCCGTTGGCCATGGAGGTGGGGGTGATCTCGGCCTTGCCGACCCGGTTCTGCCAGTCCTTCAGGTCGGTGACCAGGGTGGCGGCCAGCTCCTTCTCGCGGTCGCCGATCTTCCCGTCCTGCCACAGCGCCTTCTCCAGGCGGTGCCAGCCGGTCCAGTCGGTCGCCGGGTCCTGGCCGTCCTCCAGTCCGTCCTCGCGGACGTCGACCTTCGGGTCGATGTCGCCGAAGGACTCCGCGACCGGCTCGGTGCGCTCCCAGCCGATGCGGGAGGGGGCGTACGCCTTCTTCGCGGCCTCCAGGTCACCGGCCCGGACGGCCTTCGCGAAGGCCTCGGCCTTCGGCAGGGTCTCGTCGGCCTGCTGCTGGACGTACTGGCGGTAGGCGGCCACGGCCTTGTCGAGACGCGGGTCGCGCGCGGCGGCCTTGCCGCCGGTGGCCTTCACGTCCTGGCGGATGCCCTTGCCCTTCATGCCGGGCTTGCAGGCGATCCGGTAGTCGCCCGCCTTCACCTCGGCGGTGACCCGCTGCTTGGTGCCGGGGCCGATGTTCTCCCGCTCGGTGACCACCCGGTCGTCGGGGAAGAGGAGGTAGACCTCGGTGACCTTGGAGCCCTTGTTCTCGACGGCGAGTTCGACGTGACCCGCCGGGAACTCGGCCTTCGACACCTCGCACTTGTCGTCCGTCGCCGTCACCGTGATGACGTGCTCGCCGTCCTCGGCGCCGCTCTTCTCCGTGCAGCCCGTGACGGCGGCCAGGGCCGCGGCGGTGGCTACGGCGGTGACGAGGGAGAGTCTGGCGGCTCGCATGCGGGCTCCAAGGGATGGCCGAAAAGTGCGCGTGACGGTCCTCACAGGGAAGGTGAGGCTGGCCTAACATACCTAAGGATTTCCTAAGCAAAACCCGTCCATGCGGTGATCCGAATCTCATGGACGGTGTATGAGCACGGGCCGGTCACGGTGGCTCAATGAAGTGCTCATAGGAGAGTCAAAGGTGCGTCAAGGATGGTCCTGCCGGGAGACGACGGTCCTCACGGCGAGCGGTGCGGGACGACGAGGAGCGCGCCCGTGCGCGGATGCGGGAACACCTCCACCGGCTGGTCGTAGACCTCGGACAGCAGCCCCTCGGCGAACACCTCCGACGGCGGGCCCCCGGCCGCGATCCGGCCCGAGCGCAGGACCGCCACCCGGTCCGCGTACGCCGCCGCGAGCGCGAGGTCGTGCAGGACGACGACCACCGCGTCCCCGGCCCGCGCCCGCTCCCGGCACAGCCGCAGCACGAGTTCCTGGTGCCTGAGGTCCAGGGCCGCGGTCGGCTCGTCGAGCAGCAGGAGGGGAGCGCGCTGGGCGAGGACGCGGGCCAGGGCCACCCGGGCCCGCTCGCCGCCGCTGAGCGCGGAGAAGGGGCGCCCGGCGAATCCGGTCACCTCCGTGCGGGCCATCGCCTCGGCCACGGCCGCGTCGTCCTCGTCCTCCCGGTCGCCGCCCGCCCAGGGCGCCCGGCCCATCCGGACGACCTCCTCCACCGCGAACGGGAAGGACAGCGACGCCGACTGCGGCAGCACCGCCCGGCGCAGCGCGAGTTCGGGCGCCGACCAGTCCGACACCGGGCGGCCGTGGACGCGTACGACCCCCTCGGCGGCCGGGACGTCGGCGGCCAGGGCGCCCAACAGGGTCGACTTGCCCGCCCCGTTGGGGCCGACCAGGGCGAGCACCTCGCCCGCGCGGACCTCCACGTCCACTCCGTCGAGGACCGGCCGCCCGCCGAGGCGCACGCGCACTCCGGTGGCCTCGGCCAGGAGGTCGCCGGGGGCGGCCGGGGGCGGCGGCGCCGGACGGGACGACACCAGCCGCGGCAGTTTCAGCATTCTCATGCCCAGCCTCCCTGTCTGCGCCGGGTGCGGCGCAGCAGCCAGAAGAAGAACGGACTGCCCAGCAGCGCCGTCAGCACCCCGAGCGGCAGTTCGGCCGGCTCCGCGACCGTGCGGGCGGCCAGGTCGGCGGCGAGCAGGACCAGGGCGCCGAGCAGCGCGCTGCCCGGGATCAGGAACCGGTGCCCGGGCCCCGCCGCCATCCGCAGCAGGTGCGGGACGACGAGTCCGACGAAGCCGATGACACCCGCCACGCTCACCGCCGCCGCGGTCAGCAGGGCGATCACCAGCACCAGCACGATCCGCAGCCGCTCCACGTCCACGCCCAGGTGGCGGGCCGGACGTTCACCGAGCGCCAGGAGGTCGAGGCGGCGGGCGTACAGCGGGGCCAGCCCGAGGCCGAGCGCCGCGCACGGCAGGACCGCCAGCACCTTCGGCCAGGTCGCCTGGGCGAGCGAGCCCAGCTGCCAGAAGGTGATCTGGTTGACCGCCGCCGTGTCCGCGAAGAACAGGAACAGCCCGATCAGCGCGCCCGCGAAGGCGTTCACCGCGATGCCCGTGAGGATCAGGGTCACGACCTCCGTACGGCCGCCCGAGCGGGACATCGCGTAGACGACCAGGACGGTGACCAGGCCGGAGACGAAGGCGAACACGGACACCGTCCAGGTGCCGAGGAAGTTCAGGCCGAACGCGATGGCGGCGACCGCGCCGACCGCCGCGCCCGAGGAGACGCCGATGACCCCCGGCTCGGCCAGCGGGTTGCCGAACACGCCCTGCATCAGCGCCCCCGCGCACCCGAGCGAGGCGCCGACCAGCAGGGCCAGCACGATCCTGGGGAACCGCACGTTCCACAGCACCGACTCGGCCACCCGGTCCAGTTCCGCGCCGCCGAGCCCCGTCCGGTGCAGCAGCGAGCCGAGCACGTCGCCGACCGGGATCGGGTAGGCGCCGGTGCCGGCCGCGACCGGGACGAGGACCAGCAGACCGGCGGCGAGGGCGGCGGTCAGCAGCCAGGCGGTGCTGCGCCGGACACGGGGGGCGGCCGGGTCCGCGGGCGCCTGGGGGCGGACCGGCTTGTCCAGTACGGTCACTTGGCGCCGTCCTCGCCGTAGAGCTGCGCCACGACCGACTTCAGCACCTGGTCGGTGCGCGGGCCGTAGTTGAGCAGTACGCCGTCCTCGACCGAGACGATCCGGCGGTCCATCCCGGCCGGGGTCTGGGCGACGCCGGGGATCTTCACCAGCCCGTCGACGCCGCCCACCGATTCGAGTCCCTTGCTCATCACGAGGATCGCGTCCGGCGCGGCCTTGGCGAGGGCCTCGCTGGTGATGGCGGTGAAATCCTTGTCGAGGCCGGAGGCGGCGCCGGCGTCCACCGCCCCGGCCGCCTCGATCAGCGAACCGGCGCCGGAGTCCTTGCCGCCGATGAGGTAGACGGAGGCCGAGCCGCGCAGGTAGAGGAAGGCGACCCGCGGCTCCTCCCCGTGCGGAACGTCCCCCCGTACGGCCTCGATCCGCTGCTCCGAGCGCCGGGTCAGCTCCTTCCCGGCCGCCGGTACGCCGAGGGCGTCGGCGACCGCCCGGATGCGCGTGCCCACGTCGTCCAGGCCCCCCGCCGCCTCGACGAGGAGCACCGGGACCCCGGCGGCGCGGATCTGGTCCACCGCCTCCTCGGGGCCCGAGGTGGTCTCGGCGAGCACCAGGTCGGGCTTGAGCGACAGCACGCTCTCGGCGGAGACGTCGTGGCCCCGGGTCACCACCGGGAGCTTCGCCGCCTGTTCGAAGGTGGCGGTGACGTCCCGGGCGACGACCCGGTCGCCGAGCCCGAGGGTGAAGACGATCTCGCTGAGGCTGCCGGAGAGGGGGACGATCCGCTCGGCCGCCCGCACCGTCACCCGCTCGCCGTCGGCGGAGGGGACGGTGACCGGGAGGCGGGGCTCGGGTGTCCTCGCCAGTGGTTCCACCCGGTTCGCGACGGTCCCCCCGGCCGGGGCGGACGACGAGCCACCGCCGTCGCCGGGTGCGGCCGCGGTGGAACCTGCGCATCCCGTCGCGGTCAGGGCCAGGGCGAGCACGGACAGCAGTGCTCCCGCCAGGGGGTTTCGGGGGCGTCGCACGGTGTCCGTTCCTCTCGTCGGGCCGCAGACGAGCGGCCGGTGCCGGTCGACTAGAGCTTAGGTTAGCCTTACCTTTGTTCGCTACCGGCCCCCCGATCCGGAGGACTTCGCATGCCCGCCCGTCTCCGCGCCCTGGTCACCCTGGTGTGCGCGGCCGTTCTCGGCGCCCTGCTCCCCGTGACCGCCGCACACGCGGAGAGCCGGACCGTGCAGGGCGGACGCCTCGACTGGGGCATCAAGTCCTCGTTCCAGACCTATGTCACCGGGCCCGTCGCGAAGGGCAGTTACTCCCTCAACGGGGGTGCGGCCACCGTCGGCGGCAGCTCGTTCCGCTTCCACTCGGCGACCGGCACCTACGACGGTGACACCGGCACCTTCCGCGCCGCCTTCTCCGGGGGCGTGCACTTCCTCGGCCACCGCACCGGCACCGGCGCGTACCAGCTCGACCTCACCCTCAGCCGTCCCACCATGAGCCTCTCCGGCTCCACCGGCACGCTCCACGTGGACGTCGTCAGCAAGGCGAAGGACACTGGGGCGGTCACGACGTCCCGTCAGGTGCCCTTCGCCTCCCTCTCCCTCGGCGGCATCGACATGAGGGGCGGCGGCAGCACCGTCGCCCTGAACAACATCCCCGCCACCCTCACCGCCGAGGGCGCCCGCTCCTTCGCCGGGTACTACACCGCGGGCACCGCGCTCGACCCGGTGAGCCTGTCCGCCGACGTCCGGGCGTCCGCGCCGGGGCAGGAGAGGCAGCCGTCCGGCACCCCCTCCCCGTCCGCCGAGTCGCCGAAGCCCGCGAAGACGTCCGGCGGCGCCATCCGGGACGGCGCCGTCGACTGGGGGGTGCGCCGCACCTTCCGCGAGTACGTCACCGGCGACATCGCCGACGGCGAGTGGGCCCTCACCGCGGGCGCCCAGGACGGCGGCGCGCTCTTCCGCTTCCCCGGCGGCGAGGGGACGTACGAGGACGGCGACCTCACCGCCGCCTTCGAGGGCACCGTGCGCTTCACCGGCGCCCACGGCCTCGACCTGAGCCTCGACAACGTGCGGGCCGTCGTCGAGGACGGCAAGGGCATGCTGTACGCCGATGTGACGAGCCCGGACCTCAAGGAGAAGAAGGTGCCCCTGGTCACCTTCACCGCGGGCGAACCGAAGCCGGCCGACGGCCTGGTGAAGGTCACCGAGGCCCCGGCCGAGCTCACCGCCCGCGGCGCGAAGGCCTTCGGCGGCATGTACCGGGCCGGCACCGCGATGGACCCCGTGTCCCTCGCCGTCGCCCTCACCGCCGACGCGGAACTGCCCGCCCTGCCCGACCTCGGCAGCGAGCCCACCCCCAGTGCGAGCCCGCAGCCCGAGCAGACCGGCGCCGACACCTCCGCAGCCCCCGTCGCGAGCACCACCGACGACGGCGACTTCCCCGCACTTCCCGTCTCCCTCGCGGCCGGCGCCCTGCTGCTGGCGGCCGCGGCCCTCGTGGCCGTCGCCCTCCGCAGGCGCCGCGCCCGGCCCGCCGCGTCCCCCTCGGACCCGGAGCAGGGCTGAACACCCCCGACACCCAAGGAGAACCGAGCCATGCCCGTCAGACGACGCCGCTCCACCGCACTGGCCGCCGCCGTGGCCACGGCCGCTGCCCTCGGCGCGACCGCCCTCGCCACGCTGGGCGGCGCCACCAGCGCCTCGGCGGCCGAAGCCCCGCTCGCCGACTACGAGTTGACCTGGGGCATCAAGCAGTCCTACCGGACGTACGTCGGCATGTTCGGCAGCTTCACCGCCTCCGAGGGCGCCAGTCAGGCCGCGGGCAACGGCGCCTTCACCTTCACCGACGGCACCGGCACCTACGACACCACGGCGCAGACCGTCGACCTCGCCTTCCAGGGCAAGCTGGTGAGCGCCTCCGCCGCGCACCGGTTCGAGGTCACGCTCACCGACGTGCGCTTCGACAGCGGCGCCGGTGAGATCACCGCCGACGTGACCACGGTCGACACCTCCGGCGCGACGCCCACCAAGAAGGGCGACGACGTGCCGCTCGCCAAGGTCGCCGTGACCCGCGCGATGACCGACATGGCGACCACCCTCACCACCGAGGCGGGCGAGTACCTCGGCAGCGCGAGCTACGCGGGCGCGGCCGGAGACCCGCTGACGGTGGTCAAGAAGACACCGCCGACCACGGAACCCACCACCGGTCCCACGACCGAGCCAACCGGGCAGCCCACCACCGGGGAACCCTCCAAGGAGCCGACCACCGGGCCGACCGAACCGGAACCGACCGACCCGGAACCGACCGACCCGCAGACCACACCGGCCACCCAGGAGCCGGGCCCCGCGGCGAGCACGAGCGCCTCGCCCTCGGCCCCCGCGAGCGCCGCCCCCGCCAAGGGCGCCGTCGCCGACGGCACCCTCGGCTGGGGAGTGAAGGAGTCCTTCCGCGCCTACGTCGTCGGCACCATCGCCAAGGGCCGGATCACCGTCTCCGGCGGGGCCGCCCAGGCCGCCGGAAACGGTGCGTTCACCTTCAAGGACGCGACCGGCACCTACGACACCGACGCCGACAAGCTGACCGCCGTCTTCAAGGGCGCCGTCAACTTCAAGGGCCACGAGTCGGGCGGCACCTACGGCCTCGACCTGACCCTGAGCAACCTCAAGGCCACCCTCGACGGCGGCACCGGCAAGCTCAGCGCCGACGTGAACAGCCTCGGCACGCAGACCAAGGGCGTGGTCCTGGCCGACCTCGAGGCGAAGTCCGGCGACCTGAAGGCCGCGCAGGACGTCATCACCGTCGACGACGTCGCCGCCACGCTCACCGCGGCCGGCGCCAAGGCCTTCGGCGACTTCTACCAGGCGGGCACCGCGCTCGACACCGTCGACCTGTCGGTGGCGCTCAGCGACGACGCCCAACTGCCGGACGGGGGCGGCTCGGACACGTCCGGCGGCACGTTCGGCGGCTCCGGCACGGCGGGCGGCTCCACCGGCGGGGGCACCGGCACTGCCGGGGGTGCCGGTTCGACCGTCGGCGGCACCGGAACGACCACCGGCGGTTCCATCGGCGGCGGCAGCCTCGCCTCCACCGGCTCGGACATACCCGGCCCGGCGCTGGGCGCGGCGGCCGGTGTCGCGGTCGTGGTCGGCGCGGGCGCCGTGTACGCGACGCGCAGGCGGCGGACCCAGGCGCGGTCCGCCGAGTAATCCCTTGCGGGCCGGGGCGGTCGGCGCCCGATACTGTCCGGATGGAACGGGCGGTGCGGGAAGCGACATCGGGACCCCTGGTCCTGGACGTCCGGGGCCGCCCCGGCCCACCGCCGCTGCGATTCGTCCGGGCCCGGGACGGCGCCCCGCCCACGCTCCACCTGGGCGACCGCCCCCTCACCCGGGCCCGGTGGCACGGCGAAGGCTGCTGCCGCGAGCTGCACCTGCGCCGCCTGCCCGGCCACCGCTCCCCGCTGCCGCCCCTGCGCGCCGCGTCGATGCGCACACCGGACGCCGACTGGCGCCACCGCTGTGCCCGGTGGCTGGAGGACTCGCCCCACGGCCCGCTGCACGACGGACGCTGGTCGGTCACCGCACGCGCGTCCTTCACTCCCGGCATCTGGACCGAGGACTTCGTACGGGACTGGCCCGACACCGTCCTCGAACTGCTCTGCGGAGGCGGCTGGCACGGCGTCCTGCCCCTGCGCCCGCTCTCGCCCCCCGACGCGCCGCGCGTGAAGGCGTACCGCAAGCACGCCCGGGACGGCACCCTCGCCCCGGTCCTGCTGTGGTGGGTGTCGTTCCTCGACGGCTGGCTGATCCTGGACGGGCACGACCGGGCCTTGGCGGCCTTGGCGGAGGGCGCCGGACCAGCCTGCGTGATACTCGCCCGGCTGCCAAAGGAGGCGCAGTGGCGCCGGACCGCCGACGCGGTCGCCGAGGGGCACGCGGAGCGGATGTCCCGGCTGTCGGAGCGCCCCGCCGGACCGGGAACCGAACGCCAACGCGCCGCCCTGGAACGCGGGTACGCCGACGCGCTCGCCACCCTCCCGTACGACGAGGCCCCCACCCCGCTCTGGCCGCCCGCGGACGATGCTTGAATGCCCCGGTGACCGACTACGACGTACTGCGCGTCTTCTGCGCGCCGAACGACGGATACGGCAACGAACTGGGCGTCGTCCGGGACGGATCCGTACTGCCGGAGCCCGAGCGGCGGCAGGAGCTGGCCGCGAAACTCGGCTTCAGTGAGACCGTGTTCGTCGACGACCCCGAGCGCGGCGTCGTCGACATCTACACGCCCACCCTGCGCCTGCCCTTCGCCGGGCACCCCTGCGTCGGCACCGCCTGGCTGCTCGACGTGCCCGAACTCGTCACCCGGGCCGGCGTGGTGGGCGCCCGGCTGGACGGCGAGTTCAGCTGGATCGAGGCCCGCCCGGAGTGGGCGCCGCCGCGCACCCTGCGCCAGTACGCCACCGTCGCCGAGGTCGACGACCTCGCGGTGCCGCCGAAGGGGGAGTGGATCTACGCCTGGGCCTGGGAGGACGAGGCGGCGGGACGGGTGCGGGCCCGCGCCTTCCCCGGTCGCGACGACGGCATCGACGAGGACGAGGCGACGGGGGCGGCGGCGCTGCTGCTGACCGGACGCCTCGGCCGCGCCCTCAACATCACCCAGGGGGTCGGCTCCCAGATCCTCACCGCACCGCAGCCCGAGGGCTGGGTCGAGATCGGCGGGCGGGTACGCCTGGAGCGGTGACTCAGGCGGACAGCGGGAACTCCTCGCCCAGGGCCCGGAACACCGCCGTGTTCAGGGCGAAGGCGCGCTTGCACTCGGCGACGACCCGCTGCTTCTCCAGGTCGTCCGCGTGGATGCCGTCCAGCAGCTCGCGGTACTCCCGCTTGAAGGCGGCCGGGTTGGAGATCTCCTCGAAGACGTAGAAGCGGACCCCGTCGCCCTTCCTGGCGAAGCCCCACGTCCGCTCGGCCTTGTCGCGGATGATCTGCCCGCCCGACAGGTCGCCCAGGTAGCGCGTGTAGTGGTGGGCGACGTACCCCGCGGGCCACTCGTCGGCGCACTCGCGCACCCGGGCCGCGTACGCCTCGGTCGCGGGCAGCGCGGTCAGGCCCGCGCGCCAGTCGGCGCCGCGCAGGTGCGCCAGGTCCCGCTCCAGGGAGGCCAGCCGCATCAGCTCCGGCCGGACGAACGGCCCGGCCACCGGGTTCGCCGCCAGCCGTCCGGCGGCGGCCTCCAGGGCTTCGTAGACGAACCACAGCTGCTCGGTGTAGCGCGCGTAGGCGTCGACACCGAGCCGCCCGCCCAGCAGGTCGCTCATGAACGTCGAGGTCTCCGCCTCCACGTGCTGCTCGTGGGAGGCGGTGCGGATGAGCGTCGAGAAGGAGTCCATGAGCATGATTTTCTATGGTTAGGCTTACCTAAGTCAATAGGCTTGCCGACGGGCTGTCGGTAAAAGCGTACCCACCCGGACGCGAAACGGCCCGCCCTCCGAAGGAGAGCGGGCCGTCGAGCGACGTGCGTCGAGGTCAGGGCAGCGTCAGGATCTCCGCGCCCGAGTCCGTCACCACCAGGGTGTGCTCGAACTGCGCGGTCCGCCTGCGGTCCTTCGTCACGACCGTCCAGCCGTCGTCCCACATGTCGTACTCGTGGGTGCCGAGCGTCAGCATCGGTTCGATCGTGAAGGTCATCCCGGGCTGGATGACGGTCGTCGCGTGCGGGCTGTCGTAGTGCGGGACGATGAGCCCCGAGTGGAACGACGAGTTGATGCCGTGGCCGGTGAAGTCCCGCACCACCCCGTACCCGAACCGCTTCGCGTACGACTCGATGACCCGGCCGATGATGTTGATCTGGCGGCCCGGCTTGACCGCCTTGATCGCGCGGGCCAGCGACTCCCGGGTCCGCTCGACCAGCAGCCGGCTCTCCTCGTCCACGTCGCCGACCAGGTAGGTCGCGTTGTTGTCGCCGTGCACCCCGCCGATGTACGCCGTCACGTCGAGGTTCACGATGTCGCCGTCGCGCAGCACCGTGGAGTCGGGGATGCCGTGGCAGATGACCTCGTTGACCGAGCTGCACAGGGACTTGGGGTAGCCCCGGTAGCCGAGCGTCGAGGGGTAGGCGCCGTGGTCGCACATGTACTCGTGCGCCACCCGGTCCAGCTCGTCCGTCGTCACGCCGGGCGCGATGTGCTTCGCGGCCTCCTCCATCGCCCGCGCCGCGATCCGCCCGGCCACGCGCATCGCCTCGATGGTCTCGGGCGTCTGCACCTCCGGTCCGGTGTACGGCGTCGGCGCGGGTTTGCCGACGTACTCGGGCCGGCGGATGTTTCCGGGCACGGAACGGGTGGGGGAAATCTCCCCTGGGACGAGCAGCGACTGGCCAGACATGCAGCGAGTCTAACCAGCACGCATGGGGGAACATGTCGGTGGCGAGAGGAGCTGTCCCATGGCCCTGTTCAAGAAGCGCACGGTCGGCAAACCGGGCGAGTGGTTCTACTGCCTGGAGCACCAGAAGGTCGAGGAGGGCCCGGACTGCCCGGGCAAGGACCGCTTCGGACCGTATGCCACCCGGGCCGAGGCCGAACACGCGATGCAGACCGCACGCGAGCGCAACCTCCAGTGGGAGAACGACCCCAGGTGGCACGACGCGTCCGCCCCGGGAAGCGCCGACGGCGACCGGGACGACTGATCAGCCGCTCGCGGCGTCGGCTGCGCGCTTCTCGCGCAGCCGCACCGCGTGCTCGTTCGTCCGCGCGTCGTACGTCATCATCGTCGGCAGGCACAGCGCCAGCACCCCCACCGCGCCCGCGCACAGCAGTCCGCCCGACCACACCGACGCCCGCACCCCGACCAGCGCGGCCGTGCCGCCCGCCCGGACCTGGCCGAGCTGCGGACCCACCGAGTACGACAGCAGCTCGATCCCGGCGAGCCGGCCGCGCAGCTCGTCCGGGATGGTCTGGTTCCACATCGCGCTCCGGAAGACGCCGCTGACCATGTCGCAGGCACCGGCGAGCACGAAGCACAGCAGTACCAGCCACACGTTCCCGGCGAAGCCGGCGGCGGCGATCGCCACGCCCCACCCGGCCGCCGCGAGCACCACCATCCGCCCGTGCCGGTGCACCCGCGACGTCCACCCGCTGCTCACGCTCACCAGCAGCGAGCCCGCCGGAATCGCCGCGTACATCAGTCCGAGCGACCACTCGGCGTCCAACTCGTCGGCCAGGAACGGCAGCACCGCGAGCGGCATCGCCAGGAGCATCGCCGCGACGTCGACCGCGTAGGTGCCCAGCAGCTCCTTGCGGCTCCACGCGTACCGGGCGCCCTCGGCGATCGCCGCCCACGACGGTCTGCCCGCCTCGTGCGAGGCGGGCGAGGAGGCGAGCCCCGCCACCAGGGCCACCGAGGCGGCGAAGGTGACCAGGTCCACCGCGTACGCCCAGCCGAGCCCCGCGTACGCCACCACCACGCCGGCCAGCGCCGGTCCGGCGATCCCGCCGACCTGCCAGCGCAGCGCGTTCAGCGAGGCGGCGGCCGGCAGGTGCTCGTGGGCCACGATCCGCGGGATCAGCGAGTCCAGGGCCGGGCGCTGCACCGCGCCCAGCGCCGAGGTGAACGCGGCGATCACGTACAGCGGCCACACGGCCGGGCTCGGCAGCAGCGCGTTGACCAGCAGCGCCGCGCACAGCACGCCCTGACCGGCCTCCGTCCACAGGATCAGCCGCCGCTTGTCCCAGGCGTCGGCCAGCGCACCGCCGTACAGCCCGAACACCACCAGCGGCACCAGCTCCACGGCACCGATCGCGCCCACCGCCGCGGCCGAGTCCGTCAGCTCCTTGATCTGCACCGGCAGCGCGACGAAGGTCAGGAAGCTGCCGAAGTTGGTGATCAGCCCCGAGACCCACAACCGCCGGAAGTCCCGGGAGGCCCGCCAGGGGGACAGATCGGGCAGCAGGGCCCGCAGGCCGGTGGGCGGGTCGACAGGCGCGTCGACGGCCGATTGGGCGGGCCTGTCGGCGGGCGCGTCGGCGGGGGAGGTGTCGGTCACGAGGGGTCATCGTCCGGCGGCGGGACGAGCGCGGGCAACAGGTTTTCCCGGCGGCCGCCGGTTCGGGCCGGGGTGGGGCCCGGCGGGGCGGCGATGGTCGTCGGCCGGACGGCCGCGGTCGTCGGTCGGGTCGGGTGGTCGTCGGTCGAGTGGTGGTGGTCGTTGTTCGGGCCGGGGTGGGGCCCGGCGGGGCTGCGATGGTCATTGGCCGGGCGGCCGCGGTCGCCGGGTCGGGCCGGGGCGGCCGTCGGTCGGGTGGCGGTGGTCATCGGTTGGGCCGGGGTGGCTGGCGGTTGGGTGGTGGTCGTCGGTCGGGTGGCGGTGGTCGTTGTTCGGGCCGGGGTGGATCCCGGCGGGGCTGCGATGGTCATTGGCCGGACGGCCGCCGTCGCCGGGTCGGGCCGGGGCGGCCGTCGGTCGGGCCGGGGCGGCCGGCGGTTGGGCGGCGGTGGCCGTCGGTCAGGCCGTGGCTGGCGCCCGGCGGGCCGCGGCTGTCGTCGGTCGGGCCGCGGTCGTCACCAGCCGGACGGTGGCGGGGCCGTCAGGTGGTCGGCGAGGCGGGAGAGGCGGTCGCGGAAGCGGCGGCGGCTCCGGGGCGGCGGCACCGCGTTCTCCCCGGCCGACGCGCTGACCAGGTGCTGCACGGTGTCCAGGTCCAGCTCGGCTCCGTCGGGGACGGACAGCGTCTCGTGCGCCATCGCCGTCAGCTCCCGCTCGCCCGGTGCGCGGTCGGTGCCCAGCGCCAGCACCGTCGCACCGGCCCGGCGGGCGTCGTGCACCCGCTCCAGGAGCCGGGCACCGGGGTCCTCGGGCGTGACCACCAGCAGCGTCTCCCCGCGCCGGGCCGCCGCCAGCCGCCCGAGGCCGACCGCGAGATGCGCCGGGTCCGAGGGGCGCGCGCCGTGCCGGACCAGCGTCGGAGCCAGCTCCGGCGTCCCCGACCAGGCGGCCTCGTCCACCAGGTGCGCCGCCAGGTGCCAGGGCTCGTACTCGGGGGTGCCCACCAGCAGCAGACCGCCCCCGTGCGGCACCACCGACCCCCGCAGTGCCCCCGCGAACCGCCGGGTGGCCCCCAGCCACTCGGTCCCGGCGAGCACTTCCCGCAGCAGCGCGACCCGTACGGCGTCCATGCGGCCGCATCCTGCCGCAACCCCCCGCACGCGGTCCGGCGTTCGCCCCGGATTCACCCGGCCCGGGGACCGCCGCCCGGCGGGCGGGACCCGTACCCCTGGGCTGGCCGTCGCGGACGTAGGGTCGGCCCATGACCTCTACCGACAGTGCTGCACACAACGCCCCCGCCAAGGCACCGGCCAAGGACCCCTGGGACCTGCCCGACGTCTCCGGGCTGGTCGTCGGCGTGCTCGGCGGCACCGGCCCGCAGGGCAAGGGCCTCGCGTACCGCCTCGCCAAGGCCGGCCAGAAGGTGATCGTCGGCTCCCGCGCCGCCGAGCGCGCCGTTGCCGCCGCCGAGGAGATCGGGCACGGCGTCGAGGGCGCCGACAACGCCGAGACCGCGCGCCGCAGCGACGTCGTGATCGTCGCCGTACCGTGGGACGGCCACGGCAAGACCCTCGAATCCCTGCGCGGGGAACTGTCCGGCAAGCTCGTCGTCGACTGCGTCAACCCGCTCGGCTTCGACAAGAAGGGCGCCTACGCCCTCAAGCCCGAGGAGGGCAGCGCCGCCGAACAGGCCGCCGCCCTGCTGCCGGACAGCCGGGTCGCCGCCGCCTTCCACCACCTCTCGGCGGTCCTCCTCCAGGACCCGGAGATCGACGAGATCGACACCGACGTGATGGTGCTCGGCGAGGAGCGCGCGGACGTGGAGATCGTGCAGGCCCTCGCGGGCCGCATCCCCGGCATGCGCGGCGTCTTCGCCGGACGGCTCCGCAACGCCCACCAGGTCGAGTCGCTGGTCGCCAACCTGATCTCGGTCAACCGCCGCTACAAGGCACACGCCGGGCTCCGCGTCACGGACGTATGAGGCGATGGGGGACACTGGTCGGTACCAGTGTCCCCCCGACAGGAGCCGTTCCCATGCCCCGCCTCGCCCTCTACGCCCTGGTCGTCTGCGTACTCGCCGTGGCCGCCGCCGTCGTCTCCTTCGTGCGGGGCAGCATCGTGATCGGCGTCGTGTGGGTGCTGCTGTCGGGGCTGTCGTCGAACATGTGCTGGTACTACGCCAAGCGCGGCCGGGACGCCCGCCGCGCCGCGTCCTCCACGTCCGTCACCGGCTGAGCGGCCTCAGCCGCCCGGCGTGCACAGCGGGTCGGTCTGCCAGAAGCGGTACAGCTCGAAGCCGCAGTACGTGTCGACCTCGCCGATCCCCAGGCCCCGCAGCAGCGCGTCGATCGCGTCGAAGAACGCGCCGTTGAGCGCCGGGATCCACAGCAGCGCGAACACGATCAGCAGCCCGAACGGCGCGAGCGGCTCCACCTGCCGCCGCACGTTGTACGACAGCCAGGGCTCGATCACGCCGTAGCCGTCCAGGCCCGGCACCGGCAGGAAGTTCAGGATCGCGGCCGTGACCTGGAGCAGCGCGAGGAACGCCAGCGCCAGCCGGAAGTCGCGCGGCACGCCGTCCAGCGCGTCCAGCCAGAACGGCGCCGTGCACACGACGGCGAACAGCACGTTCGTCAGCGGGCCCGCCGCCGAGATCAGACTGTGCCGCCAGCGCCCCCGGATCCGCCCGCGCTCGATGAAGACGGCGCCGCCGGGCAGCCCGATCCCGCCCATGATCACGAAGAGGACGGGGAGCACGATGCTCAGCAGGGCATGGGTGTACTTCACGGGGTTGAGCGTGAGGTAGCCTTTCGCGCCGACCGAGATGTCGCCGCTGTGCAGCGCGGTGCGGGCGTGCGCGTACTCGTGCAGGCACAGCGAGACGACCCACGCGGCCGTGACGAAGAGGAACACGGCGAGACCCGGCTGCTCGGCGAAGCCGGTCCAGGTGGCCCAGCCCGTGACCGCGGCGACGGCGACGATCCCGAGGAAGACGGGGCTGATCCTCCGGTCGCTGGGGCGGGCGGTGGCGGTGGACATGGAACTCCCTGACTGTCGGGCACGCGTGACGGCACCCGCGGGGTGCGGGACTGCCCGACCGTACCGGGCGCACGGGGAGAACGTCTCGTGCGGGGCGGACGGTTCCGCGCCGGGGCCGGGGCCGGGGCCGGGGCCGGGGCCGGGGACGGGGACGGGGCCGGGGCCGGGGACGGGGACCGGGACGGGGACGGGTACGGGGAGGGCGGCGGCGGCCGGGCACGCCGTGCGGACAAAACCCCGTGACCGGCTCCGACGGCAGCGGGGACAATGGTCCCGTGCGCTATCGCATCCTCGGCACCACACAGGTACTCCGTCCCGACGGCACGGCCGTCCCGCTCGGCGGGGCGCGGCTGCGCGCCCTGCTGACCGTGCTCGCCCTCCGGACCGGCCGCGCCGTCCCCGCGGGGCTGCTGGTGGAGGAGGTCTGGGGCGGGGACCCGCCCGCCGACGCGACGGGCGCCCTCCAGGCGCTGGTCGGGCGGCTGCGCCGGGCGCTGGGCGCCGAGTCGGTCGCCTCGGCCGACGGCGGTTACCGGCTCGCCGCCGCCCCCGACGACGTCGACCTGCACCGCTTCGACCGGCTCGCCGGTGAGGGCACCCGCGCCCTCGCCGACGGCGACCCCGCCAAGGCGGCCGTCGTGCTCGACGACGCGCTCGCGCTGTGGCGCGGGCCCGTCCTCGCCGACCTGCCCGACCGCACCGCCGAGGCGGCCCGCTGGGAGACCCGGCACTTCGACGTCCTGCGCGCCCGCCACACCGCCGCCCTGGACCTCGGGCAGGCCGAGCAGGCCCTGCCCGAGCTGACCGCCCTGTGCGACGGCCACCCCCTGGACGAGCCCCTCCAGGCGCTGCGGCTGCGCGCCCTGCGCGACACCGGCCGCACCGCCGAGGCACTGGCCGCCTACGAGGCCGTACGCCGCCTCCTCGCCGACCGCCTCGGCACCGACCCGGGACCCGAGCTGCGGGCCCTGCACGGCGGGTTGCTGGCGCCCGCGGACCCGGCGAGGCCCGTGGCCGCCGATGCCCCGCCGGGGCGCCGGAAGCCCGGGACGCCCGGGTCGGCCGGGGCGTCCGAGTCCGCCGAAGCACCCCGCACACCCGCCGCCGGCTCCCGTCCCCGCGGCAACCTGCGGGCCCGGCTCACCTCCTTCGTCGGCCGGGACGGTGACGTGGAGACGCTGCGTGCCGATCTGGCGACCACCCGGCTCGTCACCCTGCTCGGGCCCGGCGGCGCCGGGAAGACCCGGCTGTCGCAGGAGGCCGCCGAAGGGGCGGGGGACGCGGCCCCCGACGGGGTGTGGCTGGCCGAGCTGGCCCCCGTGGACGACCCCGCCGACGTACCGGAGGCCGTCCTGACCGCCGTCGGCGCCCGCGAGACCGTGCTCTACCGCGCCGGTGCCGAGGAGATGCGGGCCGCCACCGCCTCCGAGGGGCAGGACACCGCCGTCGAGCGGCTCGTCGAGCACTGCGGCCGGCGCCGCATGCTGATCGTCCTCGACAACTGCGAGCACGTCGTCGACGCCGCCGCCCGCCTCACCGAGGAACTCCTCGCCCGCTGCCCCCACCTGACCGTCCTCGCCACCAGCCGCGAACCCCTCGGCGTACCGGGGGAGTCGCTGCGCCCCGTGGAGCCGCTGCCCGAGCCCGCCGCGCTGCGGCTGCTCGCCGACCGGGGCGCCGCCGCCCGCCCCGGTTTCCGCGTCGACGCGGACGAGGAGACCGCCGCCGCCTGCGCCGAGATCTGCCGCCGCCTCGACGGCCTCCCGCTGGCCATCGAACTGGCCGCCGCCCGGCTGCGGATGCTCACCCCGCGCCAGATCGCCGAGCGGCTCGACGACCGCTTCCGCCTGCTCACCTCCGGCAGCCGTACCGTCCTGCCCCGCCAGCAGACACTGCGCGCGGTCGTCGACTGGTCCTGGGACCTGCTCGACGCGGACGAACGCGACGTGCTGGGGCGGCTGTCCGTCTTCGCGGGCGGCTGCGACCTCGCCGCCGCCGAGGCCGTGTGCGGACCCGCCGCACTGGACGCCCTCGGCTCCCTCGTCGACAAGTCCCTCGTCGTGGCCGCACCGGTGACCGACCGCCTGACCGGGGACGGCATGCGCTACCGGCTCCTGGAGACCGTCGCCGAATACGCGGGCGAGCGCCTCGACGAGACCGGCGGACGCGCCGCCGCGGCCCGCGCCCACCTGACGTACTACCGCGAACTCGCCCGCACCACCGACCCGTTGCTGCGCGGTCCGCAGCAGCTCGCCGCCATCGAGCGGCTGGAGCGCGAGTACGAGAACCTGCGCACCGCCCTGCGCCACGCCGTAGCCGAGCGCGACGAGCAGGAGGCGCTGTGCCTGGCGCTGTCGCTGGTCTGGTACTGGCAGATGCGCGACCTGCGGGTGGAGGCCCGGAACTGGTTCGTCGAGGTGATGGCACTCGGCCCGGACCCCTTCGCCGAACCGGGCACCCCCGCCCGGCCGGTGTGGGAGCGGTGCACGTCCGCCCCGCCGCCGATGACCGGCGAGGTCCTCGCCGAGGCCCGGCGCGGGGTGCACCTGGCCCATCTGGCCTGCATGGACACGGAGCTGGACGCGTGGCAGAACCCGGCGGCCCAGCGCAAGCTGCGCATCATCGCGGACACCTACGAGCCGGGGATGCCGCAGACCTGTTCCAGCCCCGGCCTGCTCTGGTTCTACTCCGTGATGCTCACCGGCGACATGGACCGGCTGCGCGAGATCATGGACGCCACCCTGCGCACCTGCCGCGAGACCCCGGGCTACGAGTGGGAGCTGGCCGGGGGCCTGCAGATGCGCGCCCAGATGCTCGCCAACCGCACCGACTGGGCGGGCGACGCGGTCCGCGACGCAGACGAATCGCTGGAGATCTACCACCGGCTCGGCGACGCCTGGGGCATGGCCGAGGCACTCTCCGGGCGGGCCGAGGCCCGCGAGCGCGTCGGCGACTACCGGCGCGCCGCCGCCGACTACCGGGCCGCCGCCGAGCACGCCGTGCGGCTCGGTGCCCACGCCCAGGTGGACATCCTCGACGCCCGCCTCGGCAGCGTGCTCCTGGAGGCGGGCGACACGGAGCGCGGCGAGCGGGTGCTGCGCGGGGTGATCGACCGCACGGCCGGGACGGGCCACAACGGCGCGATGCCCGCCGCCCGGCTGTTCCTCGCCGGACACCTGGGCATGACCGGGCGTACGGCCGAGGCGGGCGAGCAACTGCGGCTGCTGCGCGAGGAGTTCTCCATCGCGCACTTCGTGGTCTTCGACGCCTTCATCCTCGCCGCCGAGGCCTGGCTCGCCACGCTGGAGGACCGGCACGAGGAGTGCCTGACCGGGATCCGCAAGTCGCTGGCACGGGCCGAGGACCCGCTGTCCGCGGCCATCGCCCCGCACATGCGCTCCGCCTACCTGACCATCGCCGCGATGGCCCTGGCCCGCCTGGACGGGGGCGGCCGGGCCGCGGACGGCGCCCGGTGCCTGGGCGCCGCCGAGGCGATGCTCCCGCCGGGGCACGTGTCGACGGGCATGGAGCGGGACGCGCGCGGGCGGGCCGTCGAACGCGTCCGCGGGGTGCTCGGCACCGAGGCGTACGACGCCGCGTACGCCGAGGGCGGCCGGCTCTCCCCTCAGGAGGCCGTCGCCCTCGTCTGACGCCTGCCGCACGGGCGCGGATCAGGTCTTCGTACGGAACTTGTGGATGGCGATCGGTGCCATCACCGCGGTGATCGCGGCCGCCCAGCCGAGCGTGATCCACAGGTCGTGCGCGACCGGGCCGCCCACCATCAGCCCGCGGGCCGCGTCGGCGAGCGTGGACAGCGGGTTGTAGTCGGTGAAGGACTGGAGCCAGCCCGGCATCGACTGCGTCGGCGCGAAGATCGAGGAGCCGAACTGGAGCGGGAACAGCACCATGAAGCCCATCGCCTGCACCGACTGCGCGTTCTTCAGGACCACGCCCAGGGTGAGGAACACCCACATGATCGAGGAGGCGAACACCGCCGACAGGCCCACCGCCGCGAACAGCCCGGCCCAGTGGTCGATGTCGAAGCCGACCAGAACCGCGACGATCATCAGCACCGTGGTGGCGAACAGCATCCGGGCCATCTCGACCGCGATCTTCGCGAAGAGCACCGAGCCGCGCCCGATCGGCAGCGACCGGAAGCGGTCCATGACACCGGAGTTGAAGTCCTGGCTGAAGCCGGTGCCGACGCCCTGGGACAGGGTCATGCTCATCATCGCGATCATGCCGGGGATGACGTACTGCACATAGCCGTCCTGCCCGCCGCCCAGGGCCTGGCCGATCGAGCCGCCGAAGACGTACACGAACAGCAGGGTGAAGACGATCGGCATCAGCAGCGCGTCGAACATCGACTCCGGGTCCTGCCGGATCCACAGCAGGTTGCGGCGGACCAGGGCGCCGGTGTGCCGCACGTGCGCGCGCAGCGAGATGCGCGCGTCCGGAGCGAGCGCGGCGGTGGCGGCTGGAGTGGTGGTGGCGGCTGGAGCGGTGGTGATCGAAGGGGCGGCGCGAAGCGCCTCGGGCGGGGTGGCGGTGGGAGACGGGCGGGCGCTCATGCGGCGACCTCCTCGCGGGTGTCGTCGGTGGCGGGGGCGGGGTCCTGCGGGGCACTGGCGCGGTGGCCGGTGAGGGACAGGAAGACCTCGTCCAGGCTGGGGAGTTCGGTGGTGACGGCGGAGACGGTGATGCCGCGCGCGGTGACCGCGCCGACCACGGCCGTCAGCTGCTCGTCGCTGAGGATCGGCACCAGCACGGCACCGCGCTCGGCGTCCACCGTGGAGCTGGCGAGCCCGGTGATGCCCAGCTCGTCCAGGTAGGCGGCGAGCGGGCGCAGTTGCAGCGGGTCGGCCGGGCGGACGCGCAGGGTGCGGCCGCCGACCTTGGCCTTCAGCTCCTCGATGCCGCCGTTCGCGATGACCTTGCCGCGGTCGACGACGGTCAGCTCGGAGGCGAGCTGCTCGGCCTCCTCCATGTACTGGGTGGTGAGCAGCACGGTGACGCCGTCGCCGACCATGCGCTTGACCTCGTCCCACACCTCGTTGCGGGTGCGCGGGTCCAGGCCGGTGGTGGGCTCGTCCAGGAACAGCACGGCCGGGTGCCCGATCATGGAGGCGGCCAGGTCGAGCCGGCGCCGCATGCCGCCGGAGTAGGTGGACGCGGGCCGCTTGCCGGCCTCGGTGAGCGAGAACCGCTCGAGCAGCTCGTCGGCGCGGGCGCGCGCGTCCCGGCGGGACAGGTCGAGCAGCCGGCCGATCATGTAGAGGTTCTCCCAGCCGGGGAGCTTCTCGTCCACGGAGGCGTACTGCCCGGTCAGCCCTATGACGCGGCGCAGCTGCCGCGGCTGCCGTACGACGTCGTACCCGACGACGTGCGCCTGGCCCGAGTCGGGGGTGATGAGGGTGGACAGGATGCGTACGAGGGTGGTCTTGCCGGCGCCGTTCGGACCGAGCACGCCCATCACGGTGCCCTCGCGCACGTCCAGGTCGACGCCGTCCAGCGCCTTGGTCTCGCCGTAGTGCTTGACCAGCCCCCGCACGGTGACCGCGCTGTCCGCGGCCCGGGGGATGTCGTCGATTCGCTTCATGCCCCAGACGATGGCAGGGGCCACCGACAAACCGCCGACAGTCCGCCGACAGCCCCGATAT
This sequence comes from Streptomyces sp. NPDC001599, assembly GCF_042893535.1. Lineage (NCBI taxonomy): Bacteria > Bacillati > Actinomycetota > Actinomycetes > Kitasatosporales > Streptomycetaceae > Streptomyces > Streptomyces sp. NPDC001599. The sequence continues at coordinate 485,716 of NZ_JBIAVA010000001.1, forward strand.
CCCACCGACAACCACCGCAACCATCAATTGAGCAACCACTACGGTGAGCAACCAGGTCCGCGAGAGCGGCGCCGGTTTAGGCGCAAAGAGGGGCCCCGCCGACGGGGGAAGATCGGCGGGGCCGGTGGCCGTACCGCGATGGCCTACTGGTGGACGGAGCTGGTGGGCGGGATGGTGGACGGAGCTAGTGGACCGAGTGCTCGTCCGCGGGGAAGGTGCCGCCGACGACGTCCTCGGCGTACGCCTTCGCCGCGTCGCCCATGACCTTGCGCAGGTCGGCGTACTGCTTGACGAACTTCGGCACCCGCCCGCCGGTCAGCCCGAGCATGTCGGTCCACACCAGCACCTGGGCGTCGGTGTCCGGGCCCGCGCCGATCCCGACCGTCGGGATGTGCAGCGTCCGGGTCACCTCGGCCGCCAGCTCGGCCGGCACCAGCTCCAGGACGACCGCGAAGGCGCCCGCGTCCTGGACCGCCTTGGCGTCGCGCAGCAGCTGCTGGGCCGCCTCCTCGCCGCGGCCCTGCACCCGGTAGCCCATGGAGTTGACGGACTGCGGGGTGAGGCCGATGTGCGCCATCACCGGGATGCCGGACTCCACCAGCAGCTCGATCTGCCGGTGCGAGCGCTCGCCGCCCTCCAGCTTGACCGCGCCGACCCCGGCCTCCTTGACCAGCCGGGTCGCCGAGCGCAGCGCCTGCACCGGGCCCTCCTGGTAGGAGCCGAAGGGCAGGTCGCCCACGATCAGGGCGCGGCTGGTGCCCCGTACGACCGCGGCCGAGAGCATCGTCATCTCGTCCAGGGTGACGGGCACGGTGGTCTCGTAGCCGAGGTGGCAGTTGCCCGCGGAGTCGCCGACGAGCATCACCGGGATGCCGGACTCGTCGAAGACGGACGCGGTCATCGCGTCGTACGCGGTGAGCATGGGCCACTTCTCGCCGCGCTCCTTGGCGGCGGTGATGTCCCGGACGGTGATACGGCGGTTGATCTTGCCCCCGTACAGCGCCCTGCTCCCGTCGGCGGGGGTGCGCTGCGGCGTCTGGGCAGCCGAAAGCTGCGTCATGGCAACGGCTCCTTCACGTCATCTCGAGGCGCCCTGACGGCGTCCCCGGATCCCTTCCATGGTGGCACTTGTGGCGCCCCGACGGCTAGGGGACCCCGGTCACGTACCCGCCAGGGGGCAGAGTACGGCCCATGGGGTCAAATGTGCCCGTTCTGTCACAGAGCCGCCCGTCCCGGCACAGCGCGGAACTTCGCGGGACGGCCCGTACGTCCTCGTGCCCGTACGGCCGTCCAGGGCGGCGGGAACGGAACCGATCATCCCCTATGGTGCTGAGTCACAGGGGGCGACGGTGTGCACAGCAGGCAGTGAGGCAACGGTATGGCGCAGCAGGCGTACATGACGGAGACGGACAGCGGCGGCTCGGACCCCGAGCGCCGGGAGAACCGGATTCGGCGCCTGTTCGACCGGGCGGTCAGCGGCTGGCGCGGCGACCGGCGGATCTGGCGCCGGGGCCTGGTCACGGCCGTGGTCGCGCTGCTCCTGTCGGCGGTCATGGCGGCCCACTCGCACATCCCGAACGCCATCGGCAACCTCGGCAGCCTCACCGAGACCTTCCTGCCGTGGTTCGGCCTGCTGATCCCGGTGCTGCTGGTGATCGCCCTGGTCCGCAAGTCGGCGACGGCGCTGATCGCGCTGATCCTGCCGGTGTGCGTGTGGCTCAACCTCTTCGGCGGCCTGCTCTTCGACAAGACCGGCTCCGGCGGCGACCTCACCGTGGCCACGCACAACGTCAACGCCGACAACGCCGACCCGGCGGGCACCGCCCGTGCCGTCGCCGCCGCCGGTGCGGACGTGATGGCCCTGGAGGAGCTGAAGGCGTCCGCCGTACCGACGTACGAGAAGGCGCTGGCGGCGAAGTACCCGCACCACGCGGTCGTCGGCACCGTCGGACTGTGGAGCAAGTACCCGGTCAGCGACGTGAAGCCGGTCGACATCGAGCTGGGCTGGAAGCGCGCGATGCGCGCCACCGTCGCCACGCCGTCCGGGCCGATCGCGGTGTACGTCGCCCACCTGCCCTCCGTACGGGTGAAGCTGGAGGCCGGATTCACCGCGCGGCAGCGGGACAAGAGCGCCGACGCCCTCGGCGAGGCCATCTCCCACGAGAAGCTGCCCCGCAAGATCCTGCTCGGCGACCTCAACGGCACCATGAACGACCGCTCGCTCACCGCGATCACCTCCCAGCTGCGCTCCCCGCAGGGCGCCGTGGGTGACGGCTTCGGCTTCAGCTGGCCGGCGTCCTTCCCGATGGCCCGCATCGACCAGATCCTGGTCACCGGCGTGGAGCCGATGACCAGCTGGACCCTCCCGGCGACCGGCAGCGACCACCTGCCGATCGCCGCGCGTGTGAAGGTCGACACAACGGCTTCCTAGAATTCGCCTGCGGAATACCTGCCCTGAGAGTCTTTGTTCCGTACGGGAACATACAGTCGTCCCCGCCCGGCCCTCCCGGCCTCCCGTACGCAATCCCGCTCTCGAAAGGCGAGACCCCCTCATGCCCCTGGCCCTGCTCGCCCTTGCCGTGGGCGCCTTCGGCATCGGTACCACCGAGTTCGTGATGATGGGCCTGCTGCCCGACGTCGCGGACGACCTCGACATCTCGATCCCCACCGCCGGCCACCTCGTCTCCGCCTACGCGCTCGGTGTCGTCATCGGCGCCCCGCTGCTCGCGGCGGCGACGACCCGGATGTCCCGTCGCGCCGTCCTGATCGCCCTGATGGCGCTGTTCGTGGTGGGCAACGCCCTGTCGGCCGTCGCCCCCGGCGAGATCTCCCTGCTGGCCGCCCGTTTCGTCAGCGGCCTGCCGCACGGTGCCTTCTTCGGCGTCGGCGCGGTCGTCGCCACCGGCATGGTCGCGCCGGAACGCAGGGCCCGCTCCGTCTCCCTGATGTTCCTCGGCCTCACCGTCGCCAACATCGTCGGCGTCCCGGCCGCCACCGCCATGGGCCAGCAGCTCGGCTGGCGGGCCACCTTCCTCGGCGTGAGCGCGATCGGCGTGGCGGCGATAGCGGCGCTGGCCTTCCTGATCCCGCGCGACAGCGCCCCCGCCCCCACCACCGGCCTGCGCGGCGAACTGGCCGCCCTGCGCTCCCTGCCCGTCTGGCTGGCGCTCGGCACGACGGTCGCGGGCTTCGGCGCGCTCTTCGCGGCCTACAGCTACATCACGCCGATGCTGACCGACGCCGCCGGATTCGCCGAGACCAGCGTGACGCTGCTGCTCGCCCTCTTCGGCGTCGGCGCCACCGCGGGCAACCTGCTCGGCGGACGTCTGGCCGACCACTCCCTGCGCGGCACCCTCTTCGGCGGCCTCACCTCCCTCGTCGTGGTGCTGGCGCTGTTCCCCCTCCTCATGCGTACGCCGGTCACGGCGGCCGCGTCGGTGGCCCTGCTCGGCATGGCCGCCTTCGTCACCGGGTCCCCGCTCCAGCTGATGGTGATGGAGAAGGCCGCGGCCGCCCCTTCCCTCGCCTCCTCCGCCAACCAGGCCGCCTTCAACCTCGCCAACGCCGGCGGCGCCTGGATCGGCGGCCTCGCCCTGGCCGCCGGATTCGGGGTCACCTCCCCGGCGACGGCGGGCGCGGCCCTGGCGGTCCTCGGCCTCGGGGTCGCGGCCACGGCATGGACGGTGGACCGCCGCCGCGCCGCCACCGCACCGGCCCCCGCCCGCGAGCGCGTGGTCGCGGGGCACGTGCCGGAGCGGGTGGACGCGGTACGGCGGTGACGGGCGCCCGCCCGGCGCACGTCGGCGGAAAGGGCCGTGCGGAGCGGCCCGCCCCCGCAGCATGATGGGGCCCATGATCGTCCACACCACCGCCCCCGCCCGCCTCGGTGAGACGCGGCTGCCGGACGGACGCCTGCTCGGCTGGGCCGAGTGGGGCCCGCAGGAAGGCACGCCGGTCCTGCTGTGCCCCGGCGCGGCCACCGGCCGAAGCCTCGGCTTCGGCCCTGACGCCGTGGCCGCCCTCGGTATCCGCCTCGTCTCCGTCGACCGGCCCGGCCTGGGCGCGTCCACGCCCGCACCCGGCCGGACCTTCGCCGACTTCGCCGCCGACGTGCGGGAGTTGTGCGCCCGGCGCGGCTTCGACCGCCCCGCCGTGGTCGGCAACTCGCAGGGCGCTCCGTTCGCCCTCGCCTGCGCGGAGGCGGGCCTCGCCTCCGCGCTGGCCCTGGTGTCGGCCGCCGACGAGGTGGCGGCCCCCGAGTTCGCCGCCGTACTGCCTGCCGAACTGCGTGCGTTGACCGAACGCGCGGTGCACGACCCCTCGGGCGCCGAGGAGTTCTTCGCGGGTTTCGACGCCGAGAGGATGTGGGACCTGGTCATGGACGGCAGCCCGGACTGCGACCTCGCCGTGTACCGGGACCCCGGCTTCTCCGCCGCCTACCGCCGCGCCCTCGCCGAGGGGTTCGCCCGGGGCGCGGCGGCCGGCTACGCCCGCGACGCGGTTCTGGCCATGGGACGGTGGCCCTTCGCCCTCGGCTCCCTCGCCCTGCCCGTCGACATCTGGTACGGCGAGCACGACACCGCCCACTCGCCCGACAACGGCGCCCTGCTCGCCTCCCGCATCCCCGGCGCCCGCCGCCGCGTCGTCCCCGGCATCGGCGGTGCCCTGCTGTGGACGCACGCCGAGGAGATCCTGACGTCGCTGACGCACGGCGCGGCCCGCTGACGCCGCCGCACGTCCGAGTGACAGGGGAGCCGCATCCCGTCACCCTGCGTCGCCACTCCGTCTAACGTGACGCCCATCGCGACAGGACGCGTACGGCGGAGGGGTGCGGATGTCGGTGAACGGCGAGGCGGACGAACCGGGTTGGGAGGTCGACCCGGACGACGAGTGGGGCGTGGCCGTGCTCACCACCGTGGGGAGGCAGCTGAAGCTGCGCCGCGAGGCGGTGGGGATGCGGGCGGGCGACTTCGGGGTGGCGGTCGGTTACGGCGAGGACCTCGTCTACAAGGTCGAGGGCGGGAAGCGGATCCCCCGGCGGGAGTACCTGGAGAAGGCGGACCAGGTCCTCGACGCTGGCGGTCTCATCGCCGCGGCCTGGGAGGATGTGAAGAGGGTCCGGTACCCGAAGCACGTCCGGGACTTGGCGAAGATGGAGTCGCAGGCGGTCGAGTCGCTTTCGTACGCCACCCACAACTTGCACGGTCTCGTCCAGACCGAGGAGTACGCCCGGGCCCTGTTGGCCACGCGGCGCCCGGCGCTGTCGGAGGGGGAGCTGGACAGGGCGGTCGCCGCACGGATGGCCCGCAAGGCGATTTTCGAGCGGGATCCGGCTCCGGAACTCAGCTTTGTCCAGGAAGAGGCGACGCTGCGGCGACCCGTAGGCGGCAAGATGGTCCTGCTCAGGCAGCTCGAACACCTGCTGGAGGTGGCGCGGTTGCGGCACGTCGAGGTTCAGGTGATGCCGACGTCCCGCGGTGACCACCCGGGAACAGGGGGACGGATCCAAGTGCTCAAGTTTGGGGACGGCACGGCCGTGGGCCGGGCCGATGACGAGTTCGACAACCGGCCCGTCACCGATCCCCGTCAGTTGCGCATCCTCGAACTGCGCTATGGAATCATCCGGGCCGAGGCTCTGACCGCCAGGGAGTCAAACGCGTTCATCGAACAACTGCTGAGGGAGACATGAGCCGTAACGGCGAGCCTGAAGACACCACCGACCTGCTCTGGTTCACGAGCAGCTACAGCGACAGCAGTAACCCGAGCGACTGCGTCGAGGTCGCGATATCCCCCGCCACCATCCACATCCGCGACTCCAAGCGCCCCGACGGTCCCCGCCTCGCCGTCGAATCGGCGACGTGGACGACGTTCGTGGCCTGGCCGGGCGCGGTCAGTCCTCGGGTTTGATCTTCGAGGCCACGAAGAGCAGACCGGCCGTTGCCGCGATGAGGACTCCGGCCAGTTCTTCGTAACCGGTGAAATAGGCGATGGGGATGGCAATGCCGCAGGCTGCTCCGAGCAGCTCGAAGGAGCCCCCGATCAGCCGCCGGGGGCGATTCGCGGGCGGCGGGTTATGGGGGTTCGGCGGGCTTCGCCAGTAGTGGACGGGGTCCGCTCTGGGCTTCCAGCCGTCCGCCCGGAGTTCCAAGTACTCCGGGTGGTGGCGGGCGTAGCCCAGACGACGGGGCGCCAGGCGCTGCCATGGCACCCGGCCCAGGCGGATCGCGATCCAGGCGAGCCCCGGCAGACAGGCGACGGCCGCCCAGATGGCCGCGACCACCCGCTCCCCGGTCGAGGACGACAGGATGCCCAGCAGCCGGTCCAGTTGGCCGCTGGCGGCGTAGGCGATCAACGCGGCGACGGAGAGCACCGCCGCGGTCCGTTCTATCTGGTGTCCGGTGTGGCAGCGGGCGCAGCGTGGCACGGACACGATCTCCATGCGCCAGGTGGAGCGCAGGACGATGATGAACGGGGTCATGGTGGTGTCCGCGTCCCTGTGCAACCCCAGGACGTGGTCGTGCCACGACGGTGGAGTCTCCTCCCCGCAGAACCAGCACTCCCGCACCACGAACTTCCCTTCCCCCGGCCGTTGTGCGACGTGGATCGCAGTGTAGGTGCGGTCTTCATCGACGCCAACAGCCTTGCCGAACGGGCCCTGCCCGGCCCCGGACGCGCTGGTCCGGGGCCGGGTGCGGTGCGGGACTGCGGTCGGGTCAGACGCTCGTCGTGTGGGCGTGGGCCGCCGCGTCGCCGAAGGGTGCCGAGACGCCGAGGCCGCCGGTGACGGCGAACGGGCCGGACTCCGCGTGGAGGCCGGCGGCGAACGCGCCGTCGCCCGCGACGAGGGCCGTGCTCGCGGTGAGGCCGATGCCGCCGGACACCTGGTCCAGGTCCGCGTCGGAGATCTCGGCCGTGGCGACCTGGGGGACAGTGTTCATAGCAGGTCTGTTCCTTTCATGGGGAAGGGGAGCGGTGCGGTACGCACGCCCGATGTCCGGAGTGGGGGTCCCGGTACGGGCCACCGGCGTGCCGCGCACCGATCAAAGCACGGCGGTGAACGGCCCACCATCGGCGTGCCGTTCACCGCCGTTGCCCGGCGTCGCCGACTTCACCAGTGTGTGAATGCGGTCAGGGAAAGCGTCTGGATCTTCACGCCATCCCCTGAGGCGAAGGGCTCTCCCGCGCCCCCACGCGCGCGGTCCGCCCAGTGGCCGGTGACCGCGCCCCGACCCTGCGACCGAGTGATGAACGCTGTGGAGATTCACGGCTTTTCCGGGACCGATCCGAGGCGGGGTCCCGACCCACGGGGGTGTGACACATCAGCACCTCCGTCGGCCTCAGCGCAGGAGCCGCTCCACGAACGCGTCGAGGTTGCCGCGCAGGCGCTCGATCTGCTGCTCGACGGTGAGGGACTCCTCGATACGCCCGCCCGGTGCCGCCTTCTTCCGGCCCCGCACGTACAACGAGCAGTCCAGGTCGGCACAGATGTAGAGGCCCACCGAGTTGCCCTCACGGCCGGCCCGGCCCGCCTTGGCCGCGGTCGTGAGGGAGACGCCGTTGCCGGGATGCGTGGTCAGGCACAGCGAGCACATGCTGCGTCGCAGGAAGCCGCGGCTGCCGGAGGCGGAGCGCAGGGACAGGCCGACGAGTCCGGTGGCGCGCTCGAAGACGAGATAGCCGCGATCGGGCGCGGACAGATCGGACCAGCCCAGGAAGTCCAGGTCGTCCCAGTGGTCGAGGTCCGCCAGGTTCTTGGGCAGGGGGAGCCGTTTGGCCGCGCCCTTGGAGCAGTTGACGAACGAGGTGCGGATGTCGTGCTCGGTCAGGGGTTTCATGAAGGATCCTTGGAGGGTCGTACGGTGAGGCCCGCCACCAGGGCGGCGAGCAGCAGGACGCCCGCCGAGCACCAGTAGGCGACGGAGAAGCCGTGCACCGTGCCCCGGTCGAGGGCCGCGCCGTCGTGGGCCGGAGCGCGCCCGTGCGCCTGGACGTAACGGCTGGTGGCGCCGGTGGCGATGGTGTTGAGCAGTACGGTGCCCAGCGAAGCGCCCATCTGCTGCACGGTGTTGAGGACGGCCGAGGCCACACCGGCGTCCTGGGCGGGCACCCCGGCGGTGGCCGTCGCGTAGACCGGCATGAAGGTCAGGCCCATGCCCAGACCGAGCAGCAGCAGGGCGGGCAGCACGTCCGGGACGTACCGCGCGTGCACACTCAGGCCGCTGAGCAGCACCATGCCGGCGGCGGCCAGCACCATGCCGGTCGACATCAAGGTGCGCGGCGCCGTGCGGGGCAGCAAGCGGGCCGCGATCTGGGTCGCGCCGATGACGATGCCGGCCGAGATCGGCACGAAGGCCAGGCCCGTGCGCACCGGCGGGTAGCCGAGGACGACCTGCAAGTAGTACGTCAGGAACAGGAAGACGCCGAACATGCCGACGGTGGCCAGGCCCATCGTCGCGAGCGATCCGGCGCGGACCCGGTCCTTGACGAGGCGCAGCGGCAGCAGCGGGCTCGCCGCGCGGCTCTGCCACCACACGAATGCGGCGAGCAGGACCACCCCGGCCACGAGCAGCGTGAGCACGGTCGGGCTGGACCAGCCGCGGGGCTCGGCCTCGCCGAAGCCGTACACGAGAGCGACGAGTCCGCCGCAGCCCAGCAGCGCGCCCGGCACGTCCAGGTGCCCGCCCCGGCGGCCGGAGCGGTCGCGCAGGAAGGCCGGTGCGCCGAGCAGGGCGGCCAGCGCGATGGGCACGTTGACGTACAGGGACCAGCGCCAGTTCAGGTACTCGGTCAGCAGACCGCCGACGATCAGCCCGACCGCGCTGCCGCCGCCGGCCAGCGCACCGTAGACCCCGAACGCCCTGGCCCGCTCCTTGGGGTCGGTGAACGTCGTCGCCAGCAGGGACAGGGCCGAGGGCGCCAGGACCGCCGCGAACGCGCCTTGCAGGGCCCGCGCCGCGAACAGCATTCCCGGACCGGCCGCGGCGCCGCCCAGCGCGGAGGCCGCGGCGAACCCGGCCAGGCCGATGACGAAGGTGCGCTTGCGGCCCACCAGGTCGGCGATCCGGCCGCCGAGCAGCAGCAGCCCGCCGAAGGCCAGCGTGTAGGCGGTGATGACCCACTGCCGGTCGGCGTCCGACATGCCGAGGGCACGCTGGGCGGAGGGCAGCGCGATGTTCACGACGGTGCCGTCGAGGATCACCATCAACTGGGCGAGGGCGATGACGGCCAGCGCCCACCAGCGCTTCGGATCCGGTGCCGGAACCTCGCGGTCCGGGGAACGGCCGGTGGCCGTGGAAGGGGCGGACGGGAGGGATTCCCCTCCGGGACGTTTCTTGCTCATGGCGATCACACGCGTTTCGTGTCGAAGTGCTGTCGAGAGAGCCGGCCTGGGACGGTCGCAGTGGTGACGACGGGCCGGATACGGAGCACGGGGACACGCCCCCGCGGCCCGCGCGGCGAGGAACCGCACAGGCCAGGACGTCTCGTGACGCGACACCTCAGGAAGATGCCGAGGACAAGAAACAGGAGGGGGGAAGAATTACCGCGCGCCGCAGAGGAGGGAGGGCACACGGCCGGAGGCAACTATGGCCGCAACGCATTCGGCACGGTCCATGTCTCTCGCCTCCTTCCGGGCAGGGCACGCGATGCGTGTCGACGCCGAGCGCGCCGAGCGGGGTGGCAGAGAACCTGCCACGCGAAATCCCGGACAGGCTATCCCATCGGCGCCTCGGCGCCACCGGGTTTGCCGGCCGCCCGCGCACGGGGAGCCGCTGACCGGAGATCCAGGTGATGCCGACGACGGGTTCGGCGGTCGGCCGGTCACGGACCCCGGCGGCCACGCATCCTCGAACCGCGGTGTGGCAGTATCCGGGGCCGAGGCGCTGCCCTCCGGGAGTCAGTGGCCTTCGTCCGACAACTGCTGGGGGAGCCATGAGCTGTAAGGACACATCCGGACACCTTGCCGACCCGGCCCGGTTCAAGAGCAGTTGCAGCGGCACCGGCGAGCCGGTGACGTGGACGATGTTCGTGGCCGGGGCGCTCGCGGAATGACGGACCCCATGTCCCGCCCCACCGGTGACATACCGGCCGAGATCGGCCCCTACCGGCTGGAGCGGCTGCTGGGCGAGGGCGGGATGGGCCGCGTCTACCTCGGACGTACGCCCGCCGGGAGTGCCGTGGCCGTCAAGGTCGTCCACCGTGCGTACGCCGCCGACCCGGAGTTCCGCAGGCGGTTCGCGCTGGAGGTCGCGGCGGCCCGGCGCGTCCAGGGGCTCTACACCGTTCCCGTCGTCGCGGCGGACCTGGAGGCCGACGAGCCCTGGCTGGCCACGGCCTACGCCCCCGGGCCCTCCCTCCAGCAGGCCGTCGGCGAACGGGGACCGCTGCCCGCCGACGAGGTGCTCGCGCTGACGGCCGGGGTCGCCGAGGCGCTGGAGACGATCCACGCCGCCGGAGTGATCCACCGGGACCTGAAGCCCTCCAACATCGTCCTCACCGCCGACGGACCCAAGGTCATCGACTTCGGCATCGCCCGCGCCGCGGACGTCACGGCCCTGACCGCCACGGGCATGCGCGCCGGAACGCCCTCCTACATGGCGCCCGAGTACATCCGGGGGCAGCAGGTAACCGAGGCCGGTGACGTCTTCGCGCTCGGCCTCGTCGCCCACTTCGCCGCCACCGGACGGCTCGCCTTCGGCGGCGGCAGCGACCCGTCAGTGGCGTACCGGATCCTGGAAGCGGCGCCGGACCTCGACGGCTGCCCCGCGTCCGTGCGCGGTGTCGTGGCCCGCTGCCTGGAGAAGGACCCGGCCCGGCGCCCGACGCCCGCCGAGGTGATCCGGCTCTGCGGCCGGGCCGCGAACGGGGACTTCGACGACGGCCGCACCCCCACCGTCGTGTCCGCGCCCCCGGCGACCGGCCCGGACGCGCCCACCGCCACCGCCCCGGCGCGCACCCCGGCCCCGGACGCCGACCCCGAGACCCCGTCCACACCGCCGTACGTCGCCCTGCTCGGCGTCTTCGGTGTCATCGCCCTGGCCGTCGTCCTGATCGTGACGCTGCTGCCCTCGTCGGAGGAACGCCCGAAGGCCAAGTCGCCGTACCCGGTTGTCGCGGCGACCGCGATCTTCGCCAAGGGGACCAGCGGCATGGCGTTCAGCCCGGACGGCGCGACGCTCGCCACCGGCGGCGAGGACGGCAAGGTCAGGCTGTGGAACGTCGCCACCCGCAAGGTGCGTGCCACGCTCGTGGAGAAGGGCTGGTACGGCCCGAGCAGCGTGGTCGGCGTGACGTTCGGCGCCGACGGGAAGACCCTGGTCACGAGAACCGGCACCCACCTGGTCGGCGTCTGGGACGTGGCCCGGCGCCGGGAGGTCCGCCGCATCGAGGAATCGGCCTACTCCCTCGCCCTCAGCCCCGACGGCAAGTGGATCGCCCTGGGCGACAGCGCGGGTGCCAACCTGTGGGACCTCGGCCGCCGCAGTGAGGACCCGCGTGCCCACCTGTCGCAGAACCTGCACGCGACGGACATGGCGTTCAGCCCCGACGGCAGGACGCTCGCCTCCGTCGGCGACTTCTCCGACCAGCGCTACCAGGTGGACAACGAGCCGGCCAAGCTGTGGGACCTCACCCGGCTCGACCCGGAGCCCTACGGCCAGGGCGACCCCCGCCACGACCTCGCCCTCGACGACGTCACCTACGCCGTCGCCTTCAGCCCCGACGGCAAGACCCTCGCCACCGGCGGCCAGGACGGCGCCGTACGGCTGTGGGACGTGGCCACCGGCCGCCCGAAGGCCACCCTCACCCACCGCTTCGTCACCGAGGCCCGGGACCTGGCGTTCAGCCCGGACGGCAGGACGCTCGCCGTCACCGCCGAAGGCCGGGTACTCCTGTGGAACCTGGCCGGCCGCAAGCCCAGCGCCATCCTGGCCGACGACGAGACCGGCTTCGGCGCCGACATCGGCGAACTGGCCTTCAGCCCGGACGGCCGGCTCCTCGCGGGCACCACCACCGGGGGCGGCGCCCCCGAGGAGACCGCCGCTCCGGGCACCACCGCCGAGGCCGACGCAGCGAAGGACAGCGGCGTACGGCTGTGGAAGATCCCGACAGGGACCGCTCGTTGAGCGTGCCCACCCTGACGGAACCCGACCCGTGCGCGGTACTGGTTCAGCCGGGCAGCGGGGCGTCCAGGCGGCTTCGCTCCGCCTCGCTCAGCTCGAGCCGGGTCGCCCCGGCGGAGTCCAGGATCGACGCCGGGCGGCTGGCACCCGGTACCGGGATCACCGCCGGGGAGCGGCTCAGCAGCCACGCCAGGGCGACCTGCTGCGGGCTGACGCCGTGTGCGGCCGCGACGCGGTGGAAGGCCGTGCCCGCGGCGGTCGGGCCGCGAGTGCCGTCGAGGGAGCTGGGTGAGATGCCGCCCAGTGGGCTCCAGGGCAGGAAGGCCAGCCCCAACCGGGTGCTCAGCCGCAGCTCGGGCTCGCTGTCGCGGACGGCCGGCGAGTACTGGTTCTGTACGGACACGAGGCCGTGGCCGAGGATCGCGTGCGCTTCCCGGATCTGGCCGACGGTGACGTTGGAGATCCCGGCGGCGCGGATGGTGCCGGCGTCGAGCAGCTCCCGCAGCGCGCCCACGGACTCCGCCCAGGGCACGGCCGGGTCCGGCTTGTGCAGTTGGTAGAGGCCGATGGCCTCCACGCCCAGGCGCTTCAGGGACGCCTCCGCGGCGCGTTTGAGGTGTTCGGGGGTGGCGTCCACGGTCCAGCTGCCGTCTCCGGGGCGGCCGCGGCCGCCCTTCGTGGCGACGAGCAGGCGGGAGGTGTCGCCGCCGTAGCAGGCCAGGGCACGGGAGATGAGCAGCTCGTTGTGGCCGGATTCGCCGGCGTGCCAGTGGTAGCTGTCGGCGGTGTCGATGAGCGTGACACCGGCGTCCAGGGCGGCGTGGATGGTGGCGACGGCCTGCCGTTCGTCCGGTCGGTGCTCGATGGACAGGGGCATGGCGCCCAGGCCGATGGCGCTCACGACGGTGTCGCCGATGGTACGGCTCTGCATGGATGGGTCCGTTCCTCAGGAGGCGGAGGCGGAGGCGCCGTCGGCGGCGGCCAGGGCTTCGGTCACGGCGTCGGGGAGCCAGTCGGCGGTGCGGGAGAAGGAGAAGCCCAGTTCTTTCGCGCGGGCGTTGCTCATGGCGTAGTGCCGGTCGAACGAGAACGGCGAGGCCGGCTCGCCCACGGCGACGCTGCGGTACCGGGCCTCCTTGCCGGCCCGCGCGGCGATGACGGCACCGAGGCCGTAGACGTCGAGCGGGCCGTCGGAGCAGGCGTTCACCGGCCCGGTGGCATCGGTGAGCGTCGCCGCCCACCGCAGCAGCTCCGCCAGTTCCTCGTAGTGGATGAAGACCGTGGGCAGCGCCTCGGCGTGCACGGTGACCGGTGTACCGCGGCTGATGCGCCCGGTGTAGTGCGCGAGCCGCCCGGTGAACTCCGCCGCGCCGCCACCGAGGACATGGGCGCTGCGTACGGTGGCGAAAGCGAAACCGCTGTGCCGGGCCAGTACGGCCTCGGCCTGGCGCTTGCCTTCGGCGTAGTGCTCCTGGAGGTAGGCCGGGTCGTGCCAGGGCAGGTCCGTCCGGACCAGCCAGGCGGCCGGATCGACCGTCTCCTCGGGAACCGGTGTTCCGGGCGGGACCGCGGGCAGCGCGGCGGTCGCCGGATCGTAGACCTCGATGGTGGAGGTCATGACGTAGCGCCGGGTGCGGCCGCTGAAGGCCCGGGCGGCGATCGCGGCCTGCACCGGGGTGTAGCAGACCTGGTCCACGACCGCGTCGAAGGTGCGCGACCCCAGTGCGGCGATCAGGCCGGCCTCGTCGTCACGGTCGGCGACGAGGTGCTCGGCCCCTTCCGGTGGCGGGGCGGAGCCGCGGTTGACCACCGTGACCCGGTGGCCCGCCGCCAGCAGGCGCCGCACCACAACCTTGCCGAAATAGCGGCTTCCGCCGATCACGCAGATCCTCTTCATGCCCCCATCCTGAACACCTACAGTCGACAGCAGAAGTGCTCAATTACTGGCTACGTATTAAGGATTACTGTTGATCGATGTGCAGCGGCTCCGTGTCCTGCGGACGGTGGCCGAACACGGCAGCTTCAACCGGGCGGCGGCTGCCCTCCGCCTCACCCCCTCGGCCGTCTCCCAGCACGTCGCCGCACTCGAGCGCAGTCTCGGAGCCCAGGTCGTCGCGCGCAGTACCCGCGGAGTCACCCTGACCCCGGCCGGCCGGATCATGGTCGGGGCCGCCGAGTCGGTGGCCGCGGAACTCGTCCACGCCCAGCGGCAGGTCGATCGACTCGGCAGCGGCCGCACCCAGGTCACCATCGCCACGTTCACCAGTGGGGGCAGGCTCCTGCTGCCCGGCGCGCTCACTCAGCTGGCCACCGCCCACCCCGACACCGTCGTCCACGTCAGGGAGGCCGAGCCCGAAGACAGCCTGCCGCTGGTCCGCCAAGGAGCAGTGGATCTCGCACTCGCCTACCACTTCGACGGCCCGCTGCCCGGCCGGCTCGGCCCGACCTCCAGCCTGGAGTGGACGGCACTCTTCGAAGACCCCCTGCACGTCGTCCTGCCCGACGCCCATCCCCTGGCAGACCGGGAGTCACTCGACATCGCGGAGCTGGCCGCCGAGCCCTGGGTGCTCGGCTGCCTCAAGACCGAGACATACCTGCGCCGTTACGCCGAACGTGCCGGTTTCGACCCTGAGGTGCGCAGCACGACGACCGACTACTTCTTCGCCCGCTCGCTCGTCGCCGCGGGCCTGGGAATCTCACTGATCCCCTCCATCGCGCAGACCCCGCCAGTGGCGGGAGTGCGCACCGTCCCGATCGTGCCGCCGTCCCCGACCCGGCACATCGGCGTTGCCACCATCCCGCGCCGCGGTCTTCCCCAGGTCGTGACCATGGTGCGAGCCCTCCAGCGACAGGCAGCGCTGCTGGACGGGACCGACCCGCACCTCACGGCGTGACCGCGTCGGTCCTCATCAGGCTGAGGGAGACCGGGGGACCGGCCCGAACATCACGCCCGTCAGCGCCCGGAAGGCGGCTTCCGGATTCCGCCCGTCCAGCAGGCCGTCAAGGTTGTGGGAGAGCAGCAGCGTCGCGAAGCCGTGGGCCATCGACCAGGCCGCCGTGAAGCCGATGACCGGATCGTCGTCATGGCCCTCCACGGCCGTACGGAGCATGCTCCGCGTCTGTTCGCGTGCGGCGAGCAGTCCGGGGTCGTCCGCGCGCAGGAGTTCCGGCCGGAACATGACCTGGAAGTGTGCCGGACGGGCGGCGGCGAAGCGTACGTACCGGACACCCAGGTCACGCAGGTCCTCCGCCTCGCCCAGTGCGGCGGCCAGGAGGCTGTGCCCCTCGGTGGCGATGGCGGTGAGAAGTCCCGACCGGTCCTTGAAGTGATGCGCCGGCGCCGCGTGGGAGACGCCCGCGCGGCGGGCCAGGTCGCGCAGGGACAGGGCTGCCGGCCCTTCGGCGGCGATGACGTCGAGGGCCGCGTCGAGCACGGCCCGCCGCAGGTCTCCGTGGTGGTACGGGCGTTCGGGGCGCGCGGGGCGTTCGGTGGGCATGCGGGCAGCCTAGCGTCATCTAGTCATTGACAAGATGACGTGGTGAGGGAAGTCTGAGCCCGGACAAGCCGTGCGGGCCGAGGGCAAGGGGAGCCGTCTTGAGCAACGACAACGGACGCGTGAGGCAGATGTGGCACCTCTTGGAGCCCCTGCATGCCGTCGTCTACTTCGCACCCCAGGTCTTCGAGGAGGCCGCGTCGCTCGGCTACGGCACCGGCGAGCGCTGGCCGAGCTACTTCGCCCTGCGGGCGGCGCCGCTCGGAGCGCCCGGATCCCGCCAGGTGGCCTCCGCGTTCTACAGCTTCAGCCCGCGGACGGTCGCCGCGCACATCCCCGCCGCCTGGGACGTGGCCGCACCGGCCAAGGTGATCGACGCCCGGACGCGCGGTGTCGACCGGGCGTACCGAGCGCTCCTCGGCGCGCGGACGGACAGCCCCGAGGTCGCCGAGGCCGCGGCACTCGCCCGTCGGGCGGCGGAGGCCGCGCCTACCGCGGGCCGCCCGCTCGCCGCCGCCAACGCCGGGCTGCCGTGGCCGCAGGAACCGCACCTCGTGCTGTGGCAGGCCGCGACGATCCTGCGCGAGCACCGCGGCGACGGTCATCTCGCCGCGCTTTTGACCGCGGACCTCGACCCGGTCGAGGCGCTGGTGTCGTTCGCCGCGATCGGCGCGGCGCCGGCCCACGTCTTCGCGAGCCGCGGCTGGACCGAGCACGAGTGGGCGGCCGCCCGCGAACGGTTGCTCGTACGGGGACTGCTGAACGCCGACGACTCCGCGACCGACGCGGGCCGTGCCCTGCGTGCCGAGATCGAGCGCCGCACCGACGAACTGGCCGCCGCTCCCTGGCGGAGCCTCGGCGACCAGGACACCGCGAGACTCGCCGACCTCCTCGGGCCCGTCTGGCTCGAGGTCCTGGGCTCGGGGATGCTGCCGCGCGACACCACGCTCGGCATCGGAAAGGTCTGACGTCCCGCGCCGCGTGGGCAGGCCGTCGCGGTCTGTCAACCCACTCCACCTTGTAGCCGAAGCCCGCCCTACAGCACCGGCAGCGACTTCCGCAGCTCGAACGCGGTGACCTGGGAGCGGTACTCCTCCCACTCCTGCCGCTTGTTGCGGAGGAAGAAGTCGAAGACGTGTTCGCCGAGGGTCTCGGCGACCAGGTCGCTGCGTTCCATCAGGGCGAGGGCCTCGCCCAGGTTCTGGGGGAGGGGCTCGATGCCCAGGGCGCGGCGCTCCGCGTCGGAGAGGGCCCAGACGTCGTCCTCGGCGCCCGGCGGGAGTTCGTAGCCCTCCTCGATGCCCTTCAGACCGGCGGCGAGGAGGACGGCGTAGGTCAGGTACGGGTTGGCGCCGGAGTCGATGGAGCGGACCTCGACGCGGGCCGAGCCGGTCTTGCCGGGCTTGTACATCGGGACGCGGACCAGGGCCGAGCGGTTGTTGTGGCCCCAGCAGATGTAGGAGGGGGCCTCGCCGCCCGCGCCGGCGGTGCGCTCGGTGCCGCCCCAGATGCGCTTGTAGGAGTTCACCCACTGGTTGGTGACCGCGGAGATCTCGGCGGCGTGGCGGAGCAGGCCCGCGATGAACGAGCGGCCCACCTTGGAGAGCTGGTACTCGGCGCCGGACTCGTAGAACGCGTTGCGGTCGCCCTCGAAGAGGGAGAGGTGGGTGTGCATGCCCGAGCCCGGGTACTCCGAGAACGGCTTCGGCATGAAGGTGGCCTGGAGGCCCTGCTCCAGGGCGACCTGCTTCATGACCAGGCGGAAGGTCATGACGTTGTCGGCCGTGGAGAGCGCGTCCGCGTAGCGCAGGTCGATCTCCTGCTGGCCGGGGGCGCCCTCGTGGTGGGAGAACTCCACCGAGATGCCCATCGACTCCAGCATGGTGATCGCCTGGCGGCGGAAGTCCATGCCGATGTTCTGCGGGGTGTGGTCGAAGTAGCCGGAGTTGTCGGCGGGGGTCGGGACCGAGCCGTCGACCGGCTTGTCCTTCAGGAGGAAGAACTCGATCTCGGGGTGGGTGTAGAAGGTGAAGCCCAGGTCCGAGGTGCGGGCCAGGGCGCGCTTGAGGACGTAGCGCGGGTCCGCGAAGGACGGCGAGCCGTCCGGCATGAGGATGTCGCAGAACATGCGGGCCGTGCCGGGGGCCTCCGCGCGCCACGGCAGGACCTGGAAGGTCGACGGGTCCGGCTTGGCGATCATGTCGGACTCGTAGACCCGGGCGAAGCCCTCGATCGCGGAGCCGTCGAAACCGATGCCCTCGTCGAAGGCCTGCTCCAGCTCGGCCGGGGCCACGGCGACGGACTTGAGGAAGCCCAGCACGTCCGTGAACCACAGGCGTACGAACCGGATGTCGCGCTCCTCCAGCGTCCGGATCACGAACTCCTGCTGCTTGTCCATCTTCCGCTTCCCCATCCTTGCTGGTCAGGCCGCCTGTCTCCGGTACGGCGGGAGGCGGTCGGGCACTTGAGCATCACACCACAGCGCCGTTACGTGTGCGTTGCGGACCTCCGTCGGCCGGCCCACCCCGTGACCGCAGCGTAGAGGCCACCTGTTCGATCGGGCCATTCCGGGGATCCGGCCGGGACAGATCCTGTGCCCGCCCTACGAAGGACGGGCCCCGCGCCATTACGATCAGCGGACCTCACGGTCGTCCGTTCCCCAGATTCCTTCCCAGAAGGGCAACACCCCATGGGTTCCGCCAAGAAGAGCAGCAACACGGCGCGACAGGCCCGCATAGCCGAGATGCGGCGTGCCGAGGAGGCCCGCAACCGCCGGAACCGGATCCTCACGATCACGCTCAGCACCGTGGTCGTCGCCGGTCTCGTCGTCGGCGGCGTCCTCCTCGTCCGGTCGCAGTCCGACGACTCCTCCGGCGACACGGCGTCCGACGGCAAGACCTCGGGCAAGTTCGAGACCGGCGCGGACGGCGTACGGACCTGGAAGGGCGACCTGGGACGCAACCACGTCACCAAGAAGGTGACCTACCCCGTCGAGCCCCCCGTCGGCGGCGACCACAACCAGGTCTGGATGAACTGCAACGGCGACGTCTACACCAAGCCGCTGAACAACGAGAACGCCGTGCACTCGCTGGAGCACGGTGCCGTCTGGGTGACGTACACCGACAAGGCGCCCGAGGCCGACGTCGCGAAGCTGGCCGCCAAGGTCAAGAAGACGCCGTACTCGCTGATGAGCCCCGACGACAAGCAGAAGGACCCGATCATGCTGTCCGCGTGGGGGCACCAGCGCACGGTGACCGGCGCCGACGACCCGAACGTGGACAAGTTCTTCGAGAAGTTCGTGCAGGGACAGCAGACCCCCGAGCCGGGGGCCGCGTGCACCAACGGGCTGTCCCAGTGACCCCGAAACGGGCCGGCTGGATCGCGGGGGCCGCGACCGCGGTCCTCGTCGCGGCCGGCGGGATCACCTACGCGGTCGCCGGGGACGACGGCGGCGGCAGGACCCCGGCCGCCGACTCCGCGGACGCCGGTTTCGCCCGGGACATGTCGGTCCACCACCAGCAGGCCGTGGAGATGTCGTACATCGTGCGCGACCGCACCGACGACGAGGAGGTGCGGCGGCTCGCGTACGACATCGCGCAGACCCAGGCCAACCAGCGCGGCATGATGATCGGCTGGCTCGACCTGTGGGCGCTGCCCAAGGTGTCGTCCGACCCGCCGATGACCTGGATGGGCATGGGCGACGCGCCCTCGGCCGGTGAGGGGTCGCTGATGCCGGGGATGGCCACCGACGCCGAGATGAAGAAGCTCGGGACGCTGGACGGGAAGCAGGCCGAGGTCTACTACCTCCAGCTGATGACCGAGCACCACAAGGGCGGCGTCCACATGGCGCAGGGGTGCGTCGACAGGTGCACGGTCGGCGTGGAGAAGCGGCTGGCCCGCGGGATGGTGGAGTCGCAGGAGTCGGAGATCCGGCTGATGGCCGACCTGCTGGCCGAGCGGGGCGCGAAGCCCCGGGCGTGAAGCGGCCGGCGTGAAGTGACTGGCGTGAAGCGGCTGGCGTGAGGTTTCGGACATGACGCGGTAACACGTCCGTCGCCCCATCGCGTCGTTCTGACGATTACAGTGGACGCGTGCCTCGACTACGCCTCGCCCTCAACCAGATCGACTCCACCGTCGGCGACATCGACGGCAACGCCGAGTCGGTCCTGCGCTGGACCCGGCACTCGGCCGGGCAGGGAGCGCACCTGGTGGCGTTCCCGGAGATGATGCTCACCGGGTACCCGGTGGAGGACCTGGCCCTCAGGGCGTCCTTCGTCGAGGCATCCCGCGCCGCCCTGCGCTCGCTCGCGGCGCGGCTGGCGGACGAGGGGCTCGGCGGAGTCCCCGTGGTCGTCGGTTACCTCGACCGTTCGGCGACGGCCCGGCCGAGGTACGGCCAGCCCGCCGGCGCCCCGCAGAACGCGGCGGCCGTGCTGTACGGCGGCGAGGTGGCGCTCAGCCTCGCCAAGCACCACCTGCCGAACTACGGCGTCTTCGACGAGTTCCGTTACTTCGTGCCCGGCGACACCCTGCCCGTGGTGCGGGTGCGCGGCGTGGACGTGGCGCTGGCCGTCTGCGAGGACCTGTGGCAGGACGGCGGCCGGGTGCCGGCCGCCCGCTCGGCGCGGGCCGGGCTGCTGCTCTCCGTCAACGCCTCCCCGTACGAGCGGGACAAGGACGACACCCGGCTGGAGCTGGTGCGCAAACGCGCCCAGGAGGCCGGTTGCACCACCGCCTACCTCGCCATGACCGGCGGGCAGGACGAGCTGGTCTTCGACGGCGACTCGATCGTCGTCGACCGGGACGGGACGGTGCTGGCCCGGGCGCCGCAGTTCACCGAGGGCTGCCTGGTGCTGGACCTCGACCTGCCCGCCGCCGAGGCGGAACCGCCCACAGGCGTGGTGGACGACGGACTGCGCATCGACCGGGCGGTGCTCTCCGAGCAGCCGGTGCCCGAACCCGCCGCCGGGCCGTGGCTGTCCGGCGGGCACGCCGAGCCGCTGGACGACGACGAGGAGGTCTACTCGGCCCTCGTCACCGGCCTGCGCGCGTACGTCGTGAAGAACGGCTTCCGCTCGGTGCTGATCGGGCTGTCCGGCGGCATCGACTCCGCGCTGGTCGCGTCGATCGCCTGCGACGCGCTCGGCGCGGAGCACGTGTACGGCGTCTCGATGCCCTCCAAGTACTCCTCCGGGCACTCCAGGGACGACGCGGCCGAGCTGGCCCGGCGCACCGGTCTCCACTTCCGCACCGTGTCCATCGAGCCGATGTTCGACGCGTACACGGGCGCGCTGGAGCTGACCGGCCTGGCGGAGGAGAACCTCCAGTCCCGCCTGCGCGGCACCCTGCTGATGGCGCTCTCCAACCAGGAGGGCCACCTCGTGCTGGCCCCCGGCAACAAGTCGGAGCTGGCGGTCGGCTACTCGACGCTGTACGGCGACTCGGTGGGCGCGTATGGGCCCATCAAGGACGTGTACAAGACGTCGGTCTTCCGGCTCGCCGAGTGGCGCAACCGCGCGGCCCGGGACCGCGGCCGCACTCCGCCGATCCCGGAGAACTCGATCACCAAGCCGCCGAGCGCGGAGCTGCGCCCGGGCCAGGTCGACACGGACTCGCTGCCGGACTACCCGGTGCTGGACGCGATCCTCGCCCTGTACGTCGACCGGGACCGGGGCGCGGACGAGATCGTGGCCGCCGGGTACGACCGGGAGCTGGTGACGCGGACGCTGCGCATGGTGGACACCGCCGAGTACAAGCGGCGGCAGTACCCGCCGGGCACCAAGATCTCGCCCAAGGGCTTCGGCAAGGACCGCCGCCTGCCGGTCACCAACCGCTGGCGGGAGCGCGGGTGAGGCGGCCGGCCGGGGCGGCGGGGCCGGTCAGCCCTCGCGCTTGAGGTCGGCCAGCACCTTGTGCAGCGGCTCCGCCACCCGGCGCCGGTACTCCTGGATCGCCCAGCCGTTGCCGTCCGGGTCCGTGAAGTACATGAAGGTGGCGCCGTCGTCCGGGGAGTACTGCACCGGCTCCGAGACCTCCAGACCACGGGCGGTCAGCTCCGCGTGGGCCGCCTTGATGTCGGCGACGCAGAGCTGGAGGCCCTGGTACGAGCCCGGCTCCGGCCGGGTCTGACCCTGGGCCATGTCCCAGATGGCGTCGCCGAGGGCGACCGAACAGCCGGAGCCCGGGGGCGTCAGCTGGACGATCCGCATGCCCGGCATGACCTCCTGGTCGATGTCGACGTGGAAGCCGACCTTGTCGCGGTAGAAGTCCCGGGCGCGGTCGATGTCGCTTACGGGGAGCGGGATGACTTCGAGCGTGAAGTCCATGGCGTGACTCCTTCGGCTTTCGTCAGTAGTGGTAGCGCGCCTGGACGATGACCAGCAGGTCGTCGGTGGGCTTGTACACAAGACGGTGCGTGTCGTCGATGCGCCGTGACCAGTAGCCGGACAGGTCGCCCTTGAGCGGCTCCGGCTTGCCGATGCCCTTGAACGGGTCACGGGCGATGTCGGCGATCAGTCTGTTGATCCGCTTGGTCACCTTCCGGTCGCTCTCGGCCCAGTGGACGTAGTCCTCCCAGCCGTGGGACGTGAAAGTGATCCTCACGCCCGCTCCGCGTCCGGGTCGATCAGCTCACGCTGCCGTGCGTCGCCCGCCTCGGCCTCCGCGATGGAGTCGAGCAGCCGGCGTGCGTTCCGCGGCGAGCGCAGGAGATGCACCGTCTCCGTCCACGCCGTGAAGTCCTCCTCGGACATCAGCACGGCGTTCCCCTTGCGGGAGGTGATGTGCACCGGGGCGTGGTCCTCGTTGACCTGCTCTATCAGCGGGAACAGATTCTGACGGGCTTCGCTGGCGGTGATGGACATACCAGTGCCTCCCTTCCTCGGCTTGTACAAGATATCGTACGAGTCTGGGACGGTCCACCGGAAAGCGGGAGCGCTACGTCCCGGCGCCCGCACGCCGTTCCCCGGTTACGCTCAGCCCGTACGACCTTGATCCCACCCGGGCCCGTGTGCCCCACTGTCCGACAGGAGGCCGAGATGACGGCGCCGGGGCGCAGGAGCAGTACCTTCACGCGACTGCTGCGGCACGGTTTCACCGATCCCTCGGCCGCCGAGCGGCTGCTGGACGGGGCCGAGCTGGCCGAGCTGCGCGCCGATCCCGTCCTCCTCGAGGCGCTGGGCGCCACCGCCGACCCGGACCTCGCCCTGCACGGACTGGTACGGCTCCTGGAGGCGCAGCCCGAGGCCACCGCCCGCCAGGAGCTGCTGGACACCCTGATAGCGGCCAAGCCGCTGCGCGACCGTCTCCTCGGTGTGCTCGGGGCCTCCGAGGCGCTCGCCGACCACCTCGCCCGGCACGCCGGGGACTGGCAGGCCCTCGTCACGTACGAGCCGCGCGACCTGCACCGCGGCGTCGAGGAGTTCGAGCGGGGGCTCGCCGAGGCCACCGACCCGGTCTCCCTGCGCGTCGCCTACCGGCGCTGCCTGCTGTCCATCGCCGCCCGCGACGTGTGCGGCACCATCGACGTCGCGGAGACCGCCGCCGAGCTGGCCGACCTCGCCACCGCCACCCTGCGCGCCGCCCTGGCCCTCGCCGAGGCCGCCGCGCCCGAGGACGCCGCGCGGTGCAGGCTCGCGGTGATCGCGATGGGCAAGTGCGGCGGACACGAGCTGAACTACGTCTCCGACGTCGACGTCATCTTCGTGGGGGAGGCGGCGGACACGGGCCCCGACGCCGACGAGGCCAAGGCGATGCGGGCCGCGACCTCGCTCGCCGCGCACATGATGCGGATCTGCTCCGAGACCACCGTCGAGGGCTCCATCTGGCCCGTCGACGCCAACCTCCGCCCCGAGGGCCGCAACGGCCCCCTGGTGCGCACCCTCAGCAGCCACGTCGCCTACTACCAGCGCTGGGCCAAGACCTGGGAGTTCCAGGCGCTGCTCAAGGCCCGCCCGGTGGCAGGCGACCCCGGGCTCGGCGCCGAGTACGTCGCCGCCCTCCAGCCCCTGGTGTGGCAGGCCGCCGACCGCGAGAACTTCGTCCCGGACGTGCAGAAGATGCGCCGCCGGGTGGTGGAGAACATCCCCGTCACCGAGGTCGACCGGCAGCTCAAGCTCGGGCCCGGCGGCCTCAGGGACGTCGAGTTCGCCGTGCAGCTCCTCCAACTGGTGCACGGACGGGCGGACACCTCCCTGCACAGCGGCACGACGCTGGACGCCCTGGCGGCCCTCGCCGCGGGCGGCTACGTCGGCCGGACCGACGCCGCGCAGCTCGACGAGGCGTACCGCTTCCTGCGCTCCATGGAGCACCGCATCCAGCTGCACCGGCTGCGCCGCACCCACCTCGTGCCCGAGGAGGAGGCCGACCTGCGCCGCATGGGGCGCTCCCTGGGCCTGCGCAACGACCCGGTGACCGGGCTGCTGCGGGCCTGGCGGCGGCACGCGGCCGTCGTCCGACGGCTGCACGAGAAGCTGTTCTACCGGCCGCTGCTCGACGCCGTCGCCCAGCTCGCCCCCGGCGAGGCCCGGCTCAGCCCCGAGGCCGCCCGGGAACGCCTGGTCGCCCTCGGCTACGCCGACCCGGCCGCCGCCCTGCGGCACCTGGAGGCGCTGGCGTCCGGCGTCACCCGCAAGGCGGCCATCCAGCGCACCCTGCTGCCCGTACTGCTCGGCTGGTTCGCCGACTCCGCCGACCCGGACACCGGACTGCTCAACTTCCGCAAGGTCTCCGACGCGCTCGGCACCACACCCTGGTACCTCAGGCTGCTGCGCGACGAGGGCGCCGCCGCCGAGAACCTCGCCCGGGTGCTCTCCGCCGGGCGGCTCGCCCCCGACCTGCTGATGCGGGCCCCGGAGGCCGTCGCGCTGCTCGGGGACGGCGTCGCCGGGGGACTGCGGCCGCGCGGCCGGGCCCAGCTGGAGCAGGAGACCCTCGCCGCGGTCCGCCGCGCCGACGACGCCGTACAGGCCGTCACCGCCGTGCGCGGCGTACGGCGCCGGGAGCTGTTCCGCACGGCCGCCGCGGACATCGTCGGCTCCTACGGCACCGAGTCCCAGCCCGTCGAGGCCGACCAGGGTGCCCTGGTGGACCTGGTCGGCGGCGCCGTGTCCGACCTGACGGCGGCGACGCTCGCGGGCACGCTGCGGGCGGTCGTGCGGGACAAGTGGGGCGACGTCCTGCCGACCCGGTTCGCGATCATCGCCATGGGCCGCTTCGGCGGACACGAGCTGGGCTACGGCTCGGACGCGGACGTGCTGTTCGTGCACGAGCCCCGCGACGGCGTGGACGAGCGCGAGGCGGGCGACGCCGCCAACAAGGTCGTCTCCGAGATGCGCCGCCTGCTCCAGGTGCCGAGCGCCGACCCGCCGCTGCTGATCGACGCCGACCTGCGGCCCGAGGGCAGGTCGGGGCCGCTGGTGCGGACCCTGAAGTCCTACGAGGCCTACTACCGGCGCTGGTCGCTGGGGTGGGAGTCGCACGCCCTGCTGCGGGCCGAGTTCGTCGCCGGGGACGAGGAGCTGGGGCGGCGCTTCATCGAGCTGATCGACCCCCTGCGGTACCCGGCGGGCGGACTGGAGGAGGACGCCGTACGGGAGATCCGGCGGCTCAAGGCCCGCATGGAGTCCGAGCGGCTGCCGCGCGGGGCCGACCCCAAGCTGCACGCCAAACTGGGGCCGGGCGGTCTCTCCGACGTGGAGTGGACCGTGCAGCTGCTCCAGCTGCGGCACGGCCACGAGATCGCCGGGCTGCGCACCACCCGGACGCGCACGGCGCTGGCCGCCGCCCGCGACGCCGGGCTGATCTCGGAGGAGCACACCGCAACCCTCGACGAGGCGTGGGTGCTGGCGACCCGGGTCCGCAACGCGGTGATGCTGGTCCGCGGACGGGCCGGCGACACCTTCCCCACCGACCCGCGCGAGCTGGCGGCCGTCGGCCGCTACCTGGGCCACGGCTCGGGCCACGCGGGCGACATGCTCGACGAATACCGCCGCACGGCCCGAAGGGCACGGACGGTGGTGGAGGAACTGTTCTACACGTAACGGCTGCCGTCGTAGCTGCGGGCAGTCGTGCCGCTGGGGCGGCACGGGTGGGCGCAGCGGCACCCGGCCGGCGCCGGTTCGCGACCCCTCCCCCCGTACACGCCCCGCACCCTCAAGCCCGCCCGGGCAACCACACCCTCCGCCGCCGCGCAGCGACCGGCACCATGCGAGGCAACCGGTACGGCAGGCTCCCGTACCAGACGTAAGCCACCCCGTACCCGAACGCCAGGCACGCCACACCCCCCACCGCGTCCAGCCAGAAGTGGTTCGCCGTCGCCACGATCACCACCAGCGTCAGCGCCGGATACACCAGCCCCAGCACCCGCACCCACGGCACCGACGCCAGCGCGAAGATCGTCAGCCCGCACCACACCGACCACCCGATGTGCATCGAGGGCATCGCGGCGTACTGGTTGGACATGTTCTTCAGGTCCCCGGACGCCATCGACCCCCACGTCTGGTGGACCATCACCGTGTCGACGAAGTGCCCGCCGTTCATCAGCCGGGGCGGGGCCAGCGGGTACAGGTAGTAGCCGACGAGGGCGACACCCGTGGTCGCGAAGAGCACCAGCCGGGTCGCCGCGTAACGGCCGGGATGGCTGCGGAAGAGCCACACCAGGACACCCAGAGTCACCACGAAGTGCAGCGTGGCGTAGTAGTAGTTCATGCCCACGACCAGCCAAGTCACCGAGTTGACGGCGTGGTTGACGGACTCCTCGACGGCGATGCCCAGTTGCTGCTCGACGCGCCAGATCCAGTCGGCGTTGCGCAGCGCCGCGGTCCGCTGTTCCGGCACCGCGTTGCGGACGAGGGAGTACGTCCAGTAGCTGAGCGCGATCAGCAGGATCTCGAACCACAGGCGCGGTCGGCGCGGGGTGCGGAGCCGGGACAGGAGGCTCTTCCCCGTCGTCCCAGTGACGGGGTGTGGAACGCTGTCCTCCTGGCGTTCCCGAGTCCTCACGGTCGCGTCACCCATAGGCATGAAGTCTGCCAGAAAAGCCTTCTTCCACCGATCATCCCTCAGGTGGATCCGACCCGCATCCGCCCCGGAGCCGCGCCCCGCACGAGGGTCAGGGGCGGCCGCGCTCGCCCGGCGCCGACGCCGTGGAGCCGCGCACCACCAGCTCCGGCATGAACACGAACTCGCTGTGCGGCGCGGGCGTCCCGCCGATCTCCTCGAGGAGCGTGCGCACCGCCGCCTGACCCATCGCCGGGACCGGCTTGCGGACCGTGGTGAGCGGCGGGTCGGTGAAGGCGATCAGCGGCGAGTCGTCGAAGCCGACGACCGAGACGTCCTTGGGCACGTCCAGGCCCAGCTGCCGGGCCGCGCGTATCGCGCCCAGCGCCATCATGTCGCTGGCGCAGACCACCGCCGTGCAGTCCCGCCCGATGAGCGCGGAGGCCGCCGCCTGGCCGCCCTCCAGCGTGTACAGCGAGTGCTGGACCAGCTCCTTCTCCACCGTCTCGGCACTCAGCCCCAACTGGTCCTGGACGGTGCGTACGAAGCCCTCGATCTTGCGCTGCACCGGCACGAACCGCTTCGGCCCGAGGGCCAGTCCGATCCGGGTGTGGCCGAGCGAGACGAGGTGGGTGACGGCGAGGCTCATCGCGGCCCGGTCGTCGGGGGAGATGAACGGCGCCTGCACCTGCGACGAGAAGCCGTCGACCAGGACGAAGGGCACGCCCTGCGCGCGCAGCCGCTCGTAGCGCTGCATGTCGGCGGTGGTGTCGGCGTGCAGCCCCGAGACGTAGATGATGCCGGCCACCCCGCGGTCGACCAGCATCTCGGTCAGCTCGTCCTCCGTGGAGCCGCCCGGCGTCTGGGTGGCGAGGACCGGCGTGTAGCCCTGGCGGGTCAGCGCCTGCCCGATGACCTGGGCCAGCGCCGGGAATATCGGGTTCTCCAGCTCCGGGGTGATCAGGCCCACCAGGCCCTCGCTGCGCTGCCGCAGCCGCACGGGGCGCTCGTAGCCCAGCACGTCGAGGGCGGCGAGCACGGACTGGCGGGTGGTGGCGGCGACGCCCGGCTTCCCGTTGAGGACGCGGCTGACGGTCGCTTCGCTCACCCCCGCCTGGGCGGCGATGTCGGCAAGCCGTGTGGTCACAGGGGTGGACTGTACCTGTCGGCCGCTGCCTTGCACACCGATCGGGCGCCGTGGGCGGCCGGTTGGACGGCCCGTCGGACGGCCCGGCGCGGGCTGCTGCGTCATCGCGCTCCCTCGAGAAAGTGGCGGCAAGAGCTTGCAGAGTCTTGCACAACCCGCCCGATACCGCTCGGGCCCCGTAAACAAGCGTCTCATGACGGTCGCCGAGAGGTCACGCACGGATAACTTCGGAGATCTCTTGCACATTTTTGCAGCAAGACCTTTCGCCGGGCTTTCAACGCTGTTACGTTCACGTCGCCCGACGGCAGCAACGAAGCGGTCGGCGGTCGGCAGGAGCGGCGGACGGGCCCGCACCCTGCACCACACGGGCTTTCACCCTCAAGGAGAACTCATGCGGCGTGGCATAGCGGCCACCGCGCTGGTGGCGTCCCT
Source organism: Streptomyces sp. NPDC001599 (assembly GCF_042893535.1). Lineage (NCBI taxonomy): Bacteria > Bacillati > Actinomycetota > Actinomycetes > Kitasatosporales > Streptomycetaceae > Streptomyces > Streptomyces sp. NPDC001599. The sequence goes on from NZ_JBIAVA010000001.1 coordinate 513,906, forward strand.
CGCCCTGGCGGCGACGGCGTGCGGCGGAGACGACGGCGGCGACAGCGAGTCGGGCGGACCGGTCACCATCACTTACTGGGACACCTCCAACGCGACCAACGAGGCGCCGACCTACAAGGCCCTGGTCAAGGAGTTCGAGGCCGCCAACAAGGGCGTCAAGGTCAACTTCGTCAACGTGCCGTTCGACCAGGCGCAGAACAAGTTCGACACCGCCGCGGGATCCAAGGGCGCCCCGGACGTGCTGCGCTCCGAGGTCGGCTGGACGCCCGCCTTCGCCAAGAAGGGCTTCTTCCTGCCGCTGGACGGCACCGAGGCCCTCGCCGAGCAGGACAAGTTCCAGCCCAACCTGATCGAGCAGGCCAAGTACGAGGGCAAGACCTACGGCGTCCCGCTGGTCACCGACACCCTCGCCTTCGTCTACAACAAGGCGCTCTTCGAGAAGGCCGGCGTCGAGGCTCCCAAGACCTGGGACGACCTGAAGAAGGCCGCCGCCACCATCAAGGACAAGACCGGCGTCGACGGCTACTGGGCCTCCACGGCCGGCTACTACGCGCAGCCTTTCCTGTATGGCGAGGGCACCGACACGGTCGACGCCGACGCCAAGAAGGTCACCGTCAACGCCGCCGAGGCGAAGAAGGGCTACGGCACCTGGCTGAGCCTCTTCAACGGCAAGGGCCTGCACAAGGCCGACACCACCGCGGACGCCTACGCCCACATCCAGGAGGCGTTCGTCAGCGGCAAGGTCGCCTCGATCATCCAGGGCCCGTGGGAGATCACCAACTTCTACAAGGGCACGGCGTTCAAGGACAAGGCCAACCTCGGCATCGCCACCGTCCCGGCCGGCTCCACCGGCAAGGCGGGCGCCCCGACCGGCGGCCACAACCTGTCGGTCTACGCCGGCTCGGACAAGGCCCACCAGGAGGCGGCGCTGAAGTTCGTGAACTTCATGACCTCGGCGAAGTCCCAGGAGACCGTCGCCCTGAAGAACTCCACGCTGCCGACCCGCGACGACGCCTACACCGACAAGGTCAAGGCCGACCCGGGCATCGCCGGCTTCCAGACGGTCCTGCCCGCCGCCCAGCCGCGCCCGGCGCTGCCCGAGTACAGCTCCCTGTGGACGCCGCTGGACGACGAGCTGCCCCAGATCGCCGGCGGCAAGAAGTCCCTGGACGAGGGGCTGGGCGACGCCGAGACCGCGATCGCCAAGCTGGTGCCGGACTTCAGCAAGTAGGTCCAGCCGACCGCCGGGCCCCCGCACTGGGGGAGGGGCCCGGCGGTCACCGGCCGTGCGCCGCGCCCCTGAACTTCCGATCCTCCCGTTGATCGCTCCCGAAGGTGTCGAACCATGACAGTCGCCATCGACCGCGCGACCGGCAAGCGCCGCGGTGACCGCACCCCGCGGCCCGGCCTCGGCCGGCGTCTGAAAGACGGCTACCAGAAGCACTGGTACGCCTACGCCATGATCACGCCGGTGGCCGTCGTGATCGGCGTCCTCGTGCTGTACCCGCTGGGCTACGGCCTCTACCTCACCCTCACCGACGCCAACAGCCTCAACAGCGGGCGCACCATCGGCGTCAACGAGATCGAGGCCACCTACAAGTTCATCGGCCTGGACAACTACGCCGACATCCTGTGGGGCCCGACGGCCTACGACCGCTTCTGGTCGCACTTCATCTGGACCATCGTGTGGACGGCGGTCTGCGTCGGCCTGCACTTCTTCATCGGCCTCGGGCTCGCCCTGCTGCTCAACCAGAAGCTGCGCGGCCGCACCTTCTACCGGCTGATCCTCGTCCTGCCCTGGGCCGTGCCCACCTTCGTCACCGTCTTCGGCTGGCGCTTCATGCTCGCCGACCAGGGCATCATCAACTCCGCCCTGGACTGGCTGCACCTGCCGACGCCGGCGTGGCTGGAGGACACCTTCTGGCAGCGCTTCTCCGCGATCATGGTCAACACCTGGTGCGGCGTGCCGTTCATGATGGTCTCGCTCCTCGGCGGCCTCCAGTCCATCGACAACAGCCTCTACGAGGCCTCCGAGATGGACGGCGCCAACGCCTGGCAGCGCTTCCGCTACGTCACGCTCCCCGGTCTGCGCTCGGTCAGCTCCACGGTCGTCCTGCTCGGCATCATCTGGACCTTCAACCAGTTCGCCGTGATCTTCCTGCTGTTCGGCAACACCGCCCCCGACGCGCAGATCCTCGTCACCTGGGCGTACCAGCTCGGCTTCGGACAGCAGCCGCGCGACTTCGCGCAGTCCGCGGCCTACGGCATCCTGCTGCTGGCCATCCTGATCGTCTTCACCTCCTTCTACCGCCGCTGGCTGAACCGCAATGAGCAGCAGCTCGCGAACTGAGGCAGGAGCCGCCATGAGTACAAGCACCGCGCCCACCAAGGCCCCCGCCGAGCAGGTCACCGCGTCCACCGCGCCGCCGCGCAAGGTCCGCGGCCGCGGCGAACGCAGCCGCGCCGCGTCCCTCGCCTCCCACGGCGTGCTGACCCTCGCGAGCCTCGTCGCGCTCTTCCCGGTCGCCTGGCTGGTCTACCTGTCCCTCGGCCCGGACAAGAACGACTATCTGCACCCCGGACGCATCTGGTCGAAGATGACCTTCGACAACTACGCGTTCGTGCTCCAGGACACCAACTTCTTCGACTGGCTGAAGAGCTCGCTGATCGTCTCGCTGGGCACCACGGTCATCGGCGTCATGGTCGCCGCGACGACCGGCTACGCGGTCTCGCGGATGCGCTTCCCGGGCTACAAGAAGCTCATGTGGGTCCTGCTGGTCACGCAGATGTTCCCCATCGCGGTCCTGATCGTGCCGATGTACCAGATCCTGTCGAAGCTCCAGCTCATCGACAACTACTTCGGCCTGATCCTCGTCTACTGCTCGACCGCGGTGCCGTACTGCGCCTGGCTGCTCAAGGGCTACTTCGACACCATCCCGTTCGAGATCGACGAGGCCGGGCGGGTGGACGGGCTGACCCCGTTCGGCACCTTCTTCCGGCTGATCCTGCCGCTGGCCCGGCCGGGCCTCGCGGTCGCCGGCTTCTACAGCTTCATCACCGCCTTCGGCGAGGTCGCCTTCGCCTCGACGTTCATGCTGAGCGACACGAAGTACACCTTCGCCGTCGGACTCCAGAGCTTCGTCAGCGAGCACGACGCCCAGCGCAACCTGATGGCGGCCACTGCCGTGCTCGTCGCGATACCCGTCTCCGCGTTCTTCTACCTCGTGCAGAAGAACCTGGTGACCGGCCTCACCGCGGGCGGCACGAAGGGCTGACCGCCGCCCGACCCGGAAAACGTCCGGCCGCGGTGCCCATCCGGCCCCGCAGCACCGCGGCCGGCCGCCCCTTCCGCCACCGACGCCTCCACTCCGTTCCGCTCCGTTTCGCTACGTACCAAGGACGACATGAGCCAGCAGCCTTCCGCCGCACCGGCCCCCACCTCCGCCGTCGCCACCGTCTCCGAGCGCCACGACTGGTGGCGGGACGCGGTCATCTACCAGGTGTACCCGCGCAGCTTCGCCGACAGCAACGGCGATGGCATGGGCGACCTGGAGGGTGTCCGCACCCGCCTGCCGTACCTGCGCGACCTGGGCGTGGACGCCGTGTGGCTCAGCCCCTTCTACGCCTCCCCGCAGGCCGACGCCGGCTACGACGTCGCCGACTACCGGGCCGTCGACCCCATGTTCGGCACCCTCCTGGACGCCGACGCGCTGATCCGCGACGCCCACGCGCTGGGCCTGCGCATCATCGTCGACCTGGTGCCCAACCACTCCTCCGACCAGTACGAGTGGTTCAAGCGCGCCCTCGCCGAGGGCCCCGGCTCCCCCTCCCGGGACCGCTACCACTTCCGCCCAGGCAAGGGGAAGAACGGCGAACTGCCCCCCAACGACTGGGAGTCCATCTTCGGCGGCCCCGCCTGGACCCGGGTCACCGAGCCCGACGGCACACCGGGGGAGTGGTACCTGCACCTGTTCGCGCCCGAGCAGCCCGACTTCAACTGGGAGCACCCGGCCGTCGGCGACGAGTTCCGCTCCATCCTGCGGTTCTGGCTCGACATGGGCGTGGACGGCTTCCGCATCGACGTCGCCCACGGCATGGTGAAGGCCGAGGGCCTGCCCGACCTGGGATCCCACGAGCAGCTGAAGCTGCTGGGCAACGATGTCATGCCGTTCTTTGACCAGGACGGCGTCCACGACATCTACCGCCAGTGGCGGCTGATCCTCGACGAGTACAGCGGCGAGCGCATTTTTGTCGCCGAGGCCTGGACCCCGACCGTCGAGCGCACCGCCAACTACGTCCGCCCCGACGAGCTGCACCAGGCGTTCAACTTCCAGTACCTGGGCACCCACTGGGACGCCGAGGAGCTGCGCACGGTCATCGACCGCACGCTGGACGCCATGCGCCCGGTCGGCGCCCCCGCCACCTGGGTCCTCTCCAACCACGACGTCACCCGCCACGCCACCCGCTTCGCCAACCCGGCGGGCCTCGGCACCCAGATCCGCCTGGCCGGCGACCGCGCCCTGGGCCTGCGCCGCGCCCGCGCCGCGACCCTCCTGATGCTGGCCCTGCCCGGCTCGGCCTACGTCTACCAGGGCGAGGAGCTGGGCCTCCCCGACGTCGTCGACCTGCCCGACGAGGTCCGCCAGGACCCGGCGTACTTCCGCGGCGCCGGGCAGGACGGCTTCCGCGACGGCTGCCGCGTCCCGATCCCCTGGACCCGCGAGGGCTCCTCGTACGGCTTCGGCGACGGCGGCAGCTGGCTGCCGCAGCCGGCGGGCTGGGGCGAGCTGAGCGTAGAGGCGCAGACCGGCGAGCCCGGCTCCACCCTGGAGCTGTACCGCGAGGCCCTGGCCGTCCGCCGCGCCACCGCCGACCTCGGCGCGGGCGATGCGGTCGAGTGGCTGCGCGCCCCCGAGGGCGTCGTCGCCTTCCGGCGCGGCGAGTTCGTCTGCGTCGCCAACACCACCGGCGAGTCGGTGGCGGTGCCCGCGCACGGGCGCGTCCTGCTGGCCAGCGGCGAGATCACCGAGGCGGCAGGCGAGGCGAAGGTACCGGCCGACACGACGGTGTGGTGGACCCGGGCCTGATGCCCGGCAGAACCCGCTGCCAGGAGGCCCGCCGCGTTCCGAGGAGGGGAGCGGCGGGCCTCGCCTCGTATGCGGTGCGCTAAACGTCAAATTCGGGCAACTGTCGATCAGAAATTGGCTATGTAGCGCCTATGAAGGGTGTGAAGTATCGATGAAGATCGGCTGGCGTCATGAGCGGTCCACCGGGACCGGACGCGAGTTCTGATCGGCCTGCCGACCGGCTCGCGAGGGCGCCTCGGTCGAGCAAGGGAGCAACACGTTGAATGCCGGCTTGCGAGCCCTGTCCGGGTGGCGCGGCGTCGTGGCAGCGCTGACGGCCCTGGTCATGGTCCTGGGTATCGATCTGCGTCCTGCCGCGGGCGACGAAGCGACCTGGGCCTACTCCAGATCCGACGTGCTGGAGGCGTGGAAGGCCGGCGGGCCGGGTGTGCGCGAGGCCGCCGAAGCGGTCCTGGCGGGAACGGGCGCCGACGTCCAGACCTTCATGGCCGAGGACCTGCCCCGGCTGGAACTGGACGACCTACGGGTCAAGGTCGCCCAGGTCATGGCCAGGGGTGGTCCGGCTGTGCGGGACGCGGCCAACCTGGCCCTCAGCGGGGATGCCCCGCAGCTGCACGGCTTCCTGGACGACGGGTTCGCTCCGGCCCACGAGGAAGACCTACGGGTCGAGGTGGCGCGGGTCATGGCCACCGGCGGGCCGGGGGTGAAGGCGGCGGCCGGTGTGGCCCTGGAGGGCACGGCCGACGACTGGACCGCGTTCCTCCAGGAAGGCCGGTACCAGGCGCTGGAGGACGACAACCGGGTCCAGGTCGGTCGCCTCATCGCCCTGGGCGGGCCGAACGTCAAGCTGCTCGCGGGTCAGGCCATGGACGGAACCGCCGAGGACATCCAGGAGTTCCTGGACCACGGGTGGGAGATCGCGGCGGCGCGCGACCAGGAGACGCTCACTGTCGCCCAGCTCGCCGAACTCGCCGACAAGGCGCAGAAAGAGGCCAACAAACTGACCGAGGAGGCCAAGGAGGAGGCAGCCAAGGCGAACGCCGCCACCGAGGCGGCCAAGCAGGCGGCGCTGGTCGCGGCCAAGGAGGCCAAGGAGGCCAAGGAGTCGGCCGGCGAGGCGGCGGCGGCAGCCTCCCGTGCGGCCGCGGCGGCCGACCGCGCGGCCCAGGCGGCCCGTACGGCGGTGTCCGCGGCGGCGGCGGCGAACGCGACCGCCCGCGTGGCCGCCACGGCGGCTGCTCAGGCGGCCTACGCGGCCAGCAGGGCCGGCAACGCGGCGTCCTCGGCCAGGGCCGCGGCCGGTGCGGCGGCCGGTGATGCCGCGCAGGCGAAGAAGGCGCGCGAGGCCGCGCAGAAGGCGCGGGACGCCGCCAAGGGCGCGCGAAAGGCGGCGGACGCGGCTGACCAGGCGGGTATCGCCGCGGACAGCGCCGCGGCGGCGGCCGGAGCAGCGGCCAGCGCGGGAGCCAACGCGGCTGCCGCCGCTGCGGCGGCCGCGGATGCCGATCGCTGGGCCGGTGAGGCGGGGGCCAAGGGCGACAAGGCCGCCGCGGCGGCAGCCCGCGCGAAGCGGCTCGCGAACCAGGCCACCCGCGCGGCGAACTCCGCGCAGACCAATGCCAACCAGGCGGGCAAGGCGGCCCGGCAGTCGCGTGACGCGGCCAATGAGGCCGCCGAGCACGCCGAGGCCGCGGCGAAGGCGGCGGACAAGGCGGCCGACGAGGCGGGCAAGGCGGTCGACGCCGCCGCCGCGTCCACCGAAGCCGCGAACGCGGCCACCGACGCGGCCGACGACGCGCTGTCGGCGGCCGAGCAGGCCTCGGGAGTGGTGACGCTGGCCCGCCAGGCCGACGCCGAACGGCTCGCCCAGCAGCAGGCCGAGGCCGTCCTGTCGGCCGAGGAGGCCAACCGGGCCCACGAGGCCCGGGTGGCCGCCGCCGAGTGGGAGATCGGCCGTCTCCAGCAGCTCAACACCCATACGCGAACGCTGCTGGACGAGGCTGCGGCGGCGTCCGACCCGGCCGTCACGGCCGCCAAGGGGCGGCAGGCCGCGGTCAACATGCTCGGCACGGCCGGTACCTGGGTGAGGGACGCCGCCGAGGCGGCTGTGACCGGTACCGACGCGGACGTGGTCGAGTTCGTGCGTACTCGGCTGGCTCTCGCCCTCGAACAGGACGACCGGGCGAGTGTCGCGCACATCGCCGCCACCACCGACATCCCGGCCCAGCAGCAGGCGGCCCTGGACGTGCTGGACAAGCCGATCGACCAGGTACGGGAGTTCCTGCGCACCCGCGCCTACCCGGGCAAGGCGGACGACGACCGGGTCGCCGTCGCCAAGATCATGGCCCAAGGCGGACCGGGCGTGCGGACGGCGGCCTCCAAGGCGCTGGACGGCACTGCGACCGACGTGGCCGAATTCCTGGAGACGGGGCAGTACCGGGCCCGTGAGGACGACGACCGGGTCGAGGTCTCCCAGGCCCTGGCCAACGGCGGTCCCGAAGTCCAGGCCGCGGCACAGGCCGTGCTCTCGGGACCGGCGTCCGGACTGCGCCCCTTCCTGGAAGTCGGCCTGCACAAGGCGCGGCAGCGCGACGGCAATGCCGCCGCGCACATCGCCGAGGTCAACACACTGCTGAAGGCCGCCTACGCGTCGGCGTCGCTTGCCCAGAAGGACGCCGCCGAAGCGCAGGAAGCGGCCGCGAAGGCCCGCAAGGACGCCGCGGACGCCGTCAAGTGGGCCGACAGGGCCGAGGACTCCGCCAACCTGGCGAAGAACTACGCCGAGGAGGCCGACAGCTCCGCCGACCAGGCGGAGAAGTCCGCCGAGCGTGCCGCCGAGTCCGCGAAGACGGCCCGCGCGGCAGCCGCCTCGGCCAACTCGGCCGCCCAGTCGGCCGCCCGCTCCGCGGAACGCGCCCAGCACTCCCGCACGATCGCCTCGGGGTACGCGGCACAGGCCAGTACCTCCGCCTACCAGGCGGGCCTCTCCGCCGTGGCCGCGGGCAAGGACTCCGACGCCGCCGCGGCGGCCTCGTCCGAGGCCATCAGGGCCGCCGCCGTCAAGCTGGTCGAGGAACTGAAGGCGCAGATCCAGGAGGAGGCGTCCCAGGAGACCAGCAAGCCACTTTCCGACAAGGAGCTTCGAAGGGCGCTCGAGAAGCGCCTGGTCGCATACCGTGGTGGCCGACTGGGGGAGCTGAGACCCGGCGAGACGCTCCTGGTGTGCGGCGGTGACGGGGCCGGCGGCATGGGCTGCATCACCAGTACCTACCTCGACCGCCTGATCGCCTGGTACGTGGGTGCCGAGGAGATCGAGAAGTGCCTCACGACCAAGTCGGTCAGGTGCCTCGACGACCTCGCGCTGAGCGCGCTCAGGCTGAAGGTGCTCCGGAAGACGCCCTGCAAGAACAGCTTCCTTCCGGGCACGCGCGTCCTGATGGCCGACCGTCGCACCAAGGCGATCGAGGACGTCCGGGCCGGCGACCGGGTACTGGCCACCGATCCGCTGTCCGGGCGCACGGAAGCCCAACCCGTTGAGGGAACGATCGTCGGCAAGGGCCTGAAGAAACTGGTCCGGGTCGACGTCCTGGGAGCTGACGGCGGACGCCCGGACTCGGTGGTCGCCACCGACGGGCATCCGTTCTGGGTGTCGGGCGACCGCGACGCCTGGCTCGACGCCGCCGACCTCGTGCCCGGAATGCGGCTGCGCACCGCAGCGGGCGACCAGGCCCGGGTCGTCGCGACACGGGCGTGGAGCGCGCCCGAACAGCGCGTCCACAACCTGACGGTGGCGGAACTCCACACCTACTACGTGCTCGCGGGAGCCACGCCGGTACTGGTTCACAACGCCGGAAAGTTCTGCGGTCCCGATGCCGACGCTCTCGAGGAATGGGACGAGGCGACGTTCGGAAGCGTCGAGGAGACGGCGAAATACCATCTCGACAAGCACGGCAAGGGAAGGACGCTGGCCGAGTACACCAAGGAAGCAAAAGACCTCTGGAACAAGACGGATGCGAAGGACCGCATACCCTGGAAACTGAAGAACGGCGAGGACGGCTGGAAGATCAGAGGCGGCCTGTTCGGCGGCGAGGGCATCTACACCAAAGCGGGAAAGATAGTTACCTGGCATGACTGATTCGACCGCATTTCGCGAGGCCTTCCAGGAGTTCAGGGCCATGCCCTATCCGGACCATCCCCGCATGGAGAGGCTCCGCGACTGGAATTCCCTTCTGCTGGATCTCGACGGGCATGTCGCGGGGTATGCCACCAGAGTGAACGACGGGCGCTTGGCGGCCTGGGAGGTGCCGGACGTCGATTCCCTGGTCCTGGACGCGGAGTCCCTCCGCCGGGACCTTGGCGACATCCGCCCCGAGCGGGAGGAGGACGCCGGCCTCCTGGACGCCTACCGGACGTACGTCGCCGCGCTCGAGCGGTTGGTCCGGGAGCTGGCGTCGCTGGCGCATCGAAAAGACCAGTGAGGGGTCCGGCCTCGACAAGATGCCCCGGACGACAAGGTTCGACGAGAGAAGTCGACGAGAAGGGATACCCGTACCGATGTCCGTACCTCGTTCACGCGCCGCGCTGACCGCCGGCCTGCTGGTCGGCGCGGACGCCATCTGCGCGGACGACGCGGGCGGGCCGCTGCTGCGCCAGAAGGACGGCAGGACGGGGCCGGCCGCACTGAGCAGCCGTTCTCGGGGCAGCGCAACCGCCAGCGGCCGGCACATCGGCCGGAGCACGTTCCCGCGCGGCGCCAACTGATCCGACGGGACAGCGCACACGCCGAGGCGCCCCGGGAGGCTTCTCCCGGGGCGCCTCGGCGTCCGGCGCCAGTTCGTGAAAATTCTTTCCGATACTTTCAATACTCTTGCCGCAACTCTTGCGGCAGCGCTACGGTCTCGCCGGGGTCGGACCCGAACGAGCCGTACTCGCAAGGAGCTCACGCCTGTGATACCGAGATGGCCGGTGCCTGCCACGCGCCGTACCGCACGAGTGAGACGGGTCGCGGCCGTCACCGTGACCGCGCTCGCCGCCGCCCTGCTTCCCCCGCTCGCCGCGGGGGCCGACGCCCCGCCCGCGTCCCCGTCCGACGCGAAGCTGGCGAAGACCGCCGCACGCCACGACCTGACGCGTGAGCAGTTCTACTTCGTCCTGCCGGACCGGTTCGCCAACGGGGACGCCAAGAACGACCGCGGCGGTCTGACCGGCACGCGGCTCACCACCGGCTACGACCCCGCCGACAAGGGCTTCTACCAGGGCGGCGACCTCAAGGGCCTGACCGAGAAGCTCGACTACATCAAGGGGCTGGGCACCACCTCCATCTGGATGGCGCCCATCTTCAAGAACCAGCCCGTCCAGGGCACCGGCAAGGACGCCTCCGCCGGCTACCACGGGTACTGGATCACCGACTTCACCCAGGTCGACCCGCACTTCGGCACCAACCAGGACCTGAAGAACCTCATCTCCAAGGCCCACGCCAAGGGCATGAAGGTCTTCTTCGACGTCATCACCAACCACACCGCCGACGTCGTCGACTACGAGGAGAAGTCCTACGACTACCTCTCCAAGGGCGCCTTCCCCTACCTGACCAAGGACGGAAAGCCCTTCGACGACGCCGACTACGCGGACGGCGAGCGCCGCTTCCCCCGCGTGGACGCCGGCTCCTTCCCGCGCACCCCGACGGTCCCGGCCGCCAAGAAGAACCTCAAGGTCCCCTCCTGGCTCAACGACCCGGCGATGTACCACAACCGGGGCGACTCCACCTGGGCCGGCGAGTCGGCCACCTACGGCGACTTCAACGGCCTCGACGACCTGTGGACCGAGCGTCCCGAGGTCGTCGGAGGCATGGAGAAGATCTACCAGCGGTGGGTGAAGGACTTCGCCATCGACGGCTTCCGGATCGACACCGTGAAGCACGTCAACATGGAGTTCTGGACCCAGTGGGCGACCGCGCTGGACGCCTACGCCGCCAAGAAGGGCCGCGACGACTTCTTCATGTTCGGCGAGGTCTACTCCGCCGACACCTCCGTCACCGCGCCCTACGTCACCGAGGGCCGCCTGGACTCCACCCTGGACTTCCCCTTCCAGGACGCGGCCCGCGCGTACGCCTCCCAGGGCGGCAGCGCCCAGAAGCTCGCCTCGGTCTTCGGCGACGACTACAAGTACACGACCGACAAGGCCAACGCCTACGAGCAGGTCACCTTCCTCGGCAACCACGACATGGGCCGCATCGGCACCTTCCTGAAGCAGGACGACTCGAAGGCCACCGACGCCGAACTGCTGAAGAAGGACAAGCTCGCCAACGAGCTGATGTTCCTCAGCCGCGGCAACCCGGTGATCTACTACGGCGACGAGCAGGGCTTCACCGGCGCCGGCGGTGACAAGGACGCCCGCCAGCCGATGTTCGCCTCCCGCACCGCCGACTACCTCGACGACGACCAGCTCGGCACCGACCGCACCCACGCCGAGGCCGCCTACGACACGAGCGCCCCGCTCTACCGGCAGATCAGCGCCCTCGCCAAGCTGCGCAAGGCCCACCCGGCCCTCGCCGACGGCGTCCAGACCGAGCGCCACGCCGCCGACGGCGCCGGAATCTACGCCTTCTCCCGCACCGACGCCAGGACCGGCACCGAGTACGTCGTCGCCTTCAACAACGCCGGCACTGAGAAGAGCGCCGCCTTCGCCACCGGCTCGGCCGAGATGGCCTTCCGCGGCATCTACGGCACCGACGCCACCGTGAAGTCGGGCGCCGACAAGAAGGTCACCGTCACCGTGCCGGCCGGGTCGGCCGTCGTCCTCAAGGCCGCGGGCAGGCTCGCCCAGCCCACCGCCGAGCCGACGATCACCCTCCGCGCCCCGGACCCCGGAGCCACCGGCACCGTCGAGCTGAGCGCCGACGTCGCGGGCGGACAGCTCAACCGCGTCGTCTTCGCCGCCCAGACCGGCGACGGCAAGTGGCGCACCCTCGGCACCGCCGACCACGCCCCCTACAAGGTCACCCAGGCCATCGACGCGGACACCCCGGCCGGCACCGCCCTGCGTTACAAGGGGGTCGTCGTCGACTCGGCGGGCCGCACCGCGAGCGCCACGGCCGCGTCCACCACCGGCACCCCGCCCGCAGAGGAGGTGCCCACCGCCGCCTCCCGGGACTACGCGGTCGTGCACTACAAGCGCGCGGACGGGAACTACGACGACTGGGGCCTGTACGCCTGGGGCGACCTCGCCGACGGCGAGGCGACCACCTGGCCCGAGACCCACCCCTTCACCGGCCGCGACGCCTACGGCGCCTTCGCCTACGTCAAGCTCAAGCCGGGCGCGTCGAACGTCGGCTTCCTCGTCATCGACAAGGACGGCAACAAGGACGTCGCCGCCGACCGCACCATCGACGTCACCGAGACCGGCGAGGTGTGGATCGAGCAGGGCAAGGAACAGGTCGCCACGGAGCGGCCCGAGTACCCCGCCCAGGACACCACCAAGGCCGTACTGCACTACCACCGCGCCGACGGGGACTACGACGGCTGGGGCCTGCACGTCTGGGGCGACGCCGCGAACCCCACCGACTGGGCCAAGCCCCTCCAGCCGGTCGGGACCGATCCCTACGGCGCGGTCTTCGAGGTGCCCCTCACCGAGGGCGCGAGCAGCCTCAGCTACATCGTCCACAAGGGCGACGAGAAGGACCTGCCCACCGACCAGGCCCTCGACCTCAAGGCCGACGGCCACGAGGTGTGGCTGCTGAGCGGCCAGGAGGACTACCTGCTGCCGCAGCCCGCGGGCTCGGCCGCGGCCGTCGACCTCACCACCTCCAAGGCGGTCTGGATCGACCGGAACACCGTCGCCTGGAACGGCTCCGAGGGCGCCGCCTCCACCCAGCTGCTCGCCTCCCGCACCGGCACCATCACCGCCCAGGACGGCCGGCTCACCGGCGACGACCAGCAGTGGCTCCGCCTCACCAAGAGCGCCCTCACCGACGCCCAGAAGGCGAAGTTCCCGCACCTGAAGGAGTACACCGCCTGGTCCGTCGACCCGCGCGACCGCGACCGGGTCCGCGAGGCCCTGCGCGGCCAGGTCGTCGCCTCCCAGCGCACCGCCACCGGCGCCCTGCTCGCGGCGACGGGCGTGCAGACCGCGGGCGTCCTGGACGACCTCTACGCGCGCCGGGCGACCGGGGCCGACCTCGGCCCGGTCTTCCGCCACGGCCGGCCCACCCTCTCCGTGTGGGCGCCGACCGCGCAGGACGTGAAGCTGGAGATCGGTGACCGCACCGTGCGGATGCGCCGCGACGACGCCACCGGCGTCTGGTCCGTCACCGGCCCGAAGTCCTGGAAGGGCAAGCCCTACCGGTACGCCGTCAAGGTCTGGGCCCCCACCGCGGGCAAGGTCGTCACCAACAAGGTCACCGACCCCTACTCCCTCGCCCTGACCACCGACTCCGAGCGCAGCCTCGTCGTCGACCTGGACGACCGCTCCCTCGCCCCGCGCGGCTGGGAGCACTACCGCAAGCCCGAGGCCGTCCCGCTGCGGGGACGCCCAGATCCAGGAGCTGCACATCCGCGACTTCTCCGTCGCCGACCCGACGGCGGACGCGGACCACCGGGGCACCTACCTCGCCTTCACCGACGAGAAGAGCGACGGCTCGAAGCACCTGCGCGAACTGGCCGAAGCGGGCACCTCCTACGTGCACCTGCTGCCCGCCTTCGACATCGCCACGATCCCCGAGAGGAAGTCCGAGCAGACGGCGCCCGACTGCGACCTCGCCGCCCTCCCGGCCGACTCCGACAAGCAGCAGGAGTGCGTGACGAAGGCCGCCGCCAAGGACGCCTTCAACTGGGGCTACGACCCGTACCACTACACGGTCCCCGAGGGCTCCTACGCCACCGACCCGGACGGCACCGGGCGCACCGTCGAGTTCCGCAAGATGGTCAAGGCCCTCAACGAGGACGGCCTGCGCGTCGTCATGGACGTCGTCTACAACCACACGGCCGCGAGCGGCCAGGCGAAGACCAGCGTCCTCGACCGGATCGTGCCCGGCTACTACCAGCGGCTGCTCGCCGACGGCTCGGTGGCCAACAGCACCTGCTGCTCGAACACCGCCACCGAGAACGCCATGATGGGCAAGCTCGTCGTCGACTCGGTCGTCACCTGGGCCAAGGAGTACAAGGTCGACGGCTTCCGCTTCGACCTCATGGGCCACCACCCCAAGGCCAACATCCTCGCGGTCCGCAAGGCGCTGGACGGGCTGACCCTCGCCAAGGACGGCGTCGACGGCAAGAAGATCATCCTGTACGGCGAGGGCTGGAACTTCGGCGAAGTCGCCGACGACGCCCGCTTCGTGCAGGCCACCCAGAAGAACATGGCCGGCACCGGCATCGCCACCTTCTCCGACCGGGCCCGCGACGCCGTGCGCGGCGGCGGCCCCTTCGACGAGGACCCCGGCGTCCAGGGCTTCGCCTCCGGCCTCTACACCGACCCGAACTCCTCGAAGGCCAACGGCACCGAGGCCGAGCAGAGGGCCCGCCTGCTGCACTACCAGGACCTGATCAAGGTCGGGCTGACCGGCAACCTCGCCGACTACGCCTTCACCGACACCGACGGCAAGGAGGTCAAGGGCTCCGAGGTCGACTACAACGGCGCCCCCGCCGGATACGCGGCGGCACCCGGCGACGCCCTCGCCTACGCCAACGCCCACGACAACGAGACCCTCTTCGACGCGCTCGCCTTCAAGCTGCCGAAGGACACGTCCGCCGACGACCGGGCCCGCATGCAGGTCCTCGCCCTGGCCACCGCCGCCCTCTCCCAGGGCCCGGCGCTCTCCCAGGCGGGCACCGACCTGCTGCGCTCCAAGTCGCTGGACCGCAACTCCTTCGACAGCGGCGACTGGTTCAACGCCCTCCACTGGAACTGCGCCGACGGCAACGGCTTCGGCCGCGGGCTGCCTCCGGCCGCCGACAACCAGGACAAGTGGCCGTACGCCAAGCCGCTGCTGGGCTCGGTGCGGGCCGGCTGCCCGCAGATCACGGGCGCCTCGGCGGCGTACCGGGACCTGCTGAAGATCCGCACCGGCGAGCAGGACTTCTCCCTCGCCACCGCGGCGCAGGTGCAGTCCCGGCTCTCCTTCCCGCTCTCGGGCAAGGACGAGACCCCCGGAGTGATCACCATGCGCCTCGGTGACCTCGTGGTCGTCTTCAACGCCACGCCCGAGCGGCAGGAGCAGCGCCTCGACGCCGCGGCCGGAACCGGTTACCGGCTGCACCCGGTGCAGGCGGCGGGCGCGGACCCGGGGGTGAAGGAGGCGGCGTACGCGGCGAAGACCGGCACGTTCACCGTGCCGGCCCGTACGGTCGCCGTCTTCCAGCGGGCCGGCTGACGGCAGGAGGTCTGCGGTTAGGGTGAGCCCTGCTGTCCACGCCAACGGGAGGGCTCATGCCGCAGATCATCGTCGACTACTCCGACCGGCTCGCCGGCGACTTCGACCGGCCCGCCTTCGCGCGGGCCCTGCACGAGGCCGTCGTCGAGATCGCGGCCGCCCGGCCGCCGGCCTGCAAGACGCAGTTCCGCCGCACCGAGGACACCGTGGTCGGCCCCGACGCCGAGGGGCACGCCGTCGTGCACGTCACGCTCGGGCTGCTCGCGGGCCGCACCAAAGAGACCAAGGTGCGGCTGACCGAGGCCGTCCTGGAACTGCTGCGGCAGTACGCGAAGCCGGGCGACGGCCTCGCCCTGCACGCCTCCGCCGAGGTCCGCGACCTGGACCCGTCGTACCGGAAGTTCGAGAGCTAACCGGCCAGTGCGATCAGTCGGCCGACCAGGTTCCCGAAGGGGCCTTCGGCCGGCTCGTCCGCGAGGACGCGGCGCATCAGGGCGCCCATATCCTCGTCGTAGGCGGCGCTCACCGCCAGCAGCGCGGCGAAGTCGTGCACGAGCTGCGCCTCCAGTTCGGCGCGCGGGATACGGCGCCCGTCCAGCCAGATCAGGGCCGTCGACTCGGCGAGCGAGATCCAGGAGCGGACGACCAGTTCCAGCCGTGCGGGCGGCTCGGTGACGTCCAGGTGCGAAAGGATCTGGACATACGCGGCCTGCCGTACGGAGTCCACCAGCGCGTTCGTGGTGGACGAGCCGACGGCCGGCCCACCGCGCATCAACGCCGAGAACCCGGGGCCGTGCTCGTCGACGAAGTCGAAGTAGCGGCCCATCACGCGCAGCAGCCGCGCGCCCAGCGGACCCTCGTGGGGCTCCACGAACCGGGCCGCCAGATCGTCCGAGGCGCGCTGCAACGCGGCCTCGTACAGGCTGAGTTTGCCGGGGAAGTAGTGGTAGACCAGGGGGCGCGAGATGCCCGCCGCCGACGCTATCTCGTCGATGGAGACCTCGTCGGGCGAGCGGCGGCTGAACAGATCGAGCGCGACGCCGATCAACTGCTGCCGCCGCTCCTCGACGCCCATTCTGCGGCGCACCCCGGTAGTCATACGAACACCTTACCGATCGAATCCGGCCTCGAACGGGCCGGACCGGGCATTGGTGTTCACATGTCGAGCACGAGCCGGGTGCCGAGACACCGGGACACGCAGATGAGCATCGAGTCGCCGCGCTCCGAGTCGGTCAGCAACTCGTCCCGGTGATCGATCTCGCCCTCCAGCACCTTCTGTTGACAGGTCCCGCACCAGCCCTGCTCGCAGGAGTACGGCGTGTTCGGCAGCTCGGCGCGCACGGCGGCCAGCACCGAGGAGTCGCCGGACACGGTCAGCGTGCGCCCGCTGCGGCGCAGCTCGACCTCGAACTCCGCGTCGCCGTCGGCCGTCGTACGCGGCGCGAACCGCTCCAGGTGCAGTGCGGCGCCCGCCGGAAGACGTTCCTCCACGGCCGCCACCAGGCCCTCCGGGCCGCAGCAGTACACGGCCGCGCCCTCGGGGAGGTCCGCCAGGAACGCGTCGAGACCGGGCCGGCCGTCCTCGTCCTCGGCGACGACGGTGACCCTGCCGCCGTCCGGGTCCAGCTTCTCGATCTCCTCCAGGAACGGCATGGACGCCCGCGTCCGCCCGCCGTACAGCAGCCGCCAGTCGGCGCCCTCCGGCAGTGCCCGCAGCATCGGCAGCACGGGCGTGATGCCGATGCCCCCGGCGACGAACGCGTAGGCGGGCGCCTCGACCAGCGGGAAGCGGTTGCGCGGTCCGCGCACCTCCAGTTCGGTGCCCTCCTGCACCTGCTCGTGCACCTCGCGCGAGCCGCCCCGCCCGTCCTCGACCAGCCGGGCGGCCACGGTGTACGACGAGGTGTCCTCCGGGTCGCCGCACAGCGAGTACTGCCGTACGAGTCCCGAGGGCAGTACCAGATCCAGGTGGGCACCCGGCTCCCAGCGCGGCAGGCCGGTCCCCTCCAGACGCAGCCGCACCACCCCGTCGGCCAGCCGCTCGTGCGCGGTCACCAGCAGCGTCAGCCCGCGGGAGCGGGGCCGCCCGGAGACCGGCGGGTCCAGCGCGGGCGGCGGCCGCAGCGGCGAGCCCTGGACGCGGCGCCGCAGCACCCGGCGGACGGCGAGCGCGGCACCGCCCGCGAGGAGCAGGACCGTCGGCTTCCGCAGTCGTGCCATGAGGGGGACAGGCTTGTTGGACATGGCGTCAATGTACTGGCGGGTAGTTCGGTGAGGAACCCTTCTGCCGGTACTTGTTGACGCAACTGTCAGCAAGGGCTCCGGCGGTGGTCACGGTCGGCTAGCGCAGGCCGCCGATCGTCCGCCCGCCGTCCAGCGTGCCCTTCAGCTCGGCCCGCGCGCCCTGCTCGGCCTTCGCGGTCAGCAGATTGCCGTCGGCGGAATCGCTGATGCCGCCCGTCGCCTCGACCGACTCGGTGTCGGGGCCACCCGCCGCGAGCAGGTACCAGTGCCCGCCCTCCGACTTCCACAGCACCCCGGCCAGCACCTGCGGATCACGCTCGCCGCACGCCGGCACGTCCTGCGCCTTCGCCGCCACCGCACCCTGCACGCCGCCCGGCGTCCGGAACTGCGCCAGCACCCGGGCCCCTTCGCCGCGCCAGGTCTCGGCACGGGTGCACACCCACGCGCCCGAACCCGTCCCGTCGGGCAGCGGCTGCGTCGCGAACTCCCAGGCGTTCACCGAACGCACCCCCTGCCCGCGCACCGCGCCCAGCGAGCACGCGTACGGCGCCCAGGCGTCCAGCGCCTTCGCCCCCGAGGCGTCCTTCGCCGCCCCGGGACGCCCGGTGGTGAGCCGGGCCGGCACCAGCTCGCCCAGGTCGGTCACCACCCGGGTGTCCGAACCGTCGGTCAGCTCCAGCGCGTTCCACGACGTACAGGCCCCGGACTGCTGCTGCACCGGGCTGGCCAGCGGGGCCGTCACCCCGTCGGTGAGCGTCAGCTCCCTGGCACCGGAGTCCGGCTCGACGAGATCGCGCGCCGCCGCCTTCGTCACCCAGGGTGCCGTCAGGTAGCGGACGTTGCCGTCGGCACGCCCCAGCACCACCGCGGTCGCCGCGGCCCGGCCCGCCCCGTC
The DNA here is from genome assembly GCF_042893535.1 of Streptomyces sp. NPDC001599. Classification (NCBI taxonomy): domain Bacteria; kingdom Bacillati; phylum Actinomycetota; class Actinomycetes; order Kitasatosporales; family Streptomycetaceae; genus Streptomyces; species Streptomyces sp. NPDC001599. Next base: position 532,495 of record NZ_JBIAVA010000001.1, read on the forward strand.
GGTCCGCGCGAAGTCCAGGGCGGCACCGGCGGAACCGTCCTTCGGCTCGGCGTACCGGACCAGGCGCAGTCCGTCGTGCAGGATCACCACGCGCGCGGTGTCGACTTCCCCCGCGTACAGCAGCTGCGGGGGGCCGGCCGGACCCCCGGTCTGGGTCCCCGGCGTCGCGGACACCCCCACGCTCTCACCGGGCCGGGCCCAGACGGCCAGGGCGCGGCGCAGCAGCTCCTCGTCGCCGGTGAGGCCGCCCCGGGCCGGCCACACCGAGAAGTCCGTGCGTGCGGACGTCTCCCACGCGGCCGGCGCGGCCTTCGTCAGCCTGCCGGGATCGAGCGCGGCCTCGGCCGCCGGATTCTGCGCGTACGGCGGCGCGGCGGCACCGTCCGGCCCCCAGCCCTCCCCGGGCAGGCCGAGGAGCGCCCCGCACACCACCAGCGCCGCCGCGGCGACCAGTGCGGCCTTCGTGTGCTGCCGCCGACGCAGCAGATCGGTCGGCCGGGCCTGCAAGGAGCAGGGGTCGAACTCTGGCGAGCCGAGCAGCCCGTACTGTCCCGGTACCCCGTCGGCCTCGCGCAGCGCGGCGTCCGCGTCGGCGACCCCGGCGGCCCGCAGCACCTGCCGCACCCCGTCGTCGGGGAGCCCCTCGAGACCGCGCAGCACGTACGCCGCCCGGCCCGGCCCGGACAGCGCGGACAGCCGCTGGTCCAGGGCGAGTTCGTCCGCGCCGCCCGAGCGCGGGAAGAGCTTGAGGCCCCTGACGTGGGGCAGCACCGGCGGCAACTGCGATCGCCGGGGCCACGCCCGCCGCCGCAGCGGGAGCCCCGCCTCCAGCGCCGTACGCACCACCCGCAGCCGGACCAGCGCGTACCCGGGGTCGACCTCGCGGCCGGTGGACTGGGCCGGAATCACCGGGGTCGTCGTCCGGTTCCTGGGCAGGGCACGCTGGGTGAGGGCGTGCGCGGACAGGACCCGGCGGCCCCGGCCGAGACCCGGCGGCAGCACCAGATAGGCCAGCCGCGCCAGGCGCGGATAGTGCTCGACGAGCGCGGCCTCGGCCTGCTCGACGTCGACGACCGGGTCGGCCGGGGAGGCGGAGGACGGTGCGGGGCGCGGGGCGACATCCTGTGGCTGCACGTTCAGCAGAACGAGCGAACGGGGCGATGGTCACCGTACGGCGGCCCGGGCAGGGCGCGGAGGCGCGCTACTCCTCCGGTTCCACCAGGAGCCGCGCGTAGTTGGCCATCGACCGCTGGTAGCGCGGCAGATGGGGTGCGAGCGCGCCCAGCACCAGGGACAGTCCCTCGCGGTCGCGGCCCATGCTCGACAGGCAGAGCGCGAGCGTGGCGCGCACGGCGTCGTCCAACTCGTCCGACGGGGCGACCAGCTCCGGCGAGAGCAGCTTCACGCCCTCCTCCGGGTGCCCGGTGTTCCGCAGCGAGCTGGAGAGCTGGATCTTCGCCCGCCGCCCCTTGTAGGCGCTGGCCTCGCCGAGCCCGCGTTCCAGCGCCTCGCGGTACAGCGGCACGGCCCGGTCGGAGTGGCCCGTGGAGTCCCAGGCGCAGGCCCGCTCGAACAGGCCGAGGGGGCTGTCCGCGGGCAACTCGTCGGCGAGGGCGTCGACGACCGCCCGGAAGTCGGCGGCATCCTCCTCGGCGTAGTCCTCGAACGCCGCCCAGGCGGCCGTCACGCGCTCTTCCCAGTCCCGGTCCACGGGCCCACTCTCGCACGGCGTCCGCACGACGGCACCCGGATACTGAGCACTTCGCGCTCCGCGCCCGTATCGATGACGGGGCCCCTCGCCGGGGCTCCGTGCGGCATGTCGCCCCAGCGGACCGGAGGAACACATGAGGCTGACCCGACCGATGCTCGCACCGGCCGCCCTTGCGGCGGTCCTGGCGCTGACGGGCTGCGGCGCCGACGGGGACGGCACGGACACCGTGCCCGCGACGGCGACCGGCAGCCTGGAACACCTGGCCGCCGCGGCCGAGTGCACCCCGAACATGCAGACCGACGCCGACACCATCCGCCAGGCCCTGTGCGGGAAGGGCGACGGGAAGTACGTCCTCGCGACCTTCTCCACCGACCGCGGCCAGCGCGAGTGGATCAACACGGCCAAGGACTACGGCGGCTTCTACCTGGTCGGCCGCAAATGGGTCGCAGTCGGCCACGAGGACGTGGTGGCGGACCTGCGCGGCACCCTCGGCGGGACCCTGGAACAGGGCGTCCAGCACGGGGGCGGCGGCGCCGGGCACCCGGCCGGGCACGGCGAGCACGCCGGGCATTCCGGCTGACCGGAGGCGGACGCGCGAAGGGGGCCGGTGACGGAAATCCGTCACCGGCCCCCCTTCTCAGCGCCGGGCCGGGACCGCTACTGGCAGTCCTCGCCGCGGTTGATGCAGTCGACCACCTCGTTCATCAGGTCCTCGTCCATGACGTTGATGAAGTCGTTGTGATCCGTGATCGGCTTGTGCAGCTGCTCCGGGAAGCTGTCCACGGCGTACGGGTTCTGCACCTGTCCGTTCTCGACGGTCGGGGTGGGAATGTCGTACGCGAGACGGATCTGCAGCTGGGGCACGGCCTGGAAGCCGTTCGCGCAGCTGCCGTCCTCCTGGACGAACGCCATGTGGTCCCGGTGGTTGGCGCTGTCGATGTTCTGGCCGTCCCAGCAGCTCTGGAAGTTGACCGTGCGCAGCACCTGGCTGCCCTCGGGGCACAGCGGATACTTGTCCGTCACCTGCCGGTCCTCGAAGCCGGAGCAGCTCCACGAGGTGTTGGCGTTGGCGTCGCCGTTGGTGAAGGACTTGGCGTCACCGGTGATGACGCGCAGGAACTTCGGCATCGCGACCACGTCGCCCTGCCGGCTGCCGACGAACCTGATCTGGGCCTCGGCCGGCTTGAGGATCTTGCCGATGTTGCCCTCGGCGCCACCGCCCTGGTCGTTCGCGTCGAACTCCTGCGTACCGTCCTGGAGGCGCAGCACCGGCCAGTAGTACGTGGACTTGTCGCCCTGGTTCTGGCACGAGGTGTCCGCGTTGGCGAGATCCTCGTCGCTGGAGAAGGCGTCGTTGTCCTGGTTGCCGACGTAGTCGTGCGTGTGGTGCGCGCCGTTGTCGACACCCGGGGCGGCGATCAGGTTGTCGCTGTTGAACAGGTTGTTCTCGTTGACGCCGCAGTCCGTGGTGAAGCTGCCGGTGGAACCGCCGTCGCCGTCGGCGGCCAGACCGTTGCGGCTGTTGCGGGAGTTCGGCTGGACGTCGTTGATGTCGACGAAGTCCTCGGCGACCGGGCCCGCGACGCCGTTGCCGTTGTCGTCGTTGCCTTCGTTGCCGCCCTGGTCCTGGCCGCCGTCGTCCTGGCCGCCGTCGTTCTGGCCGCCGTCCTGACCGCCGCCGTTCTGCTGGTCCGCGGGACGCCCCTGGCATCCCGCCAGCTCGTCCAGGTTGTCGTCGGCCTTGCCACCGGCCCGGTTGATCTCCAGCTGGATCCGGTCGATGATCGCCTTCCGCCGGTCCTTGAGCGGGCCGAGAATGGTGTTCTGGACGAACTGCGAGTCGCCCGCCTGCGCCCGCCGGGTGGTGGCGAGGCGCTGGTAGGCATTGGTGATCTGGCTGTCCATCGTGGCCAGTTCGCCGTCCACCTCCCCGCGCGCCCGGTCCGGCACCTCACGGATCTTCTGGCCGACGTCGGGGCAGTCGATCGTCGCGACCTGCGCGCCGGCCGACCTGGTCCGGTTGTGGCCCCCATGCTCCTCGTGCGCCGAAGCGTAGAAGTTGGCCCAGACCAGCCCGCCCCCGCCGACCGCCAGGGCCGCCGCCCCGGCAACGATCTTGGTGGCCAGCGGCGTACGGCGTTTTCTTGTGTTGCGTCCCATGGAACTCCTCAAACTTCCTTGCGGGGGCATCGCTTGCGGGGCATCGAGGGCGCCCGACAGGAGTGAAGCGGCTCCCATCCATACGGAAGCCGCTCCGGAGGTGTTCACCCGACTCGGGAATTGCTGGGGCCCCTGGGGCCCCCGGGGCGCGTCACAGGGTCAGCGGCCGCGGTCCAGATACGCCAGAACCGCCAGGACACGGCGGTTGTCGTCGTCCGAGACCTCCAGGCTCAGCTTCGCGAAGATGTTCGCCGTGTGCTTCGCGATCGCCCGCTCCGTGACGACGAGCTTGCCGGCGATCGCCGCGTTGGTCCGGCCCTGCGCCATCAGCTCCAGCACCTCCAGCTCGCGCGGCGTCAGCCGCTCCAGCGGCCGGTCCTCCGCCGCACGCCGGCTGAGCAGCTGCTGGATGACCTGCGGGTCCATCGCCGTACCGCCCGACGCCACCCGCCGTACGGCGTCCACGAACTGCTCGGCGTCGAACACCCGGTCCTTGAGCAGGTAGCCCACTCCGCCGCTCCCGTCGGCCAGCAACTCGCGCGCGTACAACTGCTCCACGTGCTGGGAGAGGACCAGCACCGGCAGCCCGGGGCGGTCGCGGCGGGCCTGCAACGCGCACTGCAGGCCCTCGTCGGTGAGCGTGGGCGGCAGCCGGACGTCGACCACGGCGACGTCCGGCTGCAGTTCGGCCAGGGCCCGGGACAGCTCGGGGCCGGTCTCGACGGCCGCGGCGATCTCGAAGTCGTGGGCCTCCAGGAGCCGGACCAGTCCGTCGCGCAGCAGGAACAGGTCTTCGGCTAGGACAACGCGCAAGGGATCTCCATGGTGACCATGGTGGGGCCGCCCGCGGGCGAGCTGACGGCCAGGACGCCGTCGAATGTACCGAGTCGGCGCTCCACCCCGGCCAGGCCCGAGCCCGCTCCGATCGACGCACCGCCCTTGCCGTTGTCGGTGACGGAGAGGCGCAGCCGCCCCTCCGCGTAGTGCAGGTCGATCCAGGTCCGGTCGGCGCCGGAGTGCTTCACGGCGTTGGTGAGGATCTCGCTGACCGCGAAGTACGCGGCCGACTCCACGGGTGCCTCGGCGCGGCCGGGCAGGTCGACCTCCACCTCGACGGGGACGGGCAGCCGCAGCGCCAGGGCCCGTACCGCGTCGCCCAGACCGCGTTCGGCGAGCACCGGCGGGTGGATGCCGCGCACCAGTTCGCGCAGCTCGGTCAGGGCGTCGGCGGAGGACCGCCGGGCCTGCGCGAGCAGTTCCCTGGCCTTCTCCGGGTCCTTCTCCAGCAGCGCCTCGATGGTCCCCAGGTCCATGCCCATGGCGACCAGCCGGGCCTGCGCCCCGTCGTGCAGGTCCCGCTCGATGCGGCGCAGTTCGGCGGCGGAGGTGTCGACGGCGTCGCGCCGGGTCTCGGTCAGCACCCGTACCCGCTCGGCGAGTTCGCCCTGGCCGGAGCCGAGGAGCGCGCCGGTGAGCCGGAAGTGGGCGCGCAGCAGCAGCGGGGTGAGCCAGAGGGCGGCGACGAGGAGTACGGCGCCCAGCCCGGCGGCGTAGAAGGCGGAGGTCTGGTCGGTGACCTTGACGAAGCCGTACCAGTACCCGTCGGGCAGCACCCGCCACAGCCCGGCCGCGATGACGAAGCCCTCCAGCGGGTAGAGCACCAGCGCGAAGGCCAGCAGCGCGCTGACGAAGCCCGCCGTCATGTCGACCGGCAGCCACCGGATGTCCCGCCAGGTCGCCGGGTCACGGAGCATCCCGAAGGTGCGGGCCCACGGATTGGCGTCCTCGGGCAGCGGCCGGTACGCCCGCGGGATCCGCACCCCGCCCCACTCGGCGGCGAGCAGCCGCCGCCGGTCCGCGAACGCCCGTACCCCCGCGAGCACCCACGGCGTGGTGACGATGCCGACGCCGATCGGGATCAGGGCGATGGAGACGAGGGCGAAGCAGAAGCAGACCACCGCGCCGGGCAGGGAGATGAACATGAGGGCCAGTCCCCGCGCGCCCGACAGCGCGACGTTCCGCGCCCGCCCCCGTGTCCGTGGCCCCTGTGTGCTGCTCTTCGTCTCGATGCTCATGGCATCAGTCTCGCCGAGGCGAACGGGGCGGGTCACGGGGCCGGGCACCCCGATCAGGGGGTGGTGCCAGATACACCTCCGCCCCCTCCGCCCCCTCCGCCCCCGCCGGGCCCGGTGGCGGCGTCGGCGGCGGCGAGGACCTTGGCCTCCGTGTCCGGGTCCAGGCCGACGGGAGGCCGGTCCGGGCGACGGGGTGCCGGGCCGCCGAGGTCCCGCAGCCAGGCCCAGGTGTCGGCCACGGTGTCGGCGGCCGGGCGGCAGTCCAGGCCCGTCGCCAGGGCCCGGGAGACGTCCGCGCTCTGGAGGGCGTCGTGCAGGTCGCTGCCCGGGGGTGTCCACACCGGCAGCTGCCCCCACGGCTCGACACCGGCGGCGAGGACGGTCTCGGGAGGGGTCCAGCGCAGCCGCGCCGCGCCGCCGGTGACCGTGGCGCAGGCGTCGAGCAGGTCACCCATGGTGGTGTGCCCCGGCGGGGAGGCCAGGTTGCAGGGCCCGCTCAGCTCGCGCTCGACCGCGCCGAGCACCCAGGCGGCGAGGTCGCGGACGTCGACGTACTGCAGGGGCAGCTCCCGCGGGCCGGGGGCGAGGACCGGGCCGCCGCGGGCCGTGCGGTTCAGCCACCACGGCAGCCGGCCGATGTTCTCGTACGGGCCGAGGATCAGCCCGGCCCGCACCAGCACCGAGCGGTCCGCGCCGAAGGCGTCCAGGACGGCCAGTTCGGCGCCCCGCTTGTCCCGGGCGTAGTCGCTCTGCCCGGCGTCCGCCGAGGCGCCGTCGACGAGCGGGGCGTCCTCGGTGTACCCGGCGGGCGGCGCCCAGGCGTACACCGAGCAGCTCGACACGTACACGTACCGTCCGGCGCGGCCGCGCAGCAGCCGTGCCGCGTCCCGCACCGCGCGGGGCGCCGCCGACCAGGTGTCGACGACGGCGTCCCACGCGCCCTCGGCCAGGGCGGCGAGCCCGTCGGGCGCGGTGCGGTCGCCGTGCAGCGCCCGCGCTCCGGGGGGCGGGGCGTGCCGTCCGCGGTGCAGGACGGTCACCTCCCAGCCGCGGCCGAGCGCCGCCTCGACCACGGCCCGCCCCACGAACTCCGTACCGCCCAGCACCAGTAGCCTCATGCCGTCACTGTGCCGGGTGCGGCGGCCGGAGGGAACGGCGCTCTGCCGTGGGCAGACGGGCGGTGGACGGGGTTCAGCGGCCGGTGGGCGGCGTGTACTTGTAGCCGACGCGCCGCACGGTCTGGATCGTCTGCCGGTGCTGCGCGCCGAGCTTCCGGCGCAGCCGGGCCACGTGCACGTCGACGGTGCGGCCGTCGCCCACGTGGCCGTAGCCCCACACCGTGGTGACCAGCTGGTCGCGGGTGTGCACCCGGTGCGGGTGCGCCACGAGGTGCGCGAGGAGTTCGAACTCCAGGTAGGTCAGGTCCAGTTCGCGTCCGTCCACGGCGGCGCTGCGCCGTACGGGGTCGATCCGGACGAGCGGGTCCTCGCCGTCCGCGTGCGAGGGTCCGGCCGCGCCCAGGGGGTGGAACGGCGGCTGCTGGTCGGCGGGGACGAGCACCAGGTAGCCGACCATCGGCGGCCGGCCGGGCAGCGCGGGCAGCGTGTGCGGGGGCGCGGGAAGCCAGGTGGCGCCCGGCGGCAGCAGGTCCGAGACGTCCACCACCTCGTCCCGGTCCACGGCGCGCAGCCGGTGCCGGGAAGCACTCCCGCCCGGAAGGGCGGAGGCGGCGGGGCCCGCGGTGCGGGGGTGGGTGGAGGAGTCGAGGGTGGCGGTGGAGAGGGAACGGGTGGTCGCCATGAGACGTCAGCTCTTTCGCGCGAGAGGTTCGTCGGGAGGGGCGACGGGCGCGAGTTCGTGGTCGGGCGCGTCGCGGGACGTACGTCGTGCGCACCGGCGGCAGGCGCGGAAGGCCTGGGAGGTGTGGCTCTCTAGCGGGCCGGCGCGATCGTCGCGCGGCAACACACCCGGTCGAAGTCGTCGTGCTGACGGGAAGGCCAGAAGGGCTCGAGGTCGTGGCGACCCGTCGCTGCGTACTTCCGGAAGCTGGCCATGGGCCCATTGAAGCAGACGGCGGCGGGGGAGAGGAGACTCCTCTCAGTGCGTGGACGCCGACTGGCCGGAACCGGCTGCCCGAGCGGTCATCCCACCAGCCGTCTGCGCCAGTTCAGCGGGGACACGGTGATGGCCCGGCCCGGATCGCCGTCCCACTGCGTGGACAGGCCGGACCCCGCGAAGGCCGCCACGACCTCGTGCCCGACGGCCGTGGTCGTCTCCTCGGAGCCGTCGAAACCGCCGTAGTGCAGCATGAGCCCGTGCCCCTCGGCGGCGGCCTCGGTGCTCTGCCGGTGGAAGAAGACGAAGCCCCGGGCGCCCTCGCGCTCCGCGCCTATCTCGGCGGTGCCGCAGCCCCGGCAGCAGGTGAAGTTCTCCCGGGCGGTGACACCGGCCGCGTCCAGGGCTCGGAAGACCCGGGTGAGCCGGTCCGGGTCGGTGGTCTCCTCGCCCCAGGACTCCTGCTCGGCCAGCCGCTCCAGCCACAGCCGGTCCACCAGCCGCCGGGCCTGGGCGGGGGACACCGGCCGCTCGCCGTACTCGCCGCCGACGAGGTGGTCCTCCGCGGTCTCGGAGAGCGTCCTGCGGGTGTCGTAGCCGCAGCGGAGCTGCTCGCGCACCCGCCGCTCGACCTGCTCGCGGACCTCGTCCGGCAGGTCCGGGACCTCTTCCTGCGGCGGGACGGGGACCGGCTCCCAGGCGACGTCCCTGTCCCAGCCGGGCTCCTGGCGTGCCCAGCCGGTCAGGAGGCCGGCCACGCGGTGCGGGTCGTCGAGGCCGGTGCCGAAGAACGCGTCCGCGGCGGCCCGGTGCTCCAACCGGTACTCCCCGCCGTCCTCGTGCCAGACCTGGGCGAAGACGTCGGGGACGTCCGGTATCCGCTGGATCACCAGAAAGCGGTCGCCGGTGTGGCCGATGCGCGTCACCAGCTCCCGCAGCTCCGCCGCCCGGATCCGGGTGTGCGTCTGCCAGTTCTCCGTCTCGACCCTGATGGCGAGGTCCCCGTCGTTCTCCATGACCCCACCCTCGCACGCGCCACTGACACCGCGGCCGGGGCCGCGGTGGCCGCGGTCAGACCTGGCCGGCCTTCTCCAGCGCCGTGCAGCAGGTGTCGACGAGCAGGCGCGTCACGACGTACGGGTCGACGTTGGCGTTGGGGCGGCGGTCCTCGATGTAGCCCTTGCCGTCCTTCTCGACCTGCCACGGGATGCGCACCGAGGCGCCGCGGTCGGAGACGCCGTAGGAGTACTCGTTCCACGGGGCGGTCTCGTGCAGGCCGGTGAGGCGGTCGTCGATGCCGGCGCCGTAGTTCTTGACGTGGTCCATCGGCTTGGAGCCCTCACCGAGCGACTCGGCGGCGGTGATGATGGCGTCGTAACCCTCGCGCATCGCCTTGGTGGAGAAGTTGGTGTGCGCGCCCGCGCCGTTCCAGTCGCCCTTGACCGGCTTGGGGTCCAGGGTGGCGGAGACCTCGAAGTCCTCGGCGGTGCGGTAGAGCAGCCAGCGCGCCACCCACAGCTGGTCCGAGACCTCCAGCGGGGCCAGCGGGCCGACCTGGAACTCCCACTGTCCCGGCATGACCTCGGCGTTGATGCCGGAGATGCCGAGTCCTGCCTTGAGGCAGTTCTCCAGGTGCGCCTCGACGACGTCGCGGCCGAAGATCTCGTCCGAGCCGACACCGCAGTAGTAGCCGCCCTGTGCGGCCGGGAAGCCGCCCTCGGGGAAGCCGAGCGGGCGGGCGCCCTTGAAGAAGGTGTACTCCTGCTCGATGCCGAAGACCGGCTCCTGCGCGGCGAAGCGCTCGGACAGCTCGGCCAGCGCGGCGCGGGTGTTGCTCGGGTGCGGCGTCATGTCCGTGTCCAGGACCTCGCACAGCACCAGGATGTCCTCGCCGCCGCGGATCGGGTCGGGGCAGGAGAAGACCGGCTTGAGCACGCAGTCCGAGGAGCTGCCCTCGGCCTGGTTGGTGGAGGAGCCGTCGAAGCCCCAGATCGGCAGGGCGTCCAGGCCGGCGGGGGCGTCCGTGATGATCTTCGTCTTGGAACGGAGCTTGGCCGTCGGCTCGGTGCCGTCGATCCAGATGTACTCGGCCTTGAAGGTCACGGGGCCACATCCTTCGGGGTGGGTCTCGGCGCACGTGCGGGTGCGGCGGCGCGGGGGCGGCAGGATGCCGCGTCTACTGCCGTGCAGCGTGCCAACGGGCGATTTCCCGGCCGTTGCCCGTATGTGAACCCCGTGTTACCCGGGCTCGTTGTGGTGCGGCTCACGCCCGTCGTCCCCGGCCGCCTCCCGCACACCGGTCAGGAAGCCCCTGATCGCCGCCAGTTCCCGCTCGTCGTAGCCGCGCAGCAGCTCCACCGCCCGCCCGATCAGCGGTCCGAAGTGGGACCAGCCCAGCGCCACGGCCCGCTCGTCCACCTCGACGGTGACCCTGCGCCGGTCCCGTTCGTCGCGCACCCGGCGCACGTGACCGGCCCGCTCCAGCCGGTCGACCAGCGCCGTGGTGCCCGCGGAGTTCAGCCCGAGGGCGGCGCCCAGGCGCCCGGCGGTCATCGCCTCGCCCGCCCGCGCGGCGTCCATGAGCGCGATGAGTGCGCGGACGTCGGTGGGGTGCATGCCGTTGCGCTGTGCGAACCGCGCGCTGTGCGCGCCCAGTTCGACGGCGACCGCGCGCAGGAGGTGGACGATCTCCAGCTCCGGTCCCTGGTCGGACATGCGGGCGCTCCCTTCGGTCTCTTCTGTCTCCGCGGTAATCGCCTCGCTCGACAAGTATCTCGTTCAGCGAGATGATACCGGAGGAGCAGGAACAGGGAACAAGCGAAACAGGGGGCACCGCTCATGAGCGCTCGCGGTCCGTACGACGCCGGCCGTTTCCACGACGCCTACGACAAGGTCATGGCCAAGTGGCCCACGGGGACCGAGTCGGTGACCGTCCCCACTCCCTTCGGCGTCACGCACGTCCATGTGACCGGACCGGCCGACGGCCGCCCCCTCGTGCTGCTGCCGGGCGGCGGTGCGGCGACCTCCGCGTCCTGGTACGCCCAGGCCGCCGAGCTGTCCCGCACCCACCGCGTCCACGCCGTCGACCTGATCGGCGCGCCGGGCCGCAGCGCCCCGGCCGGGGACCGCCACCCCCGTACGGTCGCCGACCTCACCGGCTGGCTGGACGGGCTCCTCGACGGCCTCGGCATCGCGGAGACCGACCTCGGCGGACACTCCTACGGCGCCTGGATCGCCCTGCACCACGCCCTGCACGCGCCCGGCCGGGTACGCCGCCTGTTCCTCCTGGACCCGACCCAGTGCTTCGCCGGGTTCAAGGCGGCCTACCTGCTGCGCGCGCTGCCGATGCTGCTGCGGCCCACGCCCCGCCGGGTCCGCGCCTTCCTGGAGTGGGAGACCGGTGCGACCCCGCTCGACGCGGACTGGCTCGCCCTCCAGGAGGCCGCCGTCGGCTTCCCGGAGCGCAGGCCGGTCACCGGACCGCGCCCGGCCCCGGAGGCGCTGCGCGCACTCCGGGTGCCGGTCCTGCTGCTCCTGGCCGAGAACAGCAGGACGCACGACGCCGCCGAGGTGGCGGCCCGGGCGCGGACCCTGCTGCCGCACGTCGAGACGGCCGTCCTGCCGGACGTGTCCCACCACGCGCTGCCCCAGTCCGCGCCGCCCGGCCTCGGCCGCCGCCTCGGCGACTTCCTCACCGCGCCCGCCGGCTGAGCCTCAGCCGACCTTCTCGATCAGCGCCCGCCGGATCAGGAACTTCCCCTCCTCCCGGACCTGTTCGAAGGCCGCGTTGTTGAGCAGCGCGCAGCTTCCCGAGACCGAGTTCACCTCCACGGTCGTGGACTTGCCGTTGTCGAGGTTGGTCACCCTGAGCTTCGTGCCCACCGGGAACCGGTCGCTGGAGGCGGCGGGCGCGCCGCCCTCGCCGGAGAGGGTGACGGTGGAACCGGCGCAGACCTGCTCCCCGGCCTGCGCGGCGCCTCCGGCCCGGTCACCGGCGTCCTGCTGGGGCGGCTGCGCGGCCTGGGAGTCCTGAGCCTGAGGGTCCTGCGCCTGGGAGCCCTGAGCCTGGGGGTCCTGAGCCGACTCCCCGACCGCGCACCCGGACGCCGCCTGCTTGCGCTCGATCTCCGCGACGACGGCCTCGCGGTTCTCGATCCGGGCCTGCGACTGCGCGTCGGGATTGGCCCGCTGGCCCTCGATGAACCGCTGGTTGTTGCCGAGCGCGGTGGCCAGGCCCTGGCAGACGCCCGAGTCCTGGGCGGCCTTCGTCCGCGCTTCCTGGGTGGTCTGGGCGGCGTTCGACGCGTTGGCCGCGAAGAAGGCGCCGCCACCGGCCACCGCGGCGGCGCCGACCAGGAGCGCGATCTTCTTCTGCGTACCGAGAGTTCTCCTGCGCGACATGCGCGCCTCCTGAAGAGGTAGGGGAGCGTACGCCGCTATGTACGAGATACCGAACGGAGTTGCTCACCGGTCGCGACGACACCTGCGCGTAACCTGCGTCACACCGTCGAGTCCCGGTCTAGCGGGACAGGGCGTCCCGGACCGCCTCGTCGGTGCGGCCCACCACGGCCGTTCCGTCGTCCGCCGTGATGATCGGGCGCTGGATCAGCTTCGGGTGCTCGGTGAGCGCGGTGATCCAGCGGTCGCGTGACGCCTCGTCACGGGGCCAGTCCTTCAGTCCCAGTTCCTTGGCGGCCGCCTCCTGGGTGCGGGTGATGTCCCACGGTTCGAGTCCGAGCCGGGTGAGCACCTCGCGGATCTCGTCCGCGCTCGGTACGTCCTCCAGGTAGCGGCGGACGGTGTAGTCGGCCCCCTCCGCGTCGAGCACGCTGATCGCGCTGCGGCACTTCGAACAGGCGGGATTGATCCAGATCTCCATGCCGGACACGGTAACCGGAGGGGTGTCGAAACTCGTTCACCACGTGGGTCACAGCGGCCCCGAAAGCCCTTGTGGGCAGGGGCTTTTGTCAGTGGTGGGCAGTAAAATAGAAGCAGTGTTCGAGGGTGTCGCCGGGAGGTCCGGACGGCGCCCTGACCGCGACAGGAGGATGCCCGTGCCCGCTGCCGCACTGAAGCCGAAGCCGTTGCCCACCCAGTCCACCGCCAAGCGGCCCGTCCTGCTCGACCTGCCGTACGAACCCGTGGAGAAGCGTCCGCTGCCGGCGGGCCGCCCCCGCGAGTGGTACGTGACGCACAACCGCCGGCTCAAGGCGATGCGGCTCGCCATCGCCCTGCTCGACTCCGGCGTCTACCTGCCCAACCAGGCGCGCAACGAGAGGATACGAAGCGCTGCCCTGACCATCGGGGTCCACCCGCCGTCGGACACCACGTGCCACATGGTGCGGGCGTTGATGCGGTACTCGCGGTGAGCGGGACGCCGGGTGCCCCTTCTTGCGGGCGCCCGGCGTTCGAAGGCCGGGTCTACGCCGACAACTCCCGTTCCAGCGGCGTCCGGAACCGCGGCGTGATCCGGGTCGTGCCCACCCAGGACGACAGGCGTTCGGCCTCCGTCCCGATCGCGGCCTCGGCGTCGCCGCCGATGTCCTCGCCGGTCGGCAGCCGCCAGACGATCTCGCCGTCGGCGCGCTGGGCCCAGCCCCCGACCACGCGGCCGTTCCACCACACGGTCGGTCCGACGTTGCCGCTGCGGTCGAAGAGCATCGGCCGCAGCTCGGGGGCGAGGTACCAGTCCCGCTGCTGCCAGCCCATCGCGGTGGGATCCAGCGCGGGCAGCAGTGCCGCCCACGGCTCGGCGGGCCCGGCGACCGGGCCGGTGTCCCCGGAGACGACGTACCCCGTGCCCTCGTCCAGCGAGACCGCCTCCGCGCCGATCGCGGTCAGTGCGCGGCGCACCTCCGTCACCCGCCACCCGGTCCACCACTTGAGGTCGTCCTCGGTCGCCGGACCGCATGCCGTCAGCCACCGGCGCAACAGCTCGGCCTGGGCCTCGCCCGGGTCCAGCTCGGGATGCTCCGGCGCCGGCGCCCAGCGGAACTGACTGGACGTCCACGAGCCCAGCGGCCGCCCCCGCACCACCTTGCCCTCGACGCCCAGCACCCTCAGCAACTGGGTGGAGACGGTGTGCACCCCTTCGTAGCTCTTCCCGGCCGCGTAGACGTACTGCTCCTTGAGACGCGGCTCGTCGCGGGCCAGTTCGGCCGCCGTGGCCTGGCCGCGCCGGGCAAGCGCGGCCAGTGCGGACGCCTCCACCTCGGTCAGCCAGGCGGCGTCCGGCGCCCCGGCCGCCGCCATGTTCTTGAGCAGTCTGGCCCGCTCCCGGGCGGCGACGGTGCGGCCGGTGGAGGCGTGCACGACCGCCGTCAGCTCGGTGGGGAACACGAACACCGTGTGCCGCATGCCGTGCATCCGGACCAGCGCCCCGTCCTCGTACAGCGCCCGCTCCGTCTCGCCCACGGTCTTCGCCGCGTCCGCCAGCCGCGCGCCCACGGCCAGGTGCACCGCCGCCGGGTCCGTGCCGTGCAGGGCCACCAGCGATCCGGCGACCTCCTCCGGACTCCCCGCCCGCGCGGCCCCCGCCAGCCGTTGCCGCAGGGCCAGCCGCTGCCGCCGCTCGGCCGTCCCGATGTGCCGCCGTCCGCCGTCATCCATGGGGCCCTCCGCCCGTCGTCACGTCCGTAGCGTCCTCGGTACGGACATCGTGCCCGACCCCACTGACAGGCGGCGGCGCACGGCGGTCAGAGTCCGGGCGCGCCCCACACCGGGAACCAGCGGCCCAGGTCGCCCTCCACCGGCAGTTCGCCGGCGAGCACCGCCCGTATCCGCAGCTCCAGCGCGTTGTCCCGCTGCTGCCGTTCGCCGGCCAGGGGCGCGAAGGGGTAGAACGTGCCGCGCTTGTAGAGGTAGACGAGGGCGAGCCGCCGCCCGTCGTCGTCCGCGAAACCGGCCAGGGAGCACAGCAGCCGCGGGCCGAACCCGCCCGCCTCCAGGGTGCTGTTCACCGCGTGCAGATCGTTCACCAGGAGGGGCAGCTCGCCCGGGGAGCGCTGCGAGACGAGCCAGGAGTAGCCGTAGGAGTCGTGGGTCAGCTCCACCGGGGTCCGGCCGGCGTCCGCGTCCAGCAGGGCGCGGATCTCGCGGTGGGTGCGCTCGAAGGCGGCGCCCTCGACCGTCGCGAAGCACACCGCCCCCTGCCCGGTCGGACGGAACCCGGCCGCGGCCTCCAGGCCCACGGCCGCGGAGGGCAGCGCGAAGAGCCGGTCCAGATCCGGGCCCACGGCCCTGGAGCGGCCGAGCAGGATGTCCAGCAGTCCCATGCCCGCGCCTCAGGCCCTGCCGGGAGCCGGTGCCTCGCCCAGCTCGGTGGAGATCCGGCCCAGCTGGTCGAGCCGCTGCTCCAGGCTGGGGTGGGTGGCGAAGAACCGGCCGAGGCCGGGTTCGCTGCCGAAGGCCGGGGTGAAGTAGAAGGCGTTGAAGGCCTGGGCCGTGCGCAGGTCCTTGGTCGGGATGCGGGCGATGTCGCCGGTGACCTTGGTGAGCGCCGACGCAAGCGCCGAGGGGCGTCCGGTGAGCAGGGCCGCGGCCCGGTCGGCCGCCAGCTCCCGGTACCGGGACAGGGCCCGGATCAGCAGGAAGCTGAGCGCGTACACGGCCGCCGAGACGCCCATCACGACCGCCAGCACGGCCATCGTGTTCTGGTCCCGGCGCCCGCCGAAGAGCTGGGAGTAGAAGGCGAACCGCACGATCAGGCCCGCGATCACGCCGAGGAACGACGCCACCGTGATCACCGCGACGTCCTTGTGCGCCACGTGCGACAGCTCGTGCGCCAGCACCCCCTCCAGCTCCGCGGGTTCCAGCCGCCGCAGCAGCCCGGTCGTGACACAGACCACCGCGTTGTCCGGATTGCGGCCGGTGGCGAAGGCGTTCGGCATCTCCATCTCCGACACCGCGACCACCGGCTTCGGCATGTCGGCCATCGCCGCCAGCCGGTCCACCACCCCGTGCAGCTCCGGATACTCCTCCCGCTCCACCACCCGGCCGCGCATCGCGAACAGCGCGATCCGGTCGGAGAACCAGTACTGCGCCCCGAACACCAGCGCCACGATCACCACGACCAGGACCCAGGACTTCAGCAGCGCAATCAGCGCGGCGACGAAACCCACGTACAACAGGCCGAGCAGGAACAGGGTGATCCCCATGCGCACGGTCAACCGCCGGTCGCTCCGGAAGCGGCTCTGCATCTCTACCACCTCGCAGTCGGGCACTCGTCCCGCTGTC
Source organism: Streptomyces sp. NPDC001599 (assembly GCF_042893535.1). Lineage (NCBI taxonomy): Bacteria > Bacillati > Actinomycetota > Actinomycetes > Kitasatosporales > Streptomycetaceae > Streptomyces > Streptomyces sp. NPDC001599. The sequence goes on from NZ_JBIAVA010000001.1 coordinate 548,731, forward strand.
CAGTGTGCACCCGGCGCCCCCGGAGGCCGGGCGCCCGGAGGCCGGGCGCCCGGAGGCTAGGCGGTGTCGAGCGGCGCCAGCCGCCGGGTGATGCGGTCGAACAGCTCGGTCAGCGGCTCGCCGATGTCCCGGCCGAACTCGCTCAGCCCGTACGTGACCCGGGGCGGCGTCGTCGGCTCGACCTCCCGCCAGACCAGGCCGTCCTCGACCAGCACACGCAGGGTCTGGGCGAGCATCTTCTCGCTGATGCCCTGGATGCTCTCGCGCAGCTCGTAGAACCGGAGGTCGTTGCGCCGCAGGGCGATCAGCACCCAGATGCCCCACCTGCTGGTCACGTGGTCGACCATGTCGCGCGCCAGGCAGTCGGTGTGAAACACGTCATACCGCGCGCCGGTCTCGACGCGTCCGGGCTGCAAACCTTCTGTCATGTCATGAGCTTACCTTCAGGTATGCCCTTACCAAAAGTTAGCCGGTGCTCCTAGCGTGAAGATCCACAGAGGACATCCGACAAGGAGCAGATCATGATCGTGGTGACCGGGGCCACCGGGAACATCGGCCGGCCGCTGACGCGGGCGCTGGCAGAGGCGGGCGAGCAGGTGACGGCGGTGTCACGGCACCCGGCGGCGGTGCCGGACGGCGTCCGCCACCTGGTGGCCGACCTCGCCGAGCCGGCCGGCCTGCGGCCCGCGCTGGCCGGGGCCAAGTCGCTGTTCCTGCTGCTGTCCGGCGACCTGCACGCCGTCGGCGCCGACCCCGCCGACCTCATCGGCGAAGCCGCGCGGAGCGGGGTCCGCCGCGTCGTCCTGCTCTCCACGCTCGGCGTGGTGACCAGGCCCTTCGGGACGACGCGGATCGCGATGCGCGAGCTGGAGGACACGCTGCGGGAGTCCGGCCTGGAATGGGCCGTCCTGCGACCGGGCGGCTTCGCCTCCAACGCGCTGTGGTGGGCCGAGTCCGTCCGCGCGCGACGGGTCGTTGCCGCCCCCTTCGGCGACGTCGGAGTGCCGGTCGTCGACCCGGCGGACATCGCCGCGGTGGCGGCGGCCGGCCTGCTGGAGGACCGGCACACCGGCGCGGCCTACGAGTTGACCGGCCCGGAGGTGATCACTCCGCGCGGGCAGACGGAGGCCATCGCCGCCGCGCTGGGCTCGCCCGTGGCCTTCCACGAGCTGACCCGGGAGGAGGCCAGGGCCGCCATGGCCCGGAGCATGCCGGCGGAGCTCGCCGACGACACCCTCGACATCCTCGGCAACCCGAGCCCGGCCGAGCTGCGCGTCAGCCCGGACATCGAGCGCGTCCTCGGCCGGGCCCCGCGGCCCTTCGTCGACTGGGCCGCCCGCAACGCCGACGCGTTCCGCTGAGGGGCGGCGGCCTGTGCGGTGCGGGCGGTACTAGTAGGGCGCCCGGAAGTTGACGTAACCGAGCAGCACGATCACCGCGGCCACACAGCCGAGCACCACGACGGTCGACACCCACGACGACCGGCGCCGTGAGCCCACGTGCTCGGGGTCGGCGCGGAAGGGAACCGGGCCGGGCGGGTTCTCCTTCCAGCGCGCGGCAAGCATCCGGGCGCGCGCCGAGGGCTCCTTGTGCTCGGCACCCTCCGCCCACCTCAGGTCGTACTCGCGCTCCTCGTCGTCGCGATCCGGCATCTCCGGCACTCTCCCCGTCCCCCCGACGTCAACCTGGCTCGAACAACCGTGTCAGTAGACATGATTCCGGCCCGACCGCACCCTGTGAAGGGTTTTCGGCCACGCACGACGGCGCCCCCGCCCCCGGGAAACGGGGACGGGGGCGCCGGTCGGATCGGCGTGACCCGTCGATCACACGTCGAAGTACATCTCGAACTCGTGCGGGTGCGGACGCAGCTGCAGCGGCGCGATCTCGTTGGCGCGCTTGAAGTCGATCCACGTCTCGATCAGGTCCGGCGTGAACACGTCGCCCTGGAGCAGGAACTCGTGGTCGGCCTCCAGGCGGTCGAGGACCGCGCCCAGCGAGGTCGGGACCTGCGCCACGTTCGCGTGCTCCTCGGGAGCCAGCTCGTAGAGGTCCTTGTCGATCGGCTCGGCCGGCTCGATCTTGTTCTTGATGCCGTCCAGGCCCGCGAGCAGCAGCGCCGAGAACGCCAGGTACGGGTTGCCGGAGGCGTCCGGGGCGCGGAACTCGACGCGCTTGGCCTTCGGGTTCGAGCCCGTGATCGGGATGCGCATCGCGGCCGACCGGTTGCGCTGCGAGTACACCAGGTTCACCGGCGCCTCGAAGCCCGGCACCAGGCGGTGGTACGAGTTCACCGTCGGGTTGGTGAAGGCCAGCAGCGACGGGGCGTGCTTGAGGATGCCGCCGATGTAGTAACGGGCGGTGTCCGACAGACCGGCGTAGCCCTGCTCGTCGTAGAAGAGCGGCTCGCCGCCCGACCACAGCGACTGGTGGACGTGCATGCCCGAGCCGTTGTCACCGAAGATCGGCTTCGGCATGAAGGTCGCCGTCTTGCCGTTCTTCCACGCCACGTTCTTCACGATGTACTTGAAGAGCTGGAGGTCGTCCGCGGCCGCGAGCAGCGTGTTGAACTTGTAGTTGATCTCCGCCTGGCCGGCGGTGCCCACCTCGTGGTGCTGGCGCTCGACCTGGAGGCCGGAGCGCTCCAGCTCCAGGGAGATCTCGGCGCGCAGGTCGGCGAAGTGGTCGACCGGCGGGACCGGGAAGTAGCCGCCCTTGTAGCGGACCTTGTAACCGCGGTTGTCCTCCAGCGCACCGGTGTTCCAGGCGCCGGCCTCGGAGTCGATGTGGTAGAAGGACTCGTTCGCGCTGGTGGCGAAGCGGACGGAGTCGAAGACGTAGAACTCCGCCTCCGGGCCGAAGAACGCCGTGTCGGCGATGCCCGTGGAGGCCAGGTACGCCTCGGCCTTCTTCGCCACGTTCCGCGGGTCGCGGGAGTACTGCTCGCCCGTGATCGGGTCGTGGATGAAGAAGTTGATGTTGAGGGTCTTGTCCCGGCGGAACGGGTCGACGCGCGCGGTGGACAGGTCCGGGCGCAGGGACATGTCCGACTCGTGGATGGCCTGGAAGCCGCGGATCGAGGAGCCGTCGAAGGCCTGCTCGTCGTCCGGGTCGAACGCCGCGGCGGGCAGCGTGAAGTGCTGCATGACGCCCGGCAGGTCGCAGAACCGGACATCGACGAACTTGACGTCCTCGTCCGCGATGAACTTCTTGACGTCGTCGGCGTTCTGGAACATCCAGCTCCTCCTACTCCCGACCGTCCCGCCGGGTTGGTAGATCGTTCGTGCGGCCAGTGCGGGTGGCACACGCTTCCTCGACCCTAGGGACGGGTGATTTCTCGGGCGTGACCCATTTGTTTCGCAGAAGTTAACCGGCTCCCTCCCCAGCCTAGGCCGGATCGGGGGCCCGCACACCCCGCCGTTCCCGGTACGTATACGGGCGCAGTACCGTGTTCGGGTGGACAACAGGCAAGCAATCGGATCGTGGCTCTCCGGCCCCCGCGCGGCCGTGGAAGAGGCCGGCGCCGATCTCGGGCACCGCGGCGAGCAGCTCGGTCTGCCCGCGGAGGGACCGGGTTCGATCGCCCGCCCGGGCAGGCGGCTCGGCGCCCTGGCCGTCGACTGGGCCCTGTGCTCCCTGATCGCATACGGCCTGATCACGGGCAGCTACGGGCAGACGGCGAGCAACTGGGCCCTGCTGATCTTCTTCGTGCTGAGCGTGCTGACCGTCGGCACGGTGGGCTTCACCCCGGGCAAGCGCCTGTTCGGCCTGCGCGTCGTGGACCTCGCCACGGGCCGACCCAGCCCGCTGCGCGCCCTGCTCCGCTCGGTCCTGCTGTGCCTCGCCCTTCCGGCGCTGATCTGGGACCGCGACGGCCGGGGCCTGCACGACCGGCTGGCGCGCACCGTGGAAGTCCGGATCTGACACCCACGCGCCACGACGCGGCCACGCACCACGCCGTCGGCCACGCGCCACGACGCCGGTACGGCGATGGGGGCGGCCCGAGTGAACGGGCCGCCCCCATCGCCGTACCGGCGTTTCAAGTCCTACGGGTCGGCGCTGGTCAGCGCTGCTTGGGGTTGCCGCCCCTCGGCATCCGCATGCCCTTCGGCATCGGGCCCTTGGGCAGCGGCATGTTGCTCATCAGGTCGCCCAGGGCGCGCAGCCGGTCGTTGGTCACGGTGACCTGCGGGCCGCTCAGGACGCGGGGGAGCTTGAGCATGGTCGTGCGCAGCTTCTTCAGCTCGACCTGCCCCTCGCCGGTGCCCACGAGCAGGTCGTGCACGGGGACGTCGGCGACGATGCGGTTCATCTTCTTCTTCTCGGCCGCGAGCAGGGACTTCACCCGGTTCGGGTTGCCCTCCGCGACCAGCACGATGCCGGCCTTGCCGACCGCGCGGTGCACCACGTCCTGGTTGCGGTTCATCGCCACCGCGGGGGTCGTCGTCCAGCCCCGGCCGATGTTGTCCAGCACGGCCGCAGCGGCGCCCGGCTGTCCCTCCATCTGCCCGAAGGCCGCCCGCTCGGCCCGGCGCCCGAAGACGATCGCCGTCGCGAGGAAGGCGAGCAGCAGGCCCAGGATGCCGAGATAGATGGGGTGACCGATCCAGAAACCGATCGCGAGGAGGACACCGAAGACGACGATGCCGACACCCGCGAGCACAAGACCGATCTTCTTGTCGGCCTTGCGGGTCATCTTGTAGGTCAGAGCGATCTGCTTCAGTCGCCCGGGATTCGCAGCGTCCGCTGCAGGTTCCTTCCTCGCCATGGCACGAAGTCTACGTGCCCCCGAAAGCGCCGACGACGGCAGTGCCCGGCCGTGCCCGTCGGGGGAGGGGCGGGACGCGGTCAGGGGCGGCCGGTGACGGACTGCCGCAGCGCGCGCTCGGTCTCGATCCGGTCCTTGGCGCGGCGGCGGTCCTCCAGGACGGAGTTCCAGGCGTTGCGCCGGGCGGTGCGCTGGCCGCCGCTCATCAGCAGCGACTCGACGGCCCGCAGAGCGGTGGTGAACGACGGGATGGCGGTGGCGCGGACGGCGGTGGGGCGGACGGCGGTGGGGCGAACGGGCGCGGCCTGCATCGTGGAGGTCCCCCCTCGGTACGGCTCCGGGTACGGAGACGGGTGTACGTGGCGGTGTACGTGCTGTGATTCCAGGGTCACTGATTGGTGTTACCAGGGCGTGACCCGCCGGTCAAACGCACATGAAGCCGAGTCGCCGGGTCCTGGAACGGGCTCGCGGCCCCGACCGGTGCCCTCATCAGCGAGGACGGTCGGGGCCGCGGCGTATCGGCCATTACTGGCCAGTAGTGACTTGTGCGGGAATTCACACGGTGGCGGACCGGCGCTGCTCCATGGCCATTCCGTAGAGCCGTCCGGCCCGGTAGGACGAGCGGACCAGCGGGCCCGACATCACGCCGGAGAAGCCGATCTGCTCGGCCTCCTCCTTCAGCTCCACGAACTCCTGCGGCTTGACCCAGCGCTCCACGGGGTGGTGGCGCACGGACGGACGCAGGTACTGCGTGATGGTGATCAGCTCGCAGCCGGCCTCGTGCAGCTGCTTCAGCGCCTCGCTGATCTCCTCGCGGGTCTCGCCCATGCCGAGGATCAGGTTCGACTTGGTGATCAGGCCGAAGTCGCGGGCGTCCGTGATGACCTTCAGGGAGCGCTCGTAGCGGAAGCCCGGGCGGATGCGCTTGAAGATCCGCGGGACGGTCTCGACGTTGTGCGCGAAGACCTCGGGGCGGGACTCGAAGACCTCCCTGAGCAGCTCCGGAACGGCGTTGAAGTCCGGGGCCAGCAGTTCGACCTTGGTGCGGCCCGCCTCGCGGCCGGCGGTCTGCTCGTGGATCTGGCGCACCGTCTCCGCGTACAGCCACGCGCCGCCGTCGGGGAGGTCGTCGCGGGCGACGCCGGTGATGGTGGCGTAGTTCAGGTCCATGGTGACCACGGACTCGCCGACGCGGCGCGGCTCGTCGCGGTCGAGCGCCTCGGGCTTGCCGGTGTCGATCTGGCAGAAGTCGCAACGGCGGGTGCACTGGTCGCCGCCGATGAGGAAGGTCGCCTCGCGGTCCTCCCAGCACTCGTAGATGTTGGGACAGCCGGCTTCCTGGCAGACCGTGTGCAGGCCCTCGCTCTTCACGAGGTTCTGCATCTTGGTGTACTCGGGGCCCATTTTCGCCCGCGTCTTGATCCACTCGGGCTTGCGCTCGATGGGGGTCTGGCTGTTGCGGACCTCCAGGCGCAGCATCTTGCGTCCGTCGGGTGCGACTGCGGACACGACCGGCTCCCTAGCGTTTGATTCTTCGGCGTTGTTCAGGGTACGCCCGTTGATTTGTTGGTCGGCGTTGGTGCTGGCCTTGCTGGGGGCTGCCGCCCCCAGGTCCCGCTTCGGCGCTGACGGGCCTCGTCCTTGAACGCCGGACGGGCTGGATTTATGCCGCCGGGGCTTTCTCGACCACCCTCGGCTTCAGCTCCGCGTTCTCCAGGACGTCGCGGAGGTGGCGCTCCGCCACCGGGAGGACCTCCTCGATGGTCACGTCGCGGACGAGTTCGCCCGCCAGGGACGCGACGCCCGCGTCGCGGATGCCGCAGGGGATGATCTTGTCGAACCACTTGTTGTCGGGGTTCACGTTCAGCGCGAAGCCGTGCATCGTGACGCCCTTGGCGACCCGGATGCCGATCGCGGCGATCTTGCGGTCCTCGCGGCGCTGGCCCGCGTTGGACGGGGCGTAGTCGGGGCCGTTGAGGCGGGGGTCGAACTCGTCGTCGCTCAGGCGCGGGTCGAAGTCCAGCGAGAGGCCGCCGAGGGCGGGGCGCTGCTCGACCGGGTCGCCGAGGATCCAGACGCCGCTGCGGCCCTCCACCCGGGAGGTCTCCAGGCCGAACTCCGCGCAGGTGCGGATCAGGGCCTCCTCCAGGCGGCGGACGTGGGCCACCACGTCGACCGGGCGCGGGAGCTTCTGGATGGGGTAGCCCACCAGCTGGCCCGGGCCGTGCCAGGTGATCTTGCCACCGCGGTCCACGTCGATCACCGGGGTGCCGTCCAGTGGACGCTCGCTGTCCTCGGTGCGCCGGCCGGCGGTGTAGACCGGCGGGTGTTCGAGGAGCAGCACGGTGTCGGGGACCTCGTCGACGAACCGCGCGGCGTGCACCCGGCGCTGTTCGTCCCACGCCTCCTGGTACTCGACGCGATCGGCACCGAACCCCATCCGGACGAAGCGCAGCTCACTCACGGCACGTGCCTCCCTGCAAGGTCGTAAGGCACGAAGCGTGCCCACGCCACTGTACGACCGCCCGCGCGTCGTCAGCCGGGCGGGCAATCCTCACACGATCGGATGAATGCAGGGCGAATTGTGCGATCGAGTGCTTACTCTCCGCTACATTCACGCCGTTCACGAGGCCATAAGGGCTGCTCACAGGCGCTCCGGGCAATCGAACGCCCGGAAGGCAGGAGACCGCACCGCACCATGACGGAACGACCCGCGCAGCGCACCCCCAACCGCCAGCTCGCCGCGCTCATCGCCGAAGCGGGGTTCTCGAACGCGGGTCTCGCGCGTCGCGTCGACCAGCTCGGACTCGAACACGGCCTGGATCTGAGATATGACAAGACGTCCGTCACCCGGTGGCTGCGCGGTCAGCAGCCCCGCGGCACCACCCCGGCCCTGATCGCCGAGGTCTTCACCCGGCGCCTGGGCCGCCGCCTGACCGCCCAGGACCTCGGCCTGGACGCCTGCGCACCCGTCTACGCGGGCCTGGAGTTCGCCGGGAGCCCGGAGGAGGCGGTCGACATCGTCGGCGGGCTGTGGCGCAAGGACTCCGGCAGCCACGCCGAGCTGCGGAAGATCGCCTTCACCCCGGCCGGGCTCGTCGTGCCCAGCCGCGACTGGCTGATCGGCCGCCCCGACGAGAAGGTGGCCCGCGTCGAGGTGCCCGTCCGCATTCCCGCGCAGGGCCGCCCGGCGACCCCGCGGCTCGCCGTCCCGCTCGACCCGTCCAGGCGCCGGGCCCCGGCCGAGCGCGGCCCCGGCCAGAAGGTCAGCGGGGGCGACCTCGCCGCGCTGCGCTCCGTCGGCGAGCTGTTCCGCAGCCTCGACGACCGGTACGGCGGCGGACACGCCCGCCAGGCCCTCGTGCGCTACCTGGAGCACGAGCTGGAGCCGATGCTGCGCGGCACCTACGGCGAGCAGACCGGCCGCCGCCTCTTCGCAGCCGCCGCCGACCTGACCCGGCTCGCCGGCTGGACCTCGTACGACATCGCCGCGCACGGCCTCGCCCAGCGCTACTTCGTGCAGGCGCTGCGGCTCTCGCAGGCGGCCGGGGACCGGGCGTACGGCTCGTACGTGCTGGTCACCATGAGCCGGCAGGCCGTCTACCTGGGCCACGGGCGCGAGGCCGTGCAGCTCGCGCGGGTGGCGCAGCAGGGCGTGGGGACCTCCGCGCCGCCGGTCGTGCAGACCCTGCTGCACGCCGCCGAGGCGCGGGCGCACGGGCTGCTCGGCGAGGTGCGGGCCTGCACCGCCGCCCTCGTACGGGCCGAGCGGGCGCTGGAGGCCTCCCGGCCCGGCGACGAGGTGCCGCACTGGGCGCGGTTCTTCGACGAGGCGCAGCTCGCCGACGAGTTCGGACACTGCCACCGCGACCTCCAGCAGTTCCGCGCCGCCGCCCAGCACGCGGAACGCTCGCTGCAACTGCGCGCCCCCGTCTACGCCCGCAGCCGGCTGTTCTGCCGGGTCGTCCTCGCCACCGCCCGGCTCGGCCTCGGCGAGCTCGACCAGGCCTGTCAGCTGGCCGCCGAGGCGGCCGGGCAGGCCGCCGAGATGCGTTCGGTGCGCGCCGCGGAGTACGTCCGCGACTTCGAACGCCGCCTGGAGCCCTACCGGGACGCCGCGCCGGTGCGGGGGTACCGGGACAAGGTCGCCGCCCTGGGGTAGCGCCGGTCCGGGCGGGACGGCCCTAGGCCGCGTGGGCCGTCGCCGTCGGCTCCGCCGAGTGCATCGGGCGGCCCGCGCCGAGGTCCCTCAGGATCGCCGCCGAGGCCCGGTGGCCCGAGTGCAGGGCGCCCTGGGCGGTGCTGGTGTCGCGGTGGTCGCCGCACACGTACAGCCCGGCCAGCAGCCGTACCGGCCTGCGTGGATCGTGCGGCGGGCGCATCGCGGGCACCGCCTCGGGCGTGTGGTGCACGGCGAGGGTCTCCCAGCGGGTGGTCGGGGTGCCGTAGAGCCGGGACAGGTGGATGCGCACGGCGGTGTCGAGGTCGGGCGGGGGAGGGCCGAGGACCGTCGACGAGACGAGCGTGCGGCCGGCCGGCGCGCGGGACGGGTCCACCTGGCTGACCTGCGCCGTGTGGGCCACCGGGCCGCCCCGGTCGGCGTCGAGCAGCAGGGCCGCGCCGGTGGTCGTCGGCTCGTCGGTCGTGTGGTGGACCACCGTCACCGGGTGGAAGTCCGGCACCCTCAGCCCCGGCAGCAGTCCGGCCGCCGCGCGGGCGTCGGTCGCCACGAGCACGGCCCGGCAGCGGATGACGCCGTGCTCCGCGGTGGTCACCGCGTTGGTCGCGACCGAGGTGACGCGGACGCCGGTGTGCACGGTGCCCGGCGGCAGCGACCGCGCCATGTGCTCCGGCAGAGCCTCGGCGCCGCCCTCGGGGAGCGCGAGCCGTCCGCCGGCGAAGGCGCGCAGCGCGAGGTCCGCGCACCGGCTGGACGTCGTGAGGTCCGGGTCGTACAGCAGGGCGGCGAGCAGGGGCCGCAGGAAGCCGTCGATCGTGCGGGCCGGCAGCCCGCGGGCCGCCAGCGCCCGGGCGGCGGGCAGCTCCGGCCGGGCCAGCAGCCGTTCGGCCGGCGTGTGCGCGAGCCGGGCCAGCGCGGCACCGAGCCGGGCCTGGTCCACGGCGGTGCCGAGCGGGGCGCCGGCGCGGGTGCGGGGCGCGGCGGCGGGCCTGCCGGACGTGCCGGGCGCGTTCACCGTGCGCCGGGGCGCGGGCATTGAGCGCCGTGGCGCGGGCATTGAGCGGGGGGCGCTCGCGAGGGCGCGCACCGCATGGAGTGCGCCCCGTGCGCTCCGTACGCCCGACGGGGCGCCCGCGTGATGGTGGCGGCCCTCGCTATGCAGCAGGACCCCGGGGGCGAAGGGCAGCAGCGCGAGGCCGTCGAGCCCGGGGGTGCGGCGCAGTTCGGGATACGCCGTGGACAGCAGCTGTCCGATTCTGTCGAGCCGGAAACCGTCGACCTTCTCGGTGGCCATCCGGCCGCCCACCGTGTGGGCGGCCTCCAGGACCGTGGTCGTCACTCCAGCGCTGGTCAGCCGTTGCGCCGCGGCGAGTCCGGCGATCCCGGCCCCCACGACGACGACGTCCGCCTGGTACGCGGGCTCAAGCACGTGCCCCTCCTCGAGGTTGCGCGGCCGCTGGAGACGTCATGCCCCCAACAGGCTTGAGGAATACCCGAGTTCGAGACGAGGTTAGGGCGCGAAACGGTCAACGGGAATCGCCCGGGGGCAGCACACGGTCGCACAGCGGTCGCATGAGGGTGCGATACGGACAGTGAGCGGTCGGTGTGCGTCGGCTTGCGTTCAGCATGTGTCGGGGTGCGTTCAGATGTGCCGGCGTGCGTCCAGACGTGTCGGGGTGCGTCCAGATGTGTCGGCGTGCGGTCGACAGTCGGTCCGCGCGGTCGGGACGGCGGCGCGTGGATCACAGCGCCGCGCGGATCGCCCCGTCGATCTCCGGGAACGCGAAGCGGAAGCCCGACTCCAGGAGGCGGGCCGGGAGGACCCGGGCGCTGCCGAGGACGTCGCCCGCCATCTCGCCGAGCGCGGCGCGCAGGACCGGCGCGGGCACCGCGAACGGCGCCGGGCGGTGCAGCACCCGGCCCATGGCCACCGTCACCTCACGGTTCGTCACCGGCTGAGGGGCGGTCAGGTTGAAGGGGCCGGAGAGGTCGTCCCGGTCCAGGAGGTGCCGGATCGCCGCCACCTCGTCGTGCAGCGCGACGAAGGACCAGTACTGCGACCCGTCGCCCATCCGCCCGCCGAGCCCCGCCCGGAAGAGCGGAAAGAGCCGTCCCCAGGCGCCTCCCCGGCGCGCGACGACCAAACCCGTGCGCGTGAACACCGTCCGCACGCCCGCCTCCTGCGCGGGGGCCGCCGCGGCCTCCCACTCCACGCACAGGCCCGGCAGGAATCCCTCGCCCGGCGGCGCGCTCTCGTCCACGGGACGGTCGCCGGTCTCCCCGTAGTAGCCCATCGCGCTGCCGTTCACGAAGACCCGCGGCGGCCGCTCCATCGCGGCGACGGCCTCCGCGAGCGCCGTCGTGCCGTGCACCCGGCTGCTGCGGATGCGGGTCTTGTACGCGTCGGTCCAGCGGCGGTCGCCCACCCCGGCCCCGGCCAGGTTGACCACCGCGTCGCAGCCCTCCAGCCCGGCGGCGTCCACCCGCCCGTTCTCGGGGTCCCAGCGGACCTCGTCCGCGCTCTCGGGGGCGCGCCGCACCAGGCGCACCACCCGGTGCCCGTCCGCGGTCAGGGACCGCGCCAGGGCGGCGCCGATCAGACCGGACGCTCCGGCCACCGCGATGCGGGAACGGTCGCCGGCCGGGCGTCCGTTGTTCATGTGCCCGCCGTTCATGTGCCCGCCGTTCATGTGCCCGCTGTCCGTGGGTCCTTCGCCCCTGTGCCCGTCGTCCGTGTGTCCGTCGTCCATGTGCCTGCCATCCGTGTGTCCGTTGCCCATGTGTCCGCCGGCTACGTGTGCGCCGACCACGTGTCCGTCCTCCGTGGGCCCATCCTGCCGGGTGGCCCCGGAAAATCCCCGGACCGGGCCCCGGCACCGCGTCGTACAGTGATCGTCATGCCAGCCCCGCACATACGCCGCGCCAGGTCCGAGGACGAGCACCCGCTGCGCCGGATCGACCTCGAGACCTGGTCCCACCTGCACGCCGTCTCGCCCCCGCCGGGACCGGACGACCCGTTCTTCCGGGACACCTGCGGCCCGGACGCCCACCTGGTCGCCGAACTCGACGGCGCCCTCGTCGGCTATGTCCGCCTCGGACTTCCCACCCCGCTGGCCTCCAACACCCACGTCCGCCAGATCCGCGGCCTCGCCGTCGCCGGCGCGGCCCGCGGCCACGGCGTGGGGCGGGCACTGGTCCGGGCCGCCGTCGAGGAGGCCCGGCACGAGGGCTTCCGCCGGATCACCCTGCGGGTCCTCGGCCACAACACGGCCGCCCGGCGCCTCTACGAATCGGAGGGCTTCGTCGTGGAGGGCGTACAGCCCGAGGAGTTCCATCTCGACGGCCAGTACGTCGACGACGTGCTGATGGGGCAGATGCTGACCGCGCTCACGCCGTGACGGTGCTCACGACGTGAGCGGCTCGCCCGTGTCCACCGCCCGGGTGGCGTCCGCCGCGTCGCGTGCCTCGGGGGCCACCTCGTCCGCCGTCAGCGCGTAGCCGGTCTCCGCGTCGGAGGTGGAACGGGCGAACACCACCCCGTACACCCGGCCGTCGGTGGTCAGCAGCGGTCCGCCCGAGTTGCCGGGGCGGACCGTGGAACGGATCGAGTAGATCTCCCGGGTCACGTTCTCGTCGTTGTAGATGTTCTGGCCGGTGGCGCGGACCCGGTTGGCCACCGTCGCCGCCCGCAGATCCAGGTCGCCGTTCTGCGGATAGCCCGCCACCACCGCGGCGTCGCCGCGCGAGGCGTCCTCGTCGAACCGCAGCACCGGCGCGCTCAGGTCCGGGACGTACAGCACCGCCACGTCCTTGTCCGGGTCGAACAGCACCACCCGCGCCTCGTGCGCCGGGCCCACGCCGCCCACCCGCACACTCGGGTCGTCGATGCCGGCCACCACGTGGGCGTTGGTCATCACGTGCTCCGGCGCGTACACGAAGCCGCTGCCCTCCCGGCCCTGGGTGCCGGTCACGCCCTCCACCTTCACCGTGCTCAGCTTCGCCGCCCGGGTGGCCGCCGCCGTCACGCTGTCGCCGGAGGGTTCGGCGACCTCGGCGGCCGACTCGTTCTCGAACGGGTTGAAGACCTGCGGGAACCCCGCGTCGGCCAGTGCGGACGTCGCTCCCGAGAACCACGCCGGGGTGGTGTCCGGCATCACCCGCTGCACCGCGCCCAGCAGCGACGAGTCCCGGATCGCCGAGGTGAGCAGCGAGGACGAGGACGCCGCGAGCACGCTCGCCGCCACCCAGGCCACGATCAGCGCCGCCGCCGCGTTCGCGACCGCGCCGCCGACCCCGTCGGCCACCCGGAGCGGGCCCGCGGTCATTTCTCCGCGCAGCCGCAGCGCGAGGCGTCCCGCCAGTTCGTGGCCCGCCATCGCCGGCAGCAGCACCGTGACCACCGCGACCACCGTCGCCGCCGTCGAGCCCCGCTCCACCAGGTCCGTCACCCACGGCAGGACCCACACGCCGAGCGCCGCACCGCCCACGAAGCCCGCCAGCGACACACAGCCGGCCACCAGGCCGCGCCGGTAGCCTGAGGCGGCGTAGGCCAGCACCACCAGCGCCAGCACGATGTCGAGCAGGTCCACGCGAACCGCCTTTCTGCCGGGTCCCGGGACCCTCAGTACGTTCCGTGCCGGGCCGATGATCAGCCTGGTGCGCACGACTGTCCGGAAAACGACCATCTGTGCGAGCGAGTTGTGTGCGGGCCGGTCAAGGGTGAAACGCCGTGCACCGGGACGATGGTTCCACCGGGTGGCACAGCACACATCGCGGACAGAGCGGATCCGCCGGACAGTGGGACCATGCGAGTCTTCCGAGGACCGCGCCGGGCCCGGGAGCGACGGGCCGCCCGCATACCCGGCGCCGTGCGCATGCCGACCGCGGCACGGGCGCTGCTCGGCGCCCTGCCCGGGCTGGCCGCCGTCGCCGCGCTCTTCCTGTGCGCGAACGGGGTGGAACGGGCGGCCGACGCCGATGCCGAGGCCGTTCCGGCCGCCGCCGGCGAACGGTACGCCGCACCCCGGCCCGACATCGTGCCCCGGTCGGTCTGGCTGGGCGGCGCCGCCCGCGCCCAGCCCGCCCCGCGCTACGACGACAAGGTGGTCGCCGTCTTCGTCCACCACACGGACACGCCCAACGGCTACGACTGTGCCGACGTGCCGGCCATCCTCCGCGGGGTGTACCAGGGCCAGACCGGCGCCCGGGACTGGGACGACATCGGCTACAACTTCGTCGTCGACCGCTGCGGCACCGTCTACGAGGGCCGGGCCGGCGGCATCGACCGGCCCGTCACCGGCGCCCACACCCAGGGCTTCAACCACCGCACCACCGGGATCGCCGCCCTCGGCACGTACACCGCCGGGGTGCCCGTGCCCCACGAGCTGACCGACGCGATCGCCGCCGTGGCCGCCTGGAAACTCGGCGAGACCGGCACCGATCCGCGCGCGAAGGTCGCCCTGGTCTCCAGCAACGGCCTCAGCCGCTACGCCGCGGGCGCCACCGCCATGCTGCCCGCCGTCGCGGGGCACGACGACGGCTACCAGACCAGTTGCCCGGGCGCGGCGCTCACCGCCCGCCTCGCGGACATCCGGGACACGGCGGCCCGCCTCCAGGGCCGGGCCTGACCACCCGGGCGGGCGGTGCGCCTCGGTCCGCGCGTCACTCCGGTCCGAACCTCGCCCACACGCGTGGCAGGCGCTCGGCGAGGGCGCGGTCGTTCTCCAGGTCGATCGGTGCGCCCAGCGGTTCGGGGGGCGCGGGCGCGATACCCAGGTCCGGGGCGACGGTGCCGGTGAGCTGCTCGTAGGCCTCGTCGGCCGCGTAGCCCAGCTCCTCGCCGTCGCCGTCCAGCTCCTCGTCGAAGTCGTCCAGCAGCTCGGCGAGCGAGTCGGGCTCGTGCACCGCGCCCTCGTACACCTCGCGGCCCTGGCCGATCAGCCAGCACCGGAAGAAGTCGAAGGCGTCGTCGCTCGCCCCGCCGAGCAGCACCCAGGCGGCACCCCACAGGTCCCAGGTGCAGGCGCGGTTGTAACGGGCCTCGAAGTGGCGGGCGAAGTCGAGCACCAGGTCCGGGTCCATGCCGAGCAGCCGCTCCACGAGCAGGTCGGCCTGGTCCTCGGGATCGCCGTCGGCGCGCTGCCGGGCGGCGTCGATCAGCTCCCAGAACTCCGTCTCGTCCATCACGGGTCCAGCATCGGCCCTGGGCGGGGGCGGCGCACGCGGAGTGCGGCGGATCGTTATGTGCGGATGCCTGCGGCGGCCTGTGCGGGTTCGGTGGGGGTGCGGGTAGCGCCGTTTGTGCGGTGGGTGGGTCGGGGCCGCGCCGGGGGGTGTCCGTCCTCGGAACGGCGCGGAATCGGTGGGCTACGGGGGCTCGGGGCGTTGACGCGCCAACCGCTGCGGGCGGACACCCCTCGACACGTCCCCTTCTCGCCGTACGCGGCTTTCCCCACCAACGCTCCGCGTCCCGCCCCTCGCCGTACGCGGCTCTCCCCGACCCGGCGCGGGTCCTGTTACGCCGCCGCCGCAGCTGCGGACAGTCGCCGCCCCCCCGCCGCTGCGGGCAGTCGTGCCGCTGGGGCGGCACGGGTGGGCGGCGGGGGTACCTCCCAGGCCGTTCAGGCACTGGGGGAGGCACCCCGCTACGCCGGGCCGCGTCCCCCTCGCGCCCGCACCCACGCCGGGCACCGGGTGCGACGCCGGGCGCGTGACCCACCCCGCGCCCGCGTCCACCCCGGGCACCAGGCAACGCCGGGCCGCGCGACCCACACCCCCCGGGCAACCGGACCACGCCGGCCCGCGGCACCCGGCGCTCAACCCCCGTACAACCCCGCCAACCGCCGCGCATCCCGCGCGAACCGCTCCCGCAGCGGCGCCGGCGCCAGCACCTCCACCTCCGGCCCCAGCCCCCTGAGCTGCGCGTGCGCGACCTCCTCCGACTCCACCGGCAGCGCCACCGTCACCCAGCCCTCCGCGTCCGGCGCGCCCGCCGCCTCCAGCGCCTCCCGGGCCGACAGCGCGTCGACCGCGTACGGCAGCCCGCGCACCCCCCGTTCCGACAGCCGCACCACGACCTCCGCCCGCAGGATCGACCGCGCGAACTGCTCGGCCCGCTCGGCCCAGAACGCGGGCAGGTCGAAGCCGTCGTCCCGGACGAAACGGTCCTCGGCCGCCTCCACCGCCGTGAACCGGTCGATGCGGTACACGCGGAAGGGCCCGTCGCCCGCCGCCCGCGCCACCCGCGCGCACACGTACCAGACCCCGGCCTTCAGCACGAGCCCGTACGGCTCCAGCTCCCGGACGACCTCGTCCGCCCCGCGCCGGTAGCGCGCGGCCACGCGCCGGTCGTCCCAGACCGCGTCCGCCACCGCGGGCAGCAGCTCGGGCGTCTCCGGCTCGCGGAACCAGTTCGGCGCGTCCAAATGGAAGCGCTGGGCCGCCGTACGGGACGCGTCCCGCAGGGAGGGGAGCAGGGCCGCCGACACCTTCAGGCGGGCCGCCGAGGCCGCGTCCTCCAGGCCCATCTCGCGCAGCGCCCCGGGGACCCCGGACAGGAACAGTGCCTCCGCCTCGCCCCGGGCCAGCCCGGTCAGCCGGGTACGGTAGCCGCCGACCAGGCGGTAGCCGCCGGCCCGCCCCCGCTCCGCGTACACCGGCACGCCCGCCTCCGACAGGGCCTGCGCGTCCCGTGTCACGGTCCGCTCCGACACCTCCAGCTCCCGGGCCAGCTCGGCGGCGGTCATGGTCGGGCGGGACTGGAGGAGCAGCACCATCTTGATGAGGCGGGCAGCGCGCATGCCCACATGATGCAGGAGACGCGGAAGGCCCCCGCCGGGGGCGGGGGCCTTCCGTTCGTCGTGACTCCGGGACCTCTACAGGCCGTAGCGCTCGCGCGCCTCCTTCACGGCCGTCGCCTTGACCTCGCCGCGCCGGGCGAGCTGGGCCAGGGCCGCGACCACGATGGACTCGGCGTCCACGCCGAAGTGGCGGCGGGCGGCGTCACGGGTGTCCGACAGGCCGAAGCCGTCGGCACCGAGCGACGAGTAGTCCTGCTCGACCCACTGCGCGATCTGGTCCGGGACCTGACGCATGTAGTCGGAGACCGCGAGGACCGGACCCTCGGCGCCCTGGAGCGCCCGGCGGACGTACGGCACCCGGTCCTCGCCGCGCAGCAGCGCCGCGTCGGCGTCCATGGCGTCCCGGCGCAGCTCCGTCCAGGAGGTCGCCGACCACACGTCGGCGGCCACGCCCCACTCCTCGGCGAGCAGCCGCTGGGCCTTGAGCGTCCAGTGGATCGCCGTGCCGGAGCCGAGCAGCTGGATGCGCGGGGCGTTGGCGGCCGGGGTCAGGCCCGCCGTCTCCGCGGTGTTGAAGCGGTACAGGCCCTTGACGATGCCCTCGTCCACACCGGACGGCTTGGCCGGCTGCGGCATCGGCTCGTTGTAGACCGTCAGGTAGTAGAAGACGTTCGGGTCCTCGCCCGGGGCCGCCTCGCCGTACATGCGGCGCAGACCGTCCTTGACGATCGCCGCGATCTCGTACGCGAACGCCGGGTCGTAGGAGAGGGCGGCGGGGTTGGTCGCCGCGATGGCGGGGGAGTGGCCGTCCGCGTGCTGGAGGCCCTCACCGGTGAGGGTGGTGCGGCCCGCGGTGGCGCCCACCAGGAAGCCGCGGCCGAGCTGGTCGCCGAGCTGCCACATCTGGTCGGCCGTGCGCTGCCAGCCGAACATCGAGTAGAAGATGTAGAACGGGATCATCGCCTCGCCGTGCGTCGCGTACGCGGTGGACGCGGCGATGAAGTCGGCCATCGAGCCGGCCTCGGTGATGCCCTCGTTGAGGATCTGGCCGTTCTTGGCTTCCTTGTAGTACATCAGCTGGTCGCGGTCGACCGGCTCGTACGTCTGGCCCTTGGGCGAGTAGATGCCCAGGGACGGGAAGAGGCTCTCCATGCCGAAGGTGCGGGCCTCGTCGGGGACGATCGGCACCCAGCGCTTGCCGGTCTCCTTGTCCCGGACCAGGTCCTTGACCAGGCGGACGAAGGCCATGGTCGTCGCGACGTTCTGCGAGCCGGAGCCCTTGTCGAAGGACGCGAACGCCTTGTCGGCGGGGGCGGGCAGCGGTGCGAGCGGGTGGACGCGGCGGGCCGGGGCCGGACCGCCGAGGGCGGCGCGGCGCTCCTGGAGGTAGCGCACCTCGGGGGAGTCGGCGCCCGGGTGGCCGTAGGGGACCACGCCGTCGACGAAGGCGCTGTCCGCGATCGGCAGGCCGAGCAGGTCGCGCATGTCCTTGAACTCGTCCACCGAGAGCTTCTTCATCTGGTGGTTGGCGTTCTTGGACGCGAAGCCGCGGCCGAGGGTGTGGCCCTTGACCGTCTGGGCCAGGATCACGGTCGGCGCGCCCTTGTGGGCGAGCGCGGCCTTGTACGCGGCGTACACCTTGCGGGACTCGTGACCACCGCGGGAGAAGTGGAAGCAGTCGAGGATCTTGTCGTCGGACAGGAGCTTCGCCATCTCGGCGAGCTGCGGGTCCTTGTTGAAGAAGTCCTCGCGGATGTAGGCGGCGTCGCGGGTCTGGTACGTCTGGACCTGGGCGTCCGGTACCTCGCGCAGACGGCGTACGAGCGCGCCGGTGGTGTCGAGCTGGAACAGCTCGTCCCAGGCCGTGCCCCACAGCGACTTGATCACATTCCAGCCGGCGCCGCGGAACTGGGCCTCCAGCTCCTGCACGATCTTGAAGTTGGCGCGGACCGGACCGTCGAGGCGCTGCAGGTTGCAGTTGATGACGAAGGTCAGGTTGTCCAGGCCCTCGCGGGAGGCGAGGGTGAGCGCGGTGGTGGACTCCGGCTCGTCCATCTCGCCGTCGCCGAGGAACGCCCACACGTGGGAGTTGGTCAGGTCCTTGATGCCGCGGCTGGTCAGGTAGCGGTTGAACCGCGCCTGGTAGATCGCGGAGATCGGGCCGAGGCCCATGGAGACGGTGGGGAACTCCCACAGCCAGGGCAGGCGGCGCGGGTGCGGGTAGGACGGCAGCCCGTTGCCGCCGGCCTCGCGGCGGAAGTTGTCCAGCTGCTCCTCGTTGAGGCGGCCGTCGAGGAAGGCGCGGGCGTAGATGCCGGGGGAGGCGTGGCCCTGGATGTAGAGCTGGTCGCCGGAGCCGTCACCCTCCTTGCCCTTGAAGAAGTGGTTGAAGCCCGTTTCGTAGAGCCAGGCCGCGGAGGCGAAGGTGGCGATGTGGCCGCCGACGCCGTACTTGCTGCCGCGGGTCACCATCGCCGCCGCGTTCCAGCGGTTCCAGGCGGTGATCCGCTGCTCCATCGCCTCGTCGCCGTCCACGGTGGGCTCGTCGGCGGTCGGGATGGAGTTGACGTAGTCGGTCTCCAGCAGCTTCGGCAGCGCCAGGCCCGCGCCCTCGGCGCGCTCCAGCGTGCGGCGCATCAGGTACGCGGCACGGTGCGGCCCGGCCGCCTGGGTGACGGCGTCCAGGGAGGCCTGCCACTCGGCGGTCTCCTCGGGGTCGCGGTCCGGGAGCTGGTCGAGCTCGCTCGGCTGGATGGCTTTGGGGTCGGTCGTCATGTCGCCGCCTTCCTCAGTCGAAGGGGGTTCCCTCATCGGCAAGGGTTCGGGGGTGCCCTAGGTCTTTGGCAGGACAGGGCTGGGGCTTGGGTGCTGTAACACCTGCGGCTTCCGCCGCGCGGCCCGTCTGTGACTGTAACTCCCTGATCGATGATCGATCAAAGGGTTGAGGGGCAAAAACTCTTGATCACGAGAAAGTCGGCACGGGGTGCCTTCGGCGATGGCACGGAGTGACCTTGAGGTGGGAGGTTTGTGCAGGTGAGCGCGGTGCGGCTCGGGTGGTTCGGCTGTGTCGCGGGTGCGGGCCCGTCGTGGTTTCTCGCGCAGTTCCCCGCACCCCTGGGAACGGCTGCGCCGCTCTCCAGGGGCGCGGGGAACTGCGCAAACCGGGGTCTGGGGGCGGAGCCCCCAGGGTCGGGACGGGAAGGGGCGGCGGGGGCGAAGAAGACTAGGGGCGGGGGGCGCAGCCGAGGACGTGGGACTTGACGATCTCCGGGATGCGGGGGTCCCGGCGGCGGAAGGCCGCGACCAGCTCCTCGTGCTCCTCCGCGTAGGACTGCTGCACCGTGCCCAGCCACCGTATCGACAGTGCCGTGAACACCTCGATGCCGAGGCCCTCCCACGTGTGCAGCAGCACCGAGTTGCCCGCCGCCCGCACCAGCTCCCGGTGGAAACCCACCGTGTGCCGCACCTGACCGGTGCCGTCGGAGACCCGGTCGGCCTCGTACAGCGCGGCGACGTGCGGCTCCAGGGCCGAGCAGTCCAGGGCGAGCCGGTCCGCCGCCAGCTCGGCCGCGATGGCCTCCAGACCGGCCCGGACGGGGTAGCTCTCCTCCAGGTCGGCGGCGGTCAGGTTCCGCACCCGCACGCCCTTGTTCGGCGCCGACTCGATCAGCCGCAGCGACTCCAGCTCCCGCAGCGCCTCCCGCACCGGCGTCTGGCTGACCTCCAGCTCGGTCGCGATCCGGCGCTCCACGATCCGCTCGCCCGGCTGCCAGCGCCCGCTGATGATCCCTTCCAGGATGTGCTCGCGGATCTGTTCGCGCAGCGAGTGGACGACGGGCGCGGTCATGGGAGCTCCTTCGGGAGGGTCGCCTTTCGGACCCCTGGGGCGGCTGACGCTTAGACAATACGGCCGTCACGGCGGGCGGGAAGGGCGCATGGGGGCGCTTTTACGCAGGTGAGACGAGACTTACACAGCGTGCCCCGGCCGGAACACGGCGATGCCCCCACCCGGGAAGTTCCGGGCGGGGGCATCGCAGGGGCCCACTGGCGGGGGGAATTACAGGCCGAGCTCGACCTCGAACTCGCCCGCCTCCAGGATCGCCTTGACCGCCGTCAGGTAGCGGGCGGCGTCGGCGCCGTCCACCAGACGGTGGTCGTAGGACAGGGTCAGGTACGTCATGTCGCGGACGCCGATGACCGGGCCGTCCTCCGTCTCGATGACGGCCGGACGCTTGACCGTGGCACCGATGCCGAGG
This sequence comes from Streptomyces sp. NPDC001599, assembly GCF_042893535.1. Taxonomy (NCBI): domain Bacteria; kingdom Bacillati; phylum Actinomycetota; class Actinomycetes; order Kitasatosporales; family Streptomycetaceae; genus Streptomyces; species Streptomyces sp. NPDC001599. Next base: position 569,731 of record NZ_JBIAVA010000001.1, read on the forward strand.
ATGGCGACCTGGCCCGGCGGCACGATGATCGTGTCGAACAGCGCGCCGCGCGAACCGGTGTTGCTGATGGTGAAGGTCGCACCGGCCAGCTCGTCCGGGCTGATCTTGCTGGCCCGCACCTTGCCCGCCAGGTCGGCGGTCGCCTTGGCGATGCCGGCCAGGTTCAGGTCACCGGCGTTCTTGATGACCGGGGTCATCAGGCCCTTCTCGGAGTCCACCGCGATACCGATGTTCTCGGTGTCGAAGTAGGTGATGGTCCCCTCGGCCTCGTTGATCTTGGCGTTGACCGGGGCGTGGGCCTTGAGGGCCTGCGCCGCCGCCTTGACGAAGAACGGCATCGGCGAGAGCTTGACGCCCTCGCGCGCCGCGAACGCGTCCTTGGCACGGGCGCGCAGCTTCATCAGACGCGTGACGTCGACCTCGACGACCGACGACAGCTGGGCCTGCTCGTGCAGCGCCTTGACCATGTTGTCGCCGATGACCTTGCGGATGCGCGGCATCTTGACGGTCTGGCCACGCAGCGGGGAGGCCTCCAGAACGGGGGCCTTCTTCGCGGCGGGCGCGGCGGGCGCGGCGGCCGGAGCCGGAGCGGCGGCCTTCGCGGCCTCGGCGGCGGCGACGACGTCCTGCTTGCGGATACGGCCACCGACGCCGGTGCCCTTGACGGTGGACAGGTCGACGCCGTTCTCGGCGGCGAGCTTGCGCACCAGCGGGGTGACGTAGGCGCCGTCGTCCACCGGCTGGGCGGCGGCCGGAGCGGCGGCCGGGGCCGGCGCGGGCGCCGGGGCGGCGGGCTGCGGAGCCGGGGCCGGCGGCGCCTGCGGGGCAGGAGCGGCCGGGGCCGGAGCGGCCTGCGTGGGAGCCGGGGCCGGAGCCGCCGGAGCCGGAGCCGGGGTGGGCTCGGGCTGGGCCGGGGCGGCGGGGGCTGCCGGGGCAGCCGCCGGAGCGGCACCCGCCGCACCGATGACGGCGAGCTTGGCGCCGACCTCGGCCGTCTCGTCCTCGCCGACCACGATCTCCAGCAGCGTGCCGGAGGCGGGCGCCGGGATCTCGGTGTCGACCTTGTCGGTCGAGACCTCGAGCAGCGGCTCGTCCTCCTCGACGCTGTCACCGACCGACTTCAGCCAGCGGGTGACGGTGCCCTCGGTGACGGATTCGCCGAGCGCGGGCAGGACCACGTCCGTGCCCTCCGCGGAGCCGCCGGCAGCGGCGTCGGCGGTGGGAGCGGGCGCCGGGGCGGCCTGCTCGGTGGAGGGCGCGGCAGCGGCGGGCTCGGGAGCGGGCTCGGCGGCCTGCTCGGCCTGCGGGGCCTGCGGGGCCTGCTCGGCGGCCGGGGCGCCGCTGCCGTCGTCGATCAGCGCCAGCTCGGCGCCGACCTCGACGGTCTCGTCCTCGGCGACCTTGATGGAGGACAGCACGCCGGAAGCGGGGGCCGGGATCTCGGTGTCGACCTTGTCGGTCGAGACCTCGAGCAACGGCTCGTCGGCCTCGACGCGCTCACCCTCGGCCTTCAGCCAGCGGGTGACGGTGCCCTCGGTGACGCTCTCGCCGAGCGCCGGAAGGGTTACGGAAACCGCCATGGTTTCGGTTGCTCCTTACGAAAGTGCGGAAGTCTGTGTCGTCGCGCCCGAAGACCGAAGCGGTCAGTCGTGCATGTGGAGCGGCTTGCCGGCCAGCGCCAGGTGGGCCTCGCCGAGCGCCTCGTTCTGCGTCGGGTGGGCGTGGATGAGCTGGGCCACCTCGGCCGGCAGCGCCTCCCAGTTGTAGATCAGCTGCGCCTCGCCGACCTGCTCGCCCATACGGTCGCCGACCATGTGGACGCCGACCACGGCACCGTCCTTGACCTGGACCAGCTTGATCTCGCCCGCGGTCTTCAGGATGCGGCTCTTGCCGTTGCCGCCCAGCGGGAACTTGATCGAGACGACCTTGTCCGCGCCGTAGACCTCCTTCGCCTTGGCCTCGGTGAGACCGACGGAGGCGACCTCCGGGTGGCAGTACGTCACCCGCGGCACGCCGTCGTAGTCGACCGGCACGGTCTTCAGGCCGGCGAGCCGCTCCGCCACCAGGATGCCCTCGGCGAAGCCGACGTGCGCGAGCTGGAGGGTGGGGACGAGGTCACCGACGGCGGAGATGGTCGGGACGTTGGTCCGCATGTACTCGTCGACGAGGACGAAGCCGCGGTCCGTCGCGACGCCGTTCTCCTCGTAGCCCAGGCCCTGCGAGACGGGGCCGCGGCCGATGGCGACGAGCAGGACCTCGGCCTCGAACTCCTTGCCGTCGGCGAGGGTGACCTTGACGCCGTCCTGGGTGTGCTCGGCCTTCTGGAAGAAGGTGCCCAGGTTGAACTTGATGCCCCGCTTGCGGAAGGCGCGCTCCAGGAGCTTGGAGCTGTTCTCGTCCTCGACCGGGACGAGGTGCTTGAGGCCCTCGATGACCGTGACCTCGGAACCGAAGGACTTCCACGCGGAGGCGAACTCGACGCCGATGACGCCGCCGCCCAGCACGATCGCGGACTTCGGTACGCGGTCCAGCGTGAGGGCGTGGTCCGAGGAGATGATCCGGTTGCCGTCGATCTCCAGGCCCGGCAGGGTCTTCGGCACGGAGCCGGTCGCCAGCAGGACGTGGCGGCCCTCGACGCGCTGACCGTTCACATCGACGGAGGTGGGGGAGGAGAGCCGGCCCTCACCCTCGATGTAGGTGATCTTGCGGGAGGCGACCAGACCCTGCAGCCCCTTGTACAGGCCGGCGATCACCTCGTCCTTGTACTTGTGCACGCCGGCCATGTCGACGCCCTCGAAGGACGTCTTGACGCCGAACTGCTCGCTCTCGCGGGACTGGTCGGCGACCTCGCCCGCGTGGAGCAGGGCCTTGGTGGGAATGCAACCGTTGTGCAGGCAGGTGCCGCCGAGCTTGTTCTTCTCGATCAGGGCGACGTCCAGGCCCAGCTGCGCCCCGCGCAGGGCCGCGGCATAACCACCGCTACCACCGCCGAGGATCACTAGGTCGAAAACGGTGCTGGCGTCGTTCGCCACGTCACGTCCTCCATGCATGTGCGCCACGCCGGTCTCCAGTGACCGGTCGGCGGCTGGTGTCCGGCCGCTCATTGTTCTCGGCCCTTGGGTGGGCCCTGTCCTGCCGGGCTCCATCTTCGCACTTGTGAGAGGCGAACGAGACGTGGGGCCGGGGTGTGAGACGCCCCACGTTCGCGCTCGTCCCCCACACTACGACCGGCTCCCCGCCCGAACTGTGACGGTCTCCCGATCCGTGGCCCCACCGGCGTGCGGTTCTCTCGGCCGACGCCAGGACCGCCGACCAAGGGGCGCGGGCCTGTGTCGATCTGCGGCTGCGCCGCGTGGGCGCGACGCCCGGCGGTTCGTCGGCCGACGCCGGGACGGCCGACCCAGGGGCGCGGGGAACTGCGCGACGAGCCACGACGGACCCGCAGCCGCACGATCACCCGCGCCCCAAACCTCTTAGGCGCCCCCGGCCCGGCTAGCCCAGCTCACCCGCAGCCGCCAGCTCGGCAACCCGCACCAGCGTCCGCACCGCCGTCCCCGTGCCGCCCTTCGGCGTGTACCCGAACGGCCCGCCCTCGTTGAAGGCCGGACCCGCGATGTCCAGGTGCGCCCAGGTGATGCCCTCGCCGACGAACTCCCGCAGGAACAGACCGGCCACCAGACCGCCGCCCATCCGCTCGCCCATGTTCGCGATGTCCGCGGTCGGCGAGTCCATGCCCTTGCGCAGGTGCTCCGGCAGCGGCATCGGCCACGCCGGCTCGCCGGACTCCTCCGCCGCCTCGTGCACCGCGGAGCGGAACGCGTCGTCGTTCGCCATGATCCCGTACGTACGGCTGCCCAGCGCCAGCATCATCGCGCCCGTCAGCGTCGCCACGTCGATGATCGCGTCCGGCTTGTCCTGCGAGGCCGCCCACAGTGCGTCGGCGAGCACCAGCCGGCCCTCCGCGTCGGTGTTGAGCACCTCCACCGTCTTGCCGCTGTACATGCGCAGCACGTCGCCCGGGCGCGTCGCGGAGCCCGACGGCATGTTCTCGGCCAGCGCCAGCCAGCCGGTCACGTTGACCTCGAGGCCGAGCCGCGCGGCGGCGACCACCGCGGCGAACACGGCGGCGGCACCGGCCATGTCGCACTTCATCGTCTCGTTGTGCCCGGCCGGCTTCAGCGAGATGCCGCCCGAGTCGTACGTGATGCCCTTGCCGACGAAGGCGAGGGACTTCGTCGCCTTGGGCGAGGTGTACGACAGCTTCACCAGCCGCGGACCCGACGCCGAACCGGCGCCGACGCCGAGGATGCCGCCGTAGCCGCCCTTGGTGAGCGCCTTCTCGTCGAGCACCTGCACCTTGATGCCGTGCTCCTTGGCGGCCGCCTGCGCCACCGCGGCGAACGCCTCCGGGTTCAGGTCGTTCGGCGGGGTGTTGACCAGGTCGCGGGCGCGGTTCAGCTCCTCGGCGACGGCCGCGGCGCGCTCGATCGCCGCCTTGTACGCCTTGTCGCGGGGCTTGCCGCCGAGCAGCGCGGCCTCCGCCAGCGGGGCCTTGCCGTTGCCGTTGGCCTTCGCCCTGGCACCCTTGGCGTCCTCGGCCGACGCCTTGTACGCGTCGAAGGAGTACGCGCCGAGCAGCAGGCCCTCGGCGACGACACCGGCGTCGGCGGCCTCGGTGAGCGGCAGGGCGAAGGCGGCCTTCTTGGCGCCGGCCAGGGCGCGGGCGGCCGCGCCGGCGGCCCGGCGCAGCGCCTCGGGGTCGAAACCGGCGTCCTTCTCGGGCTCGGCACCGAGGCCCACCGCCACCACGACGGGCGCCTTGAAGCCGGACGGAGCGGGCAGCTTCGTCACCTCGCCCTCGGCGCCGGAGGCGCCGAGGGTCTCCAGGACGCCGGCGAGCCGGCCGTCGTACGCCTTGTCCACGGCCTCGGCGCCCGGGGCGACGGACGGGCCGCCTGCGCCCTTGGCGACGCCGATCACGATCGCGTCGGCCCGGAGGCCGGGCGCCGCGGCGGTGGAGAGAGTGAGAGCAGTCACGGTGGTGAAATCTCGCTTCCGTATGAAGTCTGGTGTGGCCGAATGCGGGTGGGTCGACCGGGCCCGACATCCGACCCTAGATCCCTCCTGCGATGCGGTCCTCGCCTGGGCAGGCGAACACTCGGCACGAGCCTACGCTCGCGCCCGGCCGCGCTCCCTCCCGCGGGGCCGTGGTTTCCTCGCGGCCGTGCGGGTGGGAGATCATTCCGGGGGCATGCCGCCCACCCGCCTTCCGCACTCTGGAGCACTTCCCGTGAGACGCCCGGTCCTGCCGACAGCCCTTCTCCTGCTGCTGCTTGCCGGCTGCACGTCGGCCCCTGGCGGCGGTGACGACGGCGACGGCGGCGGCGACAGCGCCGGCGAGGCCGCCGGCCACTGGCGGCCGACGCCCGGCACCGCCTGGCAGTGGCAGCTCAGCGGCAGGCTCGACACCTCCGTCGACGTACCGGTCTACGACATCGACGGCTTCGACCACGGCAAGGCCACGGTCGCGGGCCTGCACGAGGACGGGCGCAAGGTCATCTGCTACGTCTCCACCGGCGCCTGGGAGGACTTCCGGCCCGACGCCGACGAGTTCCCGGCGGCGGTGCTGGGCAAGGGCAACGGCTGGGAGGGCGAGCGGTGGCTGGACATCCGTGCGACGGACGTCCTGGAGCCGCTGATGGCCGAGCGTCTCGACATGTGCCGCGACAAGGGCTTCGACGCCGTGGAGCCGGACAACATGGACGGCTACAAGAACGAGACCGGCTTCCCGCTCACCGGCGACGACCAGCTCCGCTACAACCGGCTGATCGCGAAGCTCGCCCACGACCGCGGGATGGCCGTCGGCCTGAAGAACGACCTGGACCAGATCCCGGACCTGGCCGACGACTTCGACTTCGCCGTCAACGAACAGTGCGCCCAGTACGGCGAGTGCGCCGACAACCAGCCGTTCATCGACGCGGACAAGGCGGTCTTCCACGTCGAGTACGAGCTGCCGACCGAGCGCTTCTGCGCCGACTCGCGCGAGCTGCGGCTCAGTTCGATGCTGAAGAAGTACGCACTGGATGCGTGGCAGGAGGCCTGCTGAGCCCGTGAGCCCGCGGCTCAACCGAGGACGAGGACCAGGAGGGCGGTGGTGGCCGCCGTCTCCGCGACGCCGCCGAAGACGTCGCCCGTGACGCCGCCGAAGCGGCGGACGCAGTGGCGCAGCAGGAGTTCGGCGGCGGCGACCGCGCACCCGACGGCGAGCGCCGTGCGCAGCGCGTCGTACGGGCCCAGGTACGCGCCCGCCGCCGCGCCGGCCAGCGCGACGACCGCCGTCGCGGCCAGCGCCCCGCCGGCCGGGACCACCCCGGCGACCGCCGCGCCCAGGCCCTCCGGGCGGGCGGCGGGCACTCCGGTCCGGGCCGCCGTCGTGAGGGCCAGCCGGGCGACGGTCGCCGACACCACGGCGGCGAGCGCGCCCCGCGCCCACGAGCCGTCGTAGGCCTGCGCGAGGGCGGCCACCTGGGCGAGGAGCGTGAACAGCAGGGTGAGCACGCCGAACGGTCCGATGTCCGACTGCTTCATGATCCGCAGGGCGTCCTCGGCGGGCTTGCCGCTGCCCAGTCCGTCGGCGGTGTCGGCCAGTCCGTCCAGGTGCAGTCCACGCGTGAGTACGGCGGGGACGGCGGCCGTGGCGACGGCGGCGAGCAGGCTCCCGGCGCCCAGGGCGAGCAGCAGGAGCCCGGCGCCCGCGGCGGCGACGCCGACGGTCAGCCCGGCCAGCGGCGCGCACAGCATGCCGCCGCGCGCGGCGTCCCGGTCCCAGCGGGTCACCTTGACCGGGAGCACGGTGAGGGTGCCGAAGGCGAAACGGAGGCCGTCGGGGGAGGGGGTCCTGAGCACCGGCGCAGACTACCCGGCGGTCGGCGGGGTGTGGGCGGGCGCTGGGGATAAAGTGCGCATATGGGAGATTGGTGGCAGCGCAACATCATGGAACCGGGCAAGCTGCCGCTGCTCCTCGCGCTGGCGGCGTTCGTGCTGACGTTCGCGATCACCCGGGTCATCACCCGTCTGATCCGCGCGGGCAAGGGGCCCTTCGGGAACGTCAAGGCGGGCGGGGTGCACATCCACCACGTCGTTCCGGGGGTCGCGCTCACCGTCGTCGGCGGCTTCGGCGCGGTCGCGGGGGGCCGGCACGGGGTCTGGTCGGCTCTTGCGGCGGTGGTCTTCGGCATCGGGGCGGGGCTGGTCCTGGACGAGTTCGCGCTGATCCTGCACCTCGACGACGTGTACTGGAGCGAGGCCGGGCGCAAGAGCGTGGAGGTCGTGGTGGTCACCGCGGCCCTGGTCGGGCTGGTCCTCGCGGGCTTCACGCCCTTCGGCGTCGACGGCATGTCCCAGGACGAGTTGCAGGACCGCACGAACGTCATCGCGACGGTCGCGGGGAACTTCCTGTTCTCCCTCCTCGCCCTGGCCAAGGGCAAGGCGCGGCTGGCGATCTTCGGGGTCATCGTGCCGTTGGTCGCCCTGATCGGCGCGGTTCGTCTGGCCCGGCCCGGCTCTCCTTGGGCCCGCCGGTTCTACGCCCGTCGGCCGCGGGCCCGCGCACGGGCCCGGGTGCGCGCCGACCGCCACGACCGCCGCTGGTCGGGGCCGCGCCGCGTCGTCCAGGACTGGATCGGCGGCCGCCCGGACCCACGGTGATGGGGTGGGTGCCTGCGGCGGCCTGCGCGGGTGCGCTACGTCCGGTGGGTGGGTCGGGGCCGCGCCGGGGGGTGTCCGTCCTCGGAACGGCGCGAAATCGGTCACTTACAGAGGCTCGGGGCGCGGACGCGCCAACCGCTGCGGGCGGACACCCCCCGACACGCCCCCTTCTCGCCGTACGCGGCTTTCCCCGCCAACGCTCCGCGTCCCGCCCCTCGCCGTACGCGGCTTTCCCCGCCGACGCTCCGCGTCCCGTTCGTCGCCGTACGCGGCTTTCCCCGCCGACGCTCCGCGTCCCGTTCGTCGCCGTACGCGGCTTTCCCCGACCCAGCCGCGCGTCCTGTCACGCCGCCGCCGCAGCTGCGGACAGTCGCCGCCCCCCGCCGCCGCTGCGGGCAGTCGTGCCGCTGGGGCGGCACGGGTGGGCGCAGCGGCACCCCGCTACGCCGGGCCGCGTCCCCCTCGCGCCCGCACCCACCCCGGGCACCGGGTGCGACGCCGGGCGCGCGACCGATACCCACCCCGGGGGACAGGACCACCCCGGTCCACCGAACCGCGTTCACTCGCCCCCGGTCGCGGCCCCGCCGTCGGAGATCTCCGGCAGCTCCGCTGCCAAGGACGCCGCCGCCTGGACCAGGGGCAGCGCCAGCAATCCACCCGCGCCCTCGCCCACCTTCACGCCCTGGGACAGCAGCGGCTCCATCGCCATCCGGTCCAGCGCCTTGGCCTGGCCCGGCTCCCCGCTGTCGTGCGCCGCCAGCCACCAGTCCGGCGCCCGGAAGGCGACCCGCTGCCCGACCAGCGCGCACGCGGCCGTCACGACACCGTCCAGGACCACCGGCACCTTCCGCACCGCGCTCTGCAGCAGGAAGCCCGTCATGGCGGTGAGGTCAGCGCCGCCCACCGTGGCGAGGAGTTGCAGCTGGTCGCCGAGGACCGGACGCGCACGGCGCAGCGCGTCGCGGATCGCCGCGCACTTGCGCATCCAGGCCAGGTCGTCGATCGGCAGCCCGCCCCGGCCGGTGACGACCGACGCGTCCGTCCCGCACAGCGCGGCCACCAGCGTCCCCGCCGCCGTCGTACCGCCCACGCTCACGTCGCCCAGCACCACCAGGTCGGTGCCCGAGTCCGCCTCCTCGTCGGCCACCGCCATCCCGGCGCGGAAGGCGGCCTCCGCCTCCTCGAGGGTCAGCGCGTCCTCGATGTCGATACGTCCCCCGGCCCGCCGCACCCGGTGCCCGGCGACCTCGGCCGGCAGCTTCTCCGGGTCGCAGTCCAGGGCCATGTCGACGACGCGCACGGGTACGTCCAGGCGCCTGGCGAGCACCGACACCGGCCGGCCGCCCTCCAGCACCTCGCGCACCAGGTCACCGGCACCGCCGGCGGGCCGCGCCGACACGCCCAGCTCGGCGACCTTGTGGTCGCCGGCGAAGAGCACCACCCGGGGACGTACGACGGGCCGTACCGGTACGGCGGACTGGGCCGCCGACAGCCACTCGCCCAGGTCGTCGAGGCGGCCCAGCGATCCGGGCGGGACGGCCTGACGCTCCCGGCGCGCCTCCGCGTCGCGACGTACCCCGCCGTCGGGGCGCTCGATCAGGTCGGTGAAGTCGTCGAGATTCAGCGAGCTCATTCGCCGAACAGTACCGGCCCCGGTCGAACACGAAGGAGGGCCCGTGGACGGCAGGTCCGGGCGGCGTCGTTGCGCCCCGGATCGCGCTCACCTACGTAACGTTTCGCCTGGAATGTCCAACGTGCCCGTGTACGTCTCGTGTCGGGAGCCGCTCGTGTCCGCAACCTCCGCCCCCTCGGTGCCTCCCGTCCCCCCGTACGGGCCGTACCGCGAGGACTGCCCCTGGTGCGGCTCGCGGCGACTGCGGGCCCGGCTGCGCGGTGACGGGCCGCGGCAGGGGGCACCCCACCGGTCTCCGGTCGAGCGGTGTGCGGACTGCCGGCACGTCTTCCGGAATCCGCCGCTCACCCCCGGCCCCGAGCACCCCCTGGTCCGGGCCGGTGTCCGGCTCGGACACCGGCTGGCCGCCCGTGCGCTGTTCCGCCACTGTCCCGAGCCCGAGAGCTGGCTGGACATCGGCACCGGGGACGCCGACTTCCCCCGGACCGCCCGTACGTACTTCCCGTACACCGCGTTCGACGGCCTGGACGTCACCCACCGGGTGCTGCGGGCCCGCGCCGTGGAGCGGCTGGAGGAGGCGTTCGTCGGGCGGCCGACGGATCCGCACATCGCGGCCCGGCTGCGGGGACGCTACGACGTCGTGAGCCTCTTCCAGTATCTGGAGCGTGTTGCGGACCCCCGGGCGGAGTTGCGGGCCGCGCTGCGGATGCTGCGGCCCGGCGGGCATCTGCTCGTCGACGTGGCCGACCCGCGTCGGCTGCTGCGCGTCCACCCCGTCGGGCTGGGCGCCGAACTCGTGGCCCAGGGCTGCACGGTCCTCACGGGCGCCCGGGGGCACCGCGTCGTCGCGCGCAAGGACGGCTCAGCCCCGTAGCACCAGCGCCTGGCCCGCCACCACCAGCAGCACCTGCTCGCACTCGGCCGCGAACGCCGCGTTCAGGCGGCCGAGTTCGTCGCGGTAGCGGCGGCCGGACGCCGTGGCCGGGACGATGCCCGAACCGACCTCGTTCGACACCGCCACCAGCGTGCGGCGGGTGGTGCGGACCGCCTCCGCCAGCTCCCGCACCCGGTCCCTCAGCGCCCGTTCGCCGCCGTCGGCCCACTCCTCGTCGTCCCACGCGCCGACCGCGTCCATCGCGTCCGTCAGCCACAGGGACAGGCAGTCGACGAGGAGGGGCGGGCCCTCGTCCTTCAGGAGGGGGACCAGGTCGCAGGTCTCGGCGGTGCGCCATGAACCGGGGCGGCGTTCCCGGTGCGCGCCGACCCGGGCCGCCCATTCGGTGTCGCCGGCCCGGGAGCCGCCGGTGGCCACGTAGAGGACGTCGGGGAAGGACTCCAGCCGGCGTTCCGCCTCCACCGACTTGCCCGACCGGGCACCGCCCAGGACGAGCGTGCGCCGCGGGACGTCGGGCACGTCCTCGTACGAACCCACCGCCAGCGTCGTGCCGTCCGGCACCGCCCGTGCGCCCGCCGCCGCGAGCCGCCGCGCCAGCTCCCGGCCCGGCGGCACGTCGTGGTCCAGGTGGACGGCGACGACGTCCGTCGTCGGGCCCGCCGCTCCCACCGCCCGCAGCCGCGCCAGCGCGTCCGGCCGCCCCACGACGTCCGCGAGGACCAGGTCGTACGGCTCCGCGGGCTCCTCCAGGCCCGCCGGGGCGCCGCCCGGCGGCACGTAGAGGAGCCGTCGGCCGTCGGGTCCCGTCACGGCGTAACCCGTGCCCGGCGCGTCCAGCGCCACCGCCCGCACCCGGTGACCGGTCAGCAGCGCCAGTTCCCGCCCGTCCGGCACCCGGCCCGGCTGCGGCAGCCCGGCCGGCACCTCCACGGCGGGGCCGTCGTGCGGGTGGGAGAGCAGCACCTGCCGTACGCCGGCCAGGGAGTGCCCGGCCCTCGCGGCGGCGAACGCGGCGCCGGGCGTCAGGTCGAGCAGCAGCGCCCCGTCCACCAGCAGCGCGGTCGCCGCACGCGCGTCCTCGCCCTGCGCCGCGGCACAGGCCGCGCAGGGACAGTCGGGGCGGGGGAGTCCCGCGGGGGCACCGGTGCCGAGCAGAGTCACGTCCACGCACCGATTTTCGCCGGTCGCCCGGTGACATGCGCGCCCGAGTCCCCCGAGGGGCGGGTGCCGCGGCCGTTCTCGCCGCCGGGGTCCCCCTACGGGGCCTTCTCCCCGGGCCTTCTACGGTGTGCCCGGTTCAGCGCATAGGCTGCGGGCGGAGGACGGATCAAGATCCGGCTTCCGCTCTGCATGTGCTCACATCTTGGAGGCGTACATGGCGGCATGGACGTGGCGGTTCGAGGCGGCCGACGGGACGGAGGTCCAGCCCGCGGTGCAGCCCGAGGAGTTCACCACGCAAGGGGACGCCGAGTCCTGGATCGGGGAGCAGTGGAAGGACCTCCGGGCGGGCGGCACCGACCAGGTGCGGCTCTTCGAGGACTCCACCGAGATCTACGGCCCGATGAGCCTGCACGCCGAGGAGGCGGAGGCCGATGCCGAGGCCGAGGCGGGGACCGAGGCCTGAGGCCCGGGGGCGGGGGCGGCTCCGCCCCCGTCACTGCTCGCCGAGCGTCACCTCGGCGGTGTGCTCCTTGCCGTCCCGGGTGTACGTCACCTTCGTCCGGTCGCCCGGCCGCATCGACGCCAGCGCCTCGGACAGCGAGGTGATGGTGGTGATGTCCGTGTCCCCGAGCTTGACGACGACGTCCCCGGGGCGCAGGCCGGCGTCGTCGGCGGCCCCGCCGTCGCTCACCTCGACGACGGCCACCCCGGCCGGGCGGTAGCTGTCGTCGACGACCGTACGGGCGGTGATGCCCAGCGCGGCCCGGCCCGAGTCGGTGACCTTGCCGTCCTTGATGATCTGCCCGGCCACCGTCGACACCATCGACGCCGGGATCGCGAACCCGATGCCGGGCGCCGCGCTGTCGCCGAGGCCCGGGTCGGTCGCCGCCAGCGTCGGGATGCCGATCACCCGCCCGTCCAGGTTCACCAGGGCGCCCCCGCTGTTGCCCGGGTTGATGGCCGCCGACGTCTGCACCATGTTGGCGATGGTCGCGCCCGTGCCGCCCCCGCTGCTGCCCTCCGTCACGGTCCGCCCGGTCCCCGACACGATGCCCTGCGTCACGCTGGAGGACAGGCCGAGCGGCGAGCCCATCGCCAGCACGATCTGCCCCACCTCGACCTTCGCGGAGTCCGCGAAGCGGGCCGCCTTCACGCCCTCGGGCACCTTGTCGAGCTTGATGACCGCCAAGTCCTGCTCCGGGTAGGAGGAGACCAGCTTCGCGGTCAGGGCGCCCTCGGCGCGGGCCGTCGTCACCCGGAAGGACTTGCCGTCCCCGACGACGTGCGCGTTGGTGACGACGTGCCCCTTGTCGTCGTACACGACCCCCGACCCCAGGGAGTCGCCCGCCTGGATCTGTACGACCGACGGCAGTACGTCCTTGATCACCCGCTCGTAGTCGGCCTCCAGCTCACTGGCCGCGCGCGGTGCCGCGGCCTGCGCCGTGTCGCCCTCCCGTGCGCTCCCCGAACCCCGGTCCGCCCCCGGACCGGCGTCGGAACAGCCGGTCGCGAGCAGCAGGGCGCAGGCCGGTACGGCCACCGGAGCGAGCAGACGGCGCAGACGGGTGCGGGGAGTGTCCATGGCCCGAGTCTCACCGCGCCCCCGGCGCCCGGCTCCCGGTGCACACCCGAACGGGCGCCGCGGCCGGGCGGGTGGTGGTACCCGGCGGGTGGGGGACGGCTAGCCGCGCACCCCGCACAGGTGCAGCAGCGCCGCGACCGAGCGGTACGGGTCCGTCCGGCCGGCCCGCTCCTCGGCGGCCAGCAGGGCCTCGAGGTCGGCGGGGGGCGCGGCCCCGTCGGGCGCCGTGTCCGTGAAGACCCGTACGCCGTACCAGGTGTGCAGCGGTGCGCCGATGCCCGCGAGCTTCGCCGTCAGCGTCGCCAGCCGGTCCGCGCGGACGTCGAGGCCCAGGCGGTTGCGGTAGTTCGTGGTGTCGAAGGCGGCCAGCGCGCCCGCCCAGTCGCCGTGCAGGCCGGGGCGCAGCGCGAGCGCGTCGCCGTTGCGCACCACGAGCGACAGCAGGCCGCCGGGTGCGAGCATCCGGGCCAGCCCCGCCAGCAGCGGGTCGGGCTCCTCGACGTACATGAGCACGCCGTGGCACAGCACCACGTCGAAGCTGCCCGGCAGGAAGTGCACGCCGGTGTCCCGGCCGTCGCCCTCGACGATCCGCATCCGCTCCCGGATGCCCTCGGGCTGGCCGGCCAGGGCGTCACGCGCGGCGGCGATCATCGTCGCGTCCCGCTCCACGCCGGTCACCTGGTGCCCGGCCCGTGCCAGCCGCAGCGCCTGGGTGCCCCGGCCCATTCCGACGTCGAGCACGCGCAGCCGCCGGCCCACGGCGAAACGCCCGGCTATCTGCTCGTCCAGCTGCCGGGCCACCAGCTCCTGCCGTACGACGCCCCGAAGCCCGGACAGCCCCGCTGTCCAGGCCTCGGCCGCGCCCTCGGTGAACGGCGTCGTGCTCAGGGCCGCTCCCCACGCTTGACCTGGGGCTTGGGCAGCCGCAGCCGGCGCATCTGAAGCGAGCGCATCAGCGCGTACGCGACCGCGCCGCGGCGGCGCTCGTCCGGGAAGCGCTCCGCGAGCCGCTTCTTCAGCCGGAAGCCGGTGACGATCGAGTCCAGCACGATCAGCACGATCACGACCAGCCACAGCAGCAGCGCGACGTTCTGCAGGGAGGCCACCCGGATCATGCTCAGCACGAGGATGATCACGGCCATCGGCAGGAAGTACTCCGCGATGTTGAACCGCGAGTCGACGAAGTCGCGCGCGAACCTGCGGACCGGGCCCTTGTCGCGGGCCGGCAGGTACCGCTCGTCGCCCTTGGCCAGCGCCTCGCGCTGCCGGGCCATCGCGGTCCGCCGCTCCTCGCGCTGCCGCTTGGCGGCGTCCTTGCGGGTCATCGGCGTATTGGCGACGCTGCGGCGCTGGGACTGGGCCACGCTGCGCTTGGGCGTGGGCCTGCCCTTCGGGGCCTGCGGGTCACGGGGCTGATTGGAGTCGGTCACCTGCGCACTGACGGCGCTCTGGGCCTTCTCATCCTTGGCACGGCTACGGAACACAAAACCCAAGGGTACGGGGTGCGGGGGTGTGGGCCCCAGTCCGGTGGGGAACGATCCGGCAACGCCGGTCGTCTGTATGGGGACAGAGCGGATGTACGGAGCGGATGCCGTGTACAGCCCCGGACACCGGGATTTTCCGGACAACCCGGGGAGCACCTACTCCCTGCGCCGGACGGGGAACGTACGCAGTCGTCCTTGGGGATGAGCGCATCCGTCCCCGAACAGTGCGGTAATGGATGCAGGGCCCGTACTGTGGGTTCTGTTGCAGTCGCTGGAGCTGGAGTCGGTCAGAAGGGGGCGCGCGAAGCCCATGAGCGGTGTCATGAAGCGTATGGGGATGATCTTCCGCGCGAAGGCCAACAAGGCCCTTGACCGGGCCGAGGACCCGCGCGAAACCCTCGATTACTCGTACCAGAAACAGCTGGAGCTGCTGCAGAAGGTGCGCCGCGGCGTCGCCGACGTGGCGACCAGCCGCAAGCGGCTGGAGCTGCAGCTCAACCAGCTCCAGTCCCAGTCGGGCAAGCTGGAGGACCAGGGCCGCAAGGCGCTGGCGCTGGGCCGCGAGGACCTGGCCCGCGAGGCGCTCTCCCGGCGCGCCGCGCTCCAGCAGCAGGTCACCGATCTGGAGACGCAGCACGCCACCCTCCAGGGCGAGGAGGAGAAGCTCACCCTTGCGGCCCAGCGCCTCCAGGCCAAGGTGGACGCCTTCCGCACGAAGAAGGAGACCATCAAGGCCACCTACACGGCGGCCCAGGCGCAGACCCGCATCGGCGAGGCGTTCTCCGGCATCTCCGAGGAGATGGGCGACGTCGGCCTGGCCATCCAGCGGGCCGAGGACAAGACCGCCCAGCTCCAGGCCCGGGCCGGTGCCATCGACGAGCTGCTCGCCTCCGGCGCCCTCGACGACCAGTCCGGCATGCACAAGGACGACATCCAGGCCGAGCTGGACCGGCTCTCCGGTGGTACGGATGTAGAGCTGGAACTGCAGCGGATGAAGGCCGAGCTGGCCGGGGGCTCCACCTCCGACCGCCAGGCCATCGAGGGCGGCCAGGGAGAGGGCCAGACCTCGTCGCAGCCCCAGCAGCAGCCGCAGGACACCCCGCGCTTCGACAAGCAGTAGCCCACGGCTAGGAGGGCCGACATGATCGTACGGATCATGGGGGAGGGACAGCTGACGCTGGCCGACGGCCGGCTCGGTGAGCTGAACAAGCTGGACGACGAACTCCTGGCCGAGATGGAGAACGGCGACGGCCCCGGCTTCCGCGCGACCCTCCAGGCCCTCCTGGCCAAGGTCCGCGAACTGGGCGAGCCCCTCCCGGACGACACCCTGGAGCCGTCCGACCTCATCCTCCCGTCCCCGGACGCCACCCTGGAGGAGGTCCAGGAGCTGCTGAGCGACGACGGCCTCATTCCGGGCGGTGCGTGAGGGACACGGGTGGCTCGTTCGTCGCCTGGTGACGCAGGTCGGCAAGCACAGCCCGTCCGGCGTTCGAGGACGAGGCCGTCCAGGCCGAAGCAGGGGGTCTGGAGGGCGCAGCCCCCCAGTCAACGCCCACTGCACGCGGGCCCACTCATAAGACACCCCGACTCCAGTTACCGTGAAAAGCCGTGAGCACCCTCGCGAGAGCCCGCTGCGTCTTCGGCGCCCACCCCTCCACCATGGACACCGCCCTCGCGGTGGTCGTCCTGGTCTGCATGGTCGCCGGCTCCTTCGTGGACCCGCACGGACCGGAGGGCGTCAGCTGGGGGCTGCGCACCCCCGACGCGCTCAGCCTCGCCCTCATGACCGCCGGCGCCGCCGCGCTCGCCTTCCGGCGCCGCCAGCCGATGGCGGTCCTCGTCGTCACGGGCTGCGTCTCCGTCGTCGAGAGCGTCACCGGCGACCCGCGGGCCCCGGTGGTCATGTCGGCCGTCATCGCCCTCTACACCGTCGCCGCCTCCACCGACCGGCACACCACCTGGCGGGTCGGCCTGCTCACCATGACCGTGCTCACCGGCGCCGCCATGCTGGCCGGCCCTCTGCCCTGGTACGCGCAGGAGAACCTCGCCGTCTTCGCCTGGACCGGCATCGGCGCCACCGCCGGGGACGCCGTCCGCAGCCGCCGCGCCTTCGTACAGGCCATCCGGGACCGGGCGGAGAAGGCCGAGCGCACCCGGGAGGAGGAGGCGCGCCGCCGCGTGGCCGAGGAACGGCTGCGCATCGCCCGCGACCTGCACGACGTGGTCGCCCACCACATCGCCCTGGTCAACGTGCAGGCCGGGGTCGCCTCGCACGTCATGGACAAGCGGCCGGACCAGGCCAAGGAGGCGCTCGCCCACGTACGGGAGGCCAGCCGCTCCGCGCTGGACGAGCTGCGGGCCACCGTCGGCCTGCTCCGCCAGTCCGGCGACCCCGAGGCACCGACCGAGCCCGCCCCGGGCCTCGCCCGCCTCGACGAACTCGTCGGCACCTTCCACCACGCCGGACTGCGGGTCGAGGTGGCCCGCACCGACCAGGGCATTGAGCTGCCCGCCGCCGTCGACCTGGCCGCCTACCGCATCATCCAGGAGGCGCTGACCAATGTGCAGAAGCACGCGGGACGGCAGGCGAAGGCCGAGGTCAGCGTCGTACGGGTCGGGCCGGACATCGAGGTGACCGTCCTCGACGACGGCACCGCCGAGGGCGAGGCCCCGGACGGCACCGCCGAGGGCGGCGGACACGGGCTGCTCGGCATGCGCGAGCGCGTCACCGCCGTGCGCGGCACCCTCACCACCGGTCCCCGCTACGGAGGCGGTTTCCGCGTGCATGCGATCCTTCCGGTCAAGAACCGCACCGACGCCACCAAGGACCCCGTATGACGATCCGTGTCCTGCTCGCCGACGACCAGGCGCTGCTGCGCAGCGCCTTCCGGGTGCTGGTCGACTCCGAGCCCGACATGGAGGTGGTGGGGGAGGCGTCCGACGGCGCGGAGGCGGCCCGGCTGGCCGCCGAGCAGCGGGCCGACGTGGTGCTGATGGACATCCGGATGCCCGGCACGGACGGTCTCGCCGCCACCCGCATGATCAGCGCCGACCCGTCCCTCGCCCACGTCCGCGTGGTCATACTGACCACCTTCGAGGTCGACGACTACGTGGTGCAGTCGCTGCGGGCCGGCGCCTCCGGCTTCCTCGGCAAGGGCTCGGAGCCCGAGGAACTGCTCAGCGCGATCCGGGTCGCGGCCGGGGGCGAGGCGTTGCTGTCGCCGACCGCCACCAAGGGGCTGATCGCCCGCTTCCTCGCCCAGCACGACACGTCCGACGAGGAGCGCGACCCGGCCCGCGCCGAACGGCTGGAGTCGCTGACCGTGCGGGAGCGCGAGGTACTGGTCCAGGTCGCCGGCGGGCACTCCAACGACGAGATCGCCGAGCGGCTGGAGGTCAGTCCGCTCACCGTGAAGACCCACGTCAACCGGGCCATGGCCAAGCTGGGCGCCCGCGACCGCGCCCAGCTGGTCGTCATCGCGTACGAATCCGGGCTGGTCCGTCCAAGGGTGGAGTGACCTCTACCCGCGTGTACTGCGGAGGGAGTAGGCGCGGGATAAGGAAATGGACCTGGGGCCTAGGGATACAGGGCCACGCATGGCCCAGGGTGTTGGGGTGGGCGCTCACCTGTGTGCCCGCGACCGGCGCTGCCATGTGCCCCGTCCCCCGCTCGGCCACAGAAGAGAGACCCTCACCCATGTCCTGGCTGTCGAGATTCAGCCTCGCGCAACGGGCCCTGATAGGCCTGATGTCGATCGTCGCGCTCGTCTTCGGCGCGATCGCCATCCCCCAGCTCAAGCAGCAGCTGCTGCCCACCATCGAACTGCCCATGGTGTCCGTGCTGGCTCCGTACCAGGGCGCCTCGCCGGACGTGGTCGAGAAGCAGGTCGTCGAGCCGATCGAGGACAGCCTCGAAGCGGTCGACGGGATCTCGGGCGTCACCTCCACGGCCAGTGAGGGCAACGCCGTCATCATGGCGTCCTTCGACTACGGCCCGGACAACCAGCAGCTCGTCGCCGACGTCCAGCAGGCCGTGAACCGGGCCCGCGCCCAGCTCCCGGACGACGTGGACCCGCAGGTCATCTCCGGCTCGACGGACGACATCCCGACCGTCGTCCTCGCCGTGACCTCGGACAAGGACCAGCAGGCGCTGGCCGACCAGCTCGACAAGACGGTCGTCTCCGAGCTGAAGGACATCGACGGCGTCGCCCAGGTCGTGGTCGACGGCGTCCGCGACGTCCAGGTCACCGTCACGCCGGACCCGGCGAAGCTGGCCGCGGCCAAGGTGAGCCCGCAGGTGCTCGCCCAGTCCCTCCAGGCGGGCGGCGCGACCGTGCCGGCCGGTTCCTTCGACGAGGCGGGCGCCAACCGCACCGTCCAGGTCGGCGGCGGCTTCACCTCGGTCCAGCAGATCCAGGACCTCATGGTCACCGGTGAGGGCGTCGACGAGCCGGTCCGCCTCGGCGACGTCGCCACCGTCAAGGAGGAGGAGGCCAAGGCCGACTCCCTGACCCGCACCAACGGCAAGCCGTCCCTCGCGGTCGCCGTGACGATGGACCACGACGGCAGCGCGGTCTCCATCTCGAACGCCGTCGAGGACAAGCTTCCCGACCTGCGCGAGCAGCTCGGTTCCGGCGCGACCCTCACCGTGGTCAGCGACCAGGGACCGGCGGTTTCCAAGGCCATCTCGGGCCTGACCACGGAGGGCGGGCTCGGTCTGCTCTTCGCCGTCCTGGTCATCCTGGTCTTCCTGGCGTCGATCCGCTCCACCCTGGTCACCGCGGTCTCCATCCCGCTGTCGGTGGTGCTGGCGCTGATCGTCCTGTGGACGCGCGACCTGTCGCTCAACATGCTGACGCTGGGCGCGCTGACCATCGCCATCGGCCGCGTCGTCGACGACTCGATCGTGGTGCTGGAGAACATCAAGCGGCACCTCGGCTACGGCGAGGAGCGCAAGGACGCCATCCTGAACGCCGTCCGCGAGGTCGCCGGGGCGGTCACCTCGTCCACGCTCACCACGGTCGCCGTGTTCCTGCCGATCGGTCTGGTCGGCGGCATGGTCGGTGAGTTGTTCGGCTCGTTCAGCCTTACCGTCACCGCGGCGCTGCTCGCGTCCCTGCTGGTGTCGCTGACGGTCGTCCCGGTGCTGTCGTACTGGTTCCTGCGGCCTCCGAAGGGCACCCCCGAGGACGCGGCCGAGGCCCGCAGGCTGGCCGAGGAGAAGGAGGCCAAGAGCCGCCTCCAGCGCTTCTACGTCCCCGTGCTGCGCTTCGCCACCCGCCGCCGGCTGACCAGCGTGGCCATCGCGATCGTCGTCCTGGTCGGCACCTTCGGCATGGCGCCGCTGCTGAAGACCAACTTCTTCGACCAGGGCGAGCAGAAGGTCCTCAGCGTCAAGCAGGAGCTGAAGCCCGGCACCAGCCTCGGTGCGACCGACGAGCAGGCCAAGAAGGTCGAGAAGCTCCTCGGCGACACCGAGGGCGTCAAGGACTACCAGGTCACCATCGGTTCATCCGGCTTCATGGCCGCCTTCGGCGGCGGCACGGACACCAACCAGGCCTCGTACCAGCTGATGCTGGAGGACTCGGCGAACGCCGAGGACGTCCAGGACCACATCGAGGACGGGCTGGCCAAGCTCGGCGACGGCATCGGCACCACCACGATCGCCGCCGGTGACGGCTTCGGCAGCCAGGACCTGAGCGTCGTCGTCAAGGCGGCCGACGGGAAGGTGCTCCGCGAGGCCGCCGAGCAGGTCCGCAAGACGGTCGCCGGCCTCGACGACGTCACCGACGTCACCAGCGACCTGGCGCAGAGCGTCCCGCGCATCTCGGTCAAGGCCAACGCGAAGGCCGCCGACGCCGGGTTCACCGACCAGACGCTCGGCGCGGTCGTGGCCCAGGCGGTGCGCGGCACCCCGGCGGCCAAGGCGACCCTGGACGACACCGAGCGCGACGTCGTCATCAAGTCGGCGCAGCCCGCCCGGACGATGGCCGAGCTGAAGGCGCTGAACCTGGGCGCGGCCAGGCTCGGCGACATCGCCACCGTGCAGCTCGTGGACGGTCCGGTCTCGATGACCCGCATCGACGGGCAGCGCGCGGCGACCATCACCGCCAAGCCGACCGGCGACAACACCGGCGCGGTCGGCGCGGACCTCCAGTCGAAGATCGACGGCCTGGACCTGCCGGCCGGCGCCACCGCCGAGATCGGCGGCGTCACCGCGGACCAGGACGAGGCCTTCGTCAACCTGGGCCTGGCCATGCTCGCGGCGATCGCCATCGTGTTCATGCTGCTGGTGGGCACCTTCCGGTCGCTGGCCCAGCCGCTGATCCTGCTGGTGTCCATCCCGTTCGCGGCGACCGGAGCGATCGGCCTGCTGATCGCCACGGGCACCCCGATGGGCGTCCCGGCGATGATCGGCATGCTGATGCTGATCGGCATCGTGGTCACCAACGCGATCGTGCTGATCGACCTGATCAACCAGTACCGCAAGCAGGGCTACGGCGTGGTCGAGGCCGTCGTCGAGGGCGGCCGCCACCGTCTCCGCCCGATCCTCATGACGGCCCTGGCGACGATCTTCGCCCTCCTCCCGATGGCGCTGGGCGTCACCGGCGAGGGCGGCTTCATCGCCCAGCCGCTCGCGGTGGTGGTGATCGGCGGCCTGATCACGTCGACCCTGCTGACCCTCCTCCTGGTCCCGACCCTCTACGCGATGCTGGAGCTCCGCAAGGAGCGCCGCGCGAAGAAGCGGGCCGCGAAGAAGGGCGGCGGCGACGTGCCGCCGCAGCCGGCGGCGTCGGACGAGCCGGAGCCGGCGCAGGTCTGACGGCGGCGGCAGCACGCAAGGAGGGTGTCCCCACCGCTCGGTGGGGACACCCTCAGTGCTCTCGCGCGGCAAGAACCGCCTACGGCAGCGCCAGCATGCGCTCCAGGGCCAGCTTGGCGAAGGCCTCCGTCTCCTGGTCCACCTCGATGCGGTTGACCAGGGTGCCCTCGGCCAGGGACTCCAGCGTCCAGACCAGGTGGGGGAGGTCGATGCGGTTCATGGTCGAGCAGAAGCAGACCGTCTTGTCGAGGAAGACGATCTCCTTGTCCTCGGCGGCGAAACGGTTCGCCAGGCGACGGACCAGGTTCAGCTCGGTCCCGATGGCCCACTTGGAACCGGCCGGGGCCGCCTCCAGGGCCTTGATGATGTACTCGGTCGAGCCGACGTAGTCCGCCGCGGCGACGACCTCGTGCTTGCACTCGGGGTGCACCAGGACGTTCACGCCCGGTATGCGCTCGCGCACGTCGTTGACCGAGTCGAGGCTGAAGCGGCCGTGCACCGAGCAGTGGCCCCGCCACAGGATCATCTTCGCGTTGCGCAGTTCCTCCGCAGTCAGCCCGCCGTTCGGCCGGTGCGGGTTGTAGACGACGCAGTCCTCCAGGGACATGCCCAGGTCCCGCACCGCCGTGTTGCGGCCCAGGTGCTGGTCGGGCAGGAAGAGGACCTTCTCGCCCTGCTCGAACGCCCAGTTCAGGGCGCGCTCGGCGTTGGAGGAGGTGCAGATGGTGCCGCCGTGCTTGCCGGTGAACGCCTTGATGTCCGCCGACGAGTTCATGTACGACACGGGCACGACCTGCTCGGCGATCCCGGCCTCGGTCAGCACGTCCCAACACTCGGCGACCTGCTCGGCGGTGGCCATGTCGGCCATGGAGCACCCGGCCGCCAGGTCGGGCAGGACCACCTTCTGGTCCTGCGAGGTCAGGATGTCGGCCGACTCCGCCATGAAGTGCACACCGCAGAAGACGATGTACTCGGCCTCCGGGCGCGCCGCCGCGTCCCGGGCCAGCTTGAAGGAGTCGCCCGTGACGTCGGCGAACTGGATGACCTCGTCGCGCTGGTAGTGGTGACCGAGCACGAAGACCTTGTCACCGAGCTTCTCCTTGGCCGCACGGGCGCGTGCGACCAGGTCCGGGTCGGAGGGCGAGGGCAGGTCACCGGGACACTCCACACCGCGCTCGCTCCTCGGGTCGGCCTCGCGGCCGAGCAGCAGCAGGGCGAGGGGCGTCGGCTGTACGTCGAGCTCCTGGGTTTGGGCGGTGGTCACGACACGCACCCTTTCTACTTTCGTCGACCCTTTTCGTCGAACTGACGCTATATATCATAACCGGTTCACGTCACTTTGACGATGCCCATAGTGTCGGTGTGACATGAATCCCGGTGCCCGAGCGGCCTTCCACAGCCGCTGACCGTCTGCGCGGGCATGTGCGAGCATGAAGGGAACGCCGAGGACAAAGACTCGGTCCCGCCCGGAATGAATCCGCGGCTCCGTCGGTTGAAACCGTCGGCAAGCAGTCTCCGTACAACCCGGGAGAGATGTAGATGTCCGTATCGGACGAGACCACCACCGTCACCGACGGCATCATCCTGACCGACGCCGCCGCGTCGAAGGTCAAGGCGCTGCTCGACCAGGAAGGCCGCGACGACCTCGCGCTGCGCGTCGCCGTCCAGCCCGGCGGCTGCTCCGGCCTGCGTTACCAGCTCTTCTTCGACGAGCGCTCGCTCGACGGCGACGTGGTCAAGGACTTCGGCGGCGTGAAGGTCACCACCGACCGCATGAGCGCCCCGTACCTGGGCGGTGCCACCGTCGACTTCGTGGACAGCATCGAGAAGCAGGGCTTCACGATCGACAACCCGAACGCGACCGGCTCCTGCGCCTGCGGCGACTCCTTCAGCTGACAGCCGGCAGGCAGGGTCGCGCCGCGTCCCGGTGCGCGAGAAGGGGGGGGGGGGGGGGGGGGGGGCCCCCCCCCCCCCCCCCCCCCCCTTCTGCCATCCCTCGGGTGCGGCGTCACCCGGCCCCGGACGGCGCCGGCAGCCGCGCGCCCGGCTTGTGCACCGGGACGTCCTTGCCGTCCGAGCCCACGACCGGCCGGTCGCCGAGCGGCTCGTCCAGCGGCACCGTCCGCTCGTACTCCTTGGCGATCAGGATGCAGACCTGGTCCGGATGCGGGGTCTCGGTCACCGTGACGGTCACCTTCCCGCCGCTCTCCTTCGCCTTCGCGTCGTAGTCGGAGCACACCCCGCCCGTGAAGTGCACGGTCAGTTCGCCGTCGGCGGCCGTGTAGCCGCTCACGCGGACGTCCCGCGGCTCCCCGGGCCCGGCGGTCGGCTCGTCCGGGGCCGACGGGGAGGTGGGCGGCGTGGCGGGGCCCGCCGTGGTCAGGAACCTCGGCTCGACCGCCGGATACGTGACCGTCACCGCGTCCCGCGCCCCCGGCGCCCGCACCTCGAACAGCCAGGACGGCACCAGCGTCTGCTGCCCCCGTACCGGATGCGCGGCCAGCCCGAACACCGCGTCCTCGACCGTGGCGGTCTGCCGCTTCCCCGCCCCGGGCCGCTCCGGGGCACCGGTCGGCGGCCCGCAGGGCGTGTCCGCCCCGTCCTGATGCGGTACGGGACTCGCGCAGCCGCCGATGCCCCCGACACCACCGGCCCCCGCGCCGGAACCGGCACCCGGCGCGTTCAGCAGCGCCAGCGTCTCCTCCGCGTTCAGGACGGGGTACGTGTCCCCCTTGACCGGTGCCTTCACCCGGCCGCTGCCGCCGACCACCTCGCCCTGGGCCCCGACGACGATCCCCGTCGTCCAGCCGTACGAGGGCAGCCCGCCCACCTCGGGTTCCGCGTTCACGGCCCGCCGGGCGCCCATGACCTGGCTCGCGTCGAGCTTGGCGTCGTCCTGGCCCAGCGCCTTCAGTACCGGTGCCGCCGCCTTCTTCGCGGCCGCCTCGCCCACCGGGTTCCCGTCGGCGGAGGGCGCCTTGCAGACCGGCCCCTTCTTGCAGTTGTCGGTGCCGGGTGCGTAGCGGTGGAAGGTCCAGGTGCCCGGCGCCTGACGACTCACCGTGAGCAGCGGCCCGGAACCGTCCTTCGCGTTCCCGACCCTCCACGCCTCGCCCTGGGTGCGGGGCGCGCCCTCGACGCCTAGCGCCTCGGCCAGCCGGGCCACCTCGGCCTCGGTGACGTCGCCCTTCGCTTGGTAGACGGGCGCCGAGCCGGGGCCCTCGGGGAGCGGACCGGCGGCGCGGTAGGTGACGCCGTACGGGTCGGGCTCGCCCGGCGCGATGCCGTTCGAGCCGCCCTCCGGGGACGACGCCCCGTGGTCGTCCAGGGGGAGCGGCGGGGGAGTGCCGTCGCCCGACGCGCCGGACGCCGTACCGCCGTCCGGGTCACCGTCGGCGGCGGACGTGGCCACGTAGGCACCGCCGGCCCCGACGAGCAGCACCGCGGCGGCGACCGACGCGACCGCGACCGCCCGGGGGCGCCGCCGCGCGGGACGCCCGCCGCCGGCCTCGTCGGCGGTGTCGTCGTTGTCGGGTCGCTCGGTGTTCACCGCATCGCTCCTTCGGCTGTTACTGGGGACAGCGATGGGACGCGGTGGGGCCGGAACCGGTTCCCGGTGACGGCGCGGGTCGCCCGAACGGCCGTACGGCCGCCCGGCGGCGCTCAGTCGCCGTAGTCGGACATCGCGTCCAGCAACCGGGCCGAGGCCGGCGGCACCCGGACGCCGTGGATGAGGGCGAGGGGCACCGGCCGGGCGGAGGCGTCGGCGGGCGCCGACCAGCGCGGTGTCATCCGGGCGCAGTCACCGCGCAGCGACGCCAGGTCGCCGTCCAGGTCGGCCGGAGCGGGGTCGGCGGTCCTCAGGTTCGTCATAACAGAACCGTAGGCACGTCCCGTGCCGCGAAGAAAGTTGTACTACCGGGTAGTTTCGCCTGCTTCAGCCTGGCCGCGCCGCCGGGTAGCGTGAACCGTCAACCCGCCTCCCCTCAGGAGAGAGTCCACGCCGTGCGCATCGCAGTCACCGGCTCCATCGCCACCGACCACCTCATGACCTTCCCCGGCCGCTTCTCGGACCAGCTCGTCGCGGACCAGCTGCACACGGTCTCGCTCTCCTTCCTGGTCGACCAGCTGGACGTACGCCGGGGCGGCGTAGCCGCGAACATCGCCTTCGGCATGGGCCAGCTCGGCACCCGGCCGGTCCTGGTCGGCGCGGCCGGCTCGGACTTCGACGAGTACCGGGCCTGGCTCGACCGGCACGGCGTCGACACCGGCTCGGTCCGCATCTCCGAGACCCTGCACACCGCCCGCTTCGTCTGCACCACGGACGCCGACCACAACCAGATCGGCTCCTTCTACACGGGTGCGATGAGCGAGGCCCGCCTCATCGAGCTGAAGACCGTCGCCGACCGGGTGGGCGGCCTCGACCTGGTCTCCATCGGCGCCGACGACCCGGAGGCGATGCTCCGGCACACCGAGGAGTGCCGCGCGCGGTCCATCCCCTTCGCCGCCGACTTCTCCCAGCAGATCGCCCGGATGAACGGCGACGAGATCCGGATACTGCTGGACGGGGCGACCTACCTCTTCTCCAACGAGTACGAGAAGGGGCTCATCGAGACCAAGACCGGCTGGAGCGACGCCGAGATCCTCGACCGGGTCGGCCACCGCGTGACCACCCTGGGCGCGCGGGGCGTGCGCATCGAGCGGGCCGGCGGGGAGACCATCGAGGTCGGCGTCCCCGACGAGGAGCGCAAGGCCGACCCCACGGGCGTCGGCGACGCCTTCCGCGCGGGGTTCCTGTCGGGACTGGCGTGGGGTGTCTCGCTGGAGCGGGCGGCGCAGATCGGCTGCATGCTGGCGACGCTCGTCATCGAGACGGTCGGTACGCAGGAGTACCAGCTGCGGCGCGGGCACTTCATGGAGCGGTTCACGAAGGCGTACGGGGACGAGGCCGCGGGGGAGGTTCAGGCGCACCTGGGCTGAATGCGGGGTTGCGACTACGGGGGAGCCCCTTGCGGAGCGGTGCCGTGTGCGGGTGCGTCGTGGTGGTTCGCGCCCACGCGGCGGAGCCGCACATCGACAGGGCCCCGCGCCCCTTCTCGGCGTCAGCCGGTCCGGCGGACCAGGTAGGCCGTTCCCTTTTCCGCCGGTTCCTCGCCCACGTACTCCTGTCCCCGCATCTCGCACCACGCCGGGATGTCCAGGCGGGCCGCCTCGTCGTCGGAGAGGACGCGGACGATGCCGCCGACGGGGACGTCGCCGATGACCTTGGCGAGTTCGATCACCGGAATGGGGCAGCGCCGGCCCAGCGCGTCCACGACGAGGTCGGGGCCGGCCGCACGGACGGTGTCCGTCGCGGCCGGCGCCCCCAGCTTCTCGCGCACCGCGGCCACCGTGCCCGGGAGCACCTCCAGGAACCGCTCGACGTCCTCGGCCGGTGTCCCCGGCGGCAGCGACACCCGGACGTTGCCCTCGCTGAGCACCCCCATCGCCCGCAAGACGTGGCTCGGCGTCAGCGTGCTGCTGGTGCAGGACGATCCGGACGACACGGAGAAGCCGGCGCGGTCCAGCTCGTGCAGCAAGGTCTCCCCGTCGACATAGAGACACGAGAAGGTGACGACCCCGGGCAGCCGGCGCGAGGGATCGCCGACCACCTCCACGTCCGGCACCAGCTCCGGCACCCGGGACCGGATCCGCTCCGTCAGCTTCCGCAGCCGGGCCGCCTCCGCCGCCGCCTCGGCCCGCACCGCCCGCAGCGACGCCGCCGCGGCCACGATCGCCGGCAGGTTCTCGAAACCGGGCGCCCGCCCCGACTCCCGCTCGTCCCCGGGCCCTTGCGGCGCGAACCGGACCCCCTTGCGTACGGCGAGCAGCCCCACTCCCGCGGGCCCGCCCCACTTGTGGGCGCTGCCCGTGAGCAACGACCAGTCGCCCTCGACCCGGCCCCAGCCCAGCGACTGGGCCGCGTCCACCAGCAGCGGCACCCCGGCGGCCCGGCAGGCCTCCGCCACCCGGGACACCGGCTGCTCGGTGCCCACCTCGTGGTTGGCCGACTGGAGACAGGCCAGCGCGGTGTCCTCGCGCAGGGCCGCCGCGTACGCCTCGGGATCCACCGCGCCCGTGCGGTCCACGTCCACCTGCGTGACACTCCCGCCGTCGGCCTCGTGCGCCTCGGCCGCATGCAGTACGGAGGAGTGTTCGACGGCTGACACGATCAGGTGGCGTCCGACGCGCCGCCGCCCGGCCAGCGCCCCCGCCACCCCTGAATGCACCGCCCGCGTCCCCGAAGGAGTGAACACCAACTCGTCCGGCCGACACCCCACGCACTCGGCCGCCGCCTCCCGAGCGGCATCGAGCAGCAACCGCGCCCGCCGCCCTTCGCGGTACAGCCGAGCAGGATCGGCCCACCCCTCGTCAAGAGACGCCAACAGCGCCTGTCGCGCGACAGGATGAAGGGGAGCAGCGGAAGCAGCGTCGAAGTAGGCCACACAGCAACGCTAGAACGCCGGGGACTGAAGCGCCCCGTCAGGGGCGCGGGGCTGTGACATGTGCGGCTCCGCCGCGCGGGCGCGACAAGCCACGACGCATCGTCAGCCGCCCACGAAACCGCACCTCCCCGCCCCGTAGGCGCCCCCGTCCCACCCTTTCTGGGTGACCCCCGGCGCGTATGCCACCCTCCCCGCGACCCCCCGGAGGGCGTCGGCTAGGGTTTGGTCCGCATAAACATCAAACCCCTGCCCGACGCAGGGCGGCGACCGACCAGCGAGAAGGCAGGCCGCAGCCAACCGCGCGGGCGAGACTCTCGGGAAGGCGCTACGTGAGTCCCAACGGCTCCGACCGCTCGCCGCGGCGCCCGATGCGGCGGAAGCTGCTGCAGGCACTGACCGCGGGCCTGGTCCTGGCGACCGCCACCGGTTGCACATACGAGGACTTCCCCCGCCTCGGCATGCCCACCCCCACCACGGAAGAGGCTCCGCGGATCCTCTCCCTGTGGCAGGGCTCATGGGCCGCCGCGCTGGCCACCGGCGTGCTGGTGTGGGGCCTGATCCTGTGGAGTGTCTTCTTCCACCGGCGCAGCCGCACCAAGGTCGAGGTCCCTCCGCAGACCAGGTACAACCTGCCCATCGAGGCGCTGTACACCATGGTTCCGCTCGTCATCGTCTCGGTGCTGTTCTACTTCACCGCGCGTGACGAGTCCGATCTCATGAGCCTCAACAAGAAGCCCGACCTCACGGTCAACGTGGTCGGCTTCCAGTGGAGCTGGTGCTTCAACCACATCGAGGACGTCCCGGGCTCCACCGGCGACGCCAAGACCTCCAAGGAACTGGCCGGCATCCCGGACCGGTTCATCGAGGACTTCCCGGCCAACGCCGGCGGTGTCTACGACTGCGGTACCCCCGGCACGGAGAACCCGCAGACCGGCAACCCCGGCCCGACCCTCTGGCTCCCCAAGGGCAAGACGGTCCGCTTCGTCCTGACCTCGCGTGACGTCATCCACTCCTTCTGGGTGGTGCCGTTCCTCATGAAGCAGGACGTGATTCCGGGCCACACCAACGCCTTCGAGGTCACCCCCAACAAGGAGGGGACCTTCCTGGGCAAGTGCGCCGAGCTGTGCGGCGTGGACCACTCCCGGATGCTGTTCAACGTCAAGGTCGTCTCCCCGGAGCGCTACGAGCAGCACCTCCAGGACCTCGCGAAGAAGGGGCAGACCGGTTACGTTCCCGCGGGCATCGCTCAGACGAGCCACGAGAAGAACCGGGAGACGAACAACCTGTGAGCATCCTCAACGAACCCCAGGGTGCCTCGGCAGCGGAGGACTCGTACGAGAACGAGCTGCCGGTACGGCGCAAGCAGCCCGGCAACGTCGTGATCAAGTGGCTCACGACCACTGACCACAAGACGATCGGCACGATGTACCTGGTGACGTCGTTCGCGTTCTTCGTGATCGGCGGCGTGATGGCGCTCTTCATGCGCGCCGAGCTGGCTCGACCTGGTCTTCAGATCATGTCGAACGAGCAGTTCAACCAGGCGTTCACGATGCACGGCACGATCATGCTGCTGATGTTCGCGACGCCGCTGTTCGCGGGCTTCGCGAACTGGATCATGCCGCTGCAGATCGGCGCGCCGGACGTGGCGTTCCCCCGGCTGAACATGTTCGCCTACTGGCTGTACCTGTTCGGCTCGACCATCGCGGTGGGCGGGTTCCTGACCCCCCAGGGCGCGGCCGACTTCGGCTGGTTCGCCTACTCGCCGCTGTCCGACGCGGTGCACTCGCCCGGCATCGGCGGCGACCTGTGGATCATGGGTCTGGCCTTCTCCGGCTTCGGCACGATCCTCGGCTCGGTCAACTTCATCACCACGATCATCTGCATGCGCGCGCCCGGCATGACCATGTTCCGCATGCCGATCTTCACCTGGAACGTGCTGCTGACCGGTGTGCTGGTCCTGCTGGCCTTCCCGGTGCTGGCCGCGGCCCTGTTCGCGCTGGAGGCCGACCGCAAGTTCGGTGCCCACATCTTCGACTCGTCCAACGGCGGGGCCTTGCTGTGGCAACACCTGTTCTGGTTCTTCGGGCATCCAGAGGTCTACATCATCGCGCTGCCGTTCTTCGGCATCGTCAGTGAGATCATCCCGGTCTTCTCCCGCAAGCCGATCTTCGGCTACATGGGTCTGATCGGCGCGACGATCGCGATCGCGGGTCTGTCGGTGACGGTGTGGGCCCACCACATGTACGTCACGGGCGGCGTGCTGTTGCCGTTCTTCTCCTTCATGACCTTCCTGATCGCGGTCCCGACCGGTGTGAAGTTCTTCAACTGGATCGGCACCATGTGGAAGGGCTCGCTGTCCTTCGAGACACCGATGCTGTGGTCCACCGGCTTCCTGATCACCTTCCTCTTCGGTGGTCTGACCGGTGTCATCCTGGCCTCGCCGCCGCTGGACTTCCACGTCTCCGACTCGTACTTCGTGGTGGCGCACTTCCACTACGTGGTGTTCGGCACCGTGGTGTTCGCGATGTTCGCCGGCTTCCACTTCTGGTGGCCGAAGTTCACCGGCAAGATGCTGGACGAGCGCCTGGGCAAGATCACGTTCTGGACGCTGTTCGTCGGCTTCCACGGCACGTTCCTGGTCCAGCACTGGCTGGGCGCCGAGGGCATGCCGCGTCGCTACGCCGACTACCTGGCCGCGGACGGCTTCACCGCCCTGAACACGATCTCGACGATCAGCTCGTTCCTGCTCGGTATGTCGATACTGCCGTTCTTCTACAACATCTGGAAGACCGCCAAGTACGGCAAGAAGATCGAGGTGGACGACCCGTGGGGCTACGGCCGTTCGCTGGAGTGGGCGACCTCCTGCCCGCCGCCGCGGCACAACTTCCTCACGCTGCCGCGCATCCGCAGTGAATCCCCCGCCTTCGACCTGCACCACCCCGAGATCTCCGCGATCGACCAGCTGGAGAACGTCGGCCACGGTGAGAAGGCCCTCGCCGGCGGCAAGGAGGCCGGGAAGTGAAGATCCAGGGCAAGATGTTCATCTGGTTGAGCGTCTTCATCCTCGCCGTGGCGGTTGTCTACGGCTACTGGTCCAAGGAGCCGGCCGGTACCACGGCGCTGTTCCTGGCCTTCGGCCTGGCCATCATGATCGGCTTCTACCTCGCCTTCACGGCGCGGCGGGTCGACGCGGGGGCGCAGGACGACATGGAGGCGGACGTCGCGGACGACGCCGGCGAGGTCGGGTTCTTCAGCCCGCACAGCTGGCAGCCGCTGTCCCTCGCGGTCGGTGGCGCCCTCGCCTTCCTGGGCATCGCCGTCGGCTGGTGGGTCATGTACTTCTCGGCACCGATCCTCATGGTCGGCCTGTTCGGCTGGGTCTTCGAGTACTACCGCGGTGAGAACCGCACCCAGTAGCACGCGGACCCAGTAGCACGCGTCGAGCGCGAAGGGGCCCGGACACTCCGCCAGGAGCGTCCGGGCCCCTTCGTCTGCCGTACGGTCTCTCACCCTTCCGGCTTACCCACCGCGCCGCCGTTGACGTCTCTCCCTAGCGTGAGGCCATGAGCAACACGGTTCACTTCCAGGCGCGGGGGCGTACGGTCGTCGGCTGCACCCTGCTGGTGATCGCCCTCGGCGCGAGCGTCACCGCCTGCCTCGGCGACGACGACAACCCACTGTCCGCCACGCCCTACGACGCGGCCGGCCAGATCTCCTTCAACGGCCCCACGGACGCCGGGAAGAAGGCCGACCCGGACAAACCCCTGGAGGTGGTCGCCGAGGGCGCCGACGGGCGCATCACGGACGTCACGGCCATGGACGCGGCCGGACGCCACGTCGCGGGCGAGCTGTCCGCCGACGGAGCCCGCTGGCACAGCACCTCGCCCCTGGCGGCCAACGCCAGCTACACGGTGCGCGTCAGCACCGAGGACGGGGACGGCGCGCCCGGCCGCAAGGTGCTCACCTTCGAGACCGGCAAGCCCGGCGCGAAGAAGACCCTGGACGTCACCTTCGGGCCCAAGGCGGGCGCGTACGGCGTCGGTCAGCCCATCACGGCGGAACTGAGCCAGCCGGTCAAGGACCCGGCCCAGCGGGCCATAGTGGAGCGCGCCCTGAAGGTCGACTCCACCCCCGCCGTGCGGGGCGGCTGGTACTGGGTGGACGACAAGAAGCTGCACTACCGGCCCGAGGAGTACTGGCCCGCCCACGCCACCGTCAAGGTCCACAGCACCCTGGACGGCATCAAGATCGGCGACCGGATGTGGGGCGGCAAGGCCAAGCCCCTGAAGATCACCACGGACGACCGCGTGGTGGCCGTCACCGACGCCGCCGCCCACACGCTGACGGTCTACCAGGACGGCGAGGCGATCCGGGAGATCCCGGTCACCACCGGCAAGCCCGGGTTCGAGACCCGCAACGGCGTCAAGGTCGTCCTCGGCAAGGAATCCTTCGTACGCATGCGCAGCAGCACCGTCGGCATCGCCGAGGGCTCCTCGGAGTCGTACGACCTGCCGGTCTACTGGGCCACCCGGGTGACCTGGAGCGGCGAGTACGTGCACGCCGCCCCCTGGTCCGTCGGCTCCCAGGGCATCGCCAACGTCAGCCACGGCTGCGTCGGCATGAGTACCGACAGCGCGGAGTGGTTCTTCAACACGGTCCAGGAGGGCGACCTCGTCGAGGTCGTCAACTCCGGCGGCGAGACGATGGAACCCTTCGGCAACGGCTTCGGCGACTGGAACATGGACTGGACCAAGTGGCGCACCGGCAGCGCCCTGACTGGCGGCACCGGTGCGTCGAACAACCAGGACACGGCACGTCTACGCCCAACGGCTGTGTGAGGTTTTGAAGGGGCGCGGGGAACTGCGCGACCAGCCACGATGGCGCGGCACACGCGACAAGACCCGCACCCCCGAGCTGGAAGGCGCCCCTAGACTCCCTGCAGCCGCTTCTCCCGCAGCAGCGCGGCCAGCGCACCCGCGAACTCCACCGGCTCCACCGGCAGCGTCACAGCCGCCTCCGCCCGGCTCCACGTGGCCAGCCACGCGTCCTGCGGCCGGGCGATGAGCAGCAGCACCGGCGGGCACTGGAAGACCTCGTCCTTGATCTGGCGGCACATGCCCATGCCGCCCATGGGCACGGCCTCGCCGTCCAGGACGCAGACGTCGATCCCGCCCTTGTCCAGCTCCTTGAGCACGGCGGCCGGGGTCGCGCACTCCACGAACTCGACCACGGGCACGTCCGGAGCCGGCCGGCGGCCGGTCGCGAGCCGCACCTGTTCGCGGGTGTTGGAGTCGTCGCTGTAGACCAGCACCGTGGCGGTCGCCTGCATGCTTCCTCCGATACGCGGTGAGACCGGTGAAGGCTGTCGTAGCCCGTTGGGGCGGATGCTACTCCCTCGAACGTCCCGTCAGCACTGGTTCGGACAGGCCTTCGACAGGCCGCCGACGGGCCGTTCGATGGGCCATCCGGGCCGTACAAGCAGGGGGAACACACCGAACGGCACCCCCCGGGGTGAGGGCGGGATAAGCGACCGACATAATGTCGGTCGTGGCGACAGCAACGACAGTAGAAACCGGGCACGCGCACCCGTCGGTCAACCGGCCGAACCTCACCAGCGTCGGAACCATCATCTGGTTGAGTTCCGAGCTGATGTTCTTCGCGGCCCTCTTCGCGATGTACTTCACCCTGCGATCGGTGACCGGCCCGGACTTCTGGTCCGAGAAGGCCGACGCGCTGAACATCCCGTTCTCCGCGACGAACACCACGATCCTGGTGCTCTCCTCCCTCACCTGCCAGCTCGGCGTGTTCGCGGCCGAGCGCGGTGACGTGAAGAAGCTCCGGATGTGGTTCATCGTCACCTTCGTGATGGGTGCGATCTTCATCGGCGGTCAGGTGTTCGAGTACACCGAGCTGGTCAAGCACGAGGGCATCTCGCTCTCGTCCGACCCGTACGGCTCGGCGTTCTACCTGACCACCGGCTTCCACGGACTGCACGTGACGGGCGGACTGATCGCCTTCCTGCTGGTCCTCGGCCGCACCTACGCGGCCCGGAGGTTCACCCACGAGCAGGCGACCGCCGCCATCGTCGTGTCCTACTACTGGCACTTCGTCGATGTGGTCTGGATCGGCCTGTTCGCCACGATCTACCTGATCAAGTAGTCGCGGCACGCACCCGCGCAATACCAGAAGCATCGACGCAGAAGATCCTGACACCGGGGTAATCCGTGAAAAAGCTCTCCGCACGACGACGCCATCCGCTGGCGGCCCTCGTCGTCCTACTCCTCGCGCTGGCATGCACAGGGGGGCTGTACGCCGCGTTCGCACCCGCGAGCAAGGCGCAGGCCGATGAATCCGCCCAGTCCCTCGCCATCGACGAGGGCAAGAAGCTCTACGCCGTCGGCTGTGCCAGTTGCCACGGCACCGGAGGGCAGGGCACCACCGACGGTCCGAGCCTGGTCGGCGTGGGCGCCGCGGCCGTCGACTTCCAGGTGGGCACCGGCCGCATGCCGGCCCAGCAGCCCGGCGCGCAGGTCCCGAAGAAGAAGGTCATCTACTCCCAGGCGGAGATCGACCAGCTCGCGGCGTACATCGCGTCGCTGGGTGCCGGTCCGGCGATCCCCTCGGAGGAGAAGTACGGCCCCGAGGGCGCGGACATCGCCAAGGGTGGTGAGCTGTTCCGCACCAACTGCGCGCAGTGCCACAACTTCACCGGCAAGGGCGGCGCCCTGACGCACGGCAAGTACGCGCCGAGCCTCGAGGGTGTCGACCCGAAGCACATCTACGAGGCCATGCAGACCGGCCCGCAGAACATGCCCTCCTTCCCCGACACCACGCTGTCGGAGCAGAACAAGAAGGACATCATCGCCTACCTGGACGCGGTCAACGGTGACGACACCGAGAGCCCCGGTGGTCTCAGCCTCGGCGGACTCGGCCCGGTCAGTGAGGGTCTGTTCGCCTGGGTGTTCGGACTGGGCGCGCTGATCGCCGTCGCCGTCTGGGTCGCCGCTCGGACCGCAAAGGCCAAGAAGTCATGAGTAGCCAAGACATTCCAGAAGAGAACCTGCCGGCAGAGCAGGACCGCCCGCACGGCGCGGCCGCCCGGCCCGCGGACGAGACGAACCCGTTCGCCGACCCGGGTCTGCCGCCCCACGAGCCGCGGGTCCAGGACGTCGACGAGCGGGCCGCCAAGCGGTCCGAGCGCACGGTCGCCCTGCTGTTCACGCTGTCGATGCTGGCCACCATCGCCTTCATCGCCGCGTTCGTGGCGATCGACGTCGACAAGTCGGTCTACATCTTCCCGCTCGGTCACATCAGTGCGCTGAACTTCGCGCTCGGCATGACGCTCGGCGTCGCGCTGTTCGCCATCGGCGCGGGCGCGGTCCACTGGGCCCGCACCCTGATGTCCGACGAGGAGGTCGCCGACGAGCGTCACCCGATCGAGGCGTCCCCCGAGGTCCGTGCCAAGGTCCACGCGGACTTCAAGCAGGGCGCCAAGGAGTCCGTGATCGGGCGCCGCAAGCTGATCCGCAACACGATGCTGGGCGCGCTCACCCTGGTGCCGCTCTCCGGCGTCGTCCTGCTGCGCGACCTCGGTCCGCTGCCCGGGACCAAGCTCCGCCACACCCTGTGGTCCAAGGGCAAGCTCCTCGTCAACATGAACACCAACGAGCCGCTGCGTCCCTCCGACGTCGCGGTGGGCTCGCTCACCTTCGCCATGCCCGAGGGCCTGGAGGAGCACGACGAGGACTTCCAGAACGAGATCGCCAAGGCCGCTCTGATGATCATCCGGCTGGAGCCGGACTCCATCAAGGACAAGCGCGAGCTCGAGTGGTCGCACGAGGGCATCGTGGCGTACTCGAAGATCTGCACCCACGTCGGTTGTCCGATCTCCCTGTACGAGCAGCAGACGCACCACGCGCTCTGCCCCTGCCACCAGTCCACCTTCGACCTTGCCGACGGCGCCCGGGTCATCTTCGGTCCCGCCGGTCACGCCCTGCCGCAGCTGCGCATCGGCGTGAACGACGAGGGTTACCTCGAAGCGCTCGGCGACTTCGAAGAGCCCGTCGGTCCTGCTTTCTGGGAGCGCGGATGAGTACTGCAGCCAACGAACCGTCCCGCTCACGCGGGAAGGCACCGGCCGGCGAGCGCGTCGCCGACTGGGCCGACGGCCGGCTGGGGATCTACTCCCTGGCCAAGGCCAACATGCGCAAGATCTTCCCCGACCACTGGTCGTTCATGCTGGGTGAGGTCTGCCTCTACAGCTTCATCATCATCATCCTCACGGGTGTGTACCTGACGCTGTTCTTCCACCCGTCGATGGCCGAGGTCGAGTACCACGGCTCGTACGTGCCGCTGCAGGGCCAGATGATGAGTGAGGCGTACGCCTCCACTCTGGACATCAGCTTCGACGTCCGCGGCGGTCTGCTGATCCGGCAGATCCACCACTGGGCCGCGCTGATCTTCCTGGCCGGCATGTTCGTGCACATGATGCGCGTCTTCTTCACCGGCGCGTTCCGCAAGCCGCGCGAGGTCAACTGGCTGTTCGGCTTCCTGCTGCTCGTCCTCGGCATGTTCACCGGTTTCACCGGTTACTCGCTCCCGGACGACCTGCTCTCGGGCACCGGCATCCGCTTCATGGAGGGTGCGATCCTGTCCGTGCCGATCGTCGGCACGTACATCTCGTTCTTCCTCTTCGGCGGCGAGTTCCCCGGCCACGACTTCGTGTCCCGGTTCTACTCGATCCACATCCTGCTGCTGCCGGGCATCATGCTCGGCCTGCTGGTGGGCCACCTGATCCTGGTCTTCTACCACAAGCACACGCAGTTCGCGGGTCCCGGCAAGACCAACAAGAACGTCGTCGGCATGCCGCTGCTGCCGGTGTACACGGCGAAGGCCGGAGGCTTCTTCTTCCTGGTCTTCGGTGTGATCTCCGTCGTGTCGGCCATCGCCACGATCAACCCGATCTGGGCCATCGGGCCCTACCGGCCCGACCAGGTCTCCACCGGCGCCCAGCCGGACTGGTACATGGGCTTCTCCGAGGGCCTGATCCGTGTGATGCCCGGCTGGGAGATCAACGCCTGGGGCCACACACTCGTCCTGGGCGTGTTCGTCCCGCTGCTGATCTTCCCGCTGGTCCTGGCGGCGATCGCGGTCTACCCGTTCATCGAGTCCTGGGTCACCGGCGACAAGCGCGAGCACCACATCCTGGACCGCCCGCGCAACGCCCCGACCCGTACGGCCTTCGGTGTCGCCTGGCTGACCGTCTACTTCGTGCTGCTGATCGGTGGCGGCAACGACCTGTGGGCCACCCACTTCCACCTGTCGATCAACGCGATCACCTGGTTCGTCCGCATCGCGTTCTTCGTCGGACCGGTCGTCGCCTTCATCGCCACCAAGCGGATCTGCCTGGGCCTCCAGCGCCGGGACAAGGACAAGGTGCTGCACGGACGCGAGTCCGGCATCATCAAGCGCCTGCCGCACGGTGAGTTCATCGAGGTGCACGAGCCGCTCAGCCAGGAGCAGCTGCACACGCTCACGGCGCACGAGCAGTACCAGCCGGCCGAGATCGGCCCGACGGTCGACGAGAACGGCGTCGAGCGCAAGGTGAGCGGCACGCAGAAGCTCCGTGCCAAGCTCAGCGAGTCGTACTACGGCGAGGAGTCGCAGATTCCGAAGCCGACCGTCGAGGAGTACAAGGAGATCACGAGCGGCCACGGCCACCACTGACCCTCCAGCGTCGCCACACCACGGTCGAAGGGCCCCGTTCCGTTCTGCGGACGGGGCCCTTCGCCCTGCCCGGGGCTGGATAGGGTGGGAGCACGATCCCGTCGACGACACACATGATTCAGGAGCGGCTATGAGCGCTGTGACCCCCGCTGGAGGCGACACCACGGCGGACCGCTCCTGGCCCGCCCTGTTGAACGGACTGCTGGACGGCCGCGACCTGAGCGCGGACGACACCGCCTGGGCGCTGGACGTGATCATGCGCGGCGAGGCGACCGACGTGCAGATCGCCGGGTTCGCGGTGGGCCTGCGGTTCAAGGGGGAGACCGTCGAGGAGATCTCCGGGCTTGTCCGCACCATGTACGAACACGCCAACGTGATCGAGGTGCCGGGCAGGACCGTCGACATCGTCGGCACCGGCGGCGACGGCGCCAAGACGGTCAACATCTCCACCATGTCGGCGATCGTCCTGGCCGGCACGGGGGCGAAGGTCGTCAAACACGGCAACCGGGCCGCCTCCTCGGCGTCCGGGGCCTCCGACGTCCTGGAGAAGCTCGGGGTCAACCTGGAGCTGACGCCGCAGCGGGTGGCGGAGGTCGCCGAGGAAGCCGGCATCACCTTCTGCTTCGCCGTGAAGTTCCACCCGGCGCTGCGCCACGTGGCGACGGCCCGCGGTCAGCTCGGCATCCGTACGGTGTTCAACTTCCTGGGTCCGCTGACCAACCCCGCCCGGGTGAAGGCCCAGGCGGTCGGGGTCGCCCACGCCCGGATGGCACCGATCGTCGCCGGTGTCTTCGCCGAGCGCGGCCACTCGTCGCTGGTCTTCCGCGGCGACGACGGACTCGACGAGCTGACCACGACCTCCACCTCCCGGGTCTGGGTCGTGCGCGACGGCCGGGTGACCGAGGAGACCTTCGACCCGCGGGACGTCGGGATCGAGCTGGTGCCGGTCGAGGCGCTGCGCGGGGCCGACGCCTCCTACAACGCCGACGTCGCCCGCCGCCTGCTGGCCGGCGAGCAGGGCCCGGTGCGGGACGCGGTCCTGCTGAACTCGGCGGCGGCCCTGGTGGCCCTGGAGCCCGGTGAGGGTCCGCTGGCGGGGCAGCTGCGGGCCGGGATGGACCGGGCGGCCGAGGCGATCGACTCCGGGGCGGCCCGGCGGGTGCTGGAGCGCTGGGTGGCCGTCAGCAACGCCTGAGCGGCAGTACGGCAGGCAGTACGGCAGTACGGCAGGCAGTACATGTGACGTGCGTCCCGCGATCCGGAACCGGGTTGCGGGACGCCGATCATTTCCCCTAGGTTTTTCGACAGGTCATGAGTGACAGTCATGAGGCCCCGGCCGACTGTCCGGCAACCCTCCGTCCGTGGCGGGGTGCCCCGGGTGAGGACCAGGTCGTGGACAGCAAGGTCCACGGCAAGCGCGGACCCCTCGCGGAACCAGGGGTCCTGGGTCGTCCGAGGGAGTCTTCCGTGAACCAGCGAATGCGATAGGGCCGCAGAGCCCCGCCTCCGCACACCCCTTTTCTTCTCTTCACAGCGCCCTGCCGCGCGCTGGTCCTCACGGGAGTCCGCCATGTCCGTACCCACCGCTGTCGCCACCCCGCTGCCCGTCCTCGGCCGGGACGTCACCGTGCCGCTCGTCACCGGCGGTCAGGTCACCTACGCCGCGCTCGACTACGCCGCCAGCGCGCCCGCGCTCCAGCGGGTCTGGGACGACGTGGCCGCCTACGCGCCCTACTACGGCAGTGTGCACCGGGGCGCCGGGTACCTCTCGCAGCTGTCGACCGACCTGTTCGAGAACGCCCGCGGGACCGTCGCCGGGTTCCTCGGCTGCCGGGACGACGACCAGGTCGTCTTCACCCGGTCCACCACCGACTCCCTGAACCTGCTCGCCGCCGCGCTGCCCGCCGACTGCCGGGTCTTCGTCTTCGAGACCGAGCACCACGCCTCGCTGCTGCCCTGGCGCGACGCCGACGTGACCTACCTGGACGCCCCGCGCACGCCCGCGCAGGCCGTCGAGACCCTGGAGCGCGCCCTCGCCGCCCGCGAGCCGTACGGACCCGCCCTGGTCTGCGTCACCGGCGCCTCCAACGTCACCGGCGAGCTGTGGCCGGTGCGGGAACTGGCCGCCGCCGCGCACGCGCACGGCGCCCGGATCGTGCTGGACGCCGCCCAGCTCGCCCCGCACCACCCGGTGAGCGTGCGCGACCTGGACGTGGACTGGGTCGCCTTCTCCGGCCACAAGCTGTACGCGCCCTTCGGCTCCGGCGTGCTGGCCGGGCGGGCCGACTGGCTGCGCGAGGCCGAGCCGTACCTGGCCGGCGGCGGCGCCAGCCGCAGTGTCTCCCGGCGCGCGGACGGCGGCGTGGACGTCCAGTGGCACGACAGCGCCGCCCGCCACGAGGCCGGGTCGCCCAACGTCATCGGCGCCTACGCGATCGCCGCCGCCTGCAAGGCGCTCACCGAGGCCGGGTTCGACACGCTGGTCGCCCGCGAGGAGTACCTGATCCGGACGGTGCGCGAGGGCCTCGCCGAGGTGCCCGAGGTGCGCGTCCTCTCCCTCTTCGGCGACGACGCGCCGCGCGTCGGGGTGCTCTCCTTCGTCGTCGAGGGCTGGAACAGCTCGCACTTCGCCGCCGCGCTCTCCGCCGAGTACGGCATCGGCGTGCGCGACGGCCTGTTCTGCGCCCACCCGCTGGTGCGCACCCTGCTCGGCAGCGACCCGCAGACGCAGGGCGAGTGCGGCGCGCCCGAGGCGGCGCCCGGCGAGAAGTCCCTCAACGCCATCCGCGTCAGCTTCGGCGCGGGCACCCCGGACGAGCACGTGGAGCGGTTCGTGAGCGCCGTCCGGGAGCTGGTGAGCGACGGCGCCCGCTGGAACTACCGCACCGAGGACGGGCGCTGCGTGCCCGACACGACGTCCGGCGACACGGCGTCCGGCGACACGGCGCCGGTGACCGGCACCGCCGCCTGAGCCGTCCCGGCCGGCAACCGGGCCCCCAGCAGCACCATCCGCAACGCCCGTTCCGTGGCCTCGGTGAGAAGCTCGGAGGCGCGCAGCAACGCGTCCGCCAGGGCCATCGGCGCCGGCATGATCCCGTGGCAGGCGTCCACCCCGGGCACGTCGTGCGCGCCCTCGCCGAGCGTGCCCGCCAGGGCGAGGACGGGCCGGCCGGAGAGCTTGGCGCGGCGGGCCACCTCGGCCGGGACCTTGCCGCGCGGCGTCTGGTGGTCCAGGGCGCCCTCGGCGGTGAGCACCAGGTCGGCCCGGGCGAGGCGGGCGTCCAGGTCGAGGTGGCTCAGGAGCACGTCGAAGCGGGGCAGCAGCCGGGCGCCGACGGCGGCGAGCCCCGCGCCGAGACCGCCGGAGGCGCCGGTGCCGGAACCCGTCCGCAGGTCGGTGCCGACGACACCGAGGTCGCGGGTGAGGACGCGCGCCCAGTTCTCCAGCCCGGCCGACAGCTCCTCGACCTGCGCGGGCGTCGCCCCCTTCTGCGGCCCGAATACCCGGGCCACGCCCCGCTCGCCGCACAGCACGTTGTACGGGTTGCAGGCGACGAGCAGCTCGGTGTCCTTCAGCCGGGCGTCCAGACCGGACGGGTCGATGCGGACCAGGCGGTTCAGCTCCCGTCCGCCGGGGCCGAGTTCGAAGCCGTCCGCGTCCAGCAGCCGGGCCCCGAGCGCCTGGAGCGCGCCCGCGCCCCCGTCGGACGTACCCGAGTCGCCGCAGCCGACCAGGACGCGCCGCGCCCCGGTGCCGAGGGCGGCGCGGATCAGCTCGCCGACGCCGTACGTGGTGGTGGCGCCGGGGTCGCGCAGGGCGCGGGGGACCAGGGACAGGCCCGCGACGGCCGCCATCTCCACCACCGCCGTGCCCCCGGTGCCGAGCAGCGCGAAGTGGGTGCCGACCCGGTCGCCGACCGGGCCGGTGGCGGCCAGCGCCACCAGCCGCCCGCCGGTCGCCTCCGCCAGCGCCACGGCGGTGCCCTCGCCGCCGTCCACCAGCGGGATGCGGTCGATCTCGGCGTCCGGCAGCACCCGGCGGACGCCCGCCGCGATGGCGTCGGCGGCGGCCCGGGCGGACAGGGACTCCTTGAATCCGCTGGGGGCCACGACGACACGGTTCAGCACAGGGGACGGAGAGGACATGGTGGGCTCCTTCAGCGGGTGACGGGCACGCCGAGCAGCGGCCAGACCGCGGCGGCGAAGAACAGCACGAGCAGGGCGGTCAGCGGCGCCAGTACGGCGGACAGCCGCAGCAGGTCGCGCGGGGTGTAGGTGGGGACGCCGGGCACGTCGGAGAAGAGCGTGACCGGCTTGGCGGAGGCCGGGAGCGTGTGGCAGAACCCGGCCGCCGCCGTAGAGGCGAGCGCGGCGGCGACCGGGTTGACCCCGGCGCCGACGGCCGCGGCGATCACCAGCGGGACCAGCACGGAGGAGCGGGCGGAACGGGACTGGAGGACCAGGTGGGCCGCCGTGCTCACCGCGACCACCACGCCGAGGAAGACGGCCGGGGCGACGTCCGCGGGCAGGCCCGACACCAGCCACTGCGCCGCACCGGAGTCGGCCAGCGCGACGCCCATCGCCATCGTCGCCGCCATGAACAGCAGCAGCGACCACGGCACGGTCCTCAGCGCGTCCTTGAGCCGTACGGTGCCCAGCGCGGGGGAGGAGGCGACGACCGCGCCGATCAGCGCCACCACGGCGGGGGAGACCCGGTGCAGGGGCTCGCTGCACCACAGGGCCACCACCGTGGCCAGCAGCAGCGCGCAGCGCTTCTCGGCCTGTGTCCAGGGGCCGGTGACCGGGCACTCGCTGTGCCGCTGTATCTCCTCGGCGGTGATGCGGACGGGCCCCGCGCGGTCCGCGCGGCGCGTGGTCGTCAGCAGGACCGTCTCCGCGGCGAGGTGGGAGGAGGCCACCGCCAGCGGCAGGCCGAGCAGCAGCCACTGGGTGAAGCCGATCCGGTCCCCGGTCGCCTCCCACAGCACCGACACCGTGATCAGATGCGCACCGGCTCCGATCAGGGTCGCCACCGCCGACAGCAGGATCACGGTCGGGAACAGCAGCGCCAGCATCACGACCAGTCGTTTCCGGTCGGCGAGCGCCTTGGCGAGGGCGAGGAACACCGGCAGTGCGAGCGCCGCCCGGCCCGAGGTGGCCGGCACCGCGAAGGCCGTGACGACCAGCGCGGCCGTCGTCAGGTGCACCAGCTGCCGCACCGTGCGCGCCCCGCCCACCAGGAACGCCGCCGCCCGCCCCGCGAGCCCGGTCCGGGCGACCGCGGCGGCCAGCACGAACGCGCAGATCAGCAGCCACACTGTGTCGTCACCGAGGGTGCCGAACAGCGTGTCGCTGCTGATCACACCGGTCGCGGTGAGCGCGAGTCCGGCGCCCAGCGCGATGTACGTGTCGTCGATCGGCGTACCGATCCAGGCGCAGGTGGCCAGCGCGAACACGGCGAGGGTCAGGCGCGCGTCGCCGCCCAGGGCGGGGAAGTTGGCGGGGACCGCCAGCAGCGCGCACAGGGACAGCGCCGCGCACAGGGCCGCCGCGAGGCGGAGGTTCAACGTCACGCCTCGAGCGTCCACGGGCGCGGTGAGCCCTCAATGAGGGT
Source organism: Streptomyces sp. NPDC001599 (assembly GCF_042893535.1). NCBI lineage: Bacteria > Bacillati > Actinomycetota > Actinomycetes > Kitasatosporales > Streptomycetaceae > Streptomyces > Streptomyces sp. NPDC001599. Next base: position 612,841 of record NZ_JBIAVA010000001.1, read on the forward strand.
CACATGAAGGAAACTTCACCGGACCGCGGGACGCGGGCCTCACCAGGCCGGCAGCCGGTACCCCATCCCGCGCACCGTCTCCACCTGCTGCGCGCCGAGCTTCTTGCGCAGGGCCCGCACGTACACGTCCACGATGTTGGAGCCCGGGTCGAAGTCGTAGCCCCACACGTGCGACAGGATCTGCTCGCGGGACAGTACCTGCCCCGGGTGGCGCAGGAACAGCTCCAGGAGCACGAATTCACGGGCCGTCAGGTCCACGGTGCGCCCCTCGGCGCGGGCGCGGCGGGTGCGCAGGTCGAGGCTGAGCGTCCCCGACTTCAGCACCGTCACCTCCGGCGCCCTGGCCGCCGTCCGCAGGCGCAGCCGGACCCGGGCGAGCAGCTCCTCGAAGCGGAACGGCTTGGTCATCCAGTCGTCGGCGCCGCCCTCCAGCCCGGCCACCGTGTCCCGTACCGAGTCCCGTGCGGTCAGCACGATCACCGGAGTCGTCACCCGGGCCTCGCGCAGCTCGCGCAGCACCGTGAAGCCGTCCCGGCCGGGCAGCCCGATGTCCAGGACGACGAGGTCGAATCCGCCGGTGAGGGCGTACTCGTAGGCGGCGTCGCCGTCGGCGACCGCGGTGGTGGTGAAGCCATTGGCGCGCAGGCCCTTCTGGACGAAGGAGGCGATGCGTTCCTCGTCCTCGACGATGAGGATGCGGTTCATGGTCGTGCCTCTTCCAGAGTGAGTACGAAGGTGGCGCCGCCGCCCCGGGTGGTGCGCAGGTCGACCCGGCCGCCGTGGCCCTCGGCGATGGCCCGCACGATGGACAGCCCGAGTCCGGCGCCCGTGCCGCGCACCCCGCGGCGGGCCGTGCCGCGGCGGAACCGCTCGAAGATCACCTCGGCGTCCTGCGGCTGGACGCCGGGCCCCGAGTCGGCGACGTACAGCTCGATCCGGGAGCCGTCGGCGCGGGAACCTATGCGGACCCGCTGACCGGCCGTGGTGTGCTGCACGGCGTTCTGCGCGAGCTGCACCATCGCCTGGGTGATCCGCTGGGGGTCGAGGTGGGCCTCCCGGTCGGCGACCCCGTCCAGCACCCACTCCCGGTCGCCGAGGGTGCGGGCCTTGACGTAGATGTCGGCGGTGAGTTCGGCGAGCTGCACCGGTTCGGGGGTGACGAAGTCGGGGCGCTCGGCCTTGGCGAGCAGCAGCAGGTCCTCGACGATGCGGCTCATCCGGTCCAGTTCGTCGGTGACGAGCCGGACGGTCTCCTCGCGCTCCGCCGGATCGTCGCCCATCAGTTCCAGGTGGCCGCGCACGATGGTGATCGGGGTGCGCAGCTCGTGCCCCGCGTCGTCGACGAACCTGCGCTGGGTGGCGAAGGCGCGCTCCAGCCGGTCCAGCATGGCGTTGAACGTCTCGGCGAGCGCGGCCACGTCGTCGTGGCCGTGCACCGGGATGCGCCGGGTCAGGTCCTGCTCGGTGAGCTGGGCCGCGGTCGTGCGCACCAGCCGCACCGGTTTCAGGATGCGGCCCGCCACCACCCAGGCGATGCCGGTCGTCATCAGCAGGGCGACGCCGGAGATGGCGAGCAGGACGCGGAACACCTCGTCCGCGCGCGCCTGTTCGCGCCCCGGGTGGAAGGCGACCACGAAGGCGGCCGCCGGTTCGCCGCCGTAGCGGGCCACGGTGACCTTGGCCCAGCGGATCTCGCCCTCGGGCCGGTCCAGGGTGCCGGAGGAGTCGGGGGAGGCGTAGATGCGGCGCCGGGCGTCGGCGTCCTCGTGCAGGGGCCGGCCGACCGGGATCTCGCGCTGCTGGATAATCTGCGTGGGACGGCTGCCCACCTCGCCCACCAGACCGACCAGTTCCTCGTCCAGATCGGCGTACTGCCGCTCCAGGAACACCCGCAGCAGCCGGCCGGGGTCGGTGAAGGGGCGGCCCGTCTCCGGATCGAAGCCCTGCTCCTCGAAGTTGGCGAACTCGCCCGCCTCCTGCGCGAGCAGACCGTTGATCCGCTGGTCGGTGTCGCGCAGCAGGATCGAGCGGGTGGTCGCCGCCACCGAGGCCAGCGCGACCGCCATCACGAGGAGCAGCCACAGCAGGATGCGGACCCGGGCCGAGATCCGGCGGCGCTCGCGCTCACCCGTCGCCGGGTCCTTCGTCGGCGTCGGCACCCCGGTCGTCGTCATCGTCGTCATCCGAAGGGCCGTCGGTGACCGGCGGCCGCGTCACCACCTGGTCGCTGGGCGTCGGCTCGGGCGAGGAGGAGGCCGGCGCCGGGGTCGGGGATCCGCTCTCCAGCTCCACCTTGGCCGGGACCCTGGGCTCCTGCGGGCTGTCGGTCAGGGCGAAGCTGGTCGCGGCGATGCCGAGTGGGATGAGGACGACGGCCGCGAGGGCAGCCATCCGGCGGGAGAAGACCATGCCGCGATTGTGGGTCCGGTACCCGGCGGTTCCGATGAGTTCTGGATGAAGAAGGCTTCATCTGTCCGTCGTCGGACCGCTGCGGGTCCGCTGTGGCTGGTCGCGCGGTTCCCCGCGCCCCTTTGGGGGCGCGTCCAACTCGCGGTGTCTCAGTTGTCGAGGCCGATCGCGAACGCCGCTTCCAGGTCGTGCTGGGAGTACGTGCGGAACGCCACGTGGGTGTCCGTGCCCTCCACGCCCGGGATCTTGCTGATCCGGCCGGGGATGACGTCGGCCAGGTCCTCGTGCTTGCTCACCCGCACCATGGCGATCAGGTCGTAGGTGCCGGTGACGGAGAAGACCTCGCTGACGCTCTCCAGCGCGGCGATCTGCTCCGCGATCTCGGGAATGCGGTCCACGCTGGTCTTGATGAGGACGATCGCGCTGATCACGGCTGGTTCTCTCCCTCGGGCGCCGCCACTGGAACGCCACCAACTCTAGTCGTACGTCCGAACCGCACCCAGGCGAAGACGAAGCCGAGACCGAAGCCCACCAGGTGCGCGAGGTACGCCACCCCCGGACCGTCGCCGGCCCGCCCCGCCGCCAGCCACTGCAGGGAAACCCAGAACGGCAGCACGACCCAGGCCGGGAAGCGCAGCGGCAGGAAGAAGAGGAAGGGCAGCAGGCTGGTCACGCGGGCCCGCGGGAAGAGGAACAGGAACGCGCCGAGGACCGCGGAGATCGCCCCGGAGGCACCGACCAGGGACTCCTGGGAGTGGGCGTTGGCCCCCGCGTAGCCCACCAGGGCCAGGTAGCCGCAGCCGAGGTAGAACAGGGCGAACTGGAGCCGGCCCATCCGCTCCTCGGTCATGGCGCCGAAGACGTAGAGGAAGAGCATGTTGCCCAGCAGGTGCACCCAGCTGCCGTGCACGAACAGCGCCGTGGCCGGGGTGAGCGCCGACCCGGGGGAGTCCTCGAACAGTTCTGCGGGGATCACGCCCCAGCGCCGGAAGTAGGCGCGTTGCGCCGCCAGGACCTCCTCCCCGGTGCCGTACACCGGATTCAGGCCCGCCGCCGGGCTGATCAGGAACAGCAGACAGCACAGCGTGATCAGCGTGTACGTCACGGGCGCCGCCCGGCGCCGCGACGAGCGGGCCCCGACCAGCGCCCCGACCGCGGAGACCGTGGTGCGGACCGCCTTGCTCCAGTTGCGGATCATGGACACAGAGCATGACGTAACGGGCGCGAGCGCTCATAGCGCCTCGCCGCCGTGGACACGCGGGCGTCGGGTACCCGCCAGGCCGTAGGGTTACGTGCCACACGCACCGGGGGAGCCCGGCGCGTCACCGACACTGGAAGAGAGTGAACAGCCACGATGACGGTTCCCCTGCCGACCGACACGACGCGGTGGCGCTGCACCCTCTGCGGCAACCTCACCCGCTTCGACGTGACCCGGGCCTCGAAGGTCGTCGAGTACGTGCACCTCGACCTGGCCGGCGAGCCGACGGTCGAGGAGCGCGAGGTGCTCAGTGAGACCATCGAGTCGGTGCGGTGCCGCTGGTGCAACGCCGTGGACCAGGTGGAACTCGTGGACAGGCCGGGTGCCGCCTCCTGAGGGGAGCGGCCCCGCACCAGGCGATTCCGGCCCGGGATCGCCCTGAGACATTGGGGTGACGGATGGTGGAGACACATGGCGGGGGGCCGGGCGACGGCGCCGCTGAGGTGCTCGACCGCCCGCTGCCCGACGGCGTGCGCCGCCGGGTCGTGCAGATCGTGTCCGACGGCTTCGGCTCGCTCACCCTGGGCGAGCTGCCCGCACAGCTGAGGCAGTACGCCAGGTTCGCCCCGAACCGCCGGGCCAAGTTCGCCGGCAACGCCATGGCCGCCGCGGTGGAGACCGACCCGCTCTTCCGTCAGCGCATCGGCGAGAAGTTCCGCGACGCCCAGCCCGAGCTGGCGGACGCGCTGGACGCCGGGTCCGCGCTGCCGGCCGCCGACCCGCTGGACGTGGCCGCCGCGGCCTACGTACTGCGTCCGCACGGGTGGGTGAAGCTGGTCACCGCCGCCGGTGAGGAGGCGCAGCGCGCGGACGCCGAGCGTGCCGACAAGGAGAGCCGCGCGGAGCTGGAGCGGCTGCACGAGGAGCTGGCCCGGGCCCGGGAGCACACCAGGACCGAGACCGAGCGGCTGCGCGGCGAGCTGGACACGGCGAAGCGGGAGACCGAGTCGCTGCACCGCAAGCTGCGCTCCGCCCTCAGCGACGTCAAGCGCGGCGAGGCGGCGCTGCGCAAGGTCCAGGCCGAGCTGGACGCCGTACGGGCCGAGGGGCAGACCCAGGTGTCCGCGGCCGAGAGCGAGACCCGGCGGCTCAAGGCCCGCCTGGGGGAGGCAGAGGCGGCCCTGGAGGCCACCCGCAAGGCCGCCCGCGAGGGGCGCAGTGTCGAGGACATGCGCGTACGGCTGCTCCTGGACACCCTCCTCGACGCCACCCAGGGGCTGCGCCGCGAGCTGGCGCTGCCCCCGGTGTCCGTGCGGCCCGCCGAGACCGTGGACGCGGTCGAGCCGGGCCGGATGACGCCGAAGGACATCGCCAACCGGGCCCTGTCGGAGAACGACCCGGCGATCCTCGACCAGTTGCTTGCACTGCCCCAGGCGCACCTGGTCGTCGACGGCTACAACGTCACCAAGACCGGCTATCCGCAGATGCCCCTGGAGAAGCAGCGGTTGCGGCTGCTGGGCCAGCTCTCCCAGCTCGCCGCGCAGACCGGCGCCGAGATGACCTGCGTCTTCGACGGGGCCGAACTCGTCGCTCCGGTGCTGCTCGCGCCGCCGCGCGGGGTGCGGGTGCTGTTCTCCAAGCCGGGTGTCACCGCCGACGAGCTGATCCGGCAGCTGGTGCGGGCCGAGCCGCCCGGCCGGCCGGTCATCGTCGTCTCCACCGACCGCGAGGTCGCCGACGGCGTGGCGCGCGCGGGCGCACGCCCGGTGGCGTCCGTGGTGCTCCTCAAGCGGCTTTCCTAGCCCGCAGTCGGCTTCCGGCCACTTCTCTTCACTTCCGTACCAACCGTAACGTAGGCGCTCTATGCCCGAATTGACGGAACCGTCACGCAACGTAGCGTCAGAGGGGCGTCACTGCAGGTGAGTTGTGGCGAAAAACGCGGTGCGTAACCGTGATTTTTCGGCGGAGGATTTGAACTGATCACGAGTGGGTCACTAGGGTCACCCTTCGAACCCTCGAACGGGTGATCCCTCTCAAGAAGGAGCTCGTCTCCGTGGCGTCCCACCGTCGTCCCAAGCAGCCGAGCCGCACGCGCGTGACCGTGCTCACCACCGCTGCCGCCGCCGCTGTCGCTCTCAGCTCCCAGGCCGCCAACGCCGCCCCGAGTGAGAAGCCGAGCAAGGACGAGGTCAAGGCCAAGGTCGACAAGCTCTACGAGGAGGCCGAGCAGGCCACCGAGAAGTACAACGGCGCCAAGGAGAAGCAGGAGAAGCTCCAGAAGGAGATCTCCACCATCCAGGACAACGTCGCCCGCGGCCAGGAGGAGCTCAACGAGCTGCGCGACGGCCTCGGTTCGATGGCCAGCGCCCAGTACCGCTCCGGCGGCATCGACCCCTCGCTCCAGCTCTTCCTGTCCGCCGACCCGGACAACTACCTGGACAAGGCCTCCACCCTCGACCAGTTGAGCGGTCAGCAGGTCGAGGCGCTGAAGAAGATCCAGACCAAGCAGCGCGACCTCGCGCAGCAGCGCTCCGAGGCCTCCGAGAAGCTCAAGGACCTCTCCGCCACCCGCACCGAGCTGGGCAACAAGAAGAAGGAAGTCCAGGGCAAGCTCTCCTCCGCGCAGAAGCTGCTCAACACGCTCACCGCGCAGGAGAAGGCCGCCCTCCAGCAGGATGAGCAGCGCTCCAACCGCGCCAGCGAGCGCCAGGTCCTCACCGGTGGCAAGTCCACCCCCGCCTCCGGCCGCGCGGGGGCCGCCTTCGCCGCCGCCCAGGGCAAGATAGGCACGCCGTACGTCTACGGCGCCACCGGCCCGTCCTCCTTCGACTGCTCGGGCCTGACCTCCTGGGCGTACGCGCAGGCCGGCGTCGGCATCCCGCGCACCTCCCAGGCGCAGGCCAACTACGGCACGCGCATCTCCTCGTCGAGCCAGCTCCAGGTCGGCGACCTCGTCTTCTTCTTCAGCGACCTGCACCACGTCGGCCTCTACGCCGGCAACGGCCAGGTCCTGCACGCGCCGCGCACCGGCACGAACGTCCGCTACGAGTCGATGAGCACCATCGGCGGTCCGTTCATGTTCGGCGTACGGGTCTGACCGCACCCCGCGTCCGGGGCCGACCCGGACGGCCCGCGCCACCCGAAGTCGTCCCCGCCGTGCCGCCCGTTCGGGCGAATCACGTCCGGGCCCTGTGACCCCCGCCCCGCCGGTGACCTGCGTCAGCGGCGGGGCGTCGTGTTGCGCGGCGCCCAAGGTCGTTGGCCGGTGCCCCGCCGGGGGGTTACTGTCTGCCGCGTTTCCCTGTCCGCCAGCGGAAGGAGTGCGGCTTCCCGTGGGGTCCCATCGCCGCCTTGCACCATCCGGGTTCGACCGTGGCTCCACCGCCGCCGTCGGCCTGCTCTCCGTGGCCGCCGCGCTCCTGGGCGCCGTACCGGCCGCGGCCGCCCCGCACGACGACCGGCGGGCGGAGGTGGACCGGCTCCACACCGAGGCGGAGCAGGCGACCGAGGCCTACAACAAGGCCGACGCGCGCACCGACGCGCTGCGCGAGGAGGTCTCGACCGCGCAGGAGTCCATCGCCCGCCAGCAACAGCGCGTCAACACCATGCGGGACGCGCTCGGTTCGCTGGCCGGGGCCCAGTACCGCTCCGGCGGCATCGACCCGTCGCTGGCGCTGCTGCTCTCCGCCGAACCGGACGACTACCTCGACCGGGCCTCCGTACTCGACCGGATCACCACCCGCCAGGCGGGTGAGCTGAGGGAGCTCCAGCAGGCGATGCGCGACCTCGCCCAGGACCGTGCCGAGGCGGCCCGCAAGCTCACCGAGCTGGAGCAGGGCCGCAAGGCCGTCGCCGCCCACAAGAAGACCGTGGAGCGCAAGCTGGCCAAGGCCCGCGCGCTGCTCGCCGCCCTGCCGGACGACGAACGCGCCGCCTACGGGCGCGGCTCCCGCTCCGGCCGCGAGGACCTGACCGCCCTCGCCGGTGCCGCCGCGCCCGCCTCCGGCCGGGCCCAAGCCGCCTTCGCCGCCGCCCGCTCCGCCCTCGGCAAGCCCTACGTCTGGGGCGCCAACGGGCCTTCCGGCTTCGACTGCTCGGGCCTGACCCAGTGGGCCTACGCGCAGGCCGGAGTGGGCATCCCGCGCACCTCCCAGGCGCAGTCCGGCGCCGGGCGGCACGTGTCCCTGGCCGAGGCGCGCCCCGGCGACCTGGTCGCCTACCGCGACGACGCCAGCCACATCGGCATGTACGCCGGCAACGGCCAGGTGATCCACGCGCCCTACCCCGGCGCGCCGGTGCGCTACGACCCGGTCGGCATGATGCCGATCTCCTCGGTCACCAGGGTGTGACCCCACGGCCCCTCCGGCCCGCCGCGTCCACCGCGTCCGCATCGCCCGGTGCCTTCCGCGGTCCGGCGCCCGTACGATCGGGAAGGTGGCTGGTCGAAGGCGGGTGTCGGGGTTCTCGGTGGTGGCGCTGTGCCTGCTGCTGGTCGCGCTCGTGGGCTGCGGCGGCCGGACCGCGACCGACCCGTCCCTGACCGACGTCCAGCGGGTGCTCGACCGGCGGGCGGCGGCCGTCCTCGCCCACGACGCGGCCGCCTACGCGCGCACCGGCACCGGCACCGGCTTCGGCAACCTGAGCGCGATCCCGCTCGCCGCCTGGTCCTACCGGGTACGGGACGTGGAGCGCACCGGCGACACCGCCACCGCCGACGTCGAGCTGCGCTACCGCGTCGAGGGCTACGACCGGGGCCCGGTCTCCGCGGGCCGCACCGTCCGGCTGAGCCGGGACGGCACGACCGGGACCTGGTCCGTCGCATCCGACCGTCCGGCCAAGGAGTCCGGCCAGCAGCCCTGGGACCAGGGCGCGGTACGGGTCGTGCGCGGCACGCACAGCCTCGTCCTCGGCGTCGGGCAGTCCGCCGCCGCCCTGGGCCGCTACGCCGATCTGGCCGACCGGGCGGTGCCCGCCGTCTCGGACGCCTGGGACGGCGACTGGTCCCGCCGGGTGGTCGTGGTCGTCCCCCGGTCGCTGGAGGGCATGGCGGGCCTGCTCGGCTCGCCCGCCTCGTCCTACCGGGGCATCGCCGCCGTCACCACCGGGGAGACGGGCGGCCGGGAACACGCCCCCGCGGACCGGGTCATCGTCAACCCCGACGCGTACGGCCTGCTGGGCAGCCTGGGCAAACAGGTCGTGCTCACCCACGAGACGACCCACGTCGCCACCCGCGCCGACACCACCTCCGCCACCCCGCTGTGGCTCTCCGAGGGCTACGCCGACTGGGTGGGCTACCGCGGCAGCGGACGGACCGCCGCCCAGGCAGCCCCCGAACTGGCCGACGCGGTCGCCGAGGGCCGGGTGCCCGCGCGGCTGCCGACGGACGAGGACTTCGGCTTCACCGCCGACGCGGAGGCACTGGCCCGCGCCTACGAGGGCGGCTGGCTGGCCTGCCGGATGATCGCCGAGCAGTGGGGCGAGGACCGGCTGGACGCGTTCTACCGCTCCGTGGGCACCCACGACGACCGCGCCGGCGCGGTGGAAGCCGCACTGCACGAGGTGCTCGGAACGACACCGGACGACTTCACGACACGCTGGCGGACGTACCTGCGGACGCAACTCGGGTGAGCCGCGCGGCGGGCTCTCCGGCCGGGCCGGGGCGGTGTGGGAGGGGCTCAGGGCGTTCCGGCGGGCGTGTCCGTGGGTGTGGGCCGGTCGAGGGGGGCGGGCCGTGCGGCCGGGGTCCCGCGGCGCGGCGTGCTCCGCCACAGCGCGCGTGCGGCGAGGAGGGCGGCGGTCACCAGCAGGCCGTTGCGGACGAGCAGGAGCGCGATGCCGACGGGGGTGCTCGCCACCACGTCCGCGAACAGGAGCGGGAACTCGAGCAGCGTCAGCGGGGCGGCCGCCAGCACCAGGGCCACCGGCACCCGCATCCGGCTCGCCCGGAAGCACCGGCAGACCGCGCCGAGGCCCACCAGCCACACCAGGTACTGCGGGCTGATCACCCGGCTGGTCACCGTGAACATCAGCACCGCCACGAAGGCCGCGTCCGCCGCCGTGTGCGCCGCGAACCGGGGGGCCGTCGGCCGCGCGGCCCGCAGCCGCCACAGCAGCAGCCAGCCGAACGCCACCGCGCTCAACCCCAGCGAGACGGTGCCCACCGTGTCCACGTGCGGGCCCAGGAACTCCATCGAGCCGTAGTTCAGCAGCACCCCGCCCTCCCAGCCGAAGTGCCGGGCGACGTGGAAGACCAGCGAGCCCAGCGACTCCACCTCGACGCCCCGCTCGCGCTGGAACGTCAGGAACGCGAACGCCCCCGGCATCGACACGGCGAACAGCGCGGCCAGCCCGGCCCCGCTCACCGCGGCGGCGACCCACGGCCCGCGCCCCCGCATCCCGACGAGCACCAGCGCCGGCCACACCTTCAGCAGCGCCCCGACCGCCGCCAGGGCACCCGCCACGCGCGGATGCCGCCCGGCGGCGAGCAGCGCGGCCACCGCGACGGCCGTGACCATCACGTCGTAGCGGGCGTACACCGTGGGACCGAGCAGCGGTACGCCCGCCACCCACACCCACGACCCGCGCGGTGAACGCCCCGCCCCCCGGCCGGCGTGCCACAGCAGCGCCAGGACGGCCGCGTCCGTGACACACGCGAGGACGAAGAAGGCCGTCGCGTACTCCAGAAAGGGCAGCAGGCCGGGGGAGAGGACCGCGAAGGCCGCCGCCGGCGGGTACTGCCAGGTGACGTCGTCCAGCGGAAACGTTCCGGTGCGCAGCACGTCGGCCCAGTCCCGGTAGATGACGGACACGTCGCTCGTGACGTCCGGACCCGGGAAGACCACGACCTTCAGCACGAACAGCAGCAGCACCAGCCGTGTGGCGCCCCAGGCCGTCAGCAGCCACACCGGTGACCGCCCCGCGTCCCTCGTCTCCACCTGCTACCTGCCCGTCCGTGCCCGCCTCGTACCTGCCTGTCCCCGCCCCGCACCTGCTTGTCCGCCGGTGCGGCCATGATGACCCGGACACCTGTGGGCGTGCCACAGGACGCGACCGGGGCCCGGCTCCCCGAGGCCGGTTCGGTAGGGTCGGCGGCGTGCGCAAGACCTTGATCGTGACGAACGACTTCCCGCCCCGCCCGGGCGGCATCCAGGCCTTCCTGCACAACATGGCGCTGCGCCTGGACCCCGAGCGGCTGGTCGTCTACGCCTCCACCTGGAAGCGCGGCCGCGAGGGCGTCGAGGCCACCGCCGCCTTCGACGCCGAGCAGCCCTTCACCGTCGTACGCGACCGCACGACGATGCTGCTGCCGACGCCGGGCGCCACCCGGCGGGCGGTGGGCCTGCTGCGCGAGCACGGCTGCACGTCGGTGTGGTTCGGCGCGGCCGCGCCCCTCGGCCTGATGGCCCCGGCCCTGCGCAAGGCGGGCGCCGAGCGCCTCGTCGCCACCACCCACGGCCACGAGGCGGGCTGGGCCCAACTGCCCGCCGCCCGGCAACTGCTGCGCCGGATCGGGGAGTCGACGGACACGATCACCTACCTCGGCGAGTACACGCGCTCCCGGATCGCGGGCGCGCTCACGCCCGAGGCCGCCGCCCGGATGGTGCAACTGCCGCCCGGCGTCGACGAGAAGACCTTCCACCCGGCCGGCGGCGGCGACGAGGTGCGCGCCCGCCTGGGCTTCACCGACCGCCCCGTCGTGGTCTGTGTCTCCCGCCTGGTCCCGCGCAAGGGCCAGGACACCCTGATCCGGGCCATGCCGCGCATCCTCGCCGCCGAGCCGGACGCCGTCCTGCTGATCGTCGGCGGCGGCCCCTACGAGAAGGACCTGCGCCGCCTCGCCGAGGAGACCGGCGTCGCCCGCTCCGTCCACTTCACCGGCGCCGTGCCCTGGTCCGAACTGCCCGCGCACTACGGCGCCGGGGACGTCTTCGCCATGCCCTGCCGCACCCGCCGGGGCGGCCTCGACGTGGAGGGCCTCGGCATCGTCTACCTGGAGGCCTCCGCGACCGGCCTGCCCGTCGTCGCCGGCGACTCGGGCGGCGCACCCGACGCGGTACTCGACGGCGAGACGGGCTGGGTGGTCCGGGGCGAGGACCCGAACGAGTCCGCCGACCGCGTCACCGCCCTCCTCGCCGACCCGGAACTCCGCCGCAGGATGGGCGAACGGGGCAGGACCTGGGTCGAGGAGAAGTGGCGCTGGGACCTACTGGCCGAGCACCTGAAGGCGTTGCTGTAACGAGGGTGCCTTGTCAGCACGGTGAGCGCGACCGACCCAGGGGCGCGGGGAACTGCGCGCTCGGCCACGACGCACGTGAAGCCGCCGACGAAGCGAACCCGGCACCCCAGAAGGCGCCCCTACTTGGCGTAGATCGCCTCGATCTCGTCCGCATAATCCTTCGCCACAACATTCCGCTTCAGCTTCAGCGAAGGCGTCAAGTGCCCCGAGTCCTCGGTGAACTGCGCCCCCAGCACCCGGAACTTCCGCACCGACTCCGCCTTGGACACCGCCGCGTTCCCGTCGTCGATCGCGTCCTGGATCGCCGCGAGCAGTTCCGGATCCTCCCGCAGGGACATCGCCGTCGAGCCGGCCGGCTTCCCGTGCTCCGCGCACCAGCGCCCCAGGAACTCCTCGTCGATGGTGACCAGCGCGCCCACGAAGGGCCGCCCGTCGCCGACCACCATGCACTCCGCGACCAGCGCGTGCGCGCGGATGCGGTCCTCCATGACGGCCGGGGCGACGTTCTTGCCGCCGGCGGTGACGATGATCTCCTTCTTGCGGCCGGTGATCCGCAGGTAGCCGTCCTCGTCCAGGGTGCCGATGTCGCCGGTGTGGAACCAGCCGTCGGCCAGCGCCTCCGCGGTCGCGCCCGGGTTGTTCCAGTACTCCTTGAACAGGTGCTCGCCGTGCAGCAGCACCTCGCCGTCGTCCGCGATGCGCACCACCGAGCCGGGCAGCGGCTGGCCCACCGTGCCGATCTTCTGCCGGTCCCAGGGGTTGAAGGCGGTGGCCGCGCAGGACTCGGTCAGGCCGTAGCCCTCCAGGACCGTGAAGCCGATGCCGCGGAAGAAGTGGCCGAGGCGCTCGCCGAGCGGGGCGCCGCCGGAGATGGCGTACTCGCCGCGCCCGCCGAGGACCGTGCGGAGCTTGCTGTAGACGAGCTTGTCGAAGACCTTGTGCTTGATCTTCAGTCCGACGGACGGGCCCGACGGCGTGTCCAGGGCCTTGCTGTACGCGATCGCGGTGTCGGCGGCCCTGTCGAAGATCTTGCCCTTGCCGTCCGCCTGAGCCTTGGCGCGCGCCGAGTTGTACACCTTCTCGAAGACGCGCGGCACCCCGAGGATCAGCGTGGGCCGGAAGGCCGCCAGCTCGTCGGTGAGGTTCTTGATGTCGGGGACGTTGCCCAGCTTGATCGGCGCGATCATCGGCGCGACCTGCACCAGGCGACCGAAGACGTGGGCGAGCGGCAGGAAGAGGAGGACCGAGCACTCACCGGTGCGGAAGAGCGGGCGCAGCCGTTCCACCACGTTGCCGCACTCCGCGAAGAAGCTGCGGTGGGTGAGGACGCAGCCCTTGGGACGGCCCGTGGTGCCCGAGGTGTAGACGATGGTCGCGGGGTCGTCGGCCTTCGCGATCGAGCCCCGCTCCTCGACGGTCCGGTCCGTGACGTCCTGGCCCAGGCGTCCCAGCTCCTCCACACCGCCGGCGTCGATCTGCCAGACGTTCTTGAGGGCGGGCACCTGCTCGCGCACCGACTCGACGGCGGCGGCGTGCCCGGCCGACTCCACGACGCACGCCGTGGCGCCCGAGTCGCTGAGGATCCACTGCACCTGCTCCGGCGAGCTGGTCTCGTACACCGGCACGGTGATCGCGCCCGCGCTCCAGATCGCGAAGTCCAGCAGCGTCCACTCGTAGCGCGTGCGGGACATCAGGCCGACCCGGTCGCCCGGCTGGACACCGGAGGCGATGAGGCCCTTGGCGGCGGAGTGCACCTCGGCGAGGAAGGCGCGCGCGGTCACGTCCTGCCAGGCGCCTGACACCTTGCGGGCGATGACGGCGACGTCCGGATGCTGCGCGGCGTTTCTGCGGACGATGTCGGTCAGGTTTCCGTCCGCGGGGACCTCGTACAAGGCCGGAAGGCTGAACTCGCGCAAGACTGCTGCTCCTCATAGGGCGCCGGCGCCACGACGTTGTGTGATGCGACGGTGCGGTCCAAGGCTCGGGCTGTGGCTCCGGAGGACTCATGCGGGATTCACATGTTGAAATCCAGAGCACGACTGGACGGCCCGGACGTTACCCGCCGGTATGCGTTCTCCGACAGGGGGTCCCCGCGAGATGTTCGCTGCGTCACACGGATGGGGTTTGCTTTGCGCACAGTAGTCGACGGATCAACCGACCAGCCAGTAACCGCAGGTCCGACCGCCACTGTTCACATCACGCGCGCGCTGCTTACGCTTGATCGCCATGGCACCCACACCGCCCCGTAACACGAGCACGCGCGTCCACGTGGTCAGCGACGTCCATGGCAACGCCCGCGACCTGGCCAGGGCCGGCGACGGCGCCGACGCCCTGATCTGCCTCGGGGACCTGGTCCTCTTCCTCGACTACGCCGACCACTCGCGCGGCATCTTCCCCGACCTGTTCGGCGTCGCGAACGCCGACCGCATCGTCGCGCTGCGCACCGCCCGCCGCTTCGACGAGGCGCGGGAGTTCGGCAGGCGGCTGTGGGCGGAGACCGGCGGGGAACCGCGCGAGCTGATCGAGCGGGCGGTGCGCAAGCAGTACGCCGAGCTGTTCGCCGCCTTCCCCACCCCGACGTACGCCACCTACGGCAACGTCGACGTGCCCCCGCTGTGGTCCGAGTACGCCGGGCCCGGCACCACCGTGCTCGACGGGGAACGGGTGGAGATCGGGGGCCGCGTCTTCGGATTCGTCGGCGGCGGCCTGCGGACCCCGATGAACACGCCGTACGAGATCAGCGACGAGGAGTACGCCGCGAAGATCGAGGCCGTCGGCGAGGTGGACGTGCTGTGCACCCACATCCCGCCCCAGGTGCCGGAACTGGTCTACGACACGGTGGCCCGGCGCTTCGAGCGGGGCAGCCTCGCGCTGCTGGACGCGATCCGCCGCACCCGTCCCCGCTACGCGCTGTTCGGGCACGTCCACCAGCCGCTTGCCCGGCGGATGCGCGTCGGGGCGACCGAGTGCGTGAACGTCGGCCACTTCGCCTCGACGGGGCGGCCGTGGGCGCTGGAGTGGTGAACGTGTGCGGCGGCCCCGCGCAGGTGGGTGGTGGCATTCGCCGTCCCCGTGCGCGATAGCCTTCACGCGGCACACACGTGCGCGCGACGGGCGCACGACGACCTCAGTAGCGGCCCGCATCCGGAGGAGCCACGGCGATGGCGGAACACACCAGCTCGAGCATCACCATCGAGGCGGCCCCGGCCGACGTCATGGCGGTGATCGCCGACTTCGAGCGCTACCCGGACTGGACGGGCGAGGTGAAGGAGGCACAGGTCCTCGCGACCGACGCGCAGGGCCGTGCCGAGCAGGTCCGACTCGTCATGGACGCCGGTGCGATCAAGGACGACCAGACGCTGGGCTACACCTGGACCGGCGAGCACGAGGTCTCCTGGACGCTGGTGAAGTCCCAGATGCTGCGCTCCCTGGACGGCTCCTACCTGCTCCGCCCGGCGGGCACCGGTACGGAGGTCACCTACCGCCTCACGGTGGACGTCAAGATCCCCATGCTCGGCATGATCAAGCGCAAGGCGGAAAAGGTCATCATCGACCGTGCCCTGGCAGGCCTGAAGAAGCGAGTCGAGTCGAAGTAACCCAGCCGCAGGCAGCCGAGGCGGCAGCCGCAAGCAGCCGCCGCCACAGCCGCGGGCAGCCCTCGCCAACGCAGCCGAGCCCGCCGCAGCCGCGGGCAGTCGACGCCGCCGTCGCTGCGGGCAGTCGTGCCGCTGGGGCGGCACGGGTGGGCGCAGCGGCACCCCGCACCGCCGGGCTGCGGACCCCCCCGGCACCGGCACCGGCACCGGCACCCCGCCCCGCCGACGCACCGGTACCGTTCACCCCCATGCGCACCCTCCTGATCACGGGCCCCGGCGGCACCGGCCGTACCACCGTCGCCGCCGCCACCGCGCTCACCGCCGCCCGCGAGGGCACCCGCACCCTCCTCCTCGGCACCGACCGCGACGACACCCTCGGCGCCGCACTCGGCGTGCGCACCGGCCCGGCGCCGACCCCCGTCGAACCCGGCCTCACCGCGTGGCGCCCCGACGCCGCCCAGGGCTTCCGGGACGCCCTCGCCGCCCTTCAGGACCGCGCCGCCTCCGCCCTCGACCTCCTCGGTGCCTCCCGCCTCGACCCCGAAGAGCTGACCCCGCTCCCCGGCGCCGACGACCTCGCCCTGCTGCGTGCCCTGCGCGAGGCCGCCCTCGCCGAGGCGCACGACCTCCTCGTCGTCGACCTCCCGCCCGCCCCGCGCGCCCTCGCCCTGCTCGCCGCGCCCGAGGAACTGCGCCGCGGCCTGCGCCGCCTGCTCCCGCCCGAGCGACAGGCCGCCCGCGCCCTGCGCCCCGTCCTCGGCCGGCTCGCGGGCGTCCCCATGCCGACCGAGGCGCTGTACGAGGCCACCGCCCGCTGGGACCTGGAGCTCGCCGCCGCCGAGTCCGTCCTGGCCGACCGGAACACCGTCGTACGGCTGGTCGCCGAGCCCGGACCGGCCGGAGCCGACGCCGTCCGCGCCACCACCCTCGGCCTCGCCCTGCGCGGCCTGCGCACCGACCTCCTGGTCGCCAACCGCGTGCTGCCCGAGGACACCCCGGCGGACAGCTGGCTCAGCGGCCCCCTCGCCCAGCAGCGCAAGACCCTGGAGGAGTGGCGGGGGGCGTACGACGTCCGCGCCGTCGCCCATCTCGGCCACGACCCGCGCGGCACCGACGACCTCGCGGCCCTCGGCGTGCCCGGCGTCAACGCGGACGCCTCCCCGGTCGAGTGGCCCGTCACCGACCGGCTGGCCGAGGACGGCGTGCTGGTCTGGCACATCCCGCTGCCCGGCGCCGTACGCGAGGAGCTCGACCTGGTCCGCCGCGGCGACGAACTGGTCGTCGCCGCCGGGCCGTTCCGCCGCACCGTCCCGCTGCCGTCGGCGCTGCGCCGCTGCACCGTCGACGGGGCCGCCCTGCGCGACGGCACGCTCGCCGTGCGGTTCGCGCCCGACCCGGAACTGTGGCCGCGGGGGCGATGACCCGACGGGACCCCGGACCACGGGCCCGTTCGGGTAACGTCGTAAGGACGAACCGTAGTCAGGAGTCCGTCATGAGCGAAGAGCTCCCCCCGTCAGAGGCACCCCGCCCCGACGAGGCCGACGCGGTCGACGAGACGCGAGCGGCCGACGAGACGCACGGGGCGGCAGAGGAGCCGCGCGCGAGCGACGCCGACGCCTGGGCGACCGCGTGCGCCGAGGACCTGGAGGCCGAGAAGGCCCGCCGCCGGGCCGCGTACGGGCCGCCGCCCGGCTCGGCCGCCGAGGAGCTGCGCCGGCTCGTCGACACCGTCGCGGACAAGCTGTCCGGTCTTCAGTCCCCGCTGCTCGGCCAGGTCGCCGGACCCGCCGCCCAGCAAGTGGTCCGGCAGGTCGTCCAGCAGGCCAAGGCCGCCGTCGAACCGGTCATCGAGCGCAACCCCGACCTGTTCGACCACCTCGCCGCCGCCGGTGGTGAACTGCTCGCCGCCTACCGCTCCGCCGTCCAGAACCAGGAACGCCGCTGGACCACCGGGGACACCGCGCCCAAGGACTCGCGCGACCCCCGTGACCTGGACGAACGCGACACCGACGGCCGCGACGAGGGCGACGGGGGCACCGGCCCGGGGCAGCGCATCGACCTGGACTGAGCCCTGCCTCGGGTACGGTTGCCCTTAGCGGGGCTCGACCGAACTGAGGGATTCATGGGACTCACCATCGGCGTCGACATCGGCGGCACGAAGATCGCGGCCGGCGTGGTCGACGAGGAAGGCAACATCCTCTCGACCCACAAGGTGCCGACCCCCACCACACCCGAGGCCATCGTGGACGCCATCGCCTCCGCGGTGGAGGGCGCGCGCGTGGGGCACGAGATCGTCGGCGTCGGCATCGGTGCCGCCGGATACGTCAACCGCCAGCGCTCCACGGTCTACTTCGCGCCCAACATCGACTGGCGCCAGGAGCCGCTCAAGGAGAAGGTCGAGGCCCGCGTCGGCCTTCCGGTCGTGGTGGAGAACGACGCCAACGCCGCGGCCTGGGGCGAGTACAAGTTCGGCGGCGGCAAGGGCCACCGCAACGTCATCTGCATCACCCTCGGCACCGGCCTCGGCGGCGGCATCATCATCGGCAACAAGCTGCGCCGCGGTCACTTCGGCGTCGCCGCCGAGTTCGGCCACATCCGCATGGTGCCCGACGGCCTGCTGTGCGGCTGCGGCTCGCAGGGCTGCTGGGAGCAGTACGCGTCGGGACGGGCGCTGGTGAGGTACGCCAAGCAGCGCGCCAACGCCACCCCCGAGCGCGCCGAGGTGCTGCTCGCGCTCGGCGACGGCACCCCCGACGGCATCGAGGGCAAGCACATCTCGGTCGCCGCCCGCCAGGGCTGCCCGGTCGCCGTCGACTCCTACCGGGAGCTGGCCCGCTGGGCCGGTGCCGGCCTCGCCGACCTGGCCTCGCTGTTCGACCCGTCCGCCTTCATCGTCGGCGGCGGCCTCTCGGACGAGGGCGACCTGGTCCTCGACCCGATCCGCAAGTCGTACAAGCGCTGGCTGGTCGGCGGCAACTGGCGCCCGGTCGCCGACGTGATCGCCGCCCAGCTCGGCAACAAGGCCGGCCTGGTGGGCGCCGCCGACCTGGCGAGAGAACCCGACCCGATCATGTGACGGTCACTTCCCGACTCCGGGAGCTGCGCTCACCCGAGGGGCGCGGGGAACTGCGCGACCAGCCACGACGAACCGGCAGTCGCCCACGGACCCCGCGCCCCGACCCATGAGGCGCCTGATCATGCGTTCCCGTAAATTGACGGCATGGCAACATCCCTCCCGGCGCTCCCCAACTCCCGCACCGAACCCGACGGTTCCGCGGTCATCCGCGTCCTGAGCTACAACATCCGCTCGTTGCGCGACGACACCGATGCCCTCGCCCGCGTCGTCAAGGCCTGCGCGCCCGACCTCGTCCTCCTCCAGGAGGCCCCCCGCTTCTTCCGCTGGCGCAAGAAGATCACCCGGCTCGCCGCCGCCGGCGACCTGGTCCTGCTCTCCGGCGGCGGCACCGCCGCCGGCCCCGCGCTGCTCTGCTCCCTGCGGGCCACCGTGGAGCGCACCGAGGACGTGCTGCTCCCGCTCACCCCCGGCCGGCACCGGCGGGGACTCGCCACCGCCGTGGTCCGGATCGGCGGCGCCCGCATCGGCGTACTCAGCACCCACCTGTCCCTGGACGCGGACGAGCGGCACGAACAGGCCGGGCTGCTCCTCGACCACCTGGCCACCCTCGGCGTGAAGCACGCCGTGGCGGGCGGCGACCTGAACGAGCGCCCCGGCGGCCGCACCTTCCGACGGCTCGGCGACGGGCTGCGCGACTGCTGGACCGCCGCGCCCTGGGGCGGCGAGTACACCTTCCCCGCCACCGCCCCGGACCGCCGTATCGACGCGGTCTTCGTCACCGAGGGCATCGAGGTGCTGGGCTGCGGGGTGCCGTCGGGACTGCCCGGGGTGGCCGAGGACGACCTGAGGGCGGCCACGGACCACCTACCGGTCCTGACCGCCCTCCGCGTACCCGCGACCGCCTGACCCCGGGGCCCGGCCGGCCACCCGGCTACACCACCGCGCCCCGCCCCGGATCGTCGTCGTCCTCGTCGCCCGTCCGCATCCGCACGACCAGGGTGGCGAAGCCGCCGAGGAAACCGCCGATGCTCAGGGTCGTCAGCCACCAGGTCATGTCCCAGCCGAGCACCACCGCCAGCAGAAGCAGGACCGGGCCGCCGAGCACGCCCAGCCAGGCGAACTTCGAGGTGGGATCGGTCTCGGGCAGCGGCGGCGGCTCGGGCGGCACGAAGTGGCCCTCGTCGTCCGCGTCGAAGTCGTCGTCGGACGGCTCGGCGGGCGTGTGGTCGCGGGGGCCGATGCCGGGCGCGAACGCGACGGAACTCCCCAGCGGCCGGTCCGAGGAGGGCCGGTCCGCCGAGGGCTTCTCGTCGTTCACCTCGGGCTCGAGCAGCGCCAGGTCCTCGACCGACTTGAACGGCTTGGCGCCCGGCGGGTCCGGGGGCTCCTCCCCGTACCCGGCGACGATCGAGGCCCAGGCGGCGTCCTCGTCGAACGGCGCGTCCTGCGCCTCGGGCCCGCCGTCCGCAGCGCGCTCCCGTCCCTCGCGGTGCTCCCGCTCCAGGTCCCGCTCCTCGCGGTCCTCGCGGTCGGAGTCGTGCTCAGCCACCTGCGGTAGTCCCTTCCTTGCCGAGACCGGGCTCCGGTTCCCCGACGGAACCGGGCGCGAGCCGGCCGATGAACGCGACGCTCTGCGCGAAGATCCGGTCCGCATCGTGGTCCAACGTCGCCACGTGGTAGCTCTGTTCCAGCAGGACCTCCGTCACGTCCGTCGACGACACCCGGCCCAGGATCCGCGCCGAGTCGGCCGGCGGCACCACATGGTCCCGCGGGCTGCGCAGCAACAGCAGCGGCTGCGTCACCTGCGGCAGGTCGCCGTCGGCGAGACGGAAGAAGGCGCGCAGCGAGTGCGCCGAGTGCAGCGGCACCCGGTCGTACCCCAGCTCCGCGCTGTGCGGCTTGGCGATGTCGCTGGCGATGCCCTTCGTCGCGGGCACCAGGTGGCGCAGGACCGGAAGGGCGTGCTGGGCGACGCCGTGCATCCGGTTCGCCGGGTTGACGACGACGACGCCCGACACCGCGTCCCCGTGCTTGGCGGCCAGCCGCAGCGCCAGCGCGCCGCCCATGGACAGACCGGCCACGAAGACGCGGTCGCAGCGCTCGCGCAGGGCGCGCAGCTCGCGGTCCACCTCCGCGTACCAGTCCTGCCACCCGGTGACCTGCATGTCCTGCCAGCGCGTGCCGTGCCCGGGCAGCAGCGGCAGCGCCACGGTCAGGCCGTGCGCGGCCAGGTACCGGGCCCAGGGCCGCAGCGACTGCGGGGAACCGGTGAAACCGTGACAGAGGAGGACGCCGACCGCACCGCCCTCGTGGCGGAACGGCTCGGCTCCGGGCAGGACCGACACGTCTCGGTCTCCTGTCGTCAGGGATACTCGCGGGTCTTTCACCGTACGCGACCGCACGGACACCGACCAGGGCCGTCGGGGCCATTGACGGTGTCCCGGGATAGGGTCTGACCCACGGACACGGGAGGCACTGGGTTGTTGTACGGCGCGATGAAGGTCACCGTCGGGGGGTCGCTGAAGCTCGCCTTCCGGCCCTGGGTGGAGGGCCTGGAGCACATCCCGGCCGACGGCCCCGCCATTCTGGCGAGCAACCACCTGTCGTTCTCCGACTCGTTCTTCCTGCCCGCCGTCCTCGACCGCAAGGTGACCTTCATCGCCAAGGCCGAGTACTTCAACACCCCCGGGGTCAAGGGCCGGCTGACCGCCGCCTTCTTCAAGGGCGTGGGCCAGCTCCCGGTGGACCGTTCCGGAGCGCGCGGCGCGGGGGAGGCCGCCATCAAGAGCGGCATAGAGGTCCTGGAGCGCGGCGAGCTGTTCGGGATCTATCCCGAGGGCACCCGCTCGCCGGACGGCCGCCTCTACCGCGGCAAGCCGGGCGGGCTGGCGCGCGTGGCCCTCGCCACCGGCGCGCCCGTCGTCCCGGTCGCCATGATCGACACCGAGAAGATCCAGCCGCCCGGCCAGGTGATGCCGAAGCTGATGCGGCCCGGCATCCGCATCGGCAAGCCGCTGGACTTCTCCCGTTACCAGGGCATGGAGCACGACCGTTTCGTGCTCCGCGCGGTGACCGACGAGGTCATGTACGAGATCATGAAGCTCTCCGGCCAGGAGTACGTCGACATGTACGCGACCGCCATGAAGCGGCAGCTCGCGGAGGCGGCGAAGGCGGCCAAGGCCGAGAAGGCCGCGAAGGCCGAGAAGGACCGGGCCGGGACGTAGGCGCGGGGAGGGGGGACATGGCCAGACGCGAGAGAGTCATGAGGATGTCGGTCGAGCAGCCGCTGTGGCGCGCGCTCGCCGGCTACCGCGTGCTCACCATGCTGTACGCGATCGGTTTCTTCGCCACCGCCTGGTCCGGTTTCGCCCGCCCCTGGCTCGCCGTCGCCTACTACGCGGTCCTCTTCGTCTGGACCCTGGCCACCCTCCCCAAGCTCGCGAACGCGGCGAGCTGCACCAAGCGGTTCCTCACCGCCGACCTCACCGTCGCGCTGGCCGGCATCCTGCTCACGCCCTTCGCCGACGCCCACGAACGCGTCGCGGACGGCGGCCCGACCCTGCCCTCGATATGGACCGCCGGGTCCGTGCTGGCCTTCGCCGTCAAGGGCGGCTGGCGCTGGGCCGCCGTGGCCTCCACCCTCGTCGCCGTCGCCAACCTGGTCGAACGCGGCACGCCGGCCCGCGACACCGTGCACAACGTCATCCTCGTCTGGGTCGCCTCCATCGCGATCGGCTACGTCGTCGAGGTCGCCCGCGCCTCCGAGCGCACCCTCGCGCGCGCCCTGGAGATCGAGGCGGCGACCAGGGAACGCGAGCGGCTGGCCCGGGACATCCACGACAGCGTGCTCCAGGTGCTGGCGATGGTGCAGCGCCGGGGCGCCGTCATCGGCGGCGAGGCGGCCGAACTGGGCCGGCTGGCCGGTGAGCAGGAGGTGGCCCTGCGCACCCTGGTCTCCGGCGGCCTGGTGCCCGTCTCCCGGGTCTCCGAGGACGCCGCCGACGGCGCGCTCGTACGGGTGGTCGAGGAACGGGAGGGGACGGACCCGGACGGCCCCGTCGACCTGCGTGCCCTGCTCGCCCCGTACGCCGGCTCCCTGGTGAACCTCGCCGATCCGGGCGCCCCGGTCCTCCTGGCCCCGGGTGCCGCGCGGGAACTGGCCGCCGCCGTGGGCGCCGCGCTGGACAACGTCCGCGAGCACGTCGGCGAGCGGGCCCGCGCCTGGATCCTGGTCGAGGACGAACCGGACGAGGTGATCGTCACCGTCCGCGACGAGGGGCCGGGCATCCCGCCGGGGCGGCTCGCCGAGGCCGAGGGCGAGGGACGGCTCGGCGTGGCCCTGTCGATCCGCGGCCGGCTGCGCGACCTCGGCGGCACGGCCGAGCTGATCTCGGTGCCCGGACAGGGCACGGAGGTCGAACTGAAGGCACCGAAGAAGAACGCCGGTACCACCGCGCGGGGGAAGGCAGCGGACCATGAGTGAACGACACGACCGCGAACGACGCGACCCCGAGCGGCGGGACCCCGGCCGCCGGGACCCGATCAAGGTCATGGTGGTCGACGACCACCCGATGTGGCGCGACGCGGTCGCCCGGGACCTCGCCGAGTCCGGCTTCGACGTGGTCGCCACCGCGAGCGACGGCGACCAGGCGGTGCGCCGCGCCCGGGCCGCCGCCCCCGACGTCCTCGTCCTCGACCTCAACCTGCCCGGCAAGCCCGGCGTCCAGGTCTGCAAGGAGGCGGTCGGCACCGACCCGAAGCTGCGCGTGCTCGTGCTCTCGGCGAGCGGCGAGCACGCCGACGTGCTGGAGGCGGTCAAGTCCGGCGCGACCGGTTACCTGCTGAAGTCGGCCTCCACCGAGGAGCTGCGGGACGCGGTGCGCCGCACGGCCGCGGGCGACCCGGTCTTCACCCCGGGCCTCGCCGGACTCGTCCTCGGCGAGTACCGCCGCCTGGCCTCCGAGCCCGCCCCCGCCGCGGGCACCGACGACCCCGGCGCGCCCCGGCTCACCGACCGGGAGACCGAGGTGCTGCGCCTGGTCGCCAAGGGCCTGAGCTACAAGCAGATCGCCGAACGGCTCGTCATCTCACACCGCACCGTGCAGAACCACGTCCAGAACACCCTCGGCAAGCTCCAGTTGCACAACCGCGTGGAGCTGGTGCGGTACGCGATAGAACGGGGTCTGGACGACGCGTGACCCGCGCGGGACAGTGGAGTGGCCTCAACCACCCACTGTGGCAAGGGGATTACGCGATGAAGGTCGGAGTACTGACCGGAGGCGGCGACTGCCCCGGGCTCAACGCCGTCATCCGGGCCGTCGTCCGCAAGGGCGTCCAGGAGTACGGCTACGACTTCACCGGCTTCCGGGACGGCTGGCGCGGCCCCCTGGAGGGCGACACCGTCCCGCTCGACATCCCGGCCGTCCGCGGCATCCTGCCCCGCGGCGGCACCGTCCTCGGCTCCTCGCGCACCAACCCGCTCAAGCAGCGGGACGGCATCCGGCGCATCAAGGACAACCTCGCCGCACTCGGCGTCGAGGCCCTGATCACGATCGGCGGCGAGGACACCCTCGGCGTCGCCACCCGGCTCGCGGACGAGTACGGCGTGCCCTGCGTCGGCGTCCCCAAGACCATCGACAACGACCTGTCCGCCACCGACTACACCTTCGGCTTCGACACAGCCGTCGGCATCGCCACCGAGGCCATCGACCGGCTGCACACCACCGCCGAGTCCCACATGCGCGTCCTGGTCGTCGAGGTCATGGGCCGGCACGCCGGCTGGATCGCCCTCCACTCGGGCCTGGCCGGCGGCGCCAACGTCATCCTCATCCCCGAGCAGCGCTTCGACGTCGAGCAGGTGTGCGCCTGGGTGACCTCCCGGTTCCGGGCCTCCTACGCCCCGATCGTGGTCGTAGCCGAGGGCGCGATGCCGCGCGACGGCGACATGGTGCTCAAGGACGAGTCACTGGACTCCTACGGGCACGTCCGGCTGTCCGGGGTCGGCGAGTGGCTGGCCAAGCAGATCGAGAAACGCACCGGCAAGGAGGCCCGCACCACCGTCCTGGGGCACGTCCAGCGCGGCGGCACCCCCAGCGCCTTCGACCGCTGGCTCGCCACCCGCTTCGGACTGCACGCCGTCGACTGCGTGCACGACGGGGACTTCGGCAAGATGGTCGCCCTGCGCGGCACGGACATCGTCCGGGTCCCGATCGCCGAGGCCACGGCCCGGCTGAAGACCGTCGACCCCGCGCTGTACGAGGAGGTCGGCGTGTTCTTCGGCTGACGTCCGGCAAGACGGCCGCTGACCGGCGACGGTGGGCCGAGGGTCGTATATTCGGCCCGGAGCCCACCAGGACGGAGCGGTCATGGAGATCCTTGCCTTCGGCGTCCAGGCCGACGAGAAGCCCCTGATCGAGCGGGCCTTCCGCGACCACGAGGACATTCGCTGCCTGGACGTCTTCCTCAACGAGGACACCGCCCCCATCGCGGCGGGCCACGAGGTCGTCTCCACGTCCGTCAACGCCGACCTCGGCGCGGCCGTCCTGGAGATCCTCGCGGCCGGCGGCACCCGGATGGTGGCCCAGCGCTCCACCGGCTTCAACAACGTCGACCTGGACACGGCCGACCGGCTCGGCATGACCGTGGCCCGGGTGTCGTACTACTCGCCCCACTCGGTCGCCGAGTTCGCCTGGGCCCTCGCCATGGCCGTCAACCGGCGGATCGTGCGCGCCTCCATCCGCACCCGCGACTTCGACTTCCGGCTCGACGGACTGATGGGCCGGGACCTGCACGGCCGCACCGCCGGCGTGCTCGGCACCGGCAAGATCGGCGAGGCCTTCGCCCGGATCGCCCACGGCTTCGGCATGCGCCTGCTCGGCTGGGACGTCGCAGAGAACCCGGCCTGCGCCGAACTGGGCATGCGCTACGTGCCGAAGGACGAGCTGCTGGCCCGCTCCGACCTGATCACCCTGCACGTCCCGCTGATGGCCGAGACCCGGCACCTGATCGACGCGACCGCCCTGAAGGCGATGCGCGACGACGCCATCCTGATCAACTCCAGCCGCGGCGGCCTGATCGACACCGCGGCCCTCGTCGGCGAACTGCGCGCGGGCCGCTTCGCGGGCGTCGGCCTGGACGTGTACGAGGCGGAGGCGGGCCTGTTCTTCCTCGACAAGTCCCTGGAGGCCGTCGAGGACGACACCCTGGCCCGCCTCGTCACCTTCCCGAACGTCCTGGTCACCTCGCACCAGGCCTACTACACCGAGGACGCCGTCGGCCAGATCGTCGACACGACGGTGCGCAACGTCCTCGACTACCGGGAGGGCCGCCGCTCCGAGAACGTGCTCGTACCGCGCAGCTGACCGGCCAGCTCCCGCACGATCGCGGCGCCGTTCAGGGTCAGCACCGACTCGGGGTGGAACTGCACTCCGGCGAAACCCGGCCCCCGCAGCGCGTGCACCTCGCCGCCCGCCGAACGGCTCACCTCGACGCCGTGCGCGGCCAGTTCGGCGGCCGCCGGGTCGTCGCAGCGCGCGGTGAAGCTGTTGTAGAAGCCGACCGTCTCCGGCCTCCCGAACAGGTCGATCTCCGTCTGCGCACCCTGGTACGGCACCTCCTTGCGGACGATGTCCAGCCCCAGCTCCGCCGAGATCAGCTCGTGCCCGAGGCAGACGCCGAGGACGCCGTGCCGGTTCGCCGCGAGCACGTCGGCGGTCAGGGACCGCAGGAAGCGCATCTTCGGATCGGCCGGGTCCGAGGGGTCACCGGGGCCCGGGCCCAGAACCACCGGGCCGCCCTCGTGCCCGAGCACCGCCTCGCGCAGCCCCGGCCCGTCGTACCGCCGGACGCTCACCGCCAGCCCCGAGGAGCGCAGCACGTGCGCGAGCATCGCCGTGAAGGTGTCCTCCGCGTCCACGACCAGGGCGTGCCCGGACAGCTCTGCCGACGGCTCCTGCATCCGCAGCCAGAACGGGGCCAGCGAGGCGCGGCGCCCGTCCAGCGCGGCCCGCACCCGGGGGTCGTCGGCCAGCCGCGGGCGCCCGGCCTCCGTACGCGGCCGGGACGGGCGTACGCCCAGCGCCGCCAGCACGCCGGCCGCCTTGGCATGGGTCTCCGCGACCTCGCCCGCCGGGTCCGAGCCGCGCACCAGCGTGGCGCCGACCGGCACCCGCAGCCGCCCGGCCGCGTCGATGTCGGCGGTGCGGATCAGAATGGGGGAGTCCAGGGTCTGGGGGCCGGGCTGCCCCGGCCCGTCACCAGGGTCCCGGCCGAGCAGCGCCAGCGCGCCCGCGTAGTAGCCCCGTCCGCCGGTCTCGTGCCGCTCGATGACCCGGCAGGCGTTCTGCACCGGCGAGCCGGTGACCGTCGCCGCGAACATGGTCTCCCGCAGCACCTCCCGCGCGTCCAGCGAGGACTTCCCGCGCAGCTCGTACTCGGTGTGCGCGAGGTGCGCCATCTCCTTGAGCCGCGGGCCGACGACCACCCCGCCCATGTCGCCGACGGTGCACATCATCTTCAGTTCCTCGTCGACGACCATCGACAGCTCCTCGATCTCCTTGCCGTCGGCGAGGAAGTCGAGCAGGTGCTCGGGAGTCGGCCCCTCGGCGGGGTAGCGGTACGTGCCGCTGATCGGGTTCATGACGACCGTGCCCCCGGACATCCGCACGTGCACCTCCGGGCTGGCCCCCACCAGCGTGCGGTCCCCGGTGTGCACGACGAACGTCCAGTACGCGCCCCGCTCGCCCTCCAGCAGCCGCCGGAACAGGGCCAGCGCGTCGGCCCGTCCGAACCCGGGGATCCGCCCCTCGTACGTCCGCCGGATCACGAAGTTGGCGCCCTCGCCGCGCCCGATCTCCTCGTCCAGGACCCGGCCGACGATCCCCGCGTACTCCTCGTCGCCGACGTCGAATCCGCCGCCCTCGACCCGGACCTCGTGCGCGGGCAGCTGCGCCAGCGCCTCGGCGAGCGGGATGTCGTGGCGCTCCTCGGGGGTGAGCATCAGCAGGGGTGTGCCGTCGTCGCGGACGTCGAAGCCGCGCTCGCGGATCTGGCGGAAGGGGACGAGCGCCAGCCCCTCGTCGGGCAGGTCGGCGAGTCTGTCGTGCTCGGTGACCGGGCCGAGCAGCAGTTCCACGAGGTCGTGATCGCGGCCCGGGGCGCGGCGGCGGAGCAGTGCGAACGGGCGGGGGTCGGCCAGGAGGCCGTCGAGCGGTGTCATGGTCCGGGTCCTTCTCGGTTGTCGGAGAGGAACGGACCCGGGCTCAAAAACACCGAAGGCCGCCCCTCGGGCGGCCTTCGCGAGTCCTGAGTCGCGCGCAGTCAGCGGGCCGCCGGATGAGCGGTCCACCACCAGTTCTGGGTCGAGTGCGCGAACATACGGCGCAGCGTACCCCACCGTGTCCCGTCCACAGGGCGTTACGCCTGTCTCACTCCCTGGGCATGCGGCGAGAGCGCCCATCCGACCCCGTACTGTTGAGCCCGTGACCGTGAACGCTAAGACCAGCCCGAGTGCTGGCAACACCTGGCGAGACCTGCCCGCGGCGCAGCAGCCCGAGTACCCCGACACCGAGGCTCTGCGCGCAGTGATCGCGGACCTCGAGTCGTATCCGCCGCTCGTCTTCGCGGGCGAGTGCGACCAGCTGCGCGCCCGGATGGCGGCCGTCGCCAAGGGAGAGGCGTTCCTCCTCCAGGGCGGCGACTGCGCCGAGGCCTTCGACGCGGTGTCCGCGGACCACATCCGCAACAAGCTCAAGACCCTCCTCCAGATGGGCGCCGTCCTCACCTACGCCGCGTCCGTGCCCGTGGTGAAGGTCGGGCGGATCGCCGGCCAGTACTCCAAGCCGCGCTCCAAGCCGACCGAGACCCGCGACGGCGTGACGCTGCCGACCTACCGCGGCGACTCCGTCAACGGCTTCGACTTCACCGAAGAGGCCCGGATCCCGGACCCCGAGCGGCTCAAGCGCATGTACCACGCCTCGGCGTCCACGCTGAACCTGGTGCGCGCCTTCACCACCGGCGGCTACGCCGACCTGCGCCAGGTGCATGCCTGGAACCAGGACTTCGTGAAGTCCTCCCCCTCCGGCCAGCGCTACGAGCAGCTCGCCCGGGAGATCGACAACGCGCTGAACTTCATGCGGGCCTGCGGCACGGACCCGGCCGAGTTCCAGACCGTCGAGTTCTTCTCCTCGCACGAGGCGCTGCTGCTCGACTACGAGTCGGCCCTCACCCGCGTCGACTCGCGCACCGGGCAGCTGTACGACGTCTCCGGGCACATGGTGTGGATCGGTGAGCGCACCCGGCAGCTGGACCACGCGCACATCGAGTTCGCCTCGCGGATCCGCAACCCCATCGGCATCAAGCTCGGCCCGACCACCACGGCCGAGGAGGCGCTGCAGTACATCGAGCGTCTGGACCCGGAGCGCGAGCCCGGGCGGCTGACCTTCATCGTCCGGATGGGCGCGGACAAGATCCGCGACAAGCTCCCGGAGCTGGTGGAGAAGGTCACCGCCTCCGGCGCCACGGTCGCCTGGATCGCCGACCCGATGCACGGCAACACCTACGAGGCGGCCTCCGGTCACAAGACCCGCCGCTTCGACGACGTGCTCGACGAGGTCAAGGGCTTCTTCGAGGTGCACAAGTCGCTCGGCACCCACCCGGGCGGCATCCACGTCGAGCTGACCG
The DNA here is from genome assembly GCF_042893535.1 of Streptomyces sp. NPDC001599. Taxonomy (NCBI): domain Bacteria; kingdom Bacillati; phylum Actinomycetota; class Actinomycetes; order Kitasatosporales; family Streptomycetaceae; genus Streptomyces; species Streptomyces sp. NPDC001599. The sequence continues at coordinate 642,036 of NZ_JBIAVA010000001.1, forward strand.
GCGACGACGTCACCGAGTGCGTGGGCGGCGGCGACGAGATCTTCGTCGACGACCTCCACCAGCGCTACGAGACGGCCTGCGACCCGCGGCTCAACCGCAGCCAGTCGCTCGACCTGGCGTTCCTGGTGGCGGAGATGTACCGGGACCAGTGACGGTCCGCCCCCGGGCGGGCGGGTGAAATGGGGCGCGGGTCACACGGGATCCGCGCCCTTCCCACTTTTGCCGGCCTTGCGCCATGGGTAAGGTTAGGTTTGCCTCACCGATCAGTCGGGCCCCCCGGTCGTCGGTACGGCACGACCTTGTACCCCGCCCGGGAGGTGAACCGCGTGTTCGTCTGCAGCTGCTTCGGTGTCACCGAGGAACAGGTGAAGAGCCACGCGGAGGCCGGCGCGTGCACGCCCCGGCAGATCGCCTCCGCCTGCAAGGCGGGCACCGACTGCGGCGGCTGCGTGCGGCGCATCCAGGCCCTGCTCGGGCGCGGCGCCTGCCCCCGCCGACAGCTGGCCGACCAGGGCGCCCCGGTCCTCTCGGAGCTTCCCGAGGCGGCCTAGCCGCACCTCCGGTTCTGCTAGAGGGAGCCCGGGCCGGACGGGTCCGGCTGGGTCTGCTCGATGACCGTCGACAGGTACAGCGACTCGCCCAGCTTCTCGATCAGGTCGAGCTGGGTCTCCAGGTAGTCGATGTGGTGTTCCTCGTCGGCGAGGATCGCCTCGAAGACGTTGGCCGACGTGATGTCGTGCTTGGCCCGCATCACCTCGATGCCCCGGCGCAGCCGGTCGATCGCCTCCAGCTCGATCTCCCGGTCGGCCTGGAACATCTCGGTCACGCTCTGGCCGACCCGCACGTGGAAGAGCCGCTGGTAGTTCGGCAGGCCGTCCAGGAGCAGGATGCGGTCGGTGAGCACCTCGGCGTGGCGCATCTCGTCGAAGGACTCCGCGCGCGTGTACTTCGCGAGCTTGGTCCAGCCCTTGTGGTCCTGCAGCTTCGCGTGCAGGAAGTACTGGTTGATGGCCGTGAGCTCGGCGGTCAGCTGCTCATTGAGGAACTCGATGACTTCCGGGTCGCCCTGCATCGCTTGACGCTCCTTCGAACGGGAACAGGCGTGTTGCGCGGCATGATTGCACCGGCATCGAAGATCGTCCAGTAAGTCTTGACTTAGTAAGTAAGTACAGGCTTAGTCGGTTTGGTCGGCATTGCTGGCTTTTGCCCGAATGTAAGTGGGGTGGGTCAGGGGCATCGGTCCGGGTCTGTCAGGATGGAGGCATGGGTCAGCCGGTGGAACACGGATCGGGAGAAGACGGTTCGCAAGGAGCGTCGCGGTTCGAGCTCCCGCCCGGGCAGCGGCTACAGCGTGGCTGGCCCGTCACGCACTACGGACCGGTTCCCAAGTTCCGCCCCGAGCGGTGGGAGTTCCGGGTCTTCGGCGCCACCACCGACGACGAGAAGCACGGCTGGACCCACGACGAGTTCAGCGCCCTGCCCTACACCACGGTCGTCGCCGACCTGCACTGCGTCACGAAGTTCAGCATGCTCGGCGCCGAGTGGGGCGGCGTCCCGGCCACCACGATCCTTCGGCTGGCCCCGCCCGCGCCCGCCGTCACCCACGTGATGGTGTGGGCCGAGTACGGCTTCAGCTCCAACCTCAGGCTGTCCGACTTCGCCGCCGAGCGCACCCTCTTCGCCACCCACAAGGACGGCGAGCTGCTCACCGCCGAGCACGGCTTCCCGCTGCGGCTGGTCGTGCCGCACCTGTACGCCTGGAAGGGCCCGAAATGGGTGCGCGGCATCGAGTACATGACCGCCGACCGGCGCGGCTTCTGGGAGGAGCGCGGCTACCACAACATCGGCGACCCCTGGCGGGAGCAGCGCTACTCCTACCAGGAGGAGCCCGGGGACGGCCCGGAGCCGTGACCGCCGTACGGTCCCCGCGGGTCAGCCGTCGCGCAGCCTCTTCAGCCGCGCCACGTCCGCCGCGTGTCCCTCCTTGCCGCCGGGCGTCTCGATGACCAGCGGCACGCCCTCGGTCGCCGGGTGCGTCATCAGCGCGCGGAACGGGTCCTCGCCGATGTGACCGGCGCCGATGTTCTCGTGCCGGTCCTTGTGGGCTCCGGCCACGTCCTTCGAGTCGTTGGCGTGGATCAGCTTCAGCCGGCCCTCGCCGACGGTGTCCACCAGCAGGTCGAGGGTCCGGTGCATGCCGGAAGGGCCGGTCAGGTCGTGGCCGGCCGCGAAGATGTGGCAGGTGTCCAGGCACACCCCCAGCTTCGGATGGGCGTCCAGCGCCTCGAAGTACGGCCCGAAGTCCCAGGTCCGCGAGCACAGGGAGGCGCCCTGCCCCGCCGTCGACTCCAGCAGCAGGTACGGGTCGTCGTCGTGGGTCAGCTCGTCCAGCAGCGGCAGCATGTGCTCGCGCACCTGCTTCAGCGCCACCGACCTCTCCCGCCCGCCGGTCGCGCTCCCGGTGTGCACCACCACGCCGAGCGCCCCGATGGCCCGCCCGCGCCGCAGCGAGTGCCGCAGCGACTCGACCGACCGCTCCACGGTCGCCTCGGTGTGCGAGCCGAAGTTGATCAGGTACGGGGCGTGCACGTACGCCGGGACCGACCCGGCCGCACAGGCCTCGCGGAAGGCCTCGTCCTGCTTCGGGTTGCCGGCCGGGGTGGCCCAGCCGCGCGGATTGGCGACGAAGACCTGCACGGTCTCCGCCTTCAGCTCACGGGCGTAGGACAGGCCGACGGAGTGCAGCCCGCCGGCCACGGGGACGTGGCCGCCGACGGGGTTGCGCGGCACGGGGGAGGGGGATGCGGATGCGGTGCTCATGTCCGCACCAAGGATGCCAGGACAGGTGGGCGGACCCCGGATCAGGGTAGGACTGCACCAGCGCACCAGCGCACCAGCGCACCAGCGCACCAGCGCACCAGCGCACCAGGGCTGCCGAGCCGGCGGAGGGTACGCGTCGTCGCGCAGGGCCACCGGACCGGGCATCGCGGGCCGGCCGCCGGCCTGACCCAGGTCGCCGTGCGGGGTGAGCACCGAGACGTCCTCGTGGTGGCTCCCGCCGGTGCAGCGGTGCCCGCCGCCGGGGGAGCCGGTCAGCACGTAGCGGGGCGGGACGACGACCCCGCCGCCGACCGGGTCGCCCGCCGGGCCGAGGACGCTCGCCCGCCAGTCGTCGCTGACGGCCGTCCGTGCGACCGGTACCGCCATGGCGGCGGTCCGCGACGGAGGAAGCAGGGAGGGCAACAGCCCTTTGCGCGCGGTCCGTCGACCAGGTGTCCGGCCTGCTCGGCCGCCGGGTCAGCGGATGGTGATGGTGACCGTCGACCCCTCGGGAGCCGTGTCCCCGCCGTCCACGGACTGCTTCTTCACGGTGTCGCCGAACAGCCCGAGCAGCCCGCGGTCCTCGTCCACCTCGAAGCCCGCGTCCTCGAGCTTCTGCTTGGCGTCGTCCACGCTGTCCCCGACCACGTCCGGGACCTCGATCATCCGGGGCCCCTTGGACACCGTGAGCGTCACCGTGTCCCCCTCGGCGGCCCGGCCGCCCGGCTCCGGCGTCTGCCGGGCCACCTGGCCGCTGTCGTACTCCGAGTTCACCCGCTCGTCGGCGACCTTCACCTTCAGGCCGGCCCCCTCCAGCTCGGCCCGCGCCTCGTCCAGGTCGTCGCCGGTGACGTCCGGAACGTCGACCGGGCTGCCCTTGCTGACGACCAGGGCGACCGCCGAGCCCGCGCGCACCGTGGTGCCGGACCCGGGCTTGGTGGAGATCACGAAGCCCTTGGCCACTTCGCCGCTGAACGCCCGGGTCACCATGCCCGGCTCCAGCCCCTCCTCCTCGAGCAGCGTGCGGGCCTTGTCCAGCTTGTAGCCCGTGACGTCCGGCAGCTTCACGGTGTCGGGGCCGTCGGAGACGGTGAGGGACACGGAGTCGTTCTTCCGGATGCGGTCGCCCACCCCGGGGTCGGTGCTGATGACCTTGCCGCGCTCCACGGTGTCGCTGTAGGCGTGCCGCACCTTGCCGACGTCGAGACCGGCGTCGTCCAGCCGGTCCCGGGCCTGCGCCTCGGTCTTGGACAGCAGCGGCGGCACCTTGGTGAACTGGCCGGAGTTGATGTACCAGACGCCCGTGCCGACCCCGAGCACCAGCAGGACGGCCACGACGATCGTCAGCGGCCCGCGGCGCAGCCGCAGCCGCCGGGACGGGGAGGGGGCGGGCGGGGGAGCGGCGAGCCGGCTGGTGCGGTTGACCCCGTCCGAGGCGAAGCGGCCGTCCGGGCCGGCGGACTCGTCGTCCTCGTTGACGGGCAGCGGCCGGGGCATCGTCAGCGCGCGCGGGATCACGCTCGTGCGGTCCTCGGCGTTGTCGTGCTCCGCGGCGAGCGCCTGCGGCGGCACCGCGTCCAGCTGGGCCGCGCTCAGCGACTCACGCGCCTCGCGGGCCCGCGCGAGCAGCGCGACGGCGTCGTGCGGCCGGATCTCAGGGTTGCGCGCGGTCGCCGCGGCCACCAGCTCGTCCAGCTCGTACGCCATCTCCGGCACGGCGGCCGACGGCGGCGGCACGTCCTCGTGGAGGTGCTTGTAGAGCACCGCCGCGGGGGAGTCCCCGTCGTGCGGCTTGGCGCCGGTCAGCATCTCGTACAGCACGACACCGCACGCGTACACGTCGACCCTGGGGTCGGCGGTACCGTGCTCGATCTGCTCGGGCGCCAGATAGGAGACGGTGCCGAGGACGGCACCGGTGGTGCTGGTCACCGTGTCCACGGCGCGGACCAGGCCGAAGTCGGCGACCTTGACCCGGCCGTCGTCCCCTATCAGGACGTTCTCCGGCTTCATGTCCCGGTGCACGAAGCCCGCCCGGTGCGCGGCGCCGAGCGCGGCCAGGACCGGCTCCAGGATGTCCAGCGCGGCCCGCGGCCTGAGCGCCCCGCGCTCGCGCAGCACGTCCCGCAGGGTGCAGCCCGCGATGTACTCCATCGCCAGGTAGACGTACGCCCCCTCGGCACCCTGGTCGAAGACCTGGACGACATTGGGGTGGTCGAGCCGGGCCACCGACTTGGCCTCGCGGATGAACCGCTCGACGAAGGTGGCGTCGGTCGCGAGCGTCGGGTGCATCACCTTCAGCGCGAGCACGCGGTCCAGGCGGGTGTCCACGGCCCGGTAGACCGTGGCCATCCCGCCGACCGCGATCCGCGCCTCGACGCGGTACCGGCCGTCGAGCACCTGCCCGACGAGAGGGTCCTGAAGGGTCGTGTCCACGCAGGTGAGTGTACGAGCCACCACGGACACCCCGCGCCGCCGAGCAGAATGGGACCGGTACTGAAGCGCACCTGTGACGTATCGAACATAGCTGCGGGCGATCGTGCCGCAGGGGCGGCACGGGTGGGCGATGGGGGTACCTCCCAGGCCGTTCAGGCACTGGGGGAGGCACCCCGCAACGCCGGGCTGCGCACCCCACCCCCGCCCAGCCCCGGCACCGGTCCGCTAGAAGGCGGGCCGCTCCGGATCCAGCACCGCCAAGCCCTCCGCGGGAGACGACGCCTCGGCGAAGTGCCGCCGCGGAATCCGCCCGGCCCGCCGGGCCAACCTCCCCGCCTCCACCGCGGAGCGCATCGCGGAAGCCATCAGCACCGGCTCCTGCGCCCGCGTCACCGCCGAGGCCAGCATCACACCCGCGCACCCCAGCTCCATCGCCAGCGCCACGTCCGAGGCCGTACCGGCCCCGGCGTCCAGGATCACCGGCACGCGCGCGTGCTCCACGATCAGCTGGAAGTTGTGCGGGTTGCGGATCCCGAGCCCGGACCCGATCGGCGAGCCCAGCGGCATGATCGCCGCGCACCCGACGTCCTCCAGCTTCCGCGCGAGCACCGGGTCGTCGTTGGTGTACGGCAGGACGGTGAACCCGTCGTCCACCAGCGTCTCCGCCGCGTCCAGCAGTTCGACCGGGTCCGGCAGCAGGGTGCGCTCGTCGGCGATGACCTCCAGCTTGACCAGGTCCGTGCCGAGCGCCTCGCGTGCCAGGCGGGCGGTGAGCACCGCCTCCCCGGCGGTGAAGCAGCCGGCCGTGTTCGGCAGCACCCGGATGCCGAGCCGCTCCAGCACGGACAGCACGGAGCCGTGCACCGACGCGTTCACCCGCCGCATCGCGACGGTCGTCAGCTCCGTCCCGGAGGCCACCAGCGCGCGCTCCAGCACGTCCAGGCTGGGCGCCCCGCCCGTACCCATGATCAGGCGGGACGCGTACGTCGTGCCGCCGAGGACGAAGGGATCGTCGGCCATGGTCAGCCTCCTTGGACGGCGGTGAGGATCTCGACACGGTCGCCGTCGGCCAGGGCGGTGGCGGACCACCGCGCGCGCGGGACGACGGTTTCGTTCAGGGCGGCGGCCACTCCGGACGGTGCCGCGGTGAGCGTGCCCACCAGCGCGTCCAGGGCGGTGCCGGGAGCCACCTCGCGCGGCTCGCCGTTGACGGAGATGTTCATGCGGGCTGCTCCGAGAGTGCGGGGACGGCGTTGAAGCGCCTGGGACTGAAGGGACGGGCCTCCTCCGACAGCTCCCCGCCGGTCAGGGCGTCCGCCATGACGTCGCCGGTGACGGGGGTGAGCAGGACGCCGTTGCGGTGGTGACCGGTGGCCAGCAGCAGGCCGTCCAGGGCGGTCGGGCCGAGCAGCGGGGCGTTGTCCGGGGAGCCGGGGCGCAGACCCGCGCGGGTCTCCGTCAGGGGCAGCTCCGTGATGCCGGGGACCAGCTCGTGCGCGTCGCGCAGCAGTTCGTAGACGCCGCCCGCGGTGACCGTCGTGTCCCAGCCCAGCTCCTCGCTGGTGGCGCCGACGACCAGCTCGCCGTTCTCCCGGGGCACCAGGTAGACATGGTTGCCGCGCACCACGGCGCGCACGGTCCGGTTCAGCAGCGGCGCCCGTGCCCCCGTCCGCGGCATGGCCAGCCGCAGCACCTGTCCCTTCACGGGCCGCACCGGCGGAATTACTGCCTCCGGCACGCCCCCCAGCCGCCCGCTCAGGCTGCCCCCGGCCAGCACCACCTGCCCGGCCTCCAGGGCGGTGCCGTCGGCGGTGACGACGCCCGCGGCCCGGTCCCCGCGCCCGACGGTGAGCCGCTCGGCCCACACCCGGTGGAAGACCACGCCCGCGTGTTCACAGGCGGCCACCAGCGCGCGGGCGAGGCGGCGGGGGTCGATCTGGTGGTCGCCGTCCACCCGGAGCCCCCCGCGCACGCCCGGCGCGAGCATCGGCTCCAGGCGCCGGCACTCGCGCCCCGACAGCCACTCGGACTCCAGGCCGGAGCGCTGCTGGAGCGCGTGCAGTTCGCGCAGGTGGGCGCGGTCGTCGGCGTCCAGCGCGACGGCGAGCGTGCCGCAGCGCCGGTAACCGAGGTCGTGGCCGGTCAGCTCGGTCAGCTCGGCCGCGAACTGCGGGTAGCGGCGGGCCGAGGCGAGGTTCAGCGCGAGCAGCGTCTCCTCGCCGTAGTGCAGCTCCGTGACGGCGGCGAGCATCCCGGCCGCCACCTGGGCCGCCCCGCCGCCCGGCTCGGGGTCCACGAGGGCGGTGACGAGCCCGCGCCGCGCGGCCCGCCAGGCGGTGACGAGCCCGATGATCCCGCCGCCGACGACGAGCACGTCGGGCGTACGGGACGTACGAGGTGTGTGCGCAGGCGTGTGCGATGGAGACGACAACGGAGACGACATGGGCGTCCAGCCCCTCCCTTCGCCGGCATGACCCGGATCAGGTTCGTACGGTCGGAGGCCGCCAGCCTCCCTCTCAGCCCGGTGCGTCCGGGCTCCCGCGAGTGCTTTACGTCGGCCACCCTAGCCCGCAGCGCGTCGCACGGGTAAGGGAGCCTCACCGACCGGCGAATCGCCGGGTGTCTATGGTGATCGGGTGAGCGAGCAGACGCGGGAACGGGGACAGGGACCGGCGGCGGACGCGGAGCGCCGGGTGGTCGTGGTGGGCGCCGGGATGGCGGGCGTGCAGACCGCGGTCGCCCTGCGGGAACAGGGTTTCACCGGCCCGGTGACCCTGATCGGCGCGGAGCCGCACCAACCGTACGACCGCCCCCCGCTGTCCAAGGCCGTCCTGCTCGGCACCGCCGAGGGCTCCGCCTTCGACGTCGACTTCGAGGCACTCGGCATCACCCTGCGGCTGGGCTGCGAGGCGCTGGGCGTGCGCACCGGCGAGCACGTCCTGGACACCTCCGAGGGGCCCGTGCCGTACGACGTCCTGGTCCTGGCGACCGGTGCCGAACCGGTCCGCCTCCCCGGCGCCGAGGGCGTGCCCGGCGTGCACCTGCTGCGCACCCTGGACGACGCGGAACGACTGCGGCCGGTGCTCGCCCGGCAGCACGACGTCGTGGTCGTCGGCGCCGGCTGGATCGGCGCCGAGTTCGCCACCGCCGCGCGCGAGGCGGGCTGCGCGGTGACCGTGGTGGAGGCCGCCGACCGGCCGCTGGCCGACGCGCTGCCCGCCGAGGTCGCCGCGCCGATGACCGCCTGGTACGCCGACGCCGGAGCCGAACTGCGCACCCACGCGCGCGTGGAGCGCGTCGAGCCCGGCGGCCCCGGTGAGCCCGGCCGGGTCGTCCTCGACGACGGCACCCGGCTGCCCGCCGACGCGGTCGTCGTCGGCATCGGCGCCCGCCCGGCCACCGGCTGGCTCGCCGGCTCCGGCATCGCCCTCGGTGCGCACGGCGAGGTCCTGGCCGACGACCACCTGCGCACCTCCGCGCCGGACGTCCACGCGGTCGGCGACTGCGCCTCCTTCCCCTCCGCCCGCTACGGCGAGCGGCTCCTGGTGCACCACTGGGACAACGCCCTCCAGGGCCCGCGCACGGTCGCCGCCGACATCGTCGGCGCCCCGGGCGGCGAGGCCCCGGCGGCCTACGACCCGGTGCCGTACTTCTGGTCCGAGCAGTTCGGCCGCTTCGTGCAGTACGCCGGTCACCACACCGCCGCCGACACCACTCTGTGGCGCGGCGACCCCGCGAGCCCGGCGTGGACGGTCTGCTGGCTGCGTGAGGGCCGCCTGATCGCCCTGCTCGCGGTGGGCCGCCCCCGCGACCTGGCACAGGGCAGGCGCCTGATCCAGGCGGGCACGCCGATGGACCCCGACCTGCTGGCCGACCCGGCGAAGCCGCTGAAGGCGGCGACGGCGGCCACGGCGTAGCCAGGTTTCCCACTGTCAGTGCCAGGTGGCAGGCTGGAGGCGTGACCGAGATTGACGCAAAGACCGATGCTCTCGTGCCCGCCTGGCTCACCGTTCCCGACATCGCCGAGATGCTCGGCGTCGAGGTGACCCGGGTACGCCAGCTGATCAAGGAGGGCCAGCTCATCGCCGTACGCCGCGGTGAGAACCGCGCGCTGCACATCCCCGCGGCCTTCATCGACGAGGACAAGGTCGTCAAGGGCCTGGTCGGGACCCTGACGCTGCTGCGGGACGACGGCTTCAGCGCCGAGGAGATGCTGGAGTGGCTCTTCACGCCCGACCCGAGCCTGCCCGGCACCCCCGCCCAGGCCCTGAGTGAGAATCGCGGTACGGAGGTGAAGCGCCGCGCCCAGGCGCTCGCCGTCTGACCGGCCCCTCGCCGATCCGCCACACCGCCCGGCGTGCGGGCCACGCACGCCGGGCGCCCGTGCCCGTACGCCACCGTCGCGCGGCCCGTCATGGGCCCGCGCCACCCGACCCGGGGGACACCCGCATGCCCGCCACGCCCGCCACCACCGCCCGCGCCCGGCTCGCCGACGCCCGGCTCTACCTGTGCACGGACGCCCGCCTGAGCCAGGGCGACCTGCCCGAGTTCCTGGACGCCGTGCTCGCCGGCGGCGTCGACATCGTGCAGCTGCGGGACAAGGGAATGGAGGCGGCGGAGGAGCTGGCGCACCTGGAGGTCTTCGCCGACGCCTGCGCCCGTCACGGCAAGCTCCTCGCCGTCAACGACCGCGCGGACGTCGCCCACGCCGCCCGCGCCGACGTGCTCCACCTCGGCCAGGGCGACCTTCCGGTGCCCGCCGCCCGCGCGATCCTGGGCGACGACGTCCTCGTCGGCCGCTCCACGCACGCCGAGTCCGAGGCCACCGCGGCCGCCGCCCAGGAGGGCGTCGACTACTTCTGCACCGGCCCCTGCTGGCCGACCCCCACCAAGCCCGGCCGCCACGCACCCGGCCTCGACCTGGTCCGCCGCACGGCCGCGCTGGGCACCGACCGCCCCTGGTTCGCGATCGGCGGCATCGACCTCGGCAATCTGGACGAGGTGCTGGACGCGGGCGCCCGGCGCGTGGTCGTCGTCCGCGCGATCACCGCCGCCGAGGATCCGGGCGCGGCGGCGGCCGAGTTCGCGAAGCGGCTGCGGCAGGCGGCCCCGGCACCGGCGTAGCCGCACGCCGCCGCCGTGCGTCGTGGCCGGCGGGCAGGTGTCCAAAGGGTGGACAACAACTCGACAATGTGGACAAAAGTCCCGCATCCGGTTGGGTGACCGCCGCACCCTGGCTAACCTGCCCATATGGCCCTCGGAACCGCAAGCACGAGGACGGATCGCGCCCGCACGGTGCGTGACATCCTCGCCACCGGCAAGACGACGTACTCGTTCGAGTTCTCGGCGCCGAAGACGCCCAAGGGCGAGAAGAACCTCTGGAGCGCGCTGCGGCGGGTCGAGGCCGTGGCCCCCGACTTCGTCTCCGTGACCTACGGCGCCGGCGGCTCCACACGCGCGGGCACGGTCCGCGAGACCCAGCAGATCGTCGCCGACACCACGCTGACCCCGGTGGCCCACCTCACCGCCGTCGACCACTCCGTCGCCGAGCTGCGCAACATCATCGGCCAGTACGCCGACGCCGGGATCCGCAACATGCTGGCCGTGCGCGGCGACCCGCCCGGCGACCCGAACGCCGACTGGATCGCGCACCCCGAAGGCCTGACGTACGCGGCCGAACTGGTCAGGCTCATCAAGGAGTCGGGCGACTTCTGCGTCGGCGTCGCGGCCTTCCCCGAGATGCACCCGCGCTCCGCCGACTGGGACACGGACGTCACGCACTTCGTCGACAAGTGCCGGGCCGGCGCCGACTACGCCATCACCCAGATGTTCTTCCAGCCCGACTCCTACCTCCGGCTGCGCGACCGGGTCGCCGCGGCCGGCTGCGCCACCCCGGTCATTCCCGAGGTCATGCCGGTGACCAGTGTGAAGATGCTGGAGAGGTTGCCGAAGCTCAGCAACGCCTCGTTCCCGGCGGAGCTGAAAGAGCGGATCCTCACAGCCAAGGACGATCCGGCGGCTGTACGCTCGATCGGAATCGAGTTCGCCACGGAGTTCTGCGCACGGCTGCTGGCCGAGGGAGTGCCCGGACTGCACTTCATCACGCTCAACAACTCCACGGCTACGCTGGAAATCTACGAGAACCTGGGCCTGCACCACCCACCGCGGGCCTAGACCGGCCGCACGTATTTGCGACACACTGCGTAACGGCCACTGGGAGAGGGGCGTACATGGGCTGGACGGTCCTCTACATCGCGTTCGGCGGCGTCGCGCTGTGGCTGCTCGGCGAGGTGCTGCTGCAGTACAAGGCGCGGCTGCGCTGGCGGCTGCTGGCCTTCGCCGGCTTCGTCGGCGTCGTGGCCGGTGTGCTGATGTCGAACGTGCTCGTCATCGGCGTCGGCGCCGCCGCCTTCGCCGTCGGCCAGACCTACGTCACCCTGTCGTTCCGCCGCGGCTTCGAGGCCGGCTGGGCGGTCAACGCCCCGGCGAGCCTCGTCGGCAAGCGCGGGCGTCCCGAACGGGGCCGCCAGGAACCGACGTTGGAGGTCTCCGGGCCCGAACCCGCCGAGGGCGGCCAGGGCCGGCACGACGGCTACGACGAGCGCGCCCAGGGCCACGCCCCGGGCCAGGACGACACCGGCTCGTACGGGCACGACGACTACGACCGCGACGACGTCTTCACCCCGGCCCGCCCCGCCGACCCCGCGGCCGCGGAGACCACCGCCGTCTACGCGCCGCAGCCCATGCCGGACGACACCGGTTCCTACGGCGTGTACGCGGACTCCGGGTACGGCACCGGGCAGCAGCAGCAGCAGCCGGCGGCGGCCGCGACGGGCGCCGACCAGTCCTACGCCTACGACTACTCGGGCTACGGGCAGCAGCAGGGCTACGGCTACGACACCGGCGCCCAGCAGCAGTACGCCGCCTACTCCGACCCGTACATCGGCACCCACACCTACGGCGGCGGGGCGTACGACACGGGCGGTTACGACACGACCGGCGGGCAGCAGCAGTACGGCCAGCAGGGCCAGGGCTACGTGCAGGACCAGTACGCCACCGGCGCGCCCGGCGGTTACGGCGGCGAGACCCCGGCAGGCGGAGTGTGGGTGCCGCAGCAGCGCAGCACCGACGACCCCTACGGCGGCGAACTCCCGCCCGAGCAGCAGCCCTACCCCTACCAGGACGACGGCCGGACACAGGGTCAGGGCCAGGGCTACGACGAGCAGTACCGCTTCTGACCAGCAGTACCGCTTCTGACGAGCAGTACCGCCTCTGAGGAACCCGGCCGCTCACTGGGAGCCGCGGAACTCCGGCCCCTCCACCACGAGTCCGGCGACCAGCGCGCCCGACATGCCCGCGTGCGGCAGACCCCCGCCGGGGTGGGACCAGCCGCCGACGGTGAACAGGCCCTCCGTGCGGGTGCCGTTCGCCGGGTGCAGCAGCCGTCCGCCGGCGCCCGCCAGCGACGGCGCCGGAATCACGCCGTCCGCCGCGCCGGTGTCCGCCGCGATCTCGGCCGGGCTGCGCACCTCGTGCCACAGGAGGCGGTCGCGCAGGCCCGGTACCGCCCGCTCGGCGACGCCGATCAGCTGCTCGGCCCGCCGGGCGGACTCGTCGGTCGTGGCCCGCTCCGACTCGCCGTCCAGGGCGGGCACCACCGCGCTGAGCGTCACCGCCTCGTGGTCCGCGTCCGGGACCAGGGCCGGGTCGTCGGGCCGCAGGACGGTGACGGTCGGCCGCGCGGCCATCCCGGGAGCGGCGCCGAACAGGCGGTCCAACTCCGCCTCACGGTCCGCCGCGTGCACCACGGTGCGGTGCGCCGTGCCCGCCGGACGGCTGCCGCGCAGTGCCAGCAGCACCGTCAGCCGGCTCGCCCCACCGCGCTGCGGCGGCACCTCGTCCCCGCCGCGCACCGGCACCCCACCGCACAGGCGGTCCAGCACGCCCGGTGCCACGCCGGAGACGACGAACTCGGCCTCCGCCACGGCCCCTTCGGCCAGCTCCACGCCCGCCACCCGGCCGTCCTTCTCGACGATCTGGGTGACCTCGGCCCCGAAGCGGAACTCGACCCGGCGGGCCAGACAACGCTCGTACACCGCCCGCGCCAGCTCCCGCAGACCGCCGCCGCGCACGTACCAGACCCCGAACGCGTACTCCATGTACGGGAGGACCGCGGCGTTCGCCGGGGCGGTGCGGGGATCCAGGCCGTGGGCGAGCGCGTGGCTCTCCAGCAGGGCGGCGAGCCGGGCGTCGCGCAGCTCCCACGCGCCGACCTCGGCGAGTGTGCCGGCCCGGCGGGTGCGCAGCAGCCGCTTGTGCGGGACCGCCGGATAGGGCTCGCGCTCGGCCAGCACCCGCCAGTCGGGCCACAGGGGCTCCTCCAGGAGGGGACGGCGGGTGCGGTCCCAGGTCTCCCGGGCCCGCACCAGGAAATCGCCCCAGCGCCGCCCGGCGCCCGCACCGAGCGCCGCGTCCAGGGCGGCGACGACACCCGCCCGCGAGGCGTTCGGCAGCGAGACCTCGGTGCCGTCCGCGAACACGTGCCGGGACGACGGGTCGACCTGGACCAGCTCGACGCGGGACTCCAGCGGCTCCTTGCCGGTCTTCACGAACAGATCGCGCCAGACCGCGGGCAGCGGGAGAAGGCCGGGGCCGGTGTCGAAGCGGAAGCCGTCCCGCTCGAAGCGGCCCAGGGCTCCGCCGTAGGTCCGCGCCCGCTCGTACACCACCACCCGGTGGCCCGCGACGGCCAGCCGGGCGGCCGCCGCCATCGCGCCCGTCCCGGCGCCGATCACCGCAATCCGTGCCATGCCAGGGACTTTATCCGCCGCCACCGACACCCCCGTGCGAGGGCTGAGCACCGGAACGGACGTCCAGGTGACCGGTCGGCTGCGCCGCGCCGTGGGGCCGGGTGCGCAGGACTGAGTAGCTGTACCTAGTGCCGCAGATGAGTACGCGGGCGGATGGGCCCCGACCTGCGTGAACGAGAGAGTGGGGACACGGAGAGGGGGCACGGCTCCGGCACCGGCGACACGGGGCGCCGGAACGGAGCCGGGCCCGCGATCCGCTCCTTCCGCCGGCCGGGGCCGGCGGGAGCGAGACACGGGGGAGCCCGGAGGGACGACCGGTGACGGGAGTCCCGACGAGGGGACGTACGGGGGAGCAGGAGAAGGCGCCGGTCCGACGGCGGCCCGCGGGGGACGCGGCCGCCACGGACCGGCGTTCTTCGTGCACCGCCGCCCCCGCCCGCCGGTCGGCCCCGGCAGCTCCGCCCCGGCCGGCTCAGCCCCGGCCGCTCACGCGTCCCTGGAGCAGCCGGGACAGCGCGGCGTGCACGTCGTCGAGCGAGCGCTCCGGCTGGAACGCCTTCCAGTCCAGTGCCGCCACCAGGACCATGCCGACCAGTGCGGCGGCGGTCAGCGGCACGTCGATGTCCTCACTGAACTCACCGCTCGCCACGCCTTCGCGCAGGACGCCCTCCACCACCGCCACGGCCTCCTGCCGGACCACCAGCAGCGTGGACTGCCAGGCCCGGTTGGTGCGCCACAGCTCGGCGACGTACAGCTGGGTGAAGGCCGGGTAGCGGTCGATGAAGACGAGCCCCGCGCGGATCATCGCGTCCAGGGCGTCGACCCGGCCGCGGCCCTCCCGGGCGGTCCGTTCCGCGGCCTGCCGCAGCGAGGCGGTCAGGAGGCCGACACCGTGCCGCAGCAGCTCCTCGAAGAGGACGGACTTGCTGGCGAAGTTGTAGTAGACCGTGCCCTTCGCGACCCCGGCGCGCTCGGCGATCTCGTCCACGGTGGTGGCGGAGAAGCCCTGCTCGGCGATGAGGGTGACCGCCGCCTCGTAGAGCTTCTGCCGGGTGGCCTCGCGACGGCTGCCGCTCTGCGAGGCGGTGCTGCTGCTTTCCATGGTCCCGATTCTCACAGCACCCCTGCGCGGCGGCGTCACCGCAGGCCCGCGCACGACCCGAACCGAACGGCCGATCGAATCGAAAGTCCAGGTCAGAACGGATTGTCAGTGCCATACCTCACGATGGGCACATACGGCACCTCCTGCCAGGACGTGCCGTCACGGAGACGACAGGAGGATCGTCATGGCCCACTCGTCCGCAGCCGCCGCCCGGCGGCGCCGCGCAGCCGGCCCTGCACCCTCACTGACCGGACCGGCGAGCGACGTGCACCCCGTGCTCCGCCGCACGACCGCCCCGCCCGCCGCCCTCGACCTGCTCGCCCAGGCCCGGGCCGGGCTGGAGGAGGCCACCGCCCTCGAAACGCCGAACGAGCGCTACGCGACGGCCCACCTCGCCGCCCTGCGCACCGCCGCCGCGGTGCTGGCCGCGCGCGGCCGCCCGGAGACCGGCCCACGGGCCAGGGCCCGCATCCGCAGCGCCTGGGACGTGCTGCCCGAGATCGCGCCCGAGCTGTCCGACTGGAGCGCGCTGTTCGCCTCCGGCGCGCGGCGCCGGGCCCGTGCCGAGGCGGGCATCCGGGGCGCGGCCGGCAGCCGGGACGCCGACGACCTGATACGCGACGTGGCGATGTTCCTGCGCCTGGTGGAGCGGATGCTGGTCCTCCAGCCGGTCCTGCCCCAGCCACGCCCCGACGCGGACCCACCGGGCCCCGAGCGCCCCCGCCGTTCCGACGCCGGTCACCCGGGCCGGGACCTGCCGGACGCCGGATGAGCGGGTGACGAGCGGGGTGCCCGGCGGGCGCGGCGGAGGCAATAGGGTGGGAGTCGCCTGAAGCCTCCCCCTCCCCGCACCGGGCGGGGGCGGCAGCCCGTTCGCTCCGCCCGAGTCCGAGGCGGTGCCGCGCCGAGGAGTCAACTGCCGTGTCGGACCCGATGCGCCCGCCCGCCTCCCACCCCCGGCCGCACACGGCGGCTCCGCGCTCCGAGCCCTCTCGTTCCCGGGCCGCCCTGCGCACCGCCGTGGTCTGGGACGTCCTCCAGGACGCGCTGGACCGCCGGGTGAAGGCCACGGGCCGGCCGACGCTGGACGTCCTCGACACCGGCGGCGGCAGCGGCAACTTCGCGGTGCCCGTGGCCGGGCTCGGCCACCGCGTCACCGTCGTGGACCCGAGCCCCAACGCCCTGTTCGCCCTGGAGCGCCGGGCCGCCGAGGCCGGTGTCGCCGACCGCGTGCGGGGCGTCCAGGGCGACGCCCACGGCCTCTTCGACGTGGTCGAGCGCGGCGGCTACGACGCGGTGCTGTGCCACGGCGTCCTGGAGTACGTCGACGACCCCGCGGAGGGTGTCCGCAACGCGGTGGCGGCGCTGCGCGAGGACGGCGTCCTCAGCCTGCTCGCCGCGGGCCTCGGCGGGGCCGTGCTCGCGCGCGCCCTCGCCGGCCACTTCACGGAGGCCCGGCAGGCACTGGCCGACCCGGACGGCCGCTGGGGCACCGGTGACCCGGTGCCGCGCCGGTTCACCGCCGAGCAGCTCACCGGGCTGGTCGAGGCCGCCGGGCTGCGGATCGGGGCCGTGCACGGTGTACGGGTCTTCGCCGACCTCGTGCCCGGCGTCCTGGTGGACACCGAGCCCGGTGCGATGGACGCCCTGCTGAAGCTGGAGGCCGCGGCGGCCGAACTCGCCGCGTTCCACTCCGTGGCCACCCAGCTCCATGTGCTCGGCGAGACGCGAGGAGCCGACGAGGCCTGAGCGCCCGGTGGGGTAAGGCGCTGATCAGGGACGCGACTGCAGATGGAGTACGCCACAGGCCCCCCGAACGGGGGGCAGTCGCCGTATGATCGAGGGAGACGGCCCGGCATGACGGGTCGGCCGCTGGGGAATGGGAACTTCAGCGAGCCGGTACGGCCATGACGGAGTCCGGTTGGTCAATTGGCGCAGAGGGGCGGGTTTCACGGGGGCGATTCCCTGCCTATCCTGAAGGGACCCCCCGGGTCGCCCCGGCGACTGCACGATGAGGAGGACTCCGTGCCGCTCTCGGAGCACGAGCAGCGCATGCTCGAGCAGATGGAGCGAGCGCTGTACGCCGAAGATCCCAAGTTCGCGACAGCGCTCGAGGGAAGCGGGCTGCGTACGTACACCCGGCGACGGGTCTACCAGGCGGTCGCGGGCTTCCTTGTAGGTATTGCGCTCCTCATGGCCGGTATGGTCGCCCAGCAGGTGTGGCTCAGCGTGGTGGGCTTCCTGGTCATGCTGGGGTGCGCGGTGCTCGCCGTGACCGGCTGGCGCAAGGCCCCCAAACCGGGCGAGCAGCAGCAGGCGGCCGGTGCCGGACCGCAGGCCGCGCGCCGCCAAGGACGACAGAAACGCTCGATGATGGACCGCATCGACGAGCGCTGGCAGCGTCGTAGGGACGAGCAGCAGGGCGGCCAGTAGCGGCGTCCGAGCAACCGCTCACCAGCACATGCGCGTGAGGGGGTGACCACCGACCGGGTGGTCACCCCCTCACGCGTACCCATGAGCGCTCGTCGACGCGCCGAGACACCGGCCCGGGACGCCGGCCCGGGACACGGGACCGGGACATGGGACCGGGACACAGGATCGGGACACGGGGCCGGGACGCCTGCCCGGGGCGCCGGCCCGGGGTGGGGTCGGCGCCCGTTCGGCTCAGCCCTGCTGGTCCGACGTCCTGCGCCACTCCGGCCGGGCGGCCGCGGCCCGCCGTTTCAGGGCCGTCCACCGGGCCGACACCGTCCAGGTCACCCGGACGGCCGAACGCGGGGCGAACCGTGCGCGCAGCCGCGTTCCGCGGCCGACCGTGGCCCGCAGTCCGGCGGTCGCCAGCCGCACATCCTCGGCCAGCCCCGCGGTCGGGCGCGGGTGGGGCGCGTAGAGGACCTGCTCCACGGCGTCCGCGACCCGGTGCACCGCCTGTGCGGCCGTCGGCTCGAGCCGGCCCAGCCGGACGATGCGGGCGGCCGCCTTGCGCGGGGTCTGCGACTCCTGAGGCAGGATGCCGAGGTCCCACGCGGCGTCGGTCAGCTCCTGCCACACCGCGAGGGTGTGCGGGCCGACGTCCGCCGCACCGCGGCCGTGCGCCCCGAGCCGTACCGCCCTGGCGCGCAGCCGCCACAGCATCGGTGCCAGCGGAAGCAGCAGCACCACGAGCCCGGCCAGGGCCCAGGCCAGCAGCGCGTACCACTTCGGTCCGTCGCCCCCGGTGACGGGCACGGCCACCGCGGACTCGGTGGAGCAGGCGTCCAGCCTCTTGTCCTGCGGGGAGCAGGTGTCGCTCGAGGAGGGCGCCGCGGACGGCTCCGTCTGTGCGCTCTGCGACGGCAGGGCCGGGTCCGGCACCGAGCTGCCCGGCCGGTCCGTGATGGTGTACGCCGGGGTCGAGCCACGCGTCGGCGTCGGCTCGAAGCGGGTCCAGCCCACGCCCTCGAAGTACACCTCGGGCCACGCGTGGGCGTCCCGCAGCCCCACCGACACCGAGCCGTCCGCCTGCGGAGAACCCGGCGCGAAGCCGACCGCGACCCTGGCCGGAATGCCCAGGGAACGGGCCATCGCCGCCATGGCGAAGGAGAAGTGGACGCAGAAGCCCTCCTTGTCCTTCAGGAACCGGGCGATCGCCTCCGAGTCGTTGCCGACCTTGACCTGGGTGTCGTACTCGAAGCCGCCGTTGACCGCGAAGTACTCCTGGAGCTTGACCGCCTGCTCGTAGGGGTTCGCGGCGTCGGCGGTGACCTCGCGGGCGGTCCGGGAGACCACGTCGGGCAGCGAGTCCGGCAGCTTCGTGTACTCGCGCGTGAGCGCCGCCGACGGCGGTGGGGCCGCGGCGAGCTGCTGCGCCGTCGGCTGCACGTTCAGGCTGCGCACCTCGTACTTCAGCCCGCGGGTGTTCTGGCCGTGGTCGCCGACCAGGGTCATGCCGACGGGTTCGAAGCGCCAGTTGCCCGCGACGCGCACACCGCTGGGCGGGTAGGGCATCGGCAGCCAGTCCTGCGCGTACCAGTCCGCGGCCGAGACCAGGGCCCGGGACTCCGTGCGCTTGATGTCGGGGCCGAGCCCGGCCGGGGTGGGGAAGGTGCCCTCCGGAACGGCGGTGATGCGCCGCTTGGACGGCTTCCACGTGGTGCCGTCGAAGTCGTCCAGGGACACGATGCGCAGGTACAGGTCGGACAGGTCCTCGGAGTCCGTCTGGACGGAGAGGACCTGGCGGTCCTCGTTGACGTTCAGGCTGTCCCGCAGGGAGACCAGCGGGTTCACCGCGGAGATCGTGCCGCCGCCACCGGTGCCGGAGCCCACGCCGCCGCCGGCGCCGTCCAGCAGCCCGCCGTCCATCGCGGGCAGGGCGAGCGGCACCACCAGTGCGATGCCCAGCGCGAAGGCACCGATACGCCGCCCGGTGCGGACCGGGGCGAGGGCGCGCCCCTGCTCCGGGCCCGGCGGGCGCGAGGAGCCGCCGAAGACGCGGCCCCACTGCGAGAGCCGGTCGCGTCCCTCGGCCAGGAGCAGCATCAGATAGCCGACCGCCGCGACCAGGAACCAGAGCCAGTCGGCGCCGCCCTCGGACAGCCCCGCGGCCACCGAGTAGAGGGCGAGCAGGGGCAGGCCGGCCGGGGCGGCACTGCGGAAGGTCACCGCGAGGGTGTCCACCAGCAGCCCGATCACCAGGACGCCGCCGACCAGCATCAGCCGGATGCCGTCGGACTCCAGCGGCGCCGGGATCGCGTACCGGGCGATGTCGTCGCCACCCTGCTGGAGCAGGTCGGCGAAGCGCTGGAAGGCCTGCGGGCCGGGGATCAGCCCGGCGAGCGCCTGCTGCCGGGCGAAGACCAGGGTCAGCAGTACCAGCGTGACCACGGCCTGCGCGGCGATGGTCAGCGGCCGGGCCAGCGGCACCCGCCGGGCCGCCGCGCCCACCCCCGCCTGTACCGCCAGCAGCACCGCCGCCTGAAGGATCCACGTGGCCGGTTCCACCAACGGCAACAGCGCACAGGCCGCCATCAACGTGGCCGCCCAGGCACACACCGCCAACCGCGCGCGCCCGCTCATCACGCCCCCTCTGTGCCGGCCGGCGCCGCGAGGCCGGTGCGTTCGTGGTCGGCCAGGCGCCACACTTCCTCCACGGTGGCACCCCGGGGGACCGCCACCGCGGTCCAGCCCGCCTCGCGGAGCATCCGCAGCCGTTCGTCGCTCCCGGCCGACGGGCCGGGCACGTCGGTCGGCTCCCGGGCCCACGTCTCGCTGTCCAGGACGAAGGCGACGGCGCCGCCGCCCCGCTGCCGCATCTTCGCCACCACCGTGGCCTGCTCCTCGTCCAGGTCGCCGAAGAAGGCCACCAGCAGCCCCTCGTTCCCGCCGCGCAGCATGTCGTACGCCCGCGACAGACTCGTGTCGTCGGAGTGGTCGATCACGGCGAGGGTGTCCATCATCAGACCGGCCGCGTCGGCCGTCCCCTGGCTCGCGCCCGCGAAGCCGTCGGCGCCCTCGCCCGGCACCGCGTCGCCGGTGCCGGTGAGCAGCCGGACGGAGAAGCCCCGCTCCAGCATGTGCACCAGCACGGACGCTGCGCCCGACACCGCCCACTCGAAGGCCGAGTCGGGTCCCGCGCCCTCGAAGGCCACGACCCGGGTGTCGAGCAGCACCGTGCAGCGGGCCCGCTGCGGCTGCTCCTCGCGGCGCACCATCAGCTCGCCGTAGCGCGCGGTGGAGCGCCAGTGCACGCGGCGCAGGTCGTCGCCGTAGCGGTACCCGCGCGGGATCACGTCGTCGTCACCGGCCAGGGCGAGCGAGCGCTGGCGTCCCTCGCCGTACCCCTTCGCCTCACCGCTCAGCCGCACCGGCGGCAGCGCCTCCACGCGCGGGATCACGGTCAGGGTGTCGTACGTCGAGAAGGAGCGGGTCAGCTCGCACAGGCCGAACGGGTCGGTCAGGCGCAGCTGCAGCGGCCCCAGCGGGAAGCGGCCGCGCAGGTCGGAGCGGATCCGGTAGGACACCTCGCGGCGACCGCCCGGCTCGACCCGGTCGAGCACGAAGCGGGGCCGCGGACCGAGTACGTAGGGCACCCGGTCCTGGAGCATCAGCAGACCGGTGGGCAGCCGGGAGACGTTGTCGACGCGCAGATGCACCCTGGCCTCGCTGCCCGCGGGGACCCGCCCCGGGGAGAGCCGGCGACTGCCCGCGACCCGGTAGCGCGTGCGGTAGAGCACGGCCGCGCAGACCAGGGGCAGGGCACCCAGGAGCAGCCCGACGCGCAGCAGGTCGCTCTGGCCCAGGACGTACGCGCAGACCGCGGCCGCGATGCCGGCGGCCAGGAAGGAGCGCCCGCGGGTGGTCAGACCGGAAAGGGCGGTCCGGATGCCGCCGCCCTCGCCCCGGTCGGCCTCGGACCGGTCCGTCCCCCCGGCGTCCATCACAGCCTCCGCGGCGGCTGCTGACCGTACGCCGACGTGCCGCGGCCCATGCCGAAGCCCGTCTGCTGCTGAGGCTCCGCGGGCACCGCGGTGCGCTGCAGGATCTCCTGGACGACCTGCTCGGCGGTGCGGCGGTTGAGCTGGGCCTGCGCCGTCGGCAGCAGCCGGTGGGCCAGGACGGCGACCGCGAGGGCCTGCACGTCGTCCGGCAGCGCGTAGTCCCGTCCGCCCAGGGCGGCGGAGGCCTTCGCCGCGCGCAGCAGGTGCAGCGTGGCACGCGGCGAGGCGCCGAGTCTGAGGTCCGGGTGGGTGCGGGTGGCGGCGACCAGATCCACCGCGTACCGCCGGACCGGGTCCGCCACGTGGACGCCGCGGACCGCCTCGATCAGCTTCAGGATGTCGTGCGCGTGCGCCACCGGCTGGAGGTCGTCCAGCGGGCTGGCCCCGCCGTGCACGTCCAGCATCTGCAACTCGGCCTCCGGGCTCGGATAGCCGATGGAGACCCGGGCCATGAAGCGGTCCCGCTGGGCCTCGGGAAGCGGGTAGGTCCCCTCCATCTCGACCGGGTTCTGCGTCGCCACCACCATGAAGGGACTGGGCAGCTCGTAGGTCTGGCCGTCGATGGTGACCTGACGCTCCTCCATCGACTCGAGGAGCGCCGACTGCGTCTTCGGCGACGCGCGGTTGATCTCGTCGCCGATCACCACCTGCGCGAAGATCGCGCCCGGCTTGAACTCGAAGTCCCGCCGCTGCTGGTCCCAGATCGACACCCCGGTGATGTCCGAGGGCAGCAGGTCGGGTGTGAACTGGATCCGGCGCACGGAACAGTCGATGGACCGCGCCAGCGCCTTGGCCAGCATGGTCTTGCCGACGCCCGGCACATCCTCGATCAGCAGGTGTCCCTCGGCCAGCAGCACGGTCAGCGAGAGCCGTACGACCTCGGGCTTGCCCTCGATCACGTCCTCCACCGAACCGCGGACCCGCTCGACCACAGCGGTCAGATCTTCCCCCACGCTCCCGTACGCTCGCGCGGCGGTGCCTCCACGGCTCGCCTGATCGTCATAGGTCGTCACCCGGCCCTCCTCGGCCTTTCCCCGCACTCCCTGGGAAGTGGGGGTACCCCAACTTGCCGGCCGGCCCCGCACCGCGGACCGACCCACCCCGAATCACGGACACCGAGCGGAAAAAGTTCCGCACGACACCACTTCCCGCATTCTTGCCGCCGTTACCGATTCGTGTCACTCGCCTGTGGACAACTGGCCGCGATATGTCGGCCCTTACGGCCTTTGCGGAGCTTGCACGGCGGGATCGTCGGGGCGGGCCGCCGGATCAGGCGGGGTCGACCTCGCGCAGCAGCCCGGTCTTCACGTCGAAGACGAAACCGCGTACGTCCTCGGTGTGCAGCAGGAACGGCGAGGTGCGCACCCGCTCGATCGACTGCCGCACGTCCTGGTCGGCGTCCCGGAAGGCCTCCACCGCCCACGCGGGACGCTGGCCCACCTCCAGCTCCAGGTCGTGCCGGAACTCCTCGGTGATGGTCTCCATGCCGCAGCCCGTGTGGTGGATGAGGACCACGCTGCGGGTGCCGAGCGCCCGCTGGCTGATGGTCAGGGACCGGATCACGTCGTCGGTGACGACACCGCCCGCGTTGCGGATCGTGTGGCAGTCGCCCAGCTTCAGGCCGAGCGCGGCGTGCAGGTCCAGGCGGGCGTCCATGCAGGCCACGACGGCGACGCGCTGTACGGGGCGGGCGTCCATGCCGGGGTCGGCGAACGCCGCGGCGTAGCGTTCGTTCGCCTCGACGAGCCGGTCGGTGACGGTGTGGTCGGCCGCTATGGCGGATTCGGAGGCGGCGGGTACCGATGCAGAAGTCGTCATATCCATGACGTTACTGGCCGTCCCTGCCCGTAGCCCGCTGTGAAGCGGGACAAAGAACGTCATCGAGGCTTGTTGTGAGCCAACCCACAGGGTGGCCGGATTGCGGCCGTACGAGTGAAAAGCCGTTCGATGCCGGTTTGCTGACACCGGTGTCCGCGACGCGCAGGCCGGTTGATTGACCGGGCGACACCGTGGACTAAAGTGACGCGAAGCGGGAGGCGAGGTCCTCCCTGCTGGACTGAATTCCCCGGAGACCTGGGCGACGTCCCGCCAGATCTCCCCACGTGCGCGGCGCGTACGTACGGCTCGGCCTCCTCCCGCTCCCGGCCGGCCGACGCTTTTGGCGCCGGCAGGCCTCCCCTTCAGATGCGAGCGGGAGGGGACCCGGCAGTGCGTGACGCCGCGCCGGAGCTGAGAGGCCGCCCCACTTGAGCCAGAGTCGACACGTCCCGGTGATGCTCCAGCGGTGTCTGGACCTGCTGGCACCCGCCCTCACCGAGCCGGGAGCCGTGGTCGTCGACTGCACGCTGGGACTCGGCGGGCACAGCGAGGCGCTCCTCGAACGCTTCCCCGAGGCCCGGCTCGTCGCCCTCGACCGCGACAAGGAGGCCCTGCGCCTGTCCGGCGAACGGCTCGCTCCGTACGGCGAGCGCGCCACCCTCGTGCACGCCGTCTCCGACGAGCTGCCCGACGTGCTCGACCGGCTCGGCGTCCCCCGGGTCCAGGGCGTGCTGTTCGACCTCGGCGTCTCCTCCATGCAGCTCGACGAGGCCGACCGCGGCTTCGCCTACGCCCAGGACGCCCCGCTCGACATGCGGATGGACCAGAGCACGGGCATGAGCGCCGCCGAGGTCCTCAACACCTACCCGCCCGGCGAACTCGTCCGCATCCTGCGGGCGTACGGCGAGGAGAAGCAGGCCAAGCGGATCGTGTCCGCCGTCGTGCGCGAGCGCGAGAAGGAGCCGTTCACCAACAGCGCCCGCCTCGTGGAGCTGATCCGCGCGGCGCTGCCGCAGGCCGCCAAGCGCACCGGCGGCAACCCGGCCAAGCGCACCTTCCAGGCCCTGCGCATCGAGGTCAACGGCGAGCTGTCCGTCCTGGAGCGGGCGATCCCGGCCGCCGTCGAGTCGGTCGCGGTCGGCGGGCGGATCGCGGTGCTGTCGTACCACTCGCTGGAGGACCGGCTGGTCAAACAGGTGTTCGCGGCTGGCGCCGCCAACACCGCGCCGCCCGGCCTGCCCGTCGTCCCCGAGCAGTACGCACCGCGGCTCAAGCTGCTCACCCGCGGTGCCGAACTCCCCACCGAGGAGGAGATCGCCGAGAACCGTCGCGCGGCACCGGCACGGCTGCGCGGCGCCGAGCGCATCAGGGAGTCCCTCGGGTGAAGGGACCCCCTCGGGCGGAGCGAGCGAGGCAGGCCGGGCACCGGTGCGGACGGCACCCTCTGGGGGGTGCCGTTTGGATCAGGTCGGCTCCAGGAGACGGTGCCTTGTGGCCGGCCCCGGCAAGATCCAGACGACACCCCCCAGGGGAGGGCGTGTGAGCAGGAAACCCGAACTGAAGGGCAGGGCCGCCCGACTGGCCCGGCTCCTGCCCACCGGCGGCCCCCGGGGCCAGGCGGCCCGGGCGCCGTTCGTCCTCCTGGTCGTCGTCCTCCTCGGCGGCGGCCTCATCGGGCTCCTCGTGCTGAACTCCGCCCTGAGCGAGGGCTCCTTCCAGCTGGACGACCTCAAGCAGCGGACCAAGGAACTCACCGACGAGGAACAGGCGCTCCAGCGGGACATCGACGCCTACTCCGCCCCCCGGGCCCTCCAGCGCCGCGCCCGTGAACTGGGCATGGTGCCCGGTGGCGACCCCGCCTTCCTCGACCCCGACGGCAAGGTCAAGGGCTCGCCCAGGCCCGCCCCCGCCGCGGCCACCCCGCTCGTCCTCGCTCCCGAGGCGCTGGCCTCGACGTCCGCCGGCGCGTCCACGGTCACGCCGTCCCCCTACACCGAGCCCTCCGGCCCGGCCCCCACGCCCACCGCCGCGGCCGCGTCCGGCACCGCCGTCACCCCCACCACCGCGGCGCCGCCCACCCCGACCCCGACTCCCGGCAGGTGACGGAAGTGTCCGACAGGGAACCGCCGCGCCGCCGGGTGCCCGGACCCGCGAGGCCCGTCCGCCCCGGCGGCGGGCGCCGCCCGGGGCCCGGCGCCCGGCCCACCCGCAGGCCAGGACCGCCCCGCCCGGCGCCCCGCGCCTTCCGGCTGGGCAGCCCGCGCCCCCGGCTGCGCATGATCGGCCTCGCGCTGACCCTGGTGCTGGCCGCGTTCGTCGTACGGCTCCTCCAGGTGCAGGCCGTCGACGCCGGCACCTACTCGGCGAAGGCCGAGCAGAACCGCTACGTCGTACACACCCTGCCCGCCGAGCGCGGCGGAATCACCGACCGCAACGGGGTCTCCCTCGCGAGCACCGTGGACTCCTACGACATCACGGCCGACCCCACGATGTTCACCCGCGAGCAGCTGAAGGTCGACGACGGACCCGAGCAGGCGGCGGCGCTCCTCGCGCCGATCCTCGGCCAGGACCAGGAGAAGCTGGCGAAGGTGCTCCGCCCGAAGAACAAGGAGCTGCGCTACGTCCGCCTCGCGCGCCGGCAGACCCCCCAGGTCTGGAACCAGATCAAGGACCTGAAGACCGCGCTCACCACGAAGGCGGAGACCGACAGGGCGACGGTCAACGTGCTCGGGGGCGTCTTCGCCGACCCCAGCAGCAAGCGGGTGTACCCGGGCGGCGACCTCGCCGCCGGCATCCTCGGCTGGGTCGGCGCCGACGGCAAGGGCGGCGGCGGCCTGGAGCGGCAGCTGGACAAGACGCTGGCCGGCGAGGACGGCAAGATCCGCTATGCCCAGTCCGGCGGGCGCCAGGTGCCCACCGCCGGTTCCACCGAGACGCCCGCCGTGCCGGGCAGCGACGTCGAGCTGACCATCGACCGCGACATCCAGTGGGCCGCGCAGCACGCCATCAGCGAGCAGGTGGAGAAGTCCAAGGCGGACGGCGGCTACGTCATCGTCCAGGACACGACCACCGGCGAGATCCTCGCCATGGCCAACTCGCCCGGCTTCGACCCGGGCGACCTCGCCCACGCCGACCCCGCGGCGCTGGGCAACGCCGCGCTCCAGGACGCCTTCGAACCGGGCTCCACCGCCAAGGTGCTGTCCATGGCGGCCGTGCTGGAGGAGAACGTCGCCACGCCGGGCACCCACATCACCGTCCCCAACCGGCTCAAGCGCGGCGACCGGCTCTTCAAGGACGACATCGACCACCCGACCTGGTACCTCACGCTCAACGGCGTGCTCGCCAAGTCCAGCAACATCGGCACGATCATGGCCACCGGAGAGCTGGGCAAGACCCAGGCCGAGGCCAACAAGGTGCTCTACTCCTACCTGCGCAAGTTCGGCCTCGGCGGCTACAGCGGGCTCGGCTTCCCCGGCGAGACCAAGGGCATCCTCGCGCCGCCCGACCAGTGGTCGACCTCACAGCAGTACACGATCCCTTTCGGCCAGGGCGTCTCCGTGAACGCGCTCCAGGCGGCCTCCATCTACTCGACCGTCGCCAACGGCGGCGTCCGCATCGAACCCACGCTGGTCCGCGGCACGAAGGGGGCCGACGGACGCTTCACCCCGGCCCCTGAACCCAAGAAAACCCGTGTGACCAGTGAGAAGACCGCGAAGACCCTCTCACAGATGCTGGAGTCCGTCGTAGACGACGAGGAGGGCACCGGTACCAAGGCGCGCATCCCCGGCTACCGGGTTGCGGGCAAGACGGGCACGGCCAACCGGGTGGATCCGGCCACCGGCAAGTACCACGGCTACACCTCGTCCTTCGCCGGGTTCGCCCCCGCCGACAAGCCCCGCGTCACCGTCTACTGCGCCATCCAGAACGCCACCGAGGGCAGCTACTTCGGCGGCCAGATCTGCGGCCCCATCTACAAGCAGGTCATGGAGTTCGCCTTGAAGACCCTTCAGGTCCCGCCCACCGGGGCCGCCCCCGCGAGGCTCCCGGTCACCTTCAAACCCTGAGCCGTACCGCCCCTCCCCTCGCACCGAGCCCGTACCGAGCCAGCGCCGATTCAGTACCGAGCCACCAGGAACCACCCGTGACGACGATCACCCCCGACCCCGGGAACCAGAGCGCCCCCCAGGCCTCGCCCCAGCCCTCGCTTCGCCCGCAGGCGGGTACTCCCGGTACGCTCACCGCCGTGCCACACCCTGATCAGTCCCAAACCACCCAGAAGGGCCACCCCGTGACATACCCGGGACCGCCCCGGCCGGTGCGGATCTCCGCCACACCCCTCGCGGAGCTCGCCGATCAGCTGGGTGCCTCCGCGCCGGACGGCTCCGCCGAGGTCACGGGCATCACCCACGACTCGCGCGCCGTCCGCCCCGGTGACCTGTACGCCGCCCTCCCCGGAGCCCGCGCCCACGGCGCCGACTTCGTCACCCAGGCCGCGGGCCTCGGTGCCGCGGCCGTGCTGACCGACCCGGCCGGCGCGGAGCGCGTCGCCGCCACCGGTCTGCCGGCGCTCGTCGTCGACGACCCGCGCGCGCGGATGGGGGAGCTGGCGGCCACGATCTACGGCCACCCCGGCCGCGACCTGCTCCAGATCGGCATCACCGGCACCTCCGGCAAGACCACCACCGCCTACCTCGTCGAGGGCGGCCTGCGCACGGCGAAGTCCACCGGGCTGATCGGCACGGTCGAGATGCGCATCGGCGACGAGCGCATCAAGTCCGAGCGGACCACGCCCGAGGCCACCGACCTCCAGGCGCTGTTCGCGGTGATGCGCGAGCGCGGCACCGAGGCGGTCGCCATGGAGGTCTCCAGCCACGCCCTGGTGCTCGGCCGCGTCGACGCCTGCGTCTTCGACATCGCGGTCTTCACCAACCTCAGCCCGGAGCACATGGAGTTCCACTCCGGCATGGAGGACTACTTCCAGGCCAAGGCGCAGCTCTTCACCCCGAAGCGCAGCACACTGGGCGTGGTCAACGTCGACGACGAGTACGGGCGCCGCCTTGCCAACGAGGCCACCGTCCCGGTCGTCACCTACTCCGCCGAGGGCCACCCGGACGCCGACTGGCGCGCCGACGAGGTCGAGGTCGGCCCGCTGGACTCCACGTTCACCGTGCTCGGGCCCAAGGGCGAGCGGATCGCCGCCAAGTCGCCGCTGGCCGGGCCGTTCAACGTGGCCAACACCCTCGCCGCGATCGTCTCCCTCGCCGCCGCCGGGCTCGACCCGCAGGCCGCCGCCGACGGCGTCGCCGCCGTACCGGGCGTGCCGGGCCGCCTGGAGCGCGTGGACGTGGGCCAGCCCTACTTCGCGGTGGTCGACTACGCCCACAAGACCGACGCCGTCGAGTCGGTGCTGCGGGCCCTGCGCAAGGTCACCGAGGGCAGGCTGCACGCCGTGCTCGGCTGCGGCGGCGACCGGGACACCACCAAGCGGGAGCCGATGGGCGCCGCCGTGGCCCGCTTCGCCGACACCGCCGTACTGACCTCCGACAACCCCCGCTCCGAGGACCCCCTCGCGATCCTCGCCACCATGCTCCAGGGTGCGGCGTCCGTGCCCGCGCACGAGCG
This sequence comes from Streptomyces sp. NPDC001599, assembly GCF_042893535.1. Classification (NCBI taxonomy): domain Bacteria; kingdom Bacillati; phylum Actinomycetota; class Actinomycetes; order Kitasatosporales; family Streptomycetaceae; genus Streptomyces; species Streptomyces sp. NPDC001599. Next base: position 671,117 of record NZ_JBIAVA010000001.1, read on the forward strand.
CGGCGAGGTACAGGTCTTCGAGGACCGGGCCGCCGCGATCGCCGCCGCCGTCGCCCGGGCCGAGCCCGGCGACACGGTGCTGGTGGCCGGCAAGGGCCACGAGCAGGGCCAGGACATCGCCGGGGTCGTCCGTCCCTTCGACGACCGCGAGGTGCTGCGCGAAGCCATCAAGAAGACCCAGGGACGAGATCCCGAATGATCCAAGGGACGAGATCCCGAATGATCCAGCCGATCCTGATCCTGATCCAGGGGACGAACTTGTGATCACCCTCTCACTCGCCGAGATCGCAGAAGTCGTCGGCGGGCGGATGCACGACATACCGGACCCGTCCGCCGAGGTCACCGGGCCGGTCGTCCGGGACTCCCGGGAAGCGGGGCCCGGCAGCCTCTTCGTCGCCTTCGTCGGCGAACGGGCCGACGGCCACGACTTCGCCGCGCAGGTCGTCGAAGCGGGTGCGGTGGCCGTCCTCGGCTCCCGCCCCGTCGGCGTGCCCGCGATCGTCGTGGACGACGTCCAGGCCGCCCTCGGCGCCCTCGCCCGGCACGTCGTGCGACGCCTCGGCACCACCCTCGTGGCTCTCACCGGGTCGGCCGGCAAGACCAGCACCAAGGACCTGATCGCCCAGGTCCTGCGCCGCAAGGCGCCCACGGTGTTCACGCCCGGCTCCATGAACAACGAGGTCGGGCTGCCGCTCACCGCGCTCACCGCCACCGACGAGACCAGGTTCCTCGTCCTGGAGATGGGCGCCCGCGGCATCGGCCACATCCGGTACCTGTGCGAGCTGACCCCGCCGAAGATCGGTCTCGTCCTCAACGTCGGCTCCGCGCACATCGGCGAGTTCGGCGGCCGGGAGCAGATCGCCCAGGCCAAGGGCGAGCTCGTCGAGGCGCTGCCGCCGGCCGAGGAGGGCGGCACCGCGGTCCTCAACGCGGACGACCCGCTCGTACGGGCCATGGCCTCCCGAACGAAGGCGAAGGTGATCCTCTTCGGAGAGTCCGGCGAAGCGGACGTTCGCGCCGAGAACGTGCGACTCACGGACACCGGACAGCCTTCCTTCAGCCTTCACACACCCTCCGGTGCAAGCGATGTGACCATGCGCCTGTACGGTGAGCACCACGTGTCGAACGCGCTCGCCGCGGCCGCCGTCGCCCACGAGTTGGGCATGTCCGCAGACGAGATCGCCACCGCGCTCTCCGAGGCGGGCTCCCTCTCCCGCTGGCGGATGGAGGTCACCGAGCGCCCGGACGGCGTGACGGTCGTCAACGACGCCTACAACGCGAACCCCGAGTCCACGAAGGCCGCGCTGCGTGCGCTGGTCGCCATGGGCAAGGGACGCCGGACGTGGGCGGTGCTCGGCAAGATGGCCGAGCTCGGGGACGAGGCGCTCGCCGAGCACGACGCGGTCGGACGGCTCGCCGTCCGGCTCAACGTCAGCAAGCTCGTCGCGGTCGGGGGCAGGGAAGCCCGATGGCTGCAACTGGGCGCATATAACGAGGGTTCGTGGGGTGAGGAGTCGGTGCACGTGTCCGACGCACAGGCGGCGGTCGACCTGTTGCGCAGCGAGTTGCGCCCAGGAGACGTCGTGCTCGTGAAGGCGTCCCGTTCGGTGGGTCTGGAAAGCGTCGCCACGGCGCTCCTCGAGACCGGCGCCGAGGGTGAGGTTGCCGCCCGATGATGAAGCAGATCCTGTTCGCAGGAGTCATTGGCCTCTTCCTCACGCTGGTCGGCACCCCGCTGCTGATCAAGCTCCTGGCCCGCAAGGGCTACGGCCAGTACATCCGCGACGACGGACCGCGCGAGCACGCCAGCAAGCGCGGTACGCCGACCATGGGTGGTATCGCCTTCATCCTGGCGACGGTCGCCGCGTACTTCCTCGCCAAGGGCATCACCGGCTATCTGGACCCCGACATCGACGCGGGGCCGACCTTCTCCGGTCTGCTGGTGATCGGCCTGATGGTGGGCATGGGCCTGGTCGGCTTCCTCGACGACTACATCAAGATCGTCAAACGGCGTTCGCTGGGCCTGCGGGCCAGGGCGAAGATGATCGGCCAGCTCACCGTCGGCATCGCCTTCGCCGTGCTCTCGCTGCAGTTCGCGGACAACCGGGGCAACACCCCGGCGTCCACGAAGCTGTCGTTCATCACCGACTTCGGCTGGACCATCGGCCCGGTGCTGTTCGTCGTCTGGGCGCTGTTCATGATCCTCGCGATGTCGAACGGCGTGAACCTGACCGACGGCCTGGACGGCCTGGCCACCGGCGCCTCCGTCCTGGTCTTCGGCGCCTACACCTTCATCGGCGTCTGGCAGTTCCAGGAGTCCTGCGCCAACGCGCTGACCCTGACCAACCCGGGTGCCTGCTACGAGGTGAGAGACCCGCTCGACCTCGCGGTGGTCGCGTCCGCGCTGATGGGTTCCTGCCTCGGCTTCCTGTGGTGGAACACCTCGCCGGCCAAGATCTTCATGGGCGACACCGGTTCGCTCGCGCTCGGCGGTGTGCTCGCGGGTCTGGCGATCTGCTCGCGCACCGAACTGCTGATGGCCATCCTCGGCGGCCTGTTCGTGCTGATCACCATGTCGGTGGTCATCCAGGTCGGCTCCTTCCGCCTCACCGGCAAACGAGTCTTCCGGATGGCGCCACTCCAGCACCACTTCGAACTCAAAGGCTGGTCCGAAGTCCTTGTCGTGGTCCGTTTCTGGATCATCCAGGGCATCTGTGTGATCGTCGGACTCGGCCTCTTCTACGCGGGATGGGCAACGGACAAGTGACCTCCTCGGTGCCTTCGGAATTCAGCGGCAAGCACGTCACCGTCGCCGGGCTCGGCGTCTCCGGCGTCCCGGCGGCCAAGGTGCTGCACGGGCTCGGCGCGCACGTCACCGTCGTCAACGACGGCGACGACGAGCGGGCCCGGACGCAGGCTGCGGAGCTGGAGTCGCTCGGCGTCACCGTGCGCCTCGGCGACGGCGACACCCTGCCCGAAGGCACCGAGCTGATCGTCACCGCACCCGGCTGGAAGCCCACCAAGCCCCTGTTCACGGCGGCCGGGCAGGCCGGCGTCCCGGTCTGGGGCGATGTGGAACTGGCCTGGCGGCTGCGCGGCCTGGACGGCCGGAAGCCCGCGCCCTGGCTCGCCGTCACCGGCACCAACGGCAAGACCACCACCGTTCAGATGCTCGCGTCGATCCTGAAGGCGGCCGGTCTGCGCACCGCCGCCGTCGGCAACATCGGCGTCTCCCTGCTGGACGCGGTCACCGGCGACACCGAGTACGACGTGCTCGCGGTCGAACTGTCCAGCTACCAGCTCCACTGGGCGCCCTCGCTGCGCGCCCACTCCGCGGCCGTGCTCAATCTCGCCCCGGACCACCTCGACTGGCACGGCTCGATGGAGGCCTACGCCGCCGACAAGGGGCGTATCTACGAGGGCAATCGCGTCGCCTGCGTCTACAACGTCGCGGACCGGGCGACCGAGGACCTGGTCCGCGCCGCCGACGTCGAAGACGGCTGCCGGGCGATCGGCTTCACCCTCGGCACGCCCGGGCCCTCCCAACTCGGCGTCGTGGAGGGCCTCCTGGTCGACCGCGCCTTCGTCGAGGACCGGCAGAAGAACGCCCAGGAGCTGGCCGAGGTCTCCGACGTCAACCCGCCGGCCCCGCACAACATCGCCAACGCCCTTGCCGCCGCGGGCCTCGCCCGTGCCTTCGGCGTCTCCGCCGCCGCCGTACGGGACGGGCTGCGCGCCTTCACACCGGACGCTCACCGCATCGCGCACGTCGCCGACGTGGACGGGGTGGCCTACGTGGACGACTCCAAGGCCACCAACACCCACGCCACCGAGGCCTCCTTGGCGGCCTACGAGTCGATCGTGTGGATCGCCGGCGGGCTGGCCAAGGGCGCGACCTTCGACGAACTGGTCGCGGGTGCGGCGAAGCGGCTGCGCGGCGCCGTCCTCATCGGCGCCGACCGCGCGCTGATCCGCGAAGCCCTGGCGCGACACGCGCCCGAAGTACCCGTGGTCGACCTCGACCGGACCGACACTGGTGCGATGCTCCAGGCCGTCCAGGAGGCGCGGCGGCTCGCCCGGCCCGGTGACACGGTGCTGCTGGCCCCGGCCTGTGCCTCCATGGACATGTTCACCAACTACAACCAGCGCGGTGACGCGTTCGCGCAGGCCGTTCGCGAACTCGGCGCCTGACCCGGCCGCCTCCTGCCGCCGGGTGAACTCGGGAGGACGCGTGGGACGGTCCATGCCGACGTACAGCGGAGGCCGCGATGCCCGGTAGTCCCCAGAGCCGCACCGGACGTCCGCCCGTGCAGCGGACCGTCAAGCGACCCGCCGCGCCCGGGCCGCCGCACGACAACGGCGTGCTCCGCCTCTACCACCGGTTGCGCCGCGCCTGGGACCGGCCGCTGACCGCGTACTACCTGATCTTCGGCGGCAGCCTGCTGATCACGGTGCTCGGCCTGGTGATGGTCTACTCGGCGTCCCAGATCACCGCCCTCCAGCTGTCGCTGCCCGGCTCGTACTTCTTCCGCAAGCAGGCCCTCGCGGCGCTGATCGGCGCCGGTCTGCTGGTCGCCGCGATGAAGATGCCGGTCAAACTGCACCGGGCGCTGGCCTATCCGATCCTCGCCGGTGCCGTCTTCCTGATGATCCTGGTCCAGGTGCCGGGGATAGGAGTCGCGGTCAACGGCAACCAGAACTGGATTTCGCTCGGCGGCTCCTTCCAGATCCAGCCCAGCGAGTTCGGCAAGCTGGCCCTGGTGCTGTGGGGCGCGGACCTGCTCGCCCGCAAGCACGACAAGAAGCTGCTGACCCAGTGGAAGCACATGCTGGTGCCGCTGGTGCCGGCCGCGTTCATGCTGCTCGGGCTGATCATGATCGGCGGCGACATGGGTACCGCGATCATCCTCACGGCGATCCTGTTCGGCCTGTTGTGGCTGGCCGGCGCGCCCACCCGGCTGTTCGCGGGGGTGCTCTCGATCGCCCTGCTGCTCGGCTTCATCCTCATCAAGACCAGCGCGAACCGCATGGCCCGGCTCAACTGCCTCGGGGCCACCGACCCGGGCCCCGGCGACTCCTGCTGGCAGGCCGTGCACGGCATCTACGCCCTGGCCTCCGGCGGACTGTTCGGTTCCGGGCTCGGCGCCAGTGTGGAGAAATGGGGTCAACTCCCCGAAGCGCACACCGACTTCATCTTCGCCGTCACCGGTGAGGAACTGGGCCTGGCGGGGACGCTGTCAGTGCTCGCCCTGTTCGCGGCTCTAGGCTATGCGGGTATCCGCGTGGCCGGACGCACGGAGGACCCCTTCGTGAGGTATGCCGCGGGAGGCGTGACCACCTGGATCACGGCCCAGGCCGTGATCAACATCGGTGCGGTCCTCGGGCTGCTGCCGATCGCCGGTGTCCCGCTCCCGCTGTTCTCCTACGGGGGCTCCGCCCTGCTGCCGACCATGTTCGCCATCGGTCTGCTGATCGCCTTCGCGCGTGACGAACCCGGTGCGCGGGCGGCGCTTGCGTTGCGGCAACCTCGCTTTGGTAGAAAGCGGGGAGCCAGGGGACCCGCGGCCAAGCGGAGCCCTGGGAGTTGGAACACGATGCGACGGCGCGCCTCGAAGGCGCGCCCGTCCGGAGAGCGGTGAATTTCGGTGCATGTCGTACTCGCCGGCGGAGGAACCGCGGGCCACATCGAGCCCGCGCTCGCCCTCGCGGACGCCCTGCGCAGGCAGGATCCGACCGTGGGGATCACGGCCCTGGGCACGGAACGCGGCCTGGAGACCCGCCTGGTGCCCGAGCGGGGTTACGAGCTGGCGCTGATCCCGGCCGTACCGCTGCCGCGCAAGCCCACCCCCGAGCTGATCACCGTCCCGGGCCGGCTGCGGGGGACGATCAAGGCGACCGAGCAGATCCTGGAGCGCACCAAGGCGGACGCCGTGGCCGGCTTCGGCGGCTACGTGGCGCTGCCCGCCTACCTCGCGGCCAAGCGGCTCGGCGTGCCGATCGTCGTCCACGAGGCCAACGCCCGCCCCGGCCTGGCCAACAAGATCGGCTCGCGCTACGCCAGCCAGGTCGCCGTCTCCACTCCCGACAGCAAGCTGCGCAACTCCCGCTACATCGGCATCCCGCTGCGCCGCTCCATCGCCACCCTCGACCGGGCCGCCGCGCGCCCCGAGGCCCGCGCGATGTTCGGTCTCGACCCCAACCTGCCGACGCTGCTGGTCACCGGCGGCTCGCAGGGCGCCCGCCGGCTCAACGAGGTCATCCAGCAGGTCGCGCCCTGGCTCCAGCAGGCCGGCATCCAGATCCTGCACGCGGTCGGACCCAAGAACGAACTGCCGCAGGTCCACCAGATGCCGGGAATGCCCCCGTACATCCCGGTAAGTTATCTGGACCGGATGGACCTCGCGTACGCCGCCGCCGACATGATGCTCTGCCGCGCGGGCGCGATGACCGTCGCCGAACTCTCCGCCGTCGGGCTCCCGGCCGCCTACGTCCCGCTGCCCATCGGCAACGGCGAACAGCGGCTCAACGCCCAGCCGGTGGTCAAGGCCGGCGGCGGACTGCTGGTCGACGACGCGGAACTCACGCCGGAGTGGCTCCAGCAGAACGTCCTGCCCGTGCTCGCCAACCCGCACCGGCTGTACGAGATGTCCCGCGCCGCCGCCGAGTTCGGCCGCCGGGACGCCGACGACCTCCTCGTCGGCATGGTGTACGAGGCGATCGCCGCCCGTGCGCGCCGCTAGACACGTCTGACGGAAGGCAGGGGAGCGTGGCCGGACCGACCATCGCCGAGCGCGGTGCACGCCAGCAGGAGTCGTCCGGCCCGCCCCGGGTGCGCCGGTTCCGCCCGCCCCGCCTTCGTACGATCATCATCCTCGCCGTGGCGCTCGTGCTCGTCGCGGGCGGCACCGTCTGGGTGCTCTACGGCTCGAACTGGACGCGCCTGGAACAGGTGTCGGTCTCGGGAACACGCGTCCTGACGCCCGCGCAGGTGCGCGAGGCCGCCGACGTGCCGGTCGGGGACCCGCTGATTTCGGTCGACACGGAGACGGTCGAGGCCCGGCTGCGCCGGAAATTGCCCCGCATTGACGAGGTCGACGTGGAGCGTTCCTGGCCGCACGGAATCGAGCTGAAAGTGACCGAGCGTACTCCGGTCCTGATTGCCCAAAAGGGCCGAAAGTTCGTGGAAGTGGACGATGAAGGCGTCCGTTTCGCCACGGTTTCCAAGGCCCCGAAAGGCGTGCCCGCGCTGGAATTGGAACCCGCCCGTTCCGGCTCCGCCGCGGCGAGCCTGCGCCGCTTCGACGACGACCGCCTGGTGCGCGAGGCGGTACGGGTGGCCGGCCGGCTCCCGCACGAGGTCGCCCGGGACACACGGGTCGTCAAGGTCCGTTCCTACGACGACATCTCGCTGGAGTTGAGCGGCGAGCGGACCGTGTCGTGGGGGAGCGGTGAGCAGGGTGTGCAGAAAGCCCGCGCACTCACCGCGCTCATGAAAGCGACGCCGGACGCGCGGCACTTCGACGTGAGCGTTGCCACCGCCCCCGCGTCATCCGGGAGTTGACGGGTATACGCGCAGGCCAGCACCCTGGTTGGGCAGCGCTACGGCTGATCACATAGGGTGAAAAGAAAAACGGGAGGTTCGGCGTGTTCGTTGAACGTGCGCCACTTGTCGACTTAGTGTCCTGTTCGGAAGAGTCCAAGGAACAGACACACTGGTAACCCTAAACTTAAGCGTTAGGGTTCGGGTCGGCGCTACGGACCGTCCCAATCGGCATCAGTCGTCGGGTCGCGGGGGCATCAGTGCTTCGGCGGTCGGGCGACACGTAACTCGAGGCGAGAGGCCTTCGACGTGGCAGCACCGCAGAACTACCTCGCAGTCATCAAAGTCATCGGTGTCGGCGGCGGTGGTGTCAATGCCATCAACCGGATGATCGAGGTCGGTCTCAAGGGCGTCGAGTTCATCGCCATCAACACCGACGCGCAGGCGCTGTTGATGAGCGACGCCGACGTCAAGCTCGACGTCGGCCGCGAACTCACCCGCGGACTCGGCGCCGGAGCCAACCCGGCCGTCGGCCGCAAGGCCGCCGAGGACCACCGCGAGGAGATCGAGGAGGTCCTCAAGGGGGCCGACATGGTCTTCGTGACAGCCGGTGAAGGCGGCGGCACCGGCACCGGCGGCGCGCCCGTCGTGGCCAACATCGCCCGCTCGCTGGGCGCCCTCACCATCGGCGTGGTCACCCGCCCGTTCACCTTCGAGGGACGGCGCCGGGCCAACCAGGCCGAGGACGGCATCGCGGAACTCCGCGAAGAGGTCGACACCCTCATCGTCATCCCCAACGACCGGCTGCTGTCCATCTCGGACCGCCAGGTCAGCGTGCTCGACGCGTTCAAGTCCGCCGACCAGGTGCTGCTGTCCGGTGTGCAGGGCATCACCGACCTCATCACCACCCCCGGCCTGATCAACCTGGACTTCGCCGACGTGAAGTCGGTCATGTCCGAGGCGGGTTCGGCCCTCATGGGCATCGGCTCGGCCCGCGGCGACGACCGCGCGGTGGCCGCCGCCGAGATGGCGATCTCCTCGCCGCTGCTGGAGGCGTCCATCGACGGCGCCCGCGGCGTGCTGCTCTCCATCTCCGGCGGCTCCGACCTCGGCCTGTTCGAGATCAACGAGGCCGCCCAGCTGGTCAGCGAGGCCGCCCACCCCGAGGCCAACATCATCTTCGGCGCGGTCATCGACGACGCCCTCGGCGACGAGGTGCGGGTCACCGTGATCGCGGCCGGCTTCGACGGGGGCCAGCCGCCGTCCAAGCGGGACAACGTCCTCGGGTCCTCCTCGGCCAAGCGCGAGGAGCCCACCCCGGCCCGGCAGACCGAGAGCCGCCCGTCCTTCGGCTCGCTCGGCAGCGTCAAGCCCAAGGAGGAGCCCGAGCAGGCACCCGCGCCGGAGCCCGTGGCCGACCTGCCGCCGGTCTCCCCGCCGCCGGTTCCGCCGTCGCGGACCTACTCGGACAGCGCGGCCGAGGAACTGGACGTGCCGGACTTCCTGAAGTGATAGGACAGCGCGACACCGTGAACGGCGCGCACTTCGGCTTCACCGACAGGTGGGGCGGAGTGAGCGCCGTTCCGTACGAGGAGCTCAACCTCGGCGGCGCGGTCGGCGACGACCCCGGCGCCGTCACGGCCAACCGGGAGCTGGCGGCCAAGTCGCTGGGCGTCGACCCGGCCCGGGTGGTCTGGATGAACCAGGTGCACGGGGCCGACGTCGCCGTGGTCGACGCGCCCTGGGGAGACCGCCCGGTCCCGCGGGTCGACGCCGTCGTCACCGCCGAACGCGGTCTCGCCCTCGCCGTCCTCACCGCCGACTGCGTGCCCGTCCTGCTCGCCGACCCGGTCTCCGGCGTCGCCGCCGCGGCCCACGCGGGCCGGCCCGGTCTGGTCGCCGGGGTGGTCCCCGCCGCCGTACGGGCCATGGCCGAACTCGGCGCGGAACCCGCCAGGATCGTCGCCCGCACCGGGCCCGCCGTGTGCGGCCGGTGCTACGAGGTGCCCGAGGAGATGCGCGCCGAGGTGGCCGCCGTCGAGCCGGCCGCGTACGCCGAGACCGGTTGGGGCACTCCGGCCCTCGACGTGAGCGCCGGAGTGCACGCGCAGCTCGAGCGCCTCGGGGTGCACGACCGGGCGCAGTCGCCGGTGTGCACCCGGGAGTCGGCGGACCACTTCTCGTACCGACGCGACCGCACCACCGGGCGGCTCGCGGGCTATGTGTGGCTGGACTGATGGGGCATGACGGACCGTAAGCGCGAACTCGCCGCGAACCTGGCGAAAGTGGAAGAGCGCATCACCGCCGCGTGCGCGGCCGCGGGCCGCCCGCGGGAGGACGTGACCCTCATCGTGGTCACCAAGACCTACCCGGCGGACGATGTGCGCATTCTCTCGGAACTCGGGGTGCGCCACGTCGCGGAGAACCGCGACCAGGACGCGGCGCCCAAGGCCGCCGCCTGCTCGGATCTGCCGCTTTCCTGGCATTTCGTCGGGCAGTTGCAGACCAACAAGGTGCGATCCGTCGTCGGTTACGCGGATGTCGTGCAGTCCGTCGACCGGGCCCGGCTGGTCACGGCTCTGTCGAAGGAGGCCGTACGGGCCGGCCGTGAGGTGGGCTGCCTCCTCCAGGTGGCGCTCGACGCGGGGGAGGGCGGGCGCGGGGAGCGCGGCGGCGTCCCGCCCGGGGGAATCGAAGAGTTGGCCGACCTGGTCGCCGGATCGGAGGGGCTCCGCCTCGACGGACTGATGACGGTGGCCCCGCTCACCGGCGAGTACGCCGGACGCCAACAGGCGGCGTTCGAGCACCTCATGGATTTGTCGACCTACGTGCGCCGAACTCATCCGGCTGCGAACATGGTCTCCGCGGGGATGAGTGCGGACCTCGAACAGGCCGTGGCCGCCGGAGCGACACATGTACGCGTCGGCACTGCGGTACTCGGAGTCCGACCCAGGCTCGGGTAACGTCGCCAAGAAGTCGGACCACAGCAGAAAATATGGTCATTACCGCCGAAAGGCGGACGCAACGACCTCGTGGATCGCAGGCACTTGGAGTCGTCGGCAGATCCACCACAGAGCGGAGGACTCAGAGCATGGCCGGCGCGATGCGCAAGATGGCGGTCTACCTCGGCCTCGTGGAGGACGATGGGTACGACGGCCGGGGGTTCGACCCCGACGACGACTTCGAACCAGAACTGGACCCGGAACCCGAGCGGGATCACCGGCGCCACGAACCGGCGCACCAGTCGCATGGTGCGCATCAGCCCCAAAGGGACGAAGAGGTACGAGTCGTACAACCGCCCGCGCAGCGCGAGCCGATGCCCCGTTCCGCTTCGCTCGCGGCGGAATCCGGCCGTCCGGCGCGGATCGCGCCCGTGGCGTCCATCACACAAGAACGCGCAAGCCTGGAAAAGAGCGCACCGGTCATCATGCCCAAGGTCGTGTCCGAACGAGAGCCCTACCGGATCACCACACTTCACCCCCGGACCTACAACGAGGCCCGTACCATCGGGGAACACTTCCGTGAGGGCACTCCGGTGATCATGAATCTCACTGAGATGGATGACACAGATGCGAAGCGACTTGTCGACTTTGCGGCCGGTTTGGTGTTTGGTCTTCACGGCAGTATCGAGCGGGTGACGCAGAAGGTGTTCCTGCTGTCTCCTGCTAACGTCGATGTCACGGCGGAGGACAAGGCCCGCATCGCAGAGGGCGGGTTCTTCAACCAGAGCTGAGACGCACCACCGGTACAGAGCAAGAACACGGGCCCGAAGAAGGGTCCGAGAGATGGTTCAGGGGAGAGGGAAGCACAGGTCATGAGCGTGGTCCTGGATGTCGTCTACATCGCGCTGATGTGCTTCCTCATCGTGCTCATCTTCCGGTTGGTCATGGACTACGTCTTCCAGTTCGCCCGCTCGTGGCAACCCGGCAAGGCGATGGTGGTCGTTCTGGAGGCCACCTACACTGTCACCGATCCACCGTTGAAGCTTCTGCGGCGGTTCATCCCGCCGCTGCGTCTCGGGGGCGTGGCGCTCGACCTGTCCTTCTTCGTACTGATGATCATCGTCTACATCCTGATCTCGATCGTGAGCCGGCTGTGATCGATGAGAGAGATACGGGCTTGCCGAATGCCGACGACAACGTTGAGGTGAAGAGATGCCGTTGACCCCCGAGGACGTGCGGAACAAGCAGTTCACGACCGTCCGCCTCCGAGAAGGCTATGACGAGGACGAGGTCGATGCCTTCCTCGACGAGGTCGAAGCCGAACTGACCCGGCTGCTCCGCGAGAACGAGGACCTGCGCGCCAAGCTGGCCGCGGCCACGCGCGCGGCCGCGCAGAACCAGCAGAACATGCGCAAGCCTCCGGAACCTCCGCAGGATCAGCAGCAGCCGCCGCAGGGGCCGCCGCAGCACCAGCAGGGGCACCCGCAGCAGGGCGGTATGCCGCAGCAGGGCATGCGAGGTCCCGGCGCTCCGGTGCCCGCCGGCATATCGGGCCCGCCGCAGCAGCAGATGGGTGGCCCCATGGGTGGCCCGCCCCAGCTGCCGAGCGGCGCCCCGCAGCTGCCCGCCGGTCCCGGCGGACAGGGTGGCCCGCAGGGTCCCGGCCCGATGGGTCAGGGTCCGGGGCCGATGGGCCAGGGCCCGGGTCCGATGCAGGGCCAGATGGGTCCCGGTCCGATGGGCGGCCCCATGGGCGGCCCGCAGGGTCACGGCGGCCCCGGTGGCATGCCCGGTCAGGGCGGCCCCGGTGGCGACAGCGCGGCCCGCGTCCTCTCGCTGGCCCAGCAGACCGCCGACCAGGCGATCGCCGAGGCCCGTTCCGAGGCCAACAAGATCGTCGGCGAGGCGCGTTCGCGTGCCGAGGGTCTGGAGCGGGACGCCCGTGCCAAGGCGGACGCCCTGGAGCGGGACGCGCAGGAGAAGCACCGCGTCGCGATGGGCTCCCTGGAGTCCGCCCGCGCCACGCTGGAGCGCAAGGTCGAGGACCTGCGCGGCTTCGAGCGCGAGTACCGGACGCGACTGAAGTCGTACCTGGAGTCGCAGCTGCGCCAGCTGGAGACCCAGGCGGACGACTCGCTCGCCCCGCCGCGCACGCCCGCCACGGCCTCGCTGCCGCCGTCCCCGGCGCCCTCGATGGCACCGGCCGGCGCCAGTGCCCCGTCCTACGGCGGCAACCAGTCGATGGGCAGCGGTCCGAGCCAGTCCGGTCCGTCCTACGGCGGGCAGCAGCAGATGTCGCCGGCGATGACCCAGCCGATGGCACCGGTGCGGCCGCAGGGGCCGTCGCCGATGGGGCAGGCGCCTTCGCCGATGCGCGGGTTCCTGATCGACGAGGACGACAACTGAGCTGTGTCGGACTGACGTCCGGTAGGTAGTACGGCGTTGCCGTCGGCAGCGTTCAGGGCGGGCCCCGGGTTTTTCGACCCGGGGCCCGCCCTTGTGTTGTGCGGGATGCTGGTGCTGGGTGGGGGCGCTGCCCGGCGTTGCGGGGTGCCGCTGCGCCCACCCGTGCCGCCCCAGCGGCACGACTGCCCGCAGCTACGCAGAGGGCCCGCATCCCGTGGATGCGGGCCCTCTGCGCTTTCCTTGGCTACTGCTTGCGCAGGCGGAAGACCAGGGACAGGCCCTCGTCCGAGAACGGCGCCCCGTACGTGTCGTCCGCCTCGCCCTGGGCGAAGTCCGTCGCCAGGACCTCGTCGGCGATCAGACCCGCGTGGCCGCTCAGGGCGGCGATCGTCGCCGGGTCCGTGGCCGTCCAGCGCAGGGCGATCCGGTCGGCGACGTCGAGGCCGCTGTTCTTGCGGGCCTCCTGGATCAGGCGGATCGCGTCCCGCGCGAGACCGGCCCGGCGCAGCTCCTCCGTGATCTCCAGGTCGAGCGCCACCGTCGCGCCCGAGTCGGAGGCGACCGACCAGCCCTCGCGCGGCGTCTCCGTGATGATCACCTCGTCCGGAGCGAGGGTGACCGTCTCGCCGTCGACCTCCACCGAGGCCGTGCCCTCGCGCAGCGCGAGGGACAGCGCGGCGGCGTCCGCGGCCGCGACGGCCTTCGCCACGTCCTGGACCCGCTTGCCGAACCGCTTGCCCAGCGCACGGAAGTTGGCCTTCGCGGTCGTGTCGACCAGGGAGCCGCCGACCTCGCTCAGCGAGGCGAGGGACTCGACGTTCAGCTCCTCCGTGATCTGCGTGTGCAGCTCCGGGGAGAGCGCGGCGAAGCCCGCCACCGCGATCAGCGCCCGGCTGAGCGGCTGCCGGGTCTTGACGCCGGACTCCGCGCGGGTGGCACGGCCCAGCTCGACCAGGCGGCGGACCAGGACCATCTGCTTCGACAGCTCCGGGTCGATCGCCGTCAGGTCGGCCTTGGGCCAGGAGGACAGGTGGACCGACTCCGGGGCACCCGGGGTGACCGGCACGACCAGGTCCTGCCAGACGCGCTCGGTGATGAACGGGGTCAGCGGCGCCATCAGCTTGGTGACCGTCTCGACGACCTCGTGCAGGGTGCGCAGCGCGGCCTTGTCGCCCTGCCAGAAGCGGCGGCGGGAGCGGCGCACGTACCAGTTGGACAGGTCGTCGACGAACGCGGACAGCAGCTTGCCGGCCCGCTGGGTGTCGTACGCGTCCAGCGACTGCGTGACCTGGTCGGTAAGCGCGTGCAGCTCGGAGAGCAGCCAGCGGTCCAGGACCGGGCGGTCGGCCGGGGCCGGGTCGGCCTCGCTCGGGGCCCAGCCCGTGGTGCGGGCGTACAGGGCCTGGAAGGCGACCGTGTTCCAGTAGGTGAGGAGCGTCTTGCGGACGACCTCCTGGATGGTGCCGTGGCCGACCCGGCGGGCCGCCCACGGGGAGCCGCCGGCCGCCATGAACCAGCGGACCGCGTCGGCGCCGTGCTGGTCCATCAGCGGGATCGGCTGGAGGATGTTGCCCAGGTGCTTGGACATCTTGCGGCCGTCCTCGGCGAGGATGTGGCCGAGGCAGACCACGTTCTCGTAGGACGACTTGTCGAAGACCAGGGTGCCGACCGCCATCAGCGTGTAGAACCAGCCGCGGGTCTGGTCGATGGCCTCGGAGATGAACTGTGCCGGGTAGCGGCTCTCGAACAGCTCCTTGTTCTTGTACGGGTAGCCCCACTGAGCGAACGGCATCGAACCCGAGTCGTACCAGGCGTCGATGACCTCGGGCACGCGTACCGCTTCGAGGGAGCAGCCCTCGTGGGCGCAGGTGAAGGTCACGTCGTCGATGAACGGGCGGTGCGGGTCGAGGGCCGACTGGTCGGTGCCGGACAGCTCGGTCAGCTCCGCGCGGGAGCCGACAACCGTGAGGTGGTCCTCCTCGCAGCGCCAGATCGGCAGCGGGGTGCCCCAGTAGCGGTTGCGGGACAGGGCCCAGTCGATGTTGTTGTTCAGCCAGTCGCCGTACCGGCCGTGCTTGACCGCGTCCGGGTACCAGTTGGTCTTCTCGTTCTCCTGGAGGAGACGGTCCTTGATCGCCGTGGTGCGGATGTACCAGGACGGCTGCGCGTAGTAGAGCAGGGCCGTGTGGCAGCGCCAGCAGTGCGGGTAGCTGTGCTCGTACGGGATGTGCTTGAACAGCAGGCCCCGGGTCTCCAGGTCCTCGGTCAGCTTCTCGTCGGCCTTCTTGAAGAAGACGCCGCCGACGAGAGGGACGTCCTCCTCGAAGGTGCCGTCCGGGCGGACCGGGTTGACCACGGGCAGTCCGTACGCGCGGCAGACCTTGAGGTCGTCCTCACCGAAGGCGGGGGACTGGTGGACGAGGCCGGTGCCGTCCTCCGTGGTGACGTAGTCGGCGTTCACCACGTAGTGGGCGGGCTCCGGGAAGGCCACCAGCTCGAACGGGCGCTGGTACGTCCAGCGCTCCATCTCGGCTCCGGTGAAGGACTGCCCGGTGGTCTCCCAGCCCTCGCCGAGCGCCTTCTCCACCAGCGGCTCGGCGACGACGAGCTTCTCCTCGCCGTCGGTCGCGACGACGTAGGTGACGTCGGGGTGCGCGGCGACCGCGGTGTTGGAGACGAGGGTCCACGGGGTCGTGGTCCAGACGACCAGCGCGGCCTCGCCGGCCAGCGGGCCGGAGGTCAGCGGGAAGCGGACGTAGACGGACGGGTCGACGACCGTCTCGTAGCCCTGGGCCAGCTCGTGGTCGGACAGGCCGGTGCCGCAGCGGGGGCACCAGGGGGCGACGCGGTGGTCCTGGACCAGCAGGCCCTTGTTGAAGATCTCCTTCAGCGACCACCAGACGGACTCGATGTACTCCGGGTCCATCGTGCGGTACGGGTCCTGGAGGTCGGCCCAGTAGCCCATCCGCGTCGTGAGCTCTTCGAAGGCGTCGGTGTGGCGGGTCACCGACTCGCGGCACTTGGCGTTGAACTCGGCGATGCCGTACGCCTCGATGTCCTGCTTGCCGGAGAAGCCCAGCTCCTTCTCGACGGCCAGCTCCACCGGCAGGCCGTGGCAGTCCCAGCCGGCCTTGCGGCCCACGTGGTAGCCGCGCATGGTGCGGAAGCGGGGGAAGACGTCCTTGAAGACGCGCGCCTCGATGTGGTGGGCCCCGGGCATGCCGTTGGCGGTGGGCGGCCCCTCGTAGAACACCCACTCGGGGCGGCCCTCGGACTGCTCCAGGCTCTTGGCGAAGATCTTCTGCTCGCGCCAGAAGTCGAGCACCGCGTGCTCGAGCGCGGGCAGGTCGACCTGGGCGGGTACCTGGCGGTACTGAGGCGTTGTCATCAGCGAGCTTCCTCCGGCGGACGTGCTGCCTTCCGTCGGAGGGACGAGAGCCGTGCTCCCGCGGTACCACCCTCCTTGGCCCGGCCGGTGCGTCGTGTGCTCCGGTGAGCCCCCTCATTGGGGTCGCGAGCCGGTTCTACTCGCCGCGACTGTCCTGCCACGGCTTTCTTCCGGCGGCTCCGGGGTGATCTTCACGTCGCGCTCGCCCCCGGGCTCACACCGTCCCCGGGTCGCTCTGGGCTGCTGACGCCGCTACTCGTCCCCATCCACGCCTTTCGCTGCGCCCAGTGTACGGCGCCGCGCGGACAACGGCCGACCGGTTTCGGCGTGACCCGAATGCCGCCGTCCGGGGGCCGGTCCCCGCACCGGCGGCCCGGGGGCGTTCCGGCGGATTACCGGGCGGGGAGCTGGGCACAACGCATGCATGCTCGCCGCGTGGCGCACGGTGGGCGGGCGAATCGGGCGGCGTGCCCCGTTGCCGCGGGACCGGAGTCGATTTATCGTCCCAGCACGATTCGCGCACAAGATCACAATATGTGAAGGGGCCGCGGCCATGGTGGCGAAGAAGAAGACGACGGCCGCGAGACAGAGCGCCGCCGAGGAGAGCGCCGCCGAGCAGGACCCGGCGAAGAAGCAGGCGGCAGAGAAGACCGCGGAGAAGAAGAGCCCGGCAGAGAAGAGCACGGCGAAGAAGGCCGCGGCGAAGAAGAGCACGGCGAAGAAGAGCACGGCGAAGAAGAGCACGGCCAAGAAAGTGGGCGCGGCCGAGGCCGCGGAGCAGACGGGAGCCACGACGGTGGTTGCGAAGAAGACTCCTGGCACGGCCACGGCGGCCAAGACCGCTGTTCCCAAGGCCCGCGGCACCGCCGCCGCGGACCCCGGCGACCTCGCGGTACGCCCCGGCGAGGAACCCTGGACCCCGCAGGAGGTCGAGGAGGCGCGCGGCGAGCTGCAGTCCGAGGCGGACCGGCTGCGCACCGAGATCGACTCCTCCGAGAGGTCTCTGCAGGGCATGATGCGGGACTCCGGCGACGGCGCGGGCGACGACGAGGCGGACACCGGCAGCAAGAACATCACGCGCGAGCACGAACTGGCGCTGGCCGCCACCGCGCGCGAGGTGCTCACCCAGACCGAGCGAGCCCTGGAACGCCTGGACGCGGGCACCTACGGCCTGTGCGAGAACTGCGGCAATCCGATCGGCAAGGCGCGGATGCAGGCCTTCCCGCGGGCCACCCTGTGCGTCGAGTGCAAGCAGAAGCAGGAGCGCCGGTACTGAGCCGCAGCCGGGACGGGAAGTGTGCCGTACCCTCGTGCTCAGTCAAGGACCTAGGCTGAGGGACTCACGTGGCAGAGGCGGAGCGCATCATCGGTACTCCGGACACCCCGGACGCGGCGGGGGAGGGGCAGGAGCGGCCCGACGCCGAACCGGAGCGGGAGCAGGAGCAGGAGCAGGCTCCTGAGCGCACTCGGGGCAAGCGGCGGGTCGCCGTACTGTTCGCGGTCGCCCTGTTCGCGTACCTGCTCGACCTGGGCAGCAAGATGCTGGTGGTCGCCAAGCTGGAGCACCACGAGCCGATCGAGATCATCGGCGACTGGCTGCGGTTCGCCGCGATCCGCAACGCGGGCGCGGCCTTCGGCTTCGGCGAGGCGTTCACGATCATCTTCACGGTGATCGCCGCTGCCGTGATCGTCGTGATCGCCCGCCTCGCGCGCAAGCTGCACAGCCTGCCCTGGGCGATCGCGCTCGGCCTGCTGCTCGGCGGTGCCCTCGGCAACCTCACCGACCGGATCTTCCGTGCTCCCGGGGTCTTCGAGGGCGCGGTCGTGGACTTCATCGCGCCCAAGCACTTCGCCGTCTTCAACCTCGCCGACTCGGCGATCGTGTGCGGCGGCATCCTGATCGTGATCCTCTCCTTCCGGGGCCTGGACCCGGACGGGACCGTCCACAAGGACTGAACCCCGCCGGTCCGGCTGTCCACAGGGACCGGTTGTCCACAGGGACCGGGCGCGCGTTCGGGAGCGTCCGGTCCGTCCGGCATACTCGACGGGTGAGCACGATTCCCGAGATCCGTACCCTGCCCGTGCCGGACGGCCTGGAGGGCGAGCGCGTCGACGCCGCCATCTCCCGCATGTTCGGCTTCTCCCGTACCAAGGCCGCGGAGCTCGCCGCGGCGGGCAAGGTGCAGGTCGACGGATCGGTGGTCGGCAAGTCCGAGCGCGTCCACGGCGGCGCCTGGCTCGAGGTCGAGATGCCGCAGGCGCCCGCACCCGTGCAGGTGGTCGCCGAGCCCGTCGAGGGCATGGAGATCGTGCACGACGACGAGGACGTGGTCGTCGTCGTCAAGCCGGTGGGCGTCGCGGCGCACCCGTCCCCGGGGTGGAGCGGGCCGACCGTCATCGGCGGACTGGCCGCCGCCGGGTACCGCGTCTCCACGTCCGGTGCCGCCGAGCGCCAGGGCGTCGTGCACCGCCTCGACGTCGGCACCTCCGGCCTGATGGCGGTGGCCAAGTCGGAGCGCGCCTACACCTCGCTCAAGCGCCAGTTCAAGGAGCGCACGGTCGACAAGCGCTACCACACGCTCGTGCAGGGCCACCCCGACCCGACCAGCGGCACCATCGACGCCCCCATCGGCCGCCACCCGCAGCACGACTACAAGTGGGCCGTCACCGCCGAGGGCAAGCCCTCCGTCACGCACTACGACCTGATCGAGGCCTTCCGCGCCGCCTCCCTGCTCGACGTGAAGCTGGAGACCGGCCGCACCCACCAGATCCGCGTCCACATGGCAGCCCACCGCCACCCCTGCGTCGGCGACCTGACCTACGGCGCGGACCCCACCCTCGCCAAGCGGCTGCGGCTGACCCGCCAGTGGCTGCACGCCGTGCGGCTCGGCTTCGAGCACCCCGGCACCGGCGACTGGGTCGAGTACGCCAGTGACTACCCCGAGGACCTCCAGCAGGCCCTCGACCTGGTCCGCGAGGAGACCTACGGATGAGCACCCCGAGCCCGGCCCCGGCCTACGAGGTGCGCGTCGCCGAGGACCCCGCCGACCGCGAGGCCTGCTTCGCCGTGCGCAAGGACGTCTTCGTCGCCGAGCAGAAGGTCCCCGAGGACATCGAGTACGACGCCTACGACGCCGATGCCGTGCACGTCCTGGCCATCCGCGAGGACGGCGTGCCGCTCGGCACCGGCCGGCTGCTGCACGGTGCGGCCGCAGCCGCGAAGAACGGCGACGGAGACCCGGCCGTCGGCTCCCTGGGCCGGCTCGCGGTGACCGCCGCGGCCCGCGGCCTCGGTGTCGGGGCCGCGCTGGTGCGGGCCATCGAGGACGCCGCACGCGCGCGGGGACTCACCGCCGTGGACCTGCACGCGCAGACCCACGCCCTGGGTTTCTACGAGCGACTGGGGTACCAGGCGTACGGACCCGAGTTCCCCGACGCCGGGATCCCCCACCGCGCGATGCGGCGCTCCTGGTAGCGGGGGCGCCGGACCGGCTGGTGGGACCGGTGGCGTGGCAGGCTTGGGGTTCGCCGGGTGAACGCCCAGACCACAGCCCCTAGACCCCACCGGAGCGGTGACCGTGGATCAGCTGGCCCTGTTGTTCATGCTGTTGCTCGGGGCCCTGCTGAGCGTCCCGATCGGTGCCCGGCTCGGGCTGCCTGCGCCGGTGCTGATGACGCTCCTCGGGATCGTCCTGGCGCTGCTCGACTTCGTGCCCAACGTCGACATCCCGCCCGAACTGATCCTGCCCGGACTGCTGCCGCCGCTGCTGTACGCCGCCGTGCGGCGCACCTCCTGGCGGCAGTTCGCGGCCAACAAGCGTCCCATCTTCCTGCTGGCCGTCGCCCTGGTCTTCGTCACCATGGTCTGCGTGGCCTCGGTGGCCCACGCGATCGTGCCGGGGCTGCCGATCGCCGCCGCCTTCGCGCTGGGCGCGCTGGTGGCGCCGCCCGACCCGGTCGCCGCGACCGCCGTCGCCGGGCAACTGGGGCTGCCGCGCCGCCTGGTGTCCATCCTGGAGGGCGAGGGGCTCTTCAACGACGTGACGGCCATCGTGCTGTACCACGTGGCCATCGCCGCGGCGGTCGGCGGCTCCTTCTCGCCGTGGCGGGCCGGGTTCGACCTCGTGCTGTCCGCCGTCGTCGCCGTCGCGGTCGGGCTCGCCCTGGGCTGGGGCTCCAACAAGCTCATGGACGTGCTGGGCGACCCGACGCTGCAGATCGGGCTGACCCTGCTGGTGCCGTTCGTGAGCTACGTCGCCGCCGACGAACTGCACGGATCGGGCGTGCTCGCCGTGCTCACCACCGCCATGTTCCTCGCCGAGTACGCCTCGGACGCCGACGACGTGATGACCCGGCTCGGCGGCCACACCGTCTGGGACGTGGTCGACACCCTGGTCACCGGGGTGGCCTTCGGCCTGATCGGACTGGAACTGCACAACGCCGTCCGCACCGCCTCCGGCCGGTGGACGGAACTGCTCGGCTGGGCGGCGGCGATCCTCGTCGTCGTCGTCCTGGTCCGGCTGCTGTACCTGCTGCCGGCCACCTGGCTGACCCAGCGGCTGCACGCCAGGCGCGACCAGGACGAGGACATCCCGACCAGCTGGCGGGAGACGGTGGTCATGTGGTGGGCGGGGATGCGCGGTGTGGCCTCGGTCGCGCTGGCCCTGGCGATCCCGCTCCAGACGGACGACGGGGCGCCCTTCCCGCACCGGGACGAGATCGTCTTCATCGCCTTCGGGGTGATCATGGGCACGCTGCTGCTGCAGGGACTGACGCTGCCCTGGCTGGTGGGCCGGCTCGGGGTGCGGGCGGACACCGAGCGGGAGCAGGAGTTCGAGCGGGACCTGGCGCTGCGGGCGGCCAGGGCGGCCAAGCAGCGGCTCAAGGAGATCGAGTCGGTGGAGGAGCTGCCGGAGGAGCTGTCCGAGCAGATGCTGCGGCGCGCCTTCGACATCGGCGTACGCATCAGCCCGGACCTCGGCGACGAGGAGCGGCGGGAGGCGCAGGAGCAGCGGGCGCGGCGGATCAAACGGGTCCGGCGCATCCAGGGCGAGATGCTGAGCGCCGCCCGGCACGAGGTGCTGGCCGCCCGCAGCGAGCCCGGCGCCGACCCGGAGATCGTCGACCGGGTGCTGCGCCACCTGGACGTGCGCAGCCTGCGCTGACCCTGGCGCGTGGCCGCGCGGTCACAGGCTCTTGGTGGGGCGACCCGGGAAGCGGCGGGAGTCCCCGTCGGAGGAGCTGCGGCGGTCCCCGTCCGGGGCGTGGCGGGCGTGCGGGAGGCCGGCGCTGGGCGGGTGCAGTGCCGCGTCCGCCGTGTTGACCCGCGGCAGCGCGTACGGGTGCTCGTCGGTCAGCCAGCGGAGCATCCCCTCGCGGACCGTGACCCGCACCGTCCAGATGTCGTCCGCGTCCTTCGCCGTCACCAGGGCCCGCACCTCCATGGTCGTCGGGGTGGTGTCCGTGACGGTCAGGTTGTAGTTGCGTCCGTCCCAGGCCGGGCACTCGCGCAGGATGTCGCGCAGCCGCTCGCGCATCAGGTCCATCGGCGCCGAGTGGTCGAGGTGCCAGAACACGGTCCCGGTCATCTGCGGGGTGCCGCGCGACCAGTTCTCGAACGGCTTGGAGGTGAAGTACGACACCGGCATCGTGATCCGGCGCTCGTCCCAGGTACGCACGCTCAGGTAGGTCAGCGTGATCTCCTCGACGGTGCCCCACTCCCCGTCCACCACGACGGTGTCGCCCATGCGCACCATGTCGCCGAAGGCGATCTGGAACCCGGCGAACAGGTTGCCCAGCGTGGACTGGGCCGCCACACCGGCGACGATGCCGATGATGCCGGCCGAGGCCAGCAGCGAGGCGCCCGCCGCCCGCATCGCCGGGAACGTCAGCAGCATCGACGACACCGCGACCACGCCGACGATCGCCGTGACCACCCGCATGATCAGCGACACCTGGGTCCGCACCCGGCGCACCCGGGCCGGATCCCGCTCGGCGTGGGCGTGCGCGTAACGGGAGTAGGACGTCTCGACGACCGCCGCGGCGATCCGGACCACCAGCCAGGCCGCCGAACCGATCAGCAACAGCGTCAGCGTCCGGCCGACCCCGGTCCGGTGCTCGGGGAACACCCCGGCCTCGACGTAGGACCCTCTCAGCAGGCCCGCGCAGAGCACGATCTGGTAGGGCACGCGGGCGCGCCGCAGCAGCCCCCACAGCGGTGTCTCGGGGTGGCGTCCGTCGGCCTTGCGCAGCAGCAGGTCGGTGGCCCAGCCGATGACCACGGTCAGCAGCACCGAGCCGCCGACCACGATCAGCGGGCGGAGTATCGTCTCCATCCCTCGAACGTAACCGGCCGCACGGCGCTGTGAACCTGTGACGTACGTCCCGCCCCGGGTATCGCCGCGCGCGGTCCTGTCACACCCGGCTGGCACCATGGCCTCATGAACATCGTGCTCTTTCACTCGACCCTCGGCCCGAGGCCCGCGGTGCGGCAGGCCGCCGACCGGCTGCGCGACGCCGGGCACCAGGTGTGGACCCCGGACCTCTTCGAGGGCCGTACCTTCGACACGGTCGAGGAGGGCATGGCCCACCAGGACGGGATCGGCCGCGAGGAGCTGCTGAAGCGGGCCGTGCTGGCCGCCGCGCCCTATTCGGAGCGGGGACTGGTCTACGCCGGGTTCTCGCTCGGCGCCTCCATCGCCCAGACCCTCGCCCTAGGCGACCACCGGGCGCGCGGGCTGCTGCTCCTGCACGGCACCTCGGACCTCGCGCCCAACGCCTCGGTCGACGAGCTGCCCGTCCAGCTGCACGTGGCCGAGCCGGACCCCTTCGAGACGGACGACTGGCTCAGCGCCTGGTACCTCCAGATGGGCCGGATCGGCGCCGACGTCGAGGTGCACAGATACGCCGGGGCCGGTCACCTGTACACCGACCCGGAGCTGCCCGACTACGACGCGGAGGCGGCCGAGGCCACCTGGCGGGTGGCGCTCGGCTTCCTCGAGTCCCTTCAGGAGGCTCAGGCGGGGGAGTAGACGCGCTCGACCCGCTGCGTGCCGCTGCGGGTGCGGTAGGAGCGGGTCCACTCGGAGGTGGCCCGCGGGTCGGTGCGGTCGGAGACCACGTAGTAGTCCATCTGCGCCCGGTCCGCGGTGATGTCCAGGAGGCCGTAGCCGTGCCGGTCCGTGTCGACCCAGCGCACGTGCCGGTTCGCGGCCCGGATCACCGGCGCGGCGATCGCCGAGACGGTGCCCTCGGGGACCTTCACGATGTCGTCGAGGTTGTCGGAGGTCACCGACGTGACGACGAACTCCGTGGCCGCGGAGGCGGACAGCGGGTAGGTCCCGGCGTTGTGCGGCACGTCGTTGGCCCAGGCCATGTGGATGTCGCCGGTCAGGAACACGGTGTTGCGGATCGCGTGCGCGCGCAGGTGGGCCAGCAGCTCGCGGCGGTCGTCGGTGTAGCCGTCCCACTGGTCGGTGTTGAGGGCGATGCCGCCCTTGGGCAGCCCGAGCAGCTCGGCGAGCGGCCCGAGCAGTGACGCGGGGAGCGAACCGACCGCGAACGGCGAGATCATCACCGGGTTGCCGACCAGCCGCCAGGTGGCGTCGGAGGAGGCGAGGCCCGCCTTGAGCCAGTCGAGCTGGGCGCGGCCGGTGAGGGTGCGGTCCGGGTCGTCTACCTCGCCGTTGCCGAGCGCCACCTGCTGCGAGCGGAAGGAGCGCAGGTCGAGCAGCGAGAGGTCGACGAGCTTGCCGAACCGCAGCCGCCGGTAGGTGGTGCCCGCGATCGCCGGGCGCACCGGCATCCACTCGAAGTAGGCCCGCTTGGCGGCACTCTGACGTGCCGCCCAGGTCCCCTCGGCGCCCTCGGTGTGGTTCTCGGCGCCGCCCGACCAGGTGTCGTTGGCGATCTCGTGGTCGTCCCAGATCGCCACCACCGGCGCGGCGGCGTGCAGCGCCTGGAGGTCGGGGTCGGTCTTGTAGCGGCCGTGCCGGATCCGGTAGTCGGCGAGGGTGAGGATCTCGTGGGCCGGGGCGTGCGGGCGGACGACGGTGTCGCGGGTGCCGTACTCGCCGGTGCCGTACTCGTAGATGTAGTCGCCCAGGTGCAGCCAGGCGTCCAGGTCGCCGCGGGCCGCGAGATGGCGGTACGGGGAGAAGTACCCGGCCTCCCAGTTGGCGCAGGAGACCACGCCGAAGCGCAGGCCGGTGACGGCCGCGTCGTGCGCGGGGGCGGTGCGGGTGCGGGCGGCGGGGGAGTCGGTGGGGCCCGCGGAGAAGCGGAACCAGTAGTCCGTGGCGGGCGCCAGGCCGCGGACGTCCGCCTTGACGGTGTGGTCGGAGGCGGCCGTCGCGGTGACGGAGCCCTTGGCGACCACGTTGGTGAGGGCCTTGTCCGTGGCGACGATCCAGCTCACCTCGGTGTCCGGACCGGTTGCGGAGCCCGGTATGGCCTCGGGCACCGGTGTCACCCGGGTCCACAGCAGGATTCCGTCGGGCAGGGGATCGCCGGAGGCGACGCCGTGCAGGAAGGCGGGAGCCGCGTCGGCGGCACCGGCGGGCAGCGCCGAGGCGAGCGGGGCGGCGAGCACGGCACCGGCCGCCGCGGCCCTGACGACCGTACGGCGGCTCGGGGTGCGGGAGTTCTCGGAGGCTCTGTGTCGACTGGTCACGGCCGATCAGGTTACTGATCGGTACGCGCGCGAGTGGGCGAACTCGCAAAAGTTCGCCCACTCGTCAGACGACGATCACCGCGACCGGCCCGGTCGCCGGGTCACTTGGTGACGCCCGCGTCCTTCAGCGCCTTCTGCCACGCGTCGGGCGTGCTCGGGGTCTCGACCACCTTGTCGTTGATCTTGATGGTCGGGGTCGACTGGACGCCCTCGGCCTTGTCGAAGGACTTGCTCATCCGCATCGCCCAGGCGTCGTAGGTGCCCTTCTCCACGGCGTCCTGGAACTTCTTGTTGCCCTTCAGGGCCTCGACCGAGTCCGCCACCTTGATCAGGTAGTCGTCCTTGGCGAACTCGTCGGTCGACTCCTCGGGGTGGTACTTCGTGGAGTAGAGCGCGGTCTTGTAGTCGACGAACGCCTCGGGGCTCACGTTCAGCGCGGCGCCCAGCGCGCTCAGCGCGTTCTTGGAGCCCTCGCCGCCCAGGTTGCCGTCGAGGAAGGTGCCGACGGTGAAGGAGAGCTTGTAGTCGCCGTCCTCCATGCCCTTGTTGACGGTCTCGCCGATGCTCTGCTCCATCGCCGCGCAGCCCGGGCAGCGGGGGTCCTCGTAGAGGTGGACGACGTTGTCGGACTTGGACTCGCCCATGACGACGGTGGTGCCGTCCTTGCCGGAGGTGTTGGCCGGGGCCACCACCTTCGCCTCGGCGGCCTTGTCCCAGCCGCTGGGCTTGTTGCCCTGCACGACGGCGTAGCTGATGCCGCCGGCTATCGCCAGCACGCCGACGATGGAGGCGGCCACGATGACCTGGCGCCTGACCTTGTCGCGCTTGGCCTGGCGCTCGCGCTCCTGGCGCAGGCGCTCACGGGCCGCCGTCTTCGCCGCCTGGCTGTTCCGCTTGCTCATGATGGTGATCTCTCCAGGGACGCGCACACGGGGGGTGTGCGGAAGTTCGTATGGGGGACTGCCGTGCTCGGTGGTGCTCGTGCGACTCGGCCGGTGCCGGGTCAGACGAGGGCGACGACCGGGAGCGGCGGTCCGCGACGTCCCAGGGAGTGCGTGAGGATCCGCTCGCGGGCACCGGCGGTGCGGCGGGCCGGGGGAGCCGGGCGGCGCACCGCCGGGGTCCGGCGCACGCCCACGGCCGCGACGGCGAGCAGCAGCGGCCGGAAGGTGGTCGCGGCCACCGCGCCGAGCAGCTGGGCCAGTGCCCGCTCGCCGCGCCGCAGCCAGGCCGCCGCCAGCAGCCCGACACCGACGTGCGCGGCAAGAAGCAGCCAGGCGGTGCCGGGGGCGGCCTGGGCCAGCACCGACGCCATCCGGTCGGTCTCGGCCCCGGTCACCCGGGTCAGCGGCGCGGTCACCCCGGCGTGGATGCCGGTCCCGTCGCCGCACAGCACGTCGAAGCCGACCGAGCGCAGCGGGCCCGCGACCGGGCCGCCCGCCCGGCCGTAGCAGACGTGCTGGCCGGTGGTGAAGACCGTGTCGGCGGCCAGCTCCAGCGGGATCAGCAGGGCGGCGATCCGCCCGAAGCCGCGCTCGCGCCGCCCGGCCAGGGCGTACGCGATCAGGAACACGGCGGCCGCGACGGCGGCGACCGTGGCCAGCGGCAGCGGAACCCCGGACAGCAGCACGTGCGACGCGGTGCTGAGGGTCACGGCGAGTGCCGTGAACAGCGCCGCGCGTACGGCTCTGAGCGGGGTTCCGGATATGTCCATAGCAGTAGAAGAGTGTGTCACGGGGTCCGGTAAGGGACCCCTAAAGGGTTCCTGTGAGACGGCCGACGGTTACCGAACCGGAATGGTCACAGACCCGGGATCCGGCCGTTGCGGAACAGGTCGACGAAGGTCTGGTGGTCGGCGCGCGCGCGTGCGCCGTAGCGGTGCGCGAAGTCGACCAGCAGCGGCGCGAAGCCCTCCTCGTCGGCCGCGATCGCCGCGTCGATGGCCCGCTCGGTGGAGAACGGCACCAGGGACTCCCCGGACTGGTCGTCGGCCGCCGCGTGCATGGTCGCGGTGGCCCGGCCCAGGTCGGCGACGACCTCGGCGATCTCCTCCGGGTCGTCGATGTCGCCCCAGTCCAGGTCGACGGCGTACGGCGAGACCTCGGCGACCAGCTGGCCGGTGCCGTCCAGCTCGGTCCAGCCCAGCCACGGGTCGGCGTGTGCCTGGAGGGCGCGCTGGGAGATCACCGTGCGGTGGCCCTCGTGCTGGAAGTAGTCCCGGATCGCCTGGTCGGTGATGTGCCGGGAGACGGCCGGGGTCTGGGCCTGCTTGATGTAGATCACGACGTCGTTCTCCAGGGCGTCGCTGTTGCCCTCGAGCAGGATGTTGTACGAGGGCAGGCCGGCCGAGCCGATGCCGATGCCCCGGCGGCCCACGACGTCCTTCACGCGGTAGGAGTCGGGGCGGGCCAGGGAGGACTCGGGGAGCGTCTCCAGGTAGCCGTCGAAGGCCGCGAGCACCTTGTAGCGCGTGGCGGCGTCCAGCTCGATGGAGCCGCCGCCGGGGGCGAAGCGGCGCTCGAAGTCACGGATCTCGGTCATCGAGTCCAGCAGCCCGAAGCGGGTCAGCGAGCGGGCCACCCGCAGCGCGCCGAGCAGCGGGCCCTCCGCGGTGTCCAGTGTGAAGGGCGGCACCTCGTCGCTCTTGGCGCCGGTGGCCAGGGCGTGGATCCGCTCGCGGTACGCGCCCGCATACACCCGCACCAGCTCGGTGATCTGCTCGTCGCTGAACGCCTTCGCGTACCCGATCAGCGCGACGGAGGCGGCGAAGCGCTTGAGGTCCCAGGTGAAGGGGCCGACGTAGGCCTCGTCGAAGTCGTTGACGTTGAAGATCAGCCGGCCGGTGGAGTCCATGTACGTGCCGAAGTTCTCCGCGTGGAGATCGCCGTGGATCCACACCCGGGAGGTCCGCTCGTCCAGGTAGGCGCCGCCGGGCTGGTCACCGAAGTCCGGATCCTCGGTCAAATCGCGGTAAAAGAGACCCGCGGTGCCGCGGTAGAACGCGAAGGCGGAGGCCGCCATCTTCCGGAACTTCACGCGGAACGCCGCGGGATCCGCGGCCAGCAGCTGGCCGAAGGCGGTGTCGAAGACGGCGAGGATCTCCTCGCCGCGGTGCTCCTCGTTGAGCTGCGGGACCGACATGCCTGGTGCCTCCTGGTGCGGGTGGTGCCTCACGGATGGAGCGGATCTCCACTCGGGCCAACGTTCGAAAGGGAGCGGGAGTGCCCGCCCCAGAAGGTACGCGTGGGGAGCCTTCGAGTGTCAGTCCCGAGGCATAGACTTCGACGCTGACCCCCCGGATCGACCGCCGCCAGTCGTCCCCAGTTTTCTCAGGAGGCCGCACGTGTCAAAGCCGCCGTTCACGCACCTGCACGTCCACACCCAGTACTCGCTGCTGGACGGTGCCGCGCGGCTCAAGGACATGTTCGACGCGTGCAACGAGATGGGCATGTCGCACATCGCCATGTCCGACCACGGCAACCTGCACGGGGCGTACGACTTCTTCCACTCCGCGAAGAAGGCCGGAGTCACCCCGATCATCGGGATCGAGGCGTACGTCGCGCCCGAGTCCCGGCGCAACAAGCGCAAGATCCAGTGGGGCCAGCCGCACCAGAAGCGGGACGACGTCTCGGGTTCGGGCGGTTACACCCACAAGACCATGTGGGCGACGAACAGCAAGGGGCTGCACAACCTCTTCCGCCTCTCCTCCGACGCCTACGCCGAGGGCTGGCTGCAGAAGTGGCCGCGGATGGACAAGGAGACCATCAGCCAGTGGTCCGAGGGCATCGTCGCCTCCACCGGCTGCCCCTCCGGCGAGGTCCAGACCCGGCTGCGCCTCGGCCACTTCGACGAGGCGCTGAAGGCGGCCGCCGACTACCAGGACATCTTCGGCAAGGACCGGTACTTCCTGGAGCTGATGGACCACGGCATCGAGATCGAGCACCGGGTCCGCGACGGGCTGCTGGAGATCGGCAAGAAGCTCGGCATCCCGCCGCTGGTCACCAACGACTCGCACTACACCTACGCGCACGAGGCGACCGCCCACGACGCCCTGCTGTGCATCCAGACCGGCAAGAACCTCTCCGACCCGGACCGCTTCCGCTTCGACGGCACCGGCTACTACCTGAAGTCGACGGACGAGATGTACGCCATCGACTCCTCCGACGCCTGGCAGGAGGGCTGCGCCAACACGCGCCTGATCGCCGAGATGATCGACACCACCGGCATGTTCGAGAAGCGCGACCTGATGCCGAAGTTCGACATCCCCGAGGGCTACACGGAGATCACCTGGTTCCAGGAGGAGGTCCGCCGCGGCATGGAGCGCCGCTTCTCGGGCCAGGTCCCCGAGGACCGCCAGAAGCAGGCCGAGTACGAGATGGACGTCATCATCCAGATGGGGTTCCCGGGGTACTTCCTGGTGGTCGCCGACTTCATCATGTGGGCCAAGAACCAGGGCATCGCGGTCGGCCCCGGCCGAGGCTCCGCGGCCGGCTCGATCGTGGCGTACGCGATGGGAATCACCGACCTCGACCCCATCCCGCACGGCCTGATCTTCGAGCGCTTCCTCAACCCCGAGCGCGTCTCCATGCCCGACGTCGACATCGACTTCGACGAGCGCAGGCGCGTCGAGGTGATCAGGTACGTGACGGAGAAGTACGGCGCCGACAAGGTCGCCATGATCGGCACCTACGGCAAGATCAAGGCGAAGAACGCCATCAAGGACTCCGCGCGCGTGCTGGGCTACCCGTACGCGATGGGCGACCGGCTCACCAAGGCCATGCCCGCCGACGTCCTCGGCAAGGGCATCGACCTCAACGGCATCACCGACCCGACGCACCCGCGCTACAGCGAGGCCGGCGAGATCCGCTCGATGTACGAGAGCGAGCCGGACGTCAAGAAGGTCATCGACACCGCCAAGGGCGTCGAGGGCCTGGTGAGGCAGATGGGCGTGCACGCGGCCGGCGTGATCATGTCCAGCGAGCCCATCGTCGACCACGCCCCGATCTGGGTCCGGCACACGGACGGCGTGACCATCACGCAGTGGGACTACCCGCAGTGCGAGTCGCTCGGCCTGCTGAAGATGGACTTCCTCGGCCTGCGCAACCTCACGATCATGGACGACGCCGTCAAGATGGTGAAGTCCAACAAGGGCATCGACCTCGACCTGCTGTCGCTGCCGCTGGACGACCCCACGACCTTCGAACTGCTCCAGCGCGGCGACACGCTCGGCGTCTTCCAGTTCGACGGCGGCCCGATGCGCTCCCTGCTGCGGCTGATGAAGCCCGACAACTTCGAGGACATCTCCGCCGTCTCCGCGCTCTACCGCCCCGGCCCCATGGGCATGGACTCGCACACCAACTACGCGCTGCGCAAGAACGGCCTCCAGGAGATCACGCCGATCCACAAGGAGCTGGAGGAGCCTCTCCAGGAGGTCCTCGCGGTCACCTACGGCCTGATCGTCTACCAGGAGCAGGTGCAGAAGGCCGCCCAGATCATCGCGGGGTACTCGCTCGGCGAGGCCGACATCCTGCGCCGCGTGATGGGCAAGAAGAAGCCCGACGAGCTGGCGAAGAACTTCGTCCTCTTCCAGGCCGGCGCCCGGAAGAACGGCTACAGCGACGAGGCCATCCAGGCCCTGTGGGACGTGCTGGTCCCCTTCGCCGGCTACGCCTTCAACAAGGCGCACTCGGCCGCCTACGGCCTGGTCTCGTACTGGACCGGCTACCTGAAGGCGAACTACCCGGCCGAGTACATGGCCGCCCTGCTCACCTCGGTCAAGGACGACAAGGACAAGTCGGCCGTCTACCTCAACGAGTGCCGGCGCATGGGCATCAAGGTGCTGCCGCCCAACGTCAACGAGTCCATGTCGAACTTCGCCGCGCAGGGCGACGACGTGATCCTCTTCGGCCTCTCCGCCGTGCGCAACGTCGGCACCAACGTCGTCGAGTCGATCATCAAGTGCCGCAAGGCCAAGGGGAAGTACGCGTCCTTCCCCGACTACCTGGACAAGGTGGAGGCGGTCGTCTGCAACAAGCGGACGACGGAGTCGCTGATCAAGGCGGGCGCCTTCGACGAGATGGGGCACACCCGCAAGGGCCTCACCGCGCAGTACGAACCGATGATCGACAACGTGGTCGCGGTCAAGCGCAAGGAGGCCGAGGGCCAGTTCGACCTCTTCGGCGGCATGGGCGACGAGCAGAGCGACGAGCCCGGCTTCGGACTCGACGTGGTCTTCGGCGAGGACGAGTGGGACAAGACCTATCTCCTCGCCCAGGAGCGGGAGATGCTCGGGCTCTACGTCTCCGACCACCCGCTCTTCGGCCTGGAGCACGTGCTGTCCGACAAGGCCGACGCGGGCATCTCCCAGCTCACCGGCGGTGACTTCGGCGACGGCGCGGTCGTCACCATCGGCGGCATCATCTCGGGCCTCCAGCGCAAGATGACCAAGCAGGGCAATGCCTGGGCCATCGCCACCGTGGAGGACCTCGCCGGCTCGCTGGAGTGCATGTTCTTCCCGGCGACGTACCAGCTGGTGTCCACCCAACTGGTCGAGGACGCCGTGGTGTTCGTCAAGGGCCGCCTCGACAAGCGCGAGGACGTGCCCCGGCTGGTCGCGATGGAGCTGATGATCCCCGACCTGTCCAACGCCGGTGCCAACGCGCCCGTCGTGCTCACCATCCCGGCCACCCGCGTCACCCCGCCGATGGTCAGCAGGCTCGGTGAGATCCTCACCCACCACCGCGGCGACAGCGAGGTGCGGATCAAGCTCCAGGGGCCCACCAAGACGACGGTGCTGCGCCTGGACCGGCACCGGGTCAAGCCCGATCCGGCGCTGTTCGGCGACCTGAAGGTGCTGCTCGGGCCGTCCTGCCTGGCGGGCTGAGCGGAGAAGCGAGCGAGGGGCGCCCCCGGTTGCCGGGTGCGCCCCTCGTCGTGGACGTCAGTTGTGGCCGAAGCGCTTGTTCCGCTTGCGGGAGGCCGCGTCGCCGGGCGTCGTCAGCTGCGGGGAGTGCTGCTCCTCGCGGTCCAGTACGGCCGACTCGGCGGCCTGCGGGGAGCGCTCGGCCTGCGGGTGCTTACGATCACGGTTGTTCTTGTTCTTGGCCATGGTGATCTACCTCCTGAGGGGGATCTAGGGGCCAGGGCCGGAACCAGATTCACATAGGCCAACAAAGAACGCATATCGGGCAATTACCGTCCGTGACGCGGTCCGAGCGGTCGCGGGGTGCCGAAACGCCACGCCGAAGATCGAGTTCGGGCCGTTAACCTCCGCGTGGTCGGGCAGACTCGAAGGAAGCCCGAAGCAAACCTCCCGGAAAGAGGGTGGACCGCGTGGACCGCTGCATCGTCCTGGTGGACGCCGGGTATCTGCTGGGGGCCGCCGCGAGTCTCCTGGCGGGGGAACCCTCGCGATCGCGCATCACCGTCGATCACGCCGCTCTCATCCAGGGGTTGCGCGACCGCGCCGAGTCCGACACGCAACAGCCCCTGCTGCGCATCTACTGGTTCGACGGCGCCCCCGACCGCGTCCCGCAGCCCGAACACCGGCGGCTGCGCGTGATGCCCAGGGTCACCGTCCGGCTCGGCGCGCTCACCCGCAGTGACGGGCGGTGGGCGCAGAAGGGCGTGGACGCCGCCATGCACGCCGAACTGACCGAACTGGCCCGCAACCGCGCCTGTTCCGACGTCGTCCTGGTGACCGGCGACGGCGACCTGCTGCCCGGCATGATGGCCGCCAAGGAACACGGCGTCGCCGTCCACCTGTGGGCCGTGCAGGCCGCCGACGGCGACTACAACCAGTCCGAGGACCTGGTCGCCGAGGCCGACGAACGCCGCGTCCTGGACCGTACGTGGATCACGAAGGCCGTACGCGCCAAGGAACTCGGCGGCATCTGCGCGCCGCCGCCCGTACCCCGCCCCGAGATCGCCGCGATCCTCTCCGCGCCGCTGCCCGAGTCCGCGCTCTCCGCCGCCCAGCGTCCCGCCGAGGCGCCCGAACACCCCACCACGTCCGCCGCGGGACCGTCCGGCACCGAGGAACGGGTACCGCCCGCCAAGGGCGTCCCCACCCCCAAGGACCTCGCCGCCCTGCGCGCCCCCGGCGCCCACCCCGCCCCGCAGCCCGCCAACGCCACCCTGCGCTGGTCCTCCGACAAGGGCTGGGTCGACCGGCCCGCCGCCGAACCCTCCGAGGCCGCCACTCTGCCCACGCTGGCCCAGCTCACCACGGCCGAGCAGCGCTGGGCCGACCGCGAGGAGGACATCACCACGGTCGGCGGCGACCCGTACGAGGTGGGGCAGGTCTTCGCCCGGCGCTGGCTGGAACGGCTCGGCGACCACGGCCACCTGCAGAAACTGTCCGGGATGTATCCGCGCATCCCGCACCGCGTCGACGGTGAGCTGCTGCGCTACGCGGCCCGCTTCGGACTGCTCGCGCACAAGGACGACCAGATCGACGAGCACGACCGGTACGCCATCCGGGCCGGGTTCTGGCGGGAGA
This sequence comes from Streptomyces sp. NPDC001599, assembly GCF_042893535.1. Classification (NCBI taxonomy): domain Bacteria; kingdom Bacillati; phylum Actinomycetota; class Actinomycetes; order Kitasatosporales; family Streptomycetaceae; genus Streptomyces; species Streptomyces sp. NPDC001599. Next base: position 704,564 of record NZ_JBIAVA010000001.1, read on the forward strand.
TCGACGTGCGCACGGCGACCGAACGCACGCCCGCAGCCGAGTGAGACGCCCCGGCGGCCCACGCGCTCCCCGGCACTCCCGGGCCGAACCGACACCTGCTGAATCGACACCTGCTGAATCGACACTTATGGGCGGACCCGGGAGCGGGTCGAGGGGACCGACCCCGTAGTCTCCTCCCTTGTGAGTACGCGCGCGGCACAGGCACCTCGACCCGGTGGCGATGCCGTGTGCGTGGTGCGCGCACTGACCAAGACCTATCCGGCGGTGCGCGGCAGGCGCGGCGTACCCGCCACTCCCGAGGTGCGGGCCACCGACGACGTCACCCTGGACATCCGCCGCGGTGAGATCTTCGGACTGCTCGGACCCAACGGCGCCGGCAAGTCCACCCTCGTGCGCCAGCTCACCGGGCTGATGCGGCCCGACGGCGGCAGCGTGGAGATTCTCGGCCACGACATCGTGCGCCACCCGGAGCGGGCCGCCCGGATCCTCGCCTACCTGGGGCAGGAGTCCAGCGCCCTGGACGAGCTGACCGTGTCGCTCGCCGCCGAGACCACCGGGCGGCTGCGCGGCCTCGAGGTGCGCCGGGCGCGCGCCGAGCGGGACGCCGTGCTCGAGGAACTGGGCCTGACCGGGCTCGCCGGCCGCCCGATCAAGAAGCTCTCCGGCGGCCAGCGCCGCCTGGCCTGCTTCGCCGCCGCACTGGTGGGGGAGCGGCCGCTGCTCGTCCTTGACGAGCCGACCACCGGCATGGACCCGGTGGCCCGGCGCGCGGTGTGGTCGGCCGTCGACCGGCGGCGCGCCGAGCACGGCGCCACCGTGCTGCTCGTCACCCACAACGTCATCGAGGCCGAGACCGTGCTCGACCGGGTCGCCGTCCTCGACCGGGGACGCGTGATCGCCTGCGACACGCCCACCGGGCTCAAGGAGCAGGTCGCCGGCGAGGTCCGCGTCGACCTGGTGTGGCGCGAGAGCGCGCCCCTGCACGTCCCGGAGGTCGCCGCCCTGCGCGACCGCGTCGTCGAGTCGGGACGCCGCTGGACCCTGCGGCTCGCCCCCGAGGAGGCCCGCGCGGTCGTCGCCACCGTCACCGGCGGGGCCGCCTTCGCCGCCCTGGACGACTTCACCCTGGCCACGCCCAGCCTGGAGGACGTGTACCTGGCGCTGGGCGGCGCCGCGCGGCAGGGGCTGGTGAGGACGTGAGCACGCGAGCGCTGAGAACACCGGCCGCCGCATCCGTACCCGTCGGGGCGAGTGCCCCCGCCGGGGCGACCGCTTCGAACGACCCGAGCGAAGGGGAGCTGCGCGACGTGAGTGTCGTACCCGCCGATGCCCTGCGGGGTGCCGCCCTGGCGGCCGAGGGGCGGCGCGTGGCCGGTCCGGCCGAGCTGGGGCCGAAGGCACGGCTGTGGCCCTCCCTGGTGGCCGTGTACCGGGCGCAGCTGTCCCGGGCGAGGGTCGCGCGCATCCCGCTGCTGTTCGTGGCGACCTTCCAGTCCATCGGCATCATGATCCTCATGCGCGGCGTCGTCGACGGCGGCGGCGAGGCACGGGCCGTGGTCGCCGGGTCCGCGGTGCTCGTCGTGGCCTTCGTCGCGCTGAACCTGCTCGCCCAGTACTTCGGCCAGCTGCGCGCCAGCGGCGGCCTCGACCACTACGCGACGCTGCCGGTGCCGCCGGCCGCGGTGGTGCTGGGCGCGGCGGGCGCGTACGCGTCCTTCACCGTGCCCGGGACCGTGGTGACGGCGGTGTTCGGGTGCCTGCTGTTCGGGCTGCCGATGACCCACCTGTGGGTGCTGGTGGCCGTGATCCCGCTGGCGGGCGCCGCGCTCGCCGGACTGGGCGCGGCGCTGGGGCTGCTCGCCCCCCGGCCCGAGTTCGCCACCCTCCTCGGCCAGCTCGGCATGTCGGCGGCGCTGCTGCTCGGCGTGCTGCCGCCCGAACGGATGCCGCAGGTGGTCCGCCTGGCCCGGGACCTGCTGCCCTCCACCTACGGGGTGGAGGCCTTCGCGCGCACCTTCGGCGAGCGGCCCGACTGGGGCTTCGTCCTCGGCGACCTCGCCGTGTGCGCCGCGGTCGGGGTGATCTCGCTGGCCGTGGCCACCTGGGCGTACCGCCGGGCCGCCGTCCGGTGACGCGCCGCACAGGCGGGTTTGGCACGATGGCACGGTGACCGCACCCTTGACCCCGCCACCGCCGCCGAACGAACGCCCGTCGTACCAGGGCGGGCCGGTGCCGCAGCCCGTCGGCGCACACGCGGTGGGAGCCGCGCCCGGCGGCTCCCACGACCCTTACGGCACGTACGGCGAACAGGACGGCCCCGGGATGTTGACCGAACTGCGGCAGGCCGCCGTGACCGCGGTGGCGGTCGCGCTCTCCGGTGCGCTGCTCGGCGTGCTGTGGTGGAAGCTGGCACCGAGCGTGCCGCTGGTGGGCGAGATCCTCGACGACAGCTGGGTCGTCTACCTCAAGGACTCCGAGGGCGAGCAGGCGATCGGCGTCGACGGAACGTTCACGCTGCTCGCGCTGGCGTTCGGGGCGCTCAGCGCGGTCGTGGTGTTCCTGCTGCGGCGGCGCGGGGGCGTGCCGCTGGTGGCGGCCCTCGGTGTCGGCGGCCTGCTCGGATCGCTGCTGGCGTGGCGGCTCGGGCTGTGGCTCGGGCCGACGCAGGACGTGATCGCGCACGCGAAGGACGTGGGCAAAGGGGTGACGTTCTCCGCCCCGCTCAAGCTGGGCGCCAAGGGTGCGCTGCTGGCGTGGTCGCTCGCGGCACTGGTGGTCCACCTGGGGCTGACGGGACTGTTCGGGCCCCGGGACCCGGAGCCCGATCCCTGGCCGGCACCGGGGCAGTACCCGGCGGCGCCGTACGGTGACAAGTCGGCCTAGGCCGGGCGGCGGCCGTGGTTCGCCCGGCCCTTTCTGGTGCGCCGGCGGCGTTTGCGCGATCGCTTCGACACGCCCTGTCTGATTGGGCGCGACAGGCGCCCTGTCGAGGGGTCAGGCGCGGCCGATGGGGGCCGTCACCGCGTCCGTGAGCCTGGCCAGGTCGTCGGGGGACAGCTCGACCTCCAGGCCGCGGCGGCCCGCCGAGACGCAGATCGTGGCGTGCTCGGAGGCCGACGCGTCCAGGACCGTCGCCAGCCGCTTGCGCTGGCCCAGCGGGGAGATGCCGCCGCGCACGTAGCCCGTGGTGCGCTCGGCCAGGGCCGGGTCGGCCATCGCCGCGCGCTTGCCGCCCACCGCGGCCGCCAGCGCCTTGAGGTCCAGCTGGCCCGCCACCGGCACCACCGCGACCGTCAGGGCGCCGTCGACGTCGGCCACCAGCGTCTTGAACACCCGCTGCGGCGACACACCCATCGCCTCGGCCGCCTCCTCGCCGTAGGACGGGTGGGCCGGGTCGTGCTCATAGGCGTGGACCGTGTACGTCACCCCGGCCGCCGTGAGCGCGACCGTCGCGGGCGTGCCGCCCGACTGCTGCTTCCTCGCCTTGCCGGGCTTGTTCGGCTTCTTCGCCATGCGGGCCAGTACCTCAGTTGAGACTCGTCGGGCCGCGCGTCAGTTCCTGCGCGGGCAGGGACGGCAGCGTACGGATGATGGCGGTCTCCGAGCGAAGGAGTTTCAGCTCGTCCCGCAGGCGCGAGGCGGTGTCCGGGGCCTGGAGCAGGCGCTGCTTCGTCGGCGTGTCCAGCATCATCGCGGCGGCGACCAGGTAGGAGACCACACCCGGTTCGTCCGGCAGGTCGGCACCGGTCGCCAGTGACCGTTCGCGGGCCCCCGCCAGCCGCTTCTGGTACTGCCGGAAGGACCGCAGCACCCCCTCCGCCAGGGCGCCCGCCTCGTCGCCGGGCTCCTCGGGCAGCGGCTCCAGCTCGGCCGTCAGGAACGGCCCCGAGGCCTCCACCGAGAGCAGCCGCATCCGGGTCGTGCCGGTCGCCAGCACCTCGAAGGTGCCGTCGGCCCGCTCCCGGACCGTCGCCGCGTCCGCGACGCAGCCCACCTTGTGGAACGCCTTGAGCGGGTCGGTTCCGAACCCGGCCGTCGGCCCGCGCTCGAGCGTGGCCGTGGGGTCGGGCAGGCCGGGCGCGGTCTGGGCCACCTCGTAGCCGTCGCGGATCGCCACGACGGCGAACCGGCGTGGTTCGTCCTCGGGGGTCTTCAGCAACTCGCGCATCATGGCGCGATAGCGCTCCTCGAAGATGTTGAGCGGGAGCACCAGCCCCGGGAACAGGACCGAGTTCAGGGGGAAGAGGGGGAGCCGGACGGTGGTCACGACGCAGAAGCCTAATGGTCGCCGGGGCGGACGCGTTCGCCGTGCCCCCTCCGTGACCGCCCCGGAGCCGCCGTACCGGTCGGGGAGGCCGCTTGCTCGGGCCGCGCGCGGACGTCCGCGCGCACCCGCAGGAAGCCGCCGAGCGGGTCGTCCGTGTCCCGGTCCCACGGGAAGGACGTGACGTACGGGCCGGTCAGCCGCAGCTGCTCCGCCGCGTCCTGGTGGCGTTCCAGGCGTACGAGGACGTAGACGAGCAGGTTGCGCAGTTCCGCCGCCCAGGGATCGGCCGCCGGGTGCGCCGCCGAGAGGGTGATCGCGCGGTCGGCGGCGGCGTCCAGACGGGGGCGGTGGGAGCGTACGGCCGCCGCGGTCGCGCCGCCGGTGTGGCGGCCGGTGCCGGTGGCGGTGGCGGTCAGACAGGTGAAGGCCGCGTGCAGCGGCAGCGCCCGTACGAGCGCGTCCTCGGGGGCCTCCTGGGCGGCCGTCTCCGCGAAGTCGAGGCACTCGCCGTGGGCGTCGGGCGAGGCGGCGGCCAGGTACTCGAGGGCGGCGACATGACTGCCGTAGTGGTGCGGGGAGCGGCGGACCGCCTGTTCCCACAGGTGCTCGAACTCGGCGTGCTCGGCGCCCGCGCCCCGTGCGGCGTCCAGCGCGGTCCGCCACGGCACCGGATCGGCGGGGCCCGCGGCCTCGGCGGCGGCGACCACGGTGGGGATCACCTGGCGCAGGAGTTCGGTGCGGGCCGGTGAGTCCCAGTGGCGGTGGACCGCCAGGCGGGCCGCGACCAGCAGGGCGTCCGGGTCGTCCGGGGCGGCGGCGCGCCAGGTGTCGAGCCACTCGGAGCGGAAGCGCGCGAAGGCGGCCAGCCGGGTCGCGTAACGGTCGCGGTGGTCCCATTCGGCGTTGTCGCGGGTACCGGCGAGGAGGCGTGCCGCGGGGCCGTGCTCGCCGCGGGCCGCGGCGACGAGGGCCGGGGCGAGGCGGTCGTCGGGGGCGTCGAGGAGCACGTCGTCGTCTTGGGCGGGCCGGGGCGACCGGGAGCGGGCCCGGGCAGCCGCGGTCCGCAGGAACGCGCGCAGCATGGCCAGTACGACGGCCGAGGGTTCGGGATGGTTGTGCGGCCCGGGCTCCGCCGTCGGCCGTTCGGGTTCCCGTCCGCCGCACCCGTGCGGGCGGCTGGGCCGGGGCGGGGCCGGGGAGCGCTCTCCGGGAGACGGGTGCTCCGGGCCGGTCCTGTCGCCGTGGGCGGGCCGTGTTCGGCCCCGGAGGGGTCAGCTCCGGCGGAGGAGGCGGGTGGCGCCCGCTGCCACGGTGGTCGCCAGGACCCAGCCCAGCAGGACCAGGGCCGTCGACAGCCACTGCCAGCCGCCGTGGAGCTGCCAGGAGCCGGCCTGGCCCAGGTCGATCACCGGGAGGAGGAGGTCGAGGGCGAAGAGGGCCGGGTTCCAGTCCGGGTGTTCGCCGCTCTTCAGCGGGGGAGGGTCCGCGCGGGCGAAGGCGAGGGAACCGGCCGCCCACAGGACCGCCATCCACACCGCCGCCCGGCCCGGCCGGTATCCGTAGGCGACCGTCCAGTCCTGGGCGTAGCCCACCAGCTTCGCGGCGACCGGCAGGCTCTCGCGGCGCCTGCGGTGCTTGGCGAGCAGCACCTCGCGGGCGTCCTCGTCCTCGCCGCCGGCCCGCAGCACGGCGGCGAGGCGCTCGTACGGCTCCGGGTGGTACTCGGCGGTCGCGGCGCCCACCCAGCGCAGCCGCTTCGCCAGCGGGAACGGCCCGCGCGGCACCAGGTTCTCGTAGGCGAAGCCGCCCATGTGCAGCCGCCCGGGGCCCGGCCAGCTGTCCGCCCGGTCCATCAGGTTGACCACCCGCGCCCCCGACAGCACCACCCGCCCGCGCGCCGGACGCTCGCCCAGGAAGCGCAGCTCGGGCGTCTGCACCCGGCGCAGCGACAGCTCCTGGTCGTCGGTGAAGGTGAACCGGGCGTGCTCCAGGTCGAGCGCGTCGCCGAACCGCCCGTCGTCGAGCCGCACCCCGCCCTCGCACTCGAAGCGCTGGATCCGGGTGCCCTGCGCGGGCGTGGTGCCGCGCAGCAGCGGGCTGCCCAGGCCCGCCGGGGTCAGGTACAGCGTGCGCTCCACCGTCAGCTGCGGGGCGTTCAGCGCGTGCCGCGTGTACGGGTTGAGGAGCCGGGCGCCGCGCAGGCTCAGCGACACGCCGACCTGGGCGCTGCGCAGACTCACCTCGCCGTGCGACTCCAGCATCTCGGCCTGGAGGTCCTGCCCGACCGTCATGCCGTCCGCGGCGATGGAACGCCCGCTGCGGTCCCGGTGCACGATCGCCTGGTTGAGCAGCAGGTCGGTGCCTATCTGCGCGTCCGTGAGCCGGATGCCGCCCGGGAAGCGGGAGCGCGGCAGGTGCAGGTCGCCCTCGGTGTGCAGCCGGGCCGCCTCCAGGCGCGGCACCGCGCAGTCCACCAGCCGCACCGTCGTGAACCGGGTCTCCGGCAGCAGCACCTCCCGCTCGAAGCGACAGCGGCGCAGCTCGACGTAGGGCACCACCGTGCCGCCCGCCAGATCCATCGTGTCGCTGATCCGCACCCCCACCAGCTGCAGCGAGGACACCCGGCCCGCGAGCGCCGGCGGACCGTCGAGAAGCAGCCAGCACACGACGCGGGCCCGCACGGTCCGCTCCGGCCCCCACGGATGCCCGCCGTGCGGGTCGTCGACGAGCGCGTCGCCGCTGCTCAGGTCGTACACGCTGCCGTTGCGGAAGGCCTGCCACATGCCCGCCTCCGCTGTGGTCAGGTCGTCCGGCAGCTCTCCGTCACGATGGCCGGCCCCCTCGGTCACGGTGCTTCACTCCCTCCCCAACTACTCGACGGTCGCTCACTCTTCGTACAACCGTTCATGCCCGCTGAGTGACCATCTGAACACTCAAAGTGAGCACGGATCGCGCGAGTTCACCGTGGGCCGTGAGGTCCGTCGCGTTCTGTATCAGCCATTGATACGCGCGGACCGTGCCGGACGCGGGTCTGAGAGAATTGGTTCCGTGATCTCCCGAATCGATCTGCGCGGCGACGCCCTCCCCGAGGGCCCCGCCCTGCGCGACCTGCTGCCCCGAGCCGACTTCGACGTCTCGGTCGCCCTGGAGAAGGTGCGGCCGATCTGCGAGGCCGTGCATCATCGCGGGGACGCGGCGCTGATCGACTTCACCGAGCAGTTCGACGGCGTCCGGCTGGAGCGGGTGCGCGTCCCGGCCGAGGAGCTGACCCGCGCCCTGGAGGGGCTCGACCCGGACGTGCGCGCCGCGCTGGAGGAGTCCATCCGCCGCGCCCGGCTCGTCCACCGCGAGCAGCGCCGCACCACGCACACCACCCAGGTCGTGCCCGGCGGATCGGTCACCGAGAAGTGGGTGCCGGTCGAGCGGGTCGGGCTCTACGTGCCCGGCGGCCGGTCGGTCTACCCGTCCTCCGTGATCATGAACGTGGTACCCGCGCAGGAGGCCGGGGTCGGCTCGATCGCGCTCGCCTCGCCCGCGCAGGCCGAGTTCGGCGGCATCCCGCACCCCACCATCCTGGCCGCCTGCGCCCTGCTCGGCGTGGACGAGGTGTACGCCGCGGGCGGTGCCACCGCCGTCGCGATGTTCGCCTACGGCACCGAGTCCTGCCCGCCCGCCCACATGGTCACCGGTCCCGGCAACATCTGGGTCGCCGCCGCCAAGCGCTTCTTCACCGGGAAGATCGGCATCGACGCCGAGGCGGGCCCGACCGAGATCGCCGTCCTGGCGGACTCGACCGCCGACCCGGTGCACGTCGCCTCCGACCTGATCAGCCAGGCCGAGCACGACCCGCTGGCCGCCGCCGTCCTCGTCACCGACTCCGTGGAGCTGGCCGAGGCGGTGGAGAAGGAGTTGCAGCCGCAGGTCGAGGCCACCAAGCACATCGAGGACCGGATCCGCCCCGCCCTGGCCGGCCGCCAGTCCGCGATCGTCCTCGTCGACGGCCTGGACGAGGGCCTGCGGGTCGTGGACGCCTACGGCGCGGAGCACCTGGAGATCCAGACCGCCGACGCCGCCGCCGTCGCCGACCGCGTCAGGAACGCCGGCGCGATCTTCGTCGGCCCCTGGGCGCCCGTCTCCCTCGGCGACTACGCGGCCGGGTCCAACCACGTCCTGCCCACCGGCGGCTGCGCCTGCCACTCCTCGGGCCTGTCCGTGCAGTCCTTCCTGCGCGGCATCCACATCGTCGACTACACGCGCGACGCGCTCGCCGAGGTCGCGCGGCACGTGGTGACGCTGGCCGAGGCCGAGGACCTGCCGGCGCACGGCGCGGCGATCAAGGCGAGGTTCGAGTGGAAGGTCCCGGAGAGCAAGTGACGTTCGGCATCGACGATCTCCCCGTACGGGACGAGCTGCGCGGCAAGTCCCCCTACGGCGCGCCCCAACTGGACGTGCCGGTACGGCTGAACACCAACGAGAACCCCTACCCGCTGCCCGAGGCGCTGGTCGAGCGGATCACCGAGCGGGTCCGCGAGGCCGCCCGCGACCTCAACCGCTACCCGGACCGGGACGCGGTCGAGCTGCGCACCCAGCTGGCCCGGTACCTGACGGACACCTCCGGACACCCGCTGGACGTGGGCAACGTCTGGGCGGCCAACGGCTCCAACGAGGTCATCCAGCAGCTGCTCCAGACCTTCGGCGGGCCCGGCCGCACCGCGATCGGCTTCGAGCCGTCGTACTCGATGCACGGCCTCATCGCACGCGGCACCGGCACGGGGTGGATCTCCGGCCCGCGCCACGAGGACTTCACGATCGACGTCCTCGCCGCGGAGAAGGCGATCGCCGAGCACCGCCCGGACGTCGTCTTCGTCACCACCCCCAACAACCCCACCGGCAACGCGGTCCCCGCCGAGACGGTCCTCGCCCTCTACGAGGCCGCCCAGGCGGCGAAGCCGTCGATGGTCGTGGTCGACGAGGCGTACATCGAGTTCAGCCACGGCGCCTCCCTGCTGCCGCTGCTGGACGGCCGGCCGAACCTCGTCGTCTCCCGCACCATGTCGAAGGCGTTCGGCGCGGCGGGCCTGCGCCTGGGCTACCTCGCCGCGCACCCGGCCGTCGTCGACGCCGTCCAGCTCGTACGGCTGCCGTACCACCTGTCGGCCGTCACCCAGGCGACCGCGCTGGCCGCCCTGGAGCACACGGACACGCTGCTGAAGTACGTCGAGCAGTTGAAGACCGAGCGGGACCGGCTGGTCGCCGAACTGCGCGCCATCGGCTACGAGGTGACCGAGTCCGACGCCAACTTCGTCCAGTTCGGACGGTTCGCGGACTCCCACGCGACCTGGCGGAAGATCCTCGACCGGGGCGTCCTGGTCCGGGACAACGGCGTACCGGGGTGGCTGCGGGTCACCGCCGGCACCCCGCAGGAGAACGACGCGTTCCTCGACGCGGTACGTGAAGTCAAGAAGGAGCAGCACACATGAGCCGCGTAGGGCGCGTGGAGCGCACCACCAAGGAGACCTCGGTCCTCGTCGAGATCGACCTCGACGGCACCGGCAAGACCGACATCGCCACCGGCGTCGGCTTCTACGACCACATGCTCGACCAGCTCGGCCGGCACGGTCTGTTCGACCTGACCGTGAAGACCGACGGCGACCTGCACATCGACTCCCACCACACCATCGAGGACACCGCCCTCGCGCTGGGCGCCGCCTTCAAGCAGGCGCTCGGCGACAAGGTGGGCATCTACCGCTTCGGCAACTGCGCGGTCCCGCTGGACGAGTCCCTCGCCCAGGTCACCGTCGACCTGTCCGGCCGCCCCTACCTCGTGCACACCGAGCCCGAGAACATGGCGCCGATGATCGGCGAGTACGACGTGACGATGACCCGGCACATCCTGGAGTCCTTCGTCGCCCAGGCCCAGGTCGCCCTGCACGTGCACGTGCCCTACGGGCGCAACGCGCACCACATCGTCGAGTGCCAGTTCAAGGCGCTGGCCCGGGCCCTGCGCTACGCCTCGGAGCGCGACCCGCGCGCGGCCGGCATCCTGCCTTCCACGAAGGGCGCGCTCTAACCCATGAACGGTACGTCCACCGCACTGATCGTCGTCGGCCTCTTCTTCCTCGGCGGCATCTACTCCTTCGCCAAGCAGCAGATGCCCAAGGGCCTGATCGTGCTGCTCTCCATCGGCGCCGGCATGTGTCTGCTCGCGGGCGTCCTGAGGCTGGAGGTCTGGAGTTGACCGCCGCCGCTGCCAAGAAGGTCGTCGTCTTCGACTACGGCTTCGGCAACGTCCGCTCCGCCGAGCGTGCCCTCGCGCGCGCGGGGGCCGACGTCGAGATCACCCGCGACTACGACCGGGCCATGAACGCCGACGGGCTGCTGGTCCCCGGCGTCGGCGCCTTCGCCGCCTGCATGGACGGCCTGAAGGCCGCCCGCGGCGACTGGATCGTCGACCGCAGGCTGTCGGGCGGACGCCCCGTCATGGGCATCTGCGTCGGCATGCAGATCCTCTTCTCGCGCGGCATCGAGCACGACGTGGAGGCCGAGGGCCTGGACGAGTGGCCCGGCACGGTCGGACCCCTCCAGGCCGACGTCGTGCCGCACATGGGCTGGAACACGGTCGACGCACCGGCCGACTCCCAGCTCTTCGCCGGCCTGGACGCCGACGCCCGCTTCTACTTCGTGCACTCCTACGCCGTCCACGAGTGGACCCAGGAATCGCACAACCCGCTGATCGCCGCGCCCAGGGTCACCTGGTCCACGCACGGCGAGCCCTTCGTGGCCGCCGTGGAGAACGGCGCGCTGTGGGCCACGCAGTTCCACCCCGAGAAGTCCGGCGACGCCGGCGCCCAGCTCCTCACCAACTGGATCGAGACCCTCTAGAGATGAGCCCGGTAGAGATGAGCAAGCTCGAACTCCTCCCCGCCGTCGACGTCCGCGACGGCCAGGCCGTCCGCCTCGTGCACGGCGAGTCCGGCACCGAGACCTCCTACGGCTCCCCGCTGGAGGCCGCCCTCGCCTGGCAGCGCTCCGGCGCCGAGTGGCTGCACCTGGTGGACCTGGACGCGGCGTTCGGGACCGGGGACAACCGCGCGCTGATCGCCGAGGTCGCCAAGGCGATGGACATCAAGGTGGAGCTGTCCGGCGGCATCCGCGACGACGACACCCTCGCCGCCGCCCTCGCCACCGGCTGCACCCGGGTGAACCTGGGCACCGCCGCCCTGGAGACCCCCGAGTGGGTCGCCAAGGTCATCGCCGAGCACGGCGACAAGATCGCGGTCGGCCTGGACGTACGGGGCACCACGCTCCGCGGCCGCGGCTGGACCCGCGACGGCGGCGACCTCTACGAGACGCTGGACCGCCTGAACAAGGAGGGCTGCGCCCGGTACGTCGTCACCGACATCGCCAAGGACGGCACCCTCCAGGGCCCCAACCTGGAGCTCCTGAAGAACGTCTGTGCGGCCACCGACCGCCCGGTCGTGGCCTCGGGCGGCGTGTCCTCCCTGGACGACCTGCGCGCGATCGCCGGGCTCGTCCCGGACGGTGTCGAGGGGGCCATCGTCGGGAAAGCCCTCTACGCGAAGGCGTTCACCCTGGAAGAGGCCCTGGAGGCTGTGTCCACATGACATCCGAAGCCGTACGGCGCGTGCAGAGCGGAAGTCCCTGGGAAGAGTCCTTCGGTTTCGCACGGGCCGTGGCGGCGGGTGACCGTGTCATCGTGGCGGGCACCACCGCCTTCAAGGGCGCCATGCTCTACGGCGAGGGCGACCCGTACGAGCAGACCAAGGTGGCCTTCGGCACCGCCGTCGAGGCCCTCGCCGAGTTCGGGCTCGGCATCGAGTCCGTGATCCGGACCCGTGTGTGCCTGGCACATTCCCGTGACGTCGATGCGGTGGGCCGCGCCCACAAGGAGCTGTTCGACTCCGTGCGCCCGGTCACGACCCTGCTGGTCGTGCAGGGCTTCATCGACTCGCGGGTGCTGGTGTCGGTCGAAGTGGAAGCGTATAGAGGAGCCGTGGATTCATGACCCTGGCGGTCCGAGTCATCCCCTGCCTGGACGTGGACAACGGCCGGGTCGTCAAGGGCGTCAACTTCCAGAACCTGCGCGACGCGGGCGACCCCGTCGAGATGGCCAAGGTGTACGACGCCGAGGGCGCCGACGAGCTGACGTTCCTGGACATCACCGCCTCGTCGGGCAACCGCGAGACGACCTACGACGTGGTGCGCCGCACCGCCGAGCAGGTGTTCATCCCGCTGACCGTCGGCGGCGGGGTGCGCACCGCCGAGGACGTCGACAAGCTGCTGCGGGCCGGCGCGGACAAGGTGGGCGTCAACACCGCCGCCATCGCCCGCCCCGACCTGATCCGCGAGATCGCCGAGCGCTTCGGACGCCAGGTCCTGGTGCTGTCGGTCGACGCCCGCCGCACCGAGGCCGGCACCTTCGAGGTGACCACCCACGGCGGCCGGCGCGGCACCGGCATCGACGCCGTGGAGTGGGCGCACCGGGCCGCCGAGCTGGGCGCGGGGGAGATCCTGCTCAACTCGATGGACGCCGACGGCACGAAGGACGGCTACGACCTGGAGATGCTGGCGGCGGTCCGCAAGCACGTGAGTGTCCCGGTCATCGCCTCCGGCGGCGCGGGCAGCCTCGCCCACTTCGCCCCGGCGGTCGAGGCGGGCGCGGACGCGGTCCTGGCGGCGTCCGTCTTCCACTTCGGCGACCTGCGGATCGGCGAGGTGAAGGAGACGCTGCGGGGGGCGGGGCATCCCGTTCGTTAGTTCGAGCGGTCGCTCGCGGTAGTGAAGGCGGTAGTGGTCGCGGTTGCGCTCCCGCTAAGGTGCTCATATGCCTGGGATCACGATTGAGTTCACCGAGGAAGAGCTGGCCGAGCTGCGCGCGGAGGCCAAGGAGCAGGGCGTCGCGATCAAACGGCTCGCGCACGACATACTGACCGAGGACGTGGTGCGCCGACGGCAGAAGCAGCGGTTCGTCGAAGGGGCGTCGAAGTACGCGCGCGAGATCATGGCCGACTTCGAAGAGCGCTTCCCGGCGGGACTGCGGTGACGCTCTACGTCGATGCCGGCTGGGTCCTCTGCGTCCAGGTCGAGGTCTCGCCGCCGAACACGCCCATCCGGGACTGGGGCGCCCTTCATTGCATGGCTGAGCGGCACAGGTACGAGCGCGTCGCGGGAGAGCCCTACTACGAGGAGATCCCGGCCCGAGCGGCCACGTTCCTGCACACCGCGCTGAGGCTCCGGCCGTTCACCGACTACAACGCGTCGATCGGCATCGGCTGCGTCCGGGCGTACATGGAGGCCTCCGGAACGCCGATCGACCCACGGCCGGGTGACTGGGCCAAACTCGTCTCCGACATCCGCAGCGACGAGACCGACCTCAACGAAACCGCTCGACTCCTCCGTGACTGGGCTGCATGACCCGGTGTCCGACCTCACCGACATAGCCGCCCGCCGGGCCCCCACCGCCCCGGAGCGCCCCGCCCACCGTGACCCCAACGTCCTGCGCTGGGTCACCGCCTACACCGCGTCCATGGTCGGCGACATGGTGTTCTTCCTCGCGCTGTCCTGGGCCGCCGTGCAGAACGGCAGCCCCGCCCAGGCCGGCCTCGTCACCGCCGTCAGCGCGGTGCCCCGGGCGCTGCTCATGCTCGGTGGGGGAGTGGTCGCCGACCGGCTGGGGCCGCGCCGGGTCGTCATCGGCAGCGACACCGTGCGGTGCGTCACCGTCCTCGCGGTCGCCGCCGTGCTGTTCGCCACCGACCCCGGGCTGTGGCTCCTCGCCCTGCTCGCCGTCGTCTTCGGCACCGTCGACGCGGTGTTCATGCCTGCCGTGGGGGCGCTCCCGGCGCGGATCACCCACGAGGACCAGCTCGCCCGCGTCCAGGGCATGCGCGGCCTCGCCATACGCTTCGCCGCCGTCGTGGGCGCCCCGCTCGGCGGACTCGGCGTGGCGCTCGGCGGCGCGGCGGCGGCCTTCGCGTTCGCGGGGCTGCTGATCGCCGTGTCCGTGCCGCTGCTGATCTCCGTACGGATGCGTGACCTGCCGGCCGACGACGCGAGCGCCGCACGCGAGACCACCGCCTGGCGGGACCTGGTGGGCGGACTGCGCTACATCCGCCGCCACCGCGTGCTCGGCCCGCTCATGGTGACCATCGCCCTCGGCGACCTGGGCTTCGTCGGCCCCCTCAACGTGGGCCTCACCCTGCTCGCCGACGAGCGGGGCTGGGGCGCGTCCGGGATGGGCTGGGTGCTCGCCGGGTTCGGGACGGGTGCCGGAGCCGCGGCCCTGCTGCTGACCGTACGGGGACGCCTGCCGCACGCCGGGTACGTCACCGCCGGCGCCATCATCCCCGGCGCGGCCGCGATCGCCGCCCTGGCACACGCGCCCGGCCTCCCCGTCGCCGTCGGTACGGCGGTGCTCGTCGGCCTGCTCACGGGGCTCAGCGGCGCCATGTGCGGCGCTTTGCTGCAGACCCAGTCCGACCCCGCCTACCTGGGGCGCGTCACCGCCGTCGGCGGCATCGTCAGCCTGGGGATCGCCCCGTTGAGCATGCCGCTGTCCGCCGCGGCCATCGGCGTCTGGGGCACCGGCCCCGTCTTCGCCGTCAGCGCCGCGGTCTGCGGCCTCGGCGGGGTCGTAGCCCTGTGCGCGCCGGGCGTACGGCGGGCCGAGCTGCCGAAGTGAGCGGCGGAGGTCAGATGCCCAGCTGCTTCGTCTCCCGCAGCTTGGCGATCGCGTTCTCCTCGCCCTCCAGCTCCACCTTCGCGGCGCTCTGCCGGCCGTACGCGAACAGCAGCAGCTCGGACGGCTCGCCCGTCGCCGTCACCACCGGCGTACCCCGGTGGGCGACCGTCGTCTGGCCGTTCGGGCGCCGCAGCACCAGGCCCGTCGGGATGCCGCGGCCCATCAGCCGGGCGGCCCGCTCCAGGCGGGACCACAGGGCGTCCTGGAAGACCGGGTCCAGCTCGCGCGGCGACCAGTCGCCCTGGGCCCGGCGGACGTCCTCGGAGTGGACGTAGAACTCGACCGTGTTCGCCGCCTCGTCGACCTGCTTGAGCTGGAAGGGGGAGAAGCGGGGCGGGCCGGTGCGGATCAGCTGGAGCAGCTCCTCGTACGGCTTCGCGCCGTACTCCTCCCGCACCCGGTGGAGGCGGGACGCCAGCGGCTTGATCAGGGCGCCCCCGGCCGCGTCCGGACGCCGCTCGCGCACCACCACGTGCGCGGCCAGGTCACGGGTCCGCCAGCCCTCGCACAGGGTGGGGGCGTCCGGACCCGCCGTCTCCAACAGATCCGCGAGCAGAAGTCGTTCACGCTTGGCGAAAGTCGACATGCGGTCAGCCTACGGCGGCGGGCCGGGTCCGCCCAATGGACGTCCCGGGGGCGTGTCCTTCCCGCGCGGCACAATGGGCGCATGACCAGCAGCTCCCCCACCGGCGGCAGCCCCCGGCGTTCCGGCCCGCTCGCCCCGGAGATCGCCGACCGCCTCAAGCGCAGCGCCGACGGCCTCCTGCCCGCCATCGCCCAGCAGTACGACACCGGAGAGGTGCTGATGCTCGGCTGGATGGACGACGAGGCGCTGCACCGCACGCTGACCACCGGCCGCTGCACCTACTGGTCGCGCAGCCGCCAGGAGTACTGGGTCAAGGGCGACACCTCGGGACACTTCCAGTGGGTGAAGTCCGTCGCCCTGGACTGCGACGCCGACACCGTCCTCGTCAAGGTCGACCAGGTGGGCGCCGCCTGCCACACCGGGACCCGCACCTGCTTCGACACCGACGTGCTCCTCGCCGAGGGATCCGGGGCCGCCGAGGACGCCGCGGCCGCCGACGCGCCCGGCGCGGGTCAGTAGGGTCTGCCGCCATGGACGTCACGCATGACATGGACCTCGACACCTTCCGCAAGCTCGCCGCCGACCGCCGGGTGATCCCGGTGAGCCGCAAGCTCCTCGCCGACGGCGACACCCCCGTGGCGCTGTACCGCAAGCTCGCCGCCGAGCGCCCCGGCACCTTCCTGCTGGAGTCCGCCGAGAACGGCCGCGCGGCGTTCCAATGGTCTCGCTACTCCTTCATCGGCGTCCGCAGCGCCGCCACCCTGACCGAGAAGGACGGCCGGGCCCACTGGCAGGGCACCCCGCCCGTCGGCGTCCCCACCGACGGCGACCCGCTCGCCGCCCTGCGCGCCACCGTCGAGGCCCTGCACACCCCGCGCGACCTCGCCCACGACCTGGGCCTGCCGCCCTTCACCGGCGGCATGGTGGGCTACCTCGGCTACGACATCGTGCGCCGCCTGGAGAAGGTCGGCCCGGGGGAGCGCGACGACCTGAAGCTGCCCGAGCTGACCATGCTGCTCACCAGCGACCTCGCCGTCATGGACCACTGGGAGGGCTCGGTCCTGCTGATCGCCAACGCGATCAACCACAACGACCTGGAGACCGGCGTCGACGAGGCCTACGCCGACGCGATCGCCCGGCTGGACGTCATGGAGGCCGACCTCACGCGCGCCGTCGCGCAGCCCCCGGCCGCGCTGCCGCCGTCCGAACTGCCCGAGTACACCGCGCTGTGGGGCGGGTCCGACTTCCAGGACGCCGTCGAGGACATCAAGGAGCGCATCCGCGCGGGCGAGGCCTTCCAGGTCGTCCCCTCCCAGCGCTTCGAGACGCCCTGCACGGCGAGCGCGCTCGACGTCTACCGGGTCCTGCGGGCCACCAACCCCTCCCCGTACATGTACCTGCTGCGCCTCGACGGCTTCGACGTCGTCGGCTCGTCCCCCGAGGCGCTGGTCAAGGTCGAGGACGGGCGCGCCATGGTGCATCCCATCGCCGGCACCCGCCCGCGCGGCGCCACCCCGCAGGAGGACCAGGTCCTCGCCGACGAACTGCTCGCCGACCCCAAGGAGCGCGCCGAGCACCTGATGCTGGTCGACCTCGGCCGCAACGACCTCGGCCGCGTCTGCGAACCGGGCTCCGTCGAGGTCGTCGACTTCATGTCCGTCGAGCGGTACTCCCACGTCATGCACATCGTCTCGACGGTCACCGGCCGGGTCGCCCCGGACCGCACCGCCTTCGACGTCCTCACCGCCTGCTTCCCGGCCGGCACCCTCTCCGGCGCGCCCAAGCCGCGCGCCCTGCAGATCATCGACGAACTCGAACCCTCCCGGCGCGGGCTGTACGGCGGCTGCGTCGGCTACCTCGACTTCGCCGGCGACTCCGACACCGCCATCGCCATCCGCACCGCCCTGCTGCGCGACGGCACCGCCTACGTCCAGGCGGGCGCGGGCGTCGTCGCCGACTCCGACCCGGTCGCCGAGGACACCGAGTGCCGCAACAAGGCGGCGGCCGTGCTGAGGGCCGTACACACGGCCAACCGGCTGGCGCAATAGGGCCGACCGGTCGGACCGGTGGGGCGATTCTCACGCCCCCAATGCGAACCCCGGGTGACGGTTCGCCCGGGGTTCGGGTGATAGTGGAGTACGTGACAGCCGTTCCTCACCCCCGTACCCCAGCCGCAGGCCCCGCCCGGGCCGGCCGCCGGAGCCTCGCCGTCGCCCTGCTGTGCGGCGCGCTCGGCGCCGCCGTCGCCCTGCTCGCCACCCGGCAGGAGTGGGCGGAGGGCACCGCGACGGTGGCCGGCGGCGCGTTCACCCTGACCGCCAAGGGCAGCGACGTCACGGGCGTACCCGCGTCGCTCGCCATAGTCGGCCTCGCCGCGCTCGTCGCCGTCTTCGCCGTCCGCCGGGCCGGCCGCTTCGCCGTCGCCGCGCTGCTCGCGCTGAGCGGCGCGGGCACCGTCGCCGCCGCCCTGGCCGGCGCCTCCGACAGCTCCGCCCTCGACGACCAGGCCGCGAAGGCGGCCGGCGACACCTCGGCCACCGTCGACGCGCTCTCGCACACCGCCTGGCCGTACGTCGCCGCCGTGGGCGGCGCCCTGCTCCTGCTGGCCGGGCTGCTCGCGCTGCGCTACGGCCGCCAGTGGCCCGCGATGTCCGGCCGCTACGAACGCAGCGGCGCCCCGCGGCGCAGGCCGCAGACCGTCGATCCGGACCGCCCCGAGGACCTGTGGAAGGCCATCGACCGGGGCGAGGACCCCACCAGCGCCTGACCCGCCTCCCGCCCTGTGTCCCGACCCGGGTTCACCCACTGGAGCACCCCCGCTCACGGCGCGTGCCCCCGTGCGGGACAATGGCTGCGAGCGTCCTGCTCAGACTTGGCACACAGCAACGAGGAGCAAGCAATGGCGGGCAGCAGCCACGGTCACACCCCGGCCGCCTGGACCGGTGTCATCATCGCCTTCATCGGTTTCTGCATCGCGGGCATGTTCATGGTGGCGGCCCAGCCGTGGGGCTTCTGGGCCGGCATGGCGGTCGTGCTCCTCGGTGGTGTCGTCGGCTACGTCATGAAGATGATGGGCCTCGGCCAGCCGAAGCAGAACCACCCGGTGCACCAGGTCGCGGGCGAGCGTGCGCAGGCCGGCGCCAAGGGCTGACCCGGGCACGGACCTCCCGAGGGGCGGATCGGCACCACCGTGCCGGGGCCGCCCCTCACGTGCGGGTGGACGCCGCCGGGGGCAGAATGCGGGCGTGGACGTCGAGAGCGGGAAACCCGGCCGGACCAGCATCCCCCTGCCGCGCGGCGCGGCCCTCCGCCTCGCCGTCCCGGCCGGAGTGCTCGCGGCCGTCGCCGGGGCCTTCGCCTACGTGGGGAGCGTGGACCCCTACGAGCCCGGCCACTACCCCGTCTGCCCCCTGCTGCGCTTCACGGGCGTCTACTGTCCCGGCTGCGGCGGCCTGCGCAGCGCCCACGCCTTCGTCCACGGCGACCTGACGGCCGCGCTGCACGCCAACGCGCCCGCCGTCCTCGCCTATCTGGGCTTCGCCGTCCTGTGGACCGTCTGGGTGATCCGCGCGGCCCGGGGCCGTCCCGTACGCATCGACCTCGGACCGGTCCACCTGTGGACGCTGGGGACGTTGCTGCTGGTCTTCACCGTTGTCCGGAACCTGCCGTTCGGTGGCTGGCTCCTGCCTTGATCGTCCATGGGACGTCCAGGTACTGGGACTGGGATCGGGCGGATGCGGGGCCGGTGCCCGGCTGCGGATACCATCACAGTGACCACACGTTTTGCCGTCTGAAAGGGGGCCGCTCGCGTGAGTGTGCTCGACGAGATCATCGACGGAGTCCGTGCCGACCTCGCGGAGCGGCAGGCGCGCGTCAGCCTCGACGAGCTCAAGGAGCGCGCGGCCAAGGCTCGCCCCGCCAAGGACGGCGTGGCCGCGCTGCGCGGCGACGGCGTCAAGGTCATCTGCGAGGTCAAGCGCTCCAGCCCCTCCAAGGGCGCGCTGGCGGCCATCGCCGACCCGGCCGGACTCGCCGCCGACTACGAGGCGGGCGGCGCCGCCGTCATCTCCGTCCTCACCGAGGAGCGCCGCTTCGGCGGCTCGCTGGCCGACCTGGACTCGGTCCGCGCGCGCGTGGACATCCCCGTGCTGCGCAAGGACTTCATCGTCACCTCGTACCAACTGTGGGAGGCCCGCGCCCACGGCGCCGACCTCGTGCTGCTGATCGTCGCGGCCCTCGAGCAGCCGGCCCTGGAGTCGCTGATCGAGCGCGCCGAGTCCATCGGCCTCACCCCGCTGGTCGAGGTGCACGACGAGGACGAGGTCGAGCGCGCCGTGGACGCGGGCGCCAAGGTCATCGGCGTCAACGCCCGCAATCTGAAGACGCTCGAGGTCGACCGCGGCACGTTCGAGCGGGTCGCCCCGGAGATCCCCGCGCACATCGTCAAGGTCGCCGAGTCCGGCGTCCGCGGCCCGCACGACCTCATCGCCTACGCCAACGAGGGCGCCGACGCCGTCCTGGTCGGCGAGTCCCTGGTCACCGGCCGCGACCCGAAGACGGCGGTCTCCGACCTGGTGGCGGCGGGCGAACATCCCGCACTCCGCCACGGCCGGGGCTGACCCCCGGTAGGCTGACCCCGTGACCTCCGTACGCACTCCGGCCCCCCGGGACCCGTACGCCCGCCTCGCGCGCGGCTGCCGGCCCCGAGGCTGCCGCGCTCCCGCACGCCGGGTGCACGGCCGCCGGGTGCGGTACGTCATCGGCGACGAGCCCGGTCAGGTCAACGGCATGCGATGGCTCACGCGCCCCACAAGGGGCGCGGGGCTGTATTGAATCTGCGACTCCGTCGCGTGTGCGCGAGCAGCCACACACGGCCCGGAGCGGTCTGATCCACCCCGCCCCCACGGCGATTCTGTCCACACCAGACACTCACCGTGAGGTTCACGCATGCCCAGCAACTTCTTCATCCCCGACCCGGAGGGCCAAGTCCCCTCCGCCGAGGGCTACTTCGGCGCCTTCGGGGGCAAGTTCATCCCCGAGGCCCTCGTCGCGGCGGTCGACGAGGTCGCCGTCGAGTACGACAAGGCCAAGTCCGACCCCGAGTTCGCCCGCGAGCTGGACGACCTGCTGGTCCACTACACGGGCCGCCCCTCGTCCCTCACCGAGGTCCCCCGTTTCGCCGCCGAAGCCGGCGGAGCCAGGATCTTCCTCAAGCGCGAGGACCTGAACCACACCGGCTCGCACAAGATCAACAACGTGCTCGGCCAGGCCCTGCTCACCAAGCGCATGGGCAAGACCCGCGTCATCGCCGAGACCGGCGCGGGCCAGCACGGCGTGGCCACGGCAACGGCCTGCGCCCTCTTCGGCCTCGACTGCACCATCTACATGGGCGAGATCGACACCCGCCGCCAGGCCCTCAACGTGGCCCGCATGCGCATGCTCGGCGCCGAGGTCATCGCGGTGAAGTCCGGCAGCCGCACGCTGAAGGACGCGATCAACGAGGCCTTCCGCGACTGGGTCGCCAACGTCGACCGCACCCACTACCTGTTCGGCACCGTCGCGGGGCCCCACCCCTTCCCGGCGATGGTCCGCGACTTCCACCGCGTCATCGGCGTGGAGGCCAGGCGCCAGCTCCTGGAGCAGGCCGGGCGCCTGCCCGACGCCGCGATCGCCTGCGTCGGCGGCGGCTCCAACGCCATCGGCCTCTTCCACGCCTTCATCCCCGACGCGGACGTCCGCCTCATCGGGTGCGAGCCCGCCGGGCACGGCGTGGAGACCGGCGAGCACGCGGCGACCCTGACCGCGGGCGAGCCCGGCATCCTGCACGGCTCCCGGTCCTACGTCCTCCAGGACGACGAGGGCCAGATCACCGAGCCGTACTCGATCTCGGCCGGTCTGGACTACCCCGGCATCGGCCCGGAGCACGCCTACCTCAAGGACTCCGGCCGCGGCGAGTACCGCGCGGTCACCGACGACGCCGCCATGCAGGCCCTGCGCCTGCTGTCGCGCACCGAGGGCATCATCCCGGCCATCGAGAGCGCCCACGCGCTGGCCGGTGCCCTGGAGGTCGGCAGGGAGCTGGGCAAGGACGGGCTGATCGTGGTCAACCTGTCCGGCCGCGGCGACAAGGACATGGACACCGCCGCCCGCTACTTCGGGCTGTACGACACCGACGCCGAGGTCGCCGCCGACGAGACCGGCGCCGCGGAGATCGAGGGGGACGCCAAGTGAGCGGGAACGTACAGCTGCTGAACGACACCCTCGCGGCCGCGAAGTCCGAGGGCCGCGCCGCTCTGATCGCCTACCTCCCGGCCGGGTTCCCGACCGTGACCGGCGGCATCGAGGCGGTCAAGGCCGCGCTCGACGGCGGCGCCGACGTCGTCGAGGTGGGCCTGCCGCACAGCGACCCGGTGCTCGACGGCCCGGTGATCCAGACCGCCGACGACATCGCGCTGCGCGGCGGTGTGAAGATCGCCGACGTGATGCGCACGGTCCGCGAGGCGCACGAGGCCACCGGCAAGCCGATCCTCGTCATGACGTACTGGAACCCGATCGACCGCTACGGCGTGGAGCGCTTCACCGCCGAGCTGGCCGAGGCGGGCGGCGCCGGGTGCATCCTGCCCGACCTGCCGGTCCAGGAGTCGGCGCTGTGGCGGGAGCACGCGGACAAGCACGGGCTCGCCACGGTCTTCGTGGTCGCGCCCAGCAGCAAGGACGCGCGCCTGGCTGAGATCACCGCGGCCGGCAGCGGCTTCGTCTACGCCGCCTCCCTCATGGGCGTCACCGGCACCCGCGAGTCGGTCGGGGCGCAGGCCGAGGACCTGGTGCGCCGCACCCGCGCCACCACCGACACCCCGGTCTGCGTCGGCCTCGGCGTCTCCAACGCGTCCCAGGCCGCCGAGGTGGCCGGCTTCGCCGACGGCGTGATCGTCGGCTCGGCCTTCGTCAAGCGGATGCTGGACGCGCCCGACGACGCGGCCGGCCTGGAGGGCGTCCGCGCCCTCGCCGCCGACCTGGCGAAGGGCGTGCGCGGACGGGCATGAGCACCAGCAGGTGACAGAGGTCCCTCGTACGAGTGGACCTGGGACCGGGGAGGCGCGCTGCGCCTCCCCGGTTCGTTCTGCGGGGTGTGAGCGAGAAGAACCGACAGGGAAAGCGCGGCGCCCGGGAGAAGCTGGCGGCCGAGCGCGAGAAGCAGAGGTCCAGGGACAAGCGCCGCCGTGCGCTGATCGTCGGCGCGAGCGTGGTCTGCGTGCTGGGCCTCGCGGCGGTGATCGGCGTGGTCGCCGCGAACGCGGGCAAGGACGACGGCAGCGAGTCGGCAGGTCCGGTCGTGGCGCCTTCGGGGGCGCAGGGCAAGGACGGCCTCGCGATCCCCGTCGGCAAGGAGAGCGCCAAGTCCACGCTCACCGTCTGGGAGGACTTCCGCTGCCCGGCCTGCAAGGCCTTCGAGCTGGCGTACCGCAACACCATTCACGAGCTGACCGACGCCGGGCAGCTCAAGGTCGAGTACCACCTGGCGACCATCATCGACGGCAACATGGGCGGCACCGGCTCCCGCAAGGCGGCCAACGCCGCCGCCTGTGCCCAGGACGCCGGAAAGTTCCCGCCGTACCACGACGTGCTGTACGACAACCAGCCGCCGGAGACCGACGACGCCTTCGCCGACGAGAACAAGCTGCTCGACCTGGCGGGCAAGGTCGACGGCCTCGACACCACCCTGTTCCAGGAGTGCGTGAAGAACGGCAAGCACAACAGCTGGGTGGAGAAGTCCAACAAGGCCTTCCAGAACGGCGGCTTCAGCGGCACCCCGACCGTGCTCCTGGACGGCAAGAACATCTACCAGGACCGCTCCATGACCCCGGCCAAGCTCAAGCAGATGGTGGAGGACGCCAACAAGTAGCGCGCCCGCTCGTTACGGACCCGTAGCCGGGCTGCCCGCCGCGCCCCCCGTCCGACACGGTAGCGTCGACCCTGCCATGGAACTTGCCTTCATTCCCAGCCCGTCGCGCGGGGTGCTGCACCTCGGTCCCATCCCGCTGCGCGGCTACGCGTTCTGCATCATCATCGGCGTCTTCGTTGCCGTCTGGCTCGGCAACAAGCGCTGGATCGCCCGGGGCGGGCGGCCGGGCACGGTGGCCGACATCGCGGTCTGGGCCGTTCCCTTCGGCCTGGTCGGCGGACGCCTCTACCACGTGATCACGGACTACCAGCTGTACTTCAGCGAGGGCCGTGACTGGGTCGACGCCTTCAAGATCTGGGAGGGCGGCCTCGGCATCTGGGGCGCCATCGCGTTCGGTGCGGTGGGCGCCTGGATCGGTGCCCGCCGCCGGGGCGTCCCGATGCCCGCGTACGCCGACGCCGTCGCCCCCGGTATCGCCCTCGCGCAGGCCATCGGCCGCTGGGGCAACTGGTTCAACCAGGAGCTGTACGGCAAGGCGACCGACCTGCCGTGGGCCGTGGAGATCACCTCGACGTCGGACGGACGGGTGCCGGGCACCTACCATCCGACGTTCCTGTACGAGTCGCTGTGGTGCATCGGTGTCGCGCTGCTCGTCATCTGGGCCGACCGCCGCTTCAAGCTCGGCCACGGGCGTGCCTTCGCGCTGTACGTGGCGGCGTACTGCGCGGGCCGCTTCTGGATCGAGTACATGCGCGTCGACGACGCCCACCACATCCTGGGTCTCCGGCTGAACAACTGGACCGCGCTCTTCGTGTTCCTGCTCGCCGTGCTGTACATGGTGCTCTCGGCACGGATGCGGCCGGGCCGGGAGGCCGTGGTGGAGCCGGGCGCCGAGTCCGCCGACGGCGGCGCCGGGTCCGAAGGGGAGAAGGACGCGAAGGAGGACGCGGGGACGGCCTCCGCGGACACCGCGGCCGATGACCCGGACACCGCGGGCACCGAGGAGGCTCCCGGGAAGACCGACGTCCCCGGGGCTGCGAAGGCCCCCGAGGACACGGACGACGCGGCGGCGGACACGGACGACGCGAAGGACGCCGAGGGCGTGACGAACGGCGCCGACTCCGCCAAGAAGGGCTGACCCCGCCCGCAAGGTACGCCGCCGAGGGCGCCCGGGACTCCCCGGGCGCCCTCGGCGTATGCCGGGCCGGGCTCAGGACAGGGTGGGCCGCCGGGCCAGCGACAGCGTCCGCCGGGCCGTGGCCACCACCGCCGCGTCGATGAACCGGCCGTCCGGCAGCGCCTGCGCACCCGGCTGGACCGTGGCCGCCTTGAGAATCGTCTCCGCCTCCTCCAGCTCCCGCTCGGTGGGGAGATAGGCCCGCTCGATGATCGGCAGCTGGCGCGGGTGGATCGCGGCCCGCCCCAGGAAGCCCAGGGCGCGGCCGTGGGCACAGGACGCCGCCAGACCCTCCAGGTCCCGGGTGTCCGGATGCACCGTCTGGGACGGCGGCGCAAGGCCGGCCGCCCGCGCGGCCACGACCACGCGCGAGCGCGACCAGTCCAGGCCCGCGTCCCCGCGCACGCCCAGATCGGCACGGAGGTCCGCCTCACCGAGGGCGATCCCGCGCAGCGCCGGATGGGCCGCGGCGATCCGGTACGCCCGCTCCACCCCCAGGGCCGTCTCCAGCAGGGCGTACAGCGGCGGTCCGCAGGTCAGCGCGGCGACGCCGGTCACCTGCTCCGGCGACGTCACCTTGGGCAGCCGCAGCCCCGACAGACCCGGCAGCGCGGCCAGCGCCGCCAGGTCCCCGGCGGCGAGCGGACCGTCCAGGGCGTTGACGCGGACGTGCACCGGCACCGGCTGCGGCTCGGCGAGCAGCTCGGCCGTGGCGTCACGGGCGTACTCCTTGCGGTCGGCGGCGACCGCGTCCTCCAGGTCGACGACCACCACGTCGGCACCGGCGGCCAACGCCTTGGCGACCACCGGGGGCCGGTCACCCGGCACGTAGAGCCAGGTCAGCGGGGGTGCGGTCATACGACGCCCTCCTCACGCAGCTCCTTGACGTCCGCCGGGGTGAGCCCCAGCCCGGTCAGCACCTCCTCGGTGTCGGCGCCGTGCGGGCGGCCCGCCCAGCGGATCGCGCCCGGGGTGGCGGAGAGCCGGAAGAGGACGTTCTGCATGCGCAGCGGGCCCAGCTCGGGATCGTCGACCGTGGTGACGGTGTCCAGGGCCCGGTACTGCGGATCGGTCATCACGTCCCGCACGTCCTGGACCGGCGCGACGGCCGCCTCGGCCTTCTCGAACGCGGCGAGCACGTCCGCGCGGGAGTGCCGGGCGATCCAGTCCCCGACCGCCGCGTCCAGCACGTCGGCGTGCCGGGCCCGGTCGGCGCCCGTCGTGAACCAGGGCTCGTCGATCAGCTCCGGGCGGCCCACCAGCCGCATCACCCGCTCGGCGACCGACTGGGCCGAGGTGGAGACGGCGACCCAGGTGCCGTCGGCGGTGCGGTAGGTGTTGCGCGGGGCGTTGTTCTGCGAGCGGTTGCCGGTGCGCGGCTGGACGTGGCCGAGCTGGTCGTACCAGAGGGGCTGCGGGCCCAGCACGGTCAGGATCGGCTCGATGATCGCCATGTCGACGACCTGGCCCTCGCCGGTGCGCTCCCGGGCGGCCAGCGCCGTCATCACGGCGTACGCCGTCGCCAGCGCCGCGATGGAGTCGGCGAGGCCGAACGGCGGCAGCGTCGGCGGGGCGTCGGGCTCGCCGGTCATCGCGGCGAAACCGCTCATGGCCTCGGCGAGGGTGCCGAAGCCGGGGCGGCGCGCGTAGGGTCCGAACTGGCCGAAGCCGGTGACCCGGGTCAGGACCAGGCGCGGGTTGACGGCGGACAGCTCGTCCCAGCCCAGGTCCCACTTCTCCAGCGTGCCCGGCCGGAAGTTCTCGACGACCACGTCGGCGGTGGCGGCGAGACGGAGCAGGGTGGTGCGCCCGGCGGGTTTCGACAGATCCAGGGTGATCGTGCGCTTGTTGCGGCCCAGCAGCTTCCACCACAGCCCCACACCGTCCTTCGAGGGACCGTGTCCCCGGGAGGGGTCGGGCCGGGTGGGGTGCTCGACCTTGATCACCTCGGCGCCGAAGTCGCCGAGCATGGTGGCGGCGAGCGGCCCCGCGAAGAGCGTGGCGAGATCGAGGACGCGCAGGCCGGTCAGGGGAGGGGAGACGGGGCGAGGGGCGGCGGGCTCGGGCATGGGCGGGTGGCCTCCCGGTGGGTGAGGTGGGCGAGGGCGTCGAAGCCGGTGCCGTCGAAGTCGCCGACGGAGGTGGCGAGGCGGTTCTTCAGCGGGGCCGTCCAGTGCACGGGCAGCGCGGCGGGGGAACCGGCGAGCAGTCCGGCGACGCCGCCCACGGTGGCGCCGTTGGAGTCGGTGTCCCAGCCGCCGGAGACGACCCGCGAGACCGAGCCGGTGAAGTCGCCGTCCGCGTGGGTGAGCGCGGCGGCGATCAGGGCGGTGTTGGGGACCGCGTGCACCCAGTGGTGGGCCGGGGAGTGGACGGCGTGGAGCCGGTCCACGACCGTGTCGAAGTCGTCGTGCGCGCCCGCGAGCCGTACGGCGTGCCGGACGGCCACGGCGAGGCGGGAACCCGGGGGTACGACCGCGAGTCCGGCGCGCAGACAGGCGTGGACGTCCGGAGCGCCGGCGGGGGCGGCGGTGGCGACGACGGCCGCCGCGAACATGGCCGCGTGGACACCGTTGGCGGTGTGGCTGAGGATCGCGTCGCGGTGCGCCTGCCCGGCGGCGGCGCCCGGGTCGCCCGGGTTGGTCCAGCCGTGCACGTCGGCGCGGATCAGGGCGCCGATCCACTCGCGGAAGGGGTTGCGGTGGCGGGCGGTGTGCGGGGGTTCGAGGCCGGTGAGGAGGTTGCGGAGGGCGACGCGTTCGGCGGTGAAGGTGCGGCCGGGCGGGAGTTCGTCGAGCCAGAGGCGGGCCACGTCGTCGGTGGTGAAGGCCCTGCCGTGGCGCCGCAGGAGCAGGAGACCGAGCAGCGGGTAGTTGAGGTCGTCGTCCTCCGGCATGCCGTCGATGTTCTCGGCGAGGGAGGTCGGCGCGGAGCGGCGGTTCCAGGGGTACGTGGCGAGCAGGTCGCGGGGGACGCCCCGGGCGGTGAAGTACGCGGTCGGGGGCCAGTTGCCGGCGGCCCGGCCGAGCAGCCGGATGCCGGTGAGGGGAAGCTTCTCGACGGGTTTTCCGAGAAGGCAGCCGACGGCGCGGCCGAGCCAGGCGGCCTCCAGCCGGCCGGGCGGCACACGGGCTCCGGGGTGCGGGGCGGGCCAGTCGGGGCACAGTGCCCTGATCCGGCCGAGTTCCGTCGGCTCGGCCTCCGCCAGCGGACTGGGCAGGCCGGCCAGTTCGTCCAGGAGGTCTTCCGCCAGGCGGCGGAGGCGGGGGGAGGCGGGCCCCGGCGAGGCGCCCGCCCGGGCCGGTGCCCCGCCGCCGCCCGCCGCCCGCCAGCGGGCCGCGACCGCCGACGCGTCGCGGCCGTCCAGCCGTGCCTGGCGCAGCTCGTGGCCGATCAGGTCCTCCGGCTGGACCCAGGTCACTCGGAGCATCCGACGCCCCCGATCGCGGCGAACGCCTCCTCGTGGGCCCGGCGGCGCCGTACGTCACGCGCGAAGACCTCCCGCGCGACCGCGGTGAGCACCGCCGCCGGTTCCCACAGGTCCAGGCGGCTGGCCTCCGCGACGGTCTTGGCCCAGTCCTCCGGGACCGGCGATCCCAGCGCCCCGGCGAGCGCGCCCGCCATGGTGGCGGTGGAGTCGCAGTCGCGGCCGTAGTTGACCGCGCCGAGCACCGCGTGCCGGAAGTCGCCGCCGGCGACGAGCAGCATGCCGAGGGCGACGGGCAGTTCCTCGATCGCGTGCAGGCGCGAGGGGCGGCGGGCGCCGAGCGAGGGGGCGCGGTAGTCGGGGCCCACCGTGTCGTACGGGGCCACCGCCGCCCGCAGCGGTGCCAGCGCCGACTCGAAGTCCGAGTGGCGTGCGGCCACCTCGCACACGGCCTCGATCGCGGCCCGGGTGCCGTCCTTGGCCAGGGACAGACAGGCGGCGACCACCGAGTCCGGGGTCGCGCCGGGCGCGCAGGCCGCGGCCACCGCCGCCGCGAAGACACCGGCCGCCTCCCGGCCGTACGACGACTGGTGCGCGCCCGCGACGTCCAGCGCCTCGGTGTAGGCGGCCGCGGGACGGGCCGCGTTGACCAGGCCGACCGGGGCCATGTACATCGCGGCACCGCAGTTGACGATGTTGCCGGTACCCGCCTCGCGCGGGTCCACGTGTCCGTAGTGGATCCGTGCGACCAGCCACTTCTCGGCCAGGAAGACGCGCTGGAGCGGGAGCGCCTCGGCCTCCAGTTCCGGGATCCAGCGCGGGTTCGTGATCAGGTCCGGGACCAGGTGTTCGGCGACGGCGTAGGCGTCGAGATGGTCGCGGACCGTGCCGTAGACCCGGACCAGCGCGTGCGTCATCAGGGTGTCGTCGGTGACGTGGCCGTCGCCCTTGTGGTACGGGGCGACGGGGCGGGCGGTGCGCCAGGCGTCGCCGTTCCAGGGGCCGACGACGCCGTGCACGCGGCCGCCGTGGCGTTCGACGATCTGCTCGGGGGAGTAGCCCTCGACGGGACCGCCGAGCGCGTCGCCGACGGCCGCGCCGACGAGCGCGCCGGTGACGCGCTCGTCGAGGGATGCGGTGGTGCTGTGGTCCGGGGTCAGGGGGGTCATGGCGTGGTGCCTCGTCCTTCCGGTCGGGACGGTTGCGTGGCGTGCAGGAGACCGGCGAGTTCGACCAGGTCGGTGCCGGTGAGCCGGGGCAGTACGCAGCCGGGCAGGGTGCGGCAGGCGTCCCGCCAGGAGGCGGGGATCGACGCGCCGCCGCCGAGCGCGCCGGTGAGGGCGCCGGCCAGCGCGGGTGCGGAGTCCGCGACCCGGGACAGACAGGCCGCCGCCGGGACCGCCTCCGCGAGGCTGCCCCGGGCGGCGACGGTCAGGGCGAGGGCGACCGGGACGGTCTCGGCGGCGGCGATGCCGTAGCTGTAGACGTGGTCGACGATGCGGTGCTCCAGGAGCGGGACCAGGGCGAAGGTGCTCTCGGCGGCCGCCGCGAGGGCCAGGGCCTGGCGGGCGTTGCGGCCGATCTCCGTCGCCTCGGGGAGTTCGGCGAGCGCGGCCGCCACGCAGGCGTCCACGTCGGCGCCGTCGAGGGTGCGGGCCAGCGCCGCCGCCATGGCCCGCGCGCCGTGCACGCCGTCGCCGTCCTGGGTGTAGCGGGCGTCGAACTCGGCGAGGTCGGCGGCGAGGCGCGGGGCGCCGGGGTGGGCGACGGCGAGGACGCAGGCCCGCACGCAGGCGGCGTCGTCGAAGTAGTGCGGGTTGTCGTGGCCGGTGGCGGGGGGACGCAGCCCGGCGGCGAGGTTGCCGAGCCCGGCCCGCACCGAGATGCGGGCGCGCAGCGGCAGCACCGCGGACTCGGCCTCCGGGGCGCGCTCCGTGGCGGCGGCGACCTCGCTGGCGACGGCGTTCCAGGTCAGGTCAATCGCGGCGCGCATCCGGCGGTCCCGGCTGAGGTCGCCGAGCATGCTGTCGTCGCCTGCCCGCAGAAGGGCCTCCGCGGCGAACGCCGCCCACTCGGCGTCGTCCGAGGGGCCGAGGCGCAGCGGCTCCGGGGGCTGGTTCAGGGCGATCGGGACGGGGAGGGTGGTGGTCGCGTTCTGTTCGGCGAAGGTGTCCAGCTCGCGGGTGAGCCGCCGCGTCCACTCCGGCATGCGGGCGGCCCGGTGCCGGGCGGCGGGCCAGCCGGCGGCGTCTCCCGCGGCGAGCCCGAGGAGGAGCCCCTCGACACGGTCGGAGAGCGGCACCGCACGGGACGCCGCGGCCGTCCCCGGCTCGGTCCCCGGCCGGTGCCCGCTCCCACTGGACCCGCTTGCCACCGGAACCCCGGGCCCTTCGACGTACGCCGTGGTGCCCGTCGCCCCGACCGCACCACGAGCCCGGCTCACGGCTCCACCTCGGCGGCCGCGTGGGCGTCCGGGACGGGTGAGTGTGCGGCCGGGCCGGCCGGCGGCCGCCGGCCGCCGGTGTCGGGGTCGGTGTCCGTGTCGGCGGGCGGCCCGCCCGGGACGGGGCGTGCGGCCGTCCCGGAACCCCGCGTCACCCGCACCGGCGCATGGGCCGCCTCCGCCGCCTGCCCCGGTGCTCGCCCGGCGGCTCCCGGCACCCACGGCGCACCGCCCGGCACCTGGGCCGCGCCCGGCGGTACGCGTCCCGTGTTCCGGTGTGCTCGTTCCGCGTCCGGCGGTGCCGGTGCCTGTGCCGTGGCCGTGGCCGTGTTCGACGGCGTTGGCACCGCGGACGGTGGCAGGGCTTCCGTGCCCGGCCGTACCCGGTCCGGGTCGGACGGCAACCGCCCCGGGCACCGGGCGAACCGCTCCGGGGCCGCCTGCGCCCGCTCCGAGTCCGGCGGAGCCGGTCGGGCCGCCCGGGTGAGCAGGTCCGCCACCTCCAGTACGTGGTGTCCGGCCATCGTCGGCAGGCAGGAGCCGCGGGCCGGGCCGATGGCGGCGGCCCAGTCGGCCGGGATGGCGTGGACGCCCCGGGTCGCGCCGGCCAGGGCGCCGGCCACCGCGGCGGTGGTGTCGGCGTCGCGGCCCATGTTGACGGCTGTCAGCACGGCGTCCGTGAAGTCGCCGTCGGCCGCCGCGTACGCGCCGAAGGCGAGGGCGACCGCCTCGGGGGCCAGGTCGGTCCACGGGTAGCCGCCGATGACCACCGCGGAACGCACCGCGCGTTCGCCGCGGTGGGCCGCCGTCAGCGCGCGGCGCAGACAGCGCGCCGTCCAGGAGTCGTCAGGGACGACGGCCAGGGCGGAGGCCACCACCGCGACGGTCGACGCCCCGGCCATCGCCGCCGCGACACCCGCCGCCACCGCCTGGCCGCCGTAGATGCCCTCGCCCTCGTGGCTGACCGAGCCGTCGATCGCCGCCAGCCGGGCCGCCTCGGCGGGACGCCCGGCCGCGAACACGCCGTGCGGCGCGGCCCGCATGGCCAGTCCGTCGCTCCAGGCGTGCCGGTGCTGGGCGGAGATCGGGGCGGCCAGACCACGGCGCAGGTTCTCCAGGGTGCCGCGTTCGCTGAAGCCCGCGCCCCGGAACGGGCCCTCCTCCCGGTCCGCGATCCACTCGTGCCACGCCGCCTCCACGTGGGCCTGGGTGAGCGCGCTGCCGTGGCGGGCCAGCAGCAGGCCCGAGAAGATCGCGTACTCCGTGTCGTCGGTACCGGCGGGCCGGTCGGCCACGTACCCCGTGATGCGGCCCCAGCGGGCGCGGATCTCGGAGGGCTTCATGTTCTCGGCCGGCGCTCCGAGGGCGTCCCCGACGGCCAGTCCGAGCAGTGCGCCCCGGGCCCGGTAGCGGAGCCCGACGGCGTCCTCGGTCGCGGGGGCCGGGGGAATGCAGGCGGTGGATGCCATGCGGCCTCTCCTCTCCCTCCGCACATCTGTCCCCGGTGCGGTGCGCACCGCAGCCGAACCGGGGCCCGTGTCACCCGGTCGACATATGAGCGGCCAAGATCACGGATGAGTGAGAAGAGGTAAAACCGCAGGTAAGCCCAGCCTTTCCTTGCTGGCGGGACGGAAATGATGGGCGTAGATTTGTTGTCGTTAAAAAGTGGAACGAGTCCAAACTAGCTTCCTGGGGGAACCCGCATGGCCATCATCGAGACCGAGGCGGCGCTGCACGAGGCGCACCGCGACAACCACACCCACCGCGACGTGAACGGCGGCTGGCTGCGCCCCGCCGTCTTCGGCGCGATGGACGGACTGGTCTCCAACCTCGCCCTCATGACCGGTGTCGCCGGCGGCACGGCGAGCCAGCAGACCGTGGTGATCAGCGGGCTCGCCGGACTGGCCGCCGGCGCCTTCTCCATGGCCGCGGGCGAGTACACCTCCGTCGCCTCCCAGCGTGAGCTGGTCGAGGCCGAGCTGGACGTGGAGCGCCGCGAGCTGCGCAAGCACCCGGCGGACGAGGAGGCCGAGCTGGCCGCGCTCTACGAGGCGCGCGGCGTCGAGCCGGAGCTCGCCCGCGAGGTGGCCCGCCAGCTGTCCAGCGACCCCGAGCAGGCGCTGGAGATACACGCCCGCGAGGAGCTGGGCATCGACCCCTCCGACCTGCCCTCGCCGACGGTCGCGGCCGTGTCCTCGTTCGGGTCCTTCGCGCTGGGCGCCATGCTCCCCGTCCTGCCGTTCCTGCTCGGCGCCAGTGCGCTGTGGCCCGCGGTGCTGCTCGCGCTGGCCGGACTGTTCCTGTGCGGCGCGGTGGTCGCCAAGGTCACGGCCCGCAGCTGGTGGTACAGCGGCCTGCGGCAGCTCGCCCTCGGCGGCGCGGCGGCCGGTGTGACGTATCTCCTGGGCAGCCTGTTCGGAACGGCCGTAGGATAGTCCGGCTCGAACTTATGCGACGGGCCGCATAAGTAGCCGTTACTCGCTGGTTTCGAGTGCGTAATCTCCGGGCATGAGCCGTAAGCGCTGCGGGCAATGAGGCCTGCCGTGCACGCGCGGAGTGGGCGACGACGCCCCTTCCGCTCCCTCGGACCGACGGACACCGATCTGTTCGCCCCGGTCTCCATAGCCTCCACCGCAGGTGCGGAACCCCCACCGCACCCCGCCGGTGTCCGCATGCTGGAACGGATTGTCCCGTTTACCGAGAACCAATCCATCATGTAACCTGCACCAAATTTTTCAGCCACTGATGCACCCACCGCAGAGGGCCAACGTCGTCCCTCGGCACTTGCCACATGCCAGATGACGACGACGGGAGAGCCGATGCGTACGCCGCGCCAGCCGTCCCAGCACTCCGAGAGTGGCCAGAACTGGTCCTTCATGGATGCTCGCCCTGCCGCGCAGGGTATGTACGACCCCCGCAACGAACACGACGCGTGCGGCGTCGGTTTCGTCGCCACCCTCACCGGCGAGGCGTCCCACACCCTGGTCGACCAGGCGCTCACCGTGCTGCGCAACCTGGAACACCGCGGCGCCACCGGCTCCGAGCCCGACTCGGGCGACGGCGCCGGCATCCTCTCCCAGGTGCCCGACGCGTTCTTCCGCGAGGTGGCCGGATTCGAGCTGCCGGAGGCCGGGGCGTACGCCGTAGGCATCGCCTTCCTGCCGGTCGACGGCACCGAGGACGCCGTCTCGCGCATCGAGACGATCGCCCACGAGGAGGGCCTCACCGTCCTCGGCTGGCGCGAGGTCCCGGTCGCCCCGCAGATGCTGGGCGCCACCGCCCGCTCCACCATGCCGGTCTTCCGCCAGATCTTCGTGAGCGACGGCGCCTCGCGGGGCATCGCCCTGGACCGCCACGCCTTCGCGCTGCGCAAGCGCGCCGAGCGCGAGGCCGGTGTCTACTTCCCGTCGCTGTCCGCGCGGACCATCGTCTACAAGGGCATGCTGACCACCGGCCAGCTGGAGCCGTTCTTCCCGGACCTGTCCGACCGCCGCTTCGCCTCCGCGATCGCGCTCGTGCACTCCCGGTTCTCCACCAACACCTTCCCGTCCTGGCCGCTCGCCCACCCGTACCGCTTCGTCGCGCACAACGGCGAGATCAACACGGTCAAGGGCAACCGCAACTGGATGCGCGCCCGCGAGTCCCAGCTGGCCTCGAACCTGTTCGGCTCGTCCGCGGACCTGGAGCGGATCTTCCCGATCTGTACGCCGGACGCCTCGGACTCCGCCTCCTTCGACGAGGTCCTGGAACTGCTCCACCTCGGTGGGCGCTCACTGCCGCACTCCGTGCTGATGATGATCCCGGAGGCGTGGGAGAACCACGCCTCCATGGACGCGGACCGGCGCGCCTTCTACCAGTTCCACTCCACGATGATGGAGCCCTGGGACGGTCCCGCCTGCGTCACCTTCACCGACGGCACCCAGGTCGGCGCGGTCCTCGACCGCAACGGTCTGCGCCCCGGCCGCTACTGGGTCACCGACGACGGCCTCGTCGTCCTCGGCTCCGAGGTCGGCGTCCTCGACATCGACCCCGCCAAGGTCGTCCGCAAGGGCCGCCTCCAGCCCGGCCGCATGTTCCTGGTGGACACCGCCGAGCACCGCATCATCGAGGACGACGAGATCAAGGCCCAGCTCGCCGGCGAGCAGCCGTACGGCGAGTGGATGGAGGCCGGCGAGATCGAGCTGTCCGACCTGCCCGAGCGCGAGCACATCGTGCACACCCACGCCTCGGTCACCCGCCGCCAGCAGACCTTCGGGTACACCGAGGAGGAGCTGCGCGTCATCCTCGCGCCGATGGCCAAGGCGGGTGCCGAGCCGATCGGCTCCATGGGCACCGACTCGCCGATCGCCGCGCTCTCCGAGCGCCCCCGGCTGCTCTTCGACTACTTCACCCAGCTCTTCGCCCAGGTCACCAACCCGCCCCTGGACGCCATCCGCGAGGAACTGGTCACCTCGCTGCGCTCCTCGCTCGGCCCCCAGGGCAACCTGCTGGACCCGACGGCCGCCTCGTGCCGCAGCGTCCTGCTGCCCTTCCCGGTGATCGACAACGACGAGCTGGCCAAGCTCATCCACATCAACGCCGACGGCGACATGCCCGGCTTCAAGGCCGCGACCCTCTCCGGCCTCTACCGGGTGCACGGCGGCGGCGACGCGCTGGCCGCGCGCATCGAGGAGATCTGCGCCGAGG
Organism: Streptomyces sp. NPDC001599; assembly: GCF_042893535.1. Lineage (NCBI taxonomy): Bacteria > Bacillati > Actinomycetota > Actinomycetes > Kitasatosporales > Streptomycetaceae > Streptomyces > Streptomyces sp. NPDC001599. The sequence continues at coordinate 739,815 of NZ_JBIAVA010000001.1, forward strand.
CCGACGCCGCCATCGAGAACGGCGCCCGGCTGATTGTCCTGTCCGACCGCCACTCGGACGCCGAGCACGCGCCGATCCCCTCGCTGCTGCTCACCGCGGCCGTCCACCACCACCTCATCGGCACCAAGCAGCGCACCCAGGTGGGCCTGCTGGTCGAGGCCGGCGACGTCCGCGAGGTCCACCACGTCGCCCTGCTCATCGGCTTCGGCGCCGCCGCGGTCAACCCGTACCTCGCGATGGAGTCCGTCGAGGACCTGGTCCGGGCCGGCACCTTCCTCCAGACCGACGACGGCGAGCCCGAGCAGGCCATCCGCAACCTGATCTACGCCCTCGGCAAGGGCGTCCTCAAGGTCATGTCCAAGATGGGCATCTCCACCGTCGCCTCCTACCGCGGCGCCCAGGTCTTCGAGGCCGTCGGCCTGGACGAGGAGTTCGTCGCCAAGTACTTCAACGGCACCGCCACCAAGATCGGCGGCGTCGGCATCGACGTCGTCGCCAAGGAGGTCGCCGCCCGCCACGCCAAGGCGTACCCGGCCAGCGGCATCGCGCCGGCCCACCGCACCCTGGACATCGGCGGCGAGTACCAGTGGCGCCGCGAGGGCGAGCCGCACCTGTTCGACCCCGAGACGGTCTTCCGCCTCCAGCACTCCACGCGCTCCGGCACGTACGAGATCTTCAAGAAGTACACCGAGCGCGTGAACGAGCAGTCCGAGCGGCTGATGACGCTGCGCGGCCTGTTCGGCTTCAGGTCGGACCGGCAGCCGATTCCGCTCGACGAGGTCGAGCCCGTCTCCGAGATCGTCAAGCGCTTCTCCACCGGCGCCATGTCGTACGGCTCCATCTCGCAGGAGGCGCACGAGACCCTCGCCATCGCCATGAACCAGCTGGGCGGCAAGTCCAACACCGGTGAGGGCGGCGAGGACCCGGAGCGCCTGTACGACCCGGCGCGACGGTCCAGCATCAAGCAGGTCGCCTCCGGCCGCTTCGGCGTCACCTCCGAGTACCTGGTCAACGCCGACGACATCCAGATCAAGATGGCCCAGGGCGCCAAGCCCGGCGAGGGCGGCCAGCTGCCCGGCCACAAGGTGTACCCCTGGGTCGCCAAGACCCGGCACTCCACCCCCGGTGTCGGCCTGATCTCCCCGCCGCCGCACCACGACATCTACTCCATCGAGGACCTGGCCCAGCTGATCCACGACCTGAAGAACGCCAACCCCCAGGCGCGGATTCACGTCAAGCTGGTCTCCGAGGTCGGCGTCGGCACCGTCGCGGCGGGCGTGTCCAAGGCCCACGCGGACGTGGTGCTCATCTCCGGCCACGACGGCGGCACCGGCGCCTCCCCGCTCACGTCGCTCAAGCACGCGGGCGGCCCCTGGGAGCTGGGCCTCGCCGAGACCCAGCAGACCCTGCTGCTCAACGGCCTGCGCGACCGCATCGTCGTCCAGACCGACGGCCAGCTCAAGACCGGCCGCGACGTCGTCATCGCCGCGCTGCTCGGCGCCGAGGAGTTCGGTTTCGCCACCGCTCCGCTCGTCGTCTCCGGCTGCGTCATGATGCGCGTCTGCCACCTGGACACCTGCCCGGTCGGCATCGCCACCCAGAACCCGGTCCTCAGGGAGCGGTTCTCCGGGAAGGCCGAGTACATCGTCAACTTCTTCCGGTTCATCGCCGAAGAGGTCCGCGAGATCCTCGCCGAGCTGGGCTTCCGCTCCATCGAGGAGGCCGTCGGCCACGCCGAGACCCTCGACGTGACCCGCGCGGTCGACCACTGGAAGGCGCAGGGCCTGAACCTGGAGCCGCTGTTCCACGTGCCCGCGCTGGCCGAGGGCGCGGTGCGCCACCAGGCCGTCGGCCAGGACCACGGCCTGGAGAAGGCGCTCGACAACCAGCTGATCAAGCTCGCCTCCGACGCGCTGGCCGCCGCGGACGCCGGCCAGGCCGCCCCGGTGCGCGCCCAGGTCGCCATCCGCAACATCAACCGCACGGTCGGCACCATGCTCGGCCACGAGGTCACCAAGAAGTTCGGCGGCGGCGGGCTGCCCGACGACACCGTGGACATCACCTTCACCGGTTCCGCAGGGCAGTCCTTCGGCGCCTTCGTGCCGCGCGGCATCACCCTGCGCCTGGAGGGCGACGCCAACGACTACGTCGGCAAGGGCCTGTCCGGCGGCCGGATCGTCGTCCGCCCCGACCGGGGCGCCGACCACCTCGCCGAGTACTCCACCATCGCCGGCAACACCATCGGCTACGGCGCCACCGGCGGCGAGATGTTCCTGCGCGGCAAGGTCGGCGAGCGCTTCTGCGTCCGCAACTCCGGCGCGCTGGTCGTCTCCGAGGGCGTCGGCGACCACGGCTGCGAGTACATGACCGGCGGCCACGCGGTCGTCCTCGGCGAGACCGGGCGCAACTTCGCGGCCGGCATGTCCGGCGGCATCGCCTACGTCGTCGACCTCGACCGCGACAACGTCAACGTCGGAAACCTCGACGCGGTCCGGGCCCTGGACGACGCCGACCGGGAGTGGCTGCACGACGTGGTGCGCCGCCACGCGGAGGAGACCGGATCCACGGTCGCCCAGAAGCTGCTCGCCGACTGGACCGTCGCCGTGGAGCGCTTCAGCAAGATCATCCCCAGCACGTACCAGGCAGTGCTCGCCGCCAAGGACGCCGCCGAGCGAGCCGGTCTCTCCGAGACCGAGACCACCGAGAAGATGATGGAGGCGGCGACCAATGGCTGATCCCAAGGGCTTTCTGAACCACGGACGCGAGGTCGCCAGGACCCGCCCCGTCGACGAGCGCGTCAAGGACTGGAACGAGGTCTACGTCCCCGGCTCCCTGCTGCCGATCATCAGCAAGCAGGCCAGCCGGTGCATGGACTGCGGCATCCCGTTCTGCCACAACGGCTGCCCGCTCGGGAACCTGATCCCCGAGTGGAACGACTACGCCTACCGCGAGGACTGGTCGGCGGCGTCCGAGCGCCTGCACGCCACCAACAACTTCCCGGAGTTCACCGGCCGCCTGTGCCCGGCCCCGTGCGAGTCGGCGTGCGTGCTCGGCATCAACCAGCCGCCGGTCACCATCAAGAACGTCGAGGTCTCCATCATCGACAAGGCGTGGGAGACCGGGGACGTCGCCCCGCGCATCCCCGAGCGCCTGTCCGGCAAGACCGTCGCCGTCATCGGCTCGGGCCCGGCGGGCCTGGCCGCCGCCCAGCAGCTCACCCGGGCCGGTCACACCGTCGCCGTCTACGAGCGCGCGGACCGCGTCGGAGGCCTCCTCCGGTACGGCATCCCCGAGTTCAAGATGGAGAAGCGGCACATCAACCGGCGCATAGAGCAGATGCGCGCCGAGGGCACCCGCTTCCGCACCGGCGTCGAGATCGGCCGCGACCTCAAGGCGACCGACCTGAAGAAGCGCTACGACGCCGTCGTCATCGCCGCCGGCTCCACCACCGCCCGCGACCTGCCGGTCCCCGGCCGCGAGCTGAACGGCATCCACCAGGCGATGGAGTACCTGCCGCTGGCCAACAAGGTCCAGGAGGGCGACTACGTGGCGCCCCCGATCACGGCCGAGGGCAAGCACGTCGTCGTCATCGGCGGCGGCGACACCGGCGCCGACTGCGTGGGCACCGCCCACCGCCAGGGCGCGGCCTCCGTCACCCAGCTGGAGATCATGCCCCGGCCGGGCGAGGAGCGGGACGCGGTGCGCCAGCCGTGGCCGACCTTCCCGATGCTGTACAAGGTCACCAGCGCCCACGAGGAGGGCGGCGAGCGGGTCTACGCCGTCTCCACGACCCACTTCGAGGGCGACGAGGACGGCAACGTCCAGTGGCTGCACATGAGCGAGGTCGAGTTCGTCGACGGGAAGCTCACGTCGAAGCCGGGCACCGAGCGGAAGATCCCGGCCCAGCTGGTCACCCTCGCCATGGGCTTCACCGGCACCGACAAGGAGAACGGTCTCGTCGACCAGTTCGGCCTGGAGCTCGACGCACGGGGTAACATCGCCCGGGACGCCGACTTCCAGACCAATGTGCCGGGTGTGTTCGTCGCCGGTGACGCCGGCCGCGGCCAGTCGCTCATCGTCTGGGCGATCGCCGAGGGCCGCTCGGCCGCGCGCGGCGCCGACCGCTTCCTGACCGGGGCCAGCGAACTGCCGGCCCCGATCCGCCCGACCGACCGCGCCCTCGCGGTCTGACGGACGGGACAACCGCCCCGACGGACGGGACAACCGCCCCGACGGACGGGACAACCGCCCCGACGGGCGGACAACCGTCCTGACGGGCGGAACAACCGAAGAACGTCCCGCACAAAGGCGTGCGGAACACTGATGGCGCCTGCCCCGTCCCCGACCGGACCAAGGGCAGGCGCTGTCGCATGCTCAGGGCACCCGGTAGGTGTCCCCGTACATCTCCCACACCAGCGGCGTGGCCAGCTTCAGGTTCCCGGCCGTCAGGAACCGGCGCTGGGCCGTGTCGACGCGGGAGGTGTCGATGCCCGGGCGCTTGGCCCGCATGGCCTGCTTCCGGACGTCCAGGAAGGTGTCCAGGTAGGCCTTCTCGGAGCCGCCCTGCCCCGGTGTTTTCGCCTCGGCCATGGCCCGCTCGCGCAGCCCGTAGAAGCCCTCGGCGTCGGTGTCGGGGCCGTGGAAGACCATCGCGTCGTAGTAGACGAACTGGCCGAGCGTGCCCAGACCGTCCAGCTTGGCCAGGCGCACCGCCGGTTCGAAGTAGACCCGGTCGCGCTCCTCCTCCTGGGCCTCGCGGAACGCCGGGACCTCGGCCTCCGCCTTCCAGGCCGCCGTGAAGCCCGGATCCAGGCCCTCGTGCGAGTCGCTGCCGTCCACCTCGCGCAGGGCGGGCAGGTACGTCGCCAGGCCGTTGTCCGGGTGGGCCTCGGTGTAGCGCTCGACCAGCATGAGCAGGTCGTGGGTGCCGGTGCAGAAACCGATGATGCCCGCGGTGTACCCGTCGCCGTCCCCGACGTCCTCGATGCTGCCGTAGGCGGTGCGCCACTTCGTGGTCGAGTTCTCGGCGCTGGACACCAGCTGCTGGGCCAGCTCCTTCTTGGCCGGGGCCGCGAGCCCCGGCGGCAGGTCCGCGATGAGCGCGTCGTCCGCCTCCCGCTCCTTCTCGGCCCGGTCCTTGGCGTCGTCGCGGGTCGAGCGGGCGGTGGCCGAGGACGACGAGGAGGCGGCGGCCGCGGTGTCCGCCGGGTCCGCCGAGTCGTCCGGCACGGCGAAGTACACGCCCGCGGCGATCACGGGAAGCGCCCCGAGGAGCAGCACTCCGGCACGTTTCATTGGGGGGACACCTCTCATAGGGGAACACTTCCGCCGGTCAGTTCCGACACCTTCACCACCGCCGTCACCGCCAGCAGCACCACCAGCGCGGCACCCGCCCCGGCCTGCACCGCCACCCGGCGCCCGTCCCGGGGCGCGTAGGCGAACGCCAGGGCCAGCGCGCCGCCGACCAGCAGGCCGCCGAGATGACCCTGCCACGAGGTGAACCAGGCGGAGACCACCAGCCACAGCAGCAGCCCGGCCATGAAGCGGTTGACCCGTCCCGTGTCGGCGCCCAGCCGGCGGTGCAGCACGTAGTACGCGGCCCCCACGCCGAAGATCGCGCCCGACGCGCCGACCGAGGCCTGCCCCGGGTCGGTGAGGACCAGCTCCAGGACGGAACCGCCGAGCGCCGACAGCAGGTACAGGACGGCGAAACGGAACCGGCCGAGCATCAGCTCCACCACCCGCCCCAACTGCCACAGCACGATCATGTTCACCGTGATGTGCAGGATCCCGAACGTGCCATCGAAGGGCGACTGGTGCAGGAACGCGCCGGTGAGCATCCGCTCCCACTCGCCCCCGGCGACACCTTCGACCCGCAGGGGCCCGGAGGTCAGGAACACGCCGTCGCCGGCCAGTGGGGTGCCGTCCGGAGCGACCAGCCGCGAACCCACCATGGCGAACCGGTCCACCAGCCCCGGCCGCGCCACCTCCGCAACATACGCCAGCACGTTCAGCGCGAACAGCACGTACGTCACCACGGGCGTCACCGAGATCCGGCCCCCGACGAGGGTCCGCGCCTGCCGTACCGACCGCGCCCCCTCCTTCACGCACTCCGGACACTGGTGGCCGACGGGCGCCTCGCGCATGCAGTCGGGGCAGATGTACCGCTCGCAGCGGGTGCAGCGGACGTGGCACTCCACCGCGGGATGGCGGTAGCACGTGGTGGCGGTGGACTCGGGCTCCACGGGGGCCGGCTCCTCGGGACGGGCGGACGGTGAGCCGGTGGGGGACGGCGGCGAACAAAATAGCGAATGCCGGTGGACCGGCCGGGAGGCGGGGTGCGCCGTGCCGTACCCTCGGCACCCGTACGACGCACGGCAGGGATGACAGGGGGAGTCCGCATGGCCGCGATCAGTCTCACCAAGGTGCGGGAGACGGCGCCCGCGCTGGTCGACCTGTACAAGACCGCCGCGGTGTCGCTCACCAAGCACGGCATGGAGGGGACCCGGGCCGCGGTCTACCTCGTCGTCGACTACTCCGGCTCGATGAAGCCGTACTACAAGGACGGCAGCGTGCAGGCGCTCGCCGACCGGGTGCTGAGCCTGTCCGCCCACCTCGACGACGACGGCACCGTGCCGGTGGTGTTCTTCTCCACCGACGTCGACGCCGTCACCGAGATCGCGCTCGCCGACCACCAGGGCCGGATAGAGCGGATCGTGGCCGGTCTCGGGCACATGGGCAAGACCAGCTACCACCTGGCCATGGACGCCGTCATCGACCACTACCTGGACAGCGGCGCCCGCCACCCCGCCCTGGTCGTCTTCCAGACCGACGGCGGTCCGATCAACCGGCTCGCCGCCGAGCGCTACCTGTGCAAGGCGGCGCCGCTGCCGCTGTTCTGGCAGTTCGTCGGCTTCGGCGACCCGGACAGCCGCCAGTTCGAGTACCTGCGCAAGCTGGACGAACTGGCGGTGCCCGGCAAGCGGGTGATCGACAACGCCGGGTTCTTCCACGCGGGCCGCGACCCGCGCAAGGTGACCGACGCCGACCTGTACGACCGGCTGGTGGGCGAGTTCCCCCAGTGGCTGACGGCCGCACGCGCCCAGGGGATCGTGCGGCCCTCCTGAAGGCGCCCGAGCGCGGCGGTCAGTGCCGCAGGGAGAAGCCCAGCACGACCCGGGCGGACACCTCCACCGCGCCCGGGGCCAGCGCGCCGGGCGGGCCGCCGCCCGCGGAGGCACGGAACGCGGCGACGGGCTCCGACTCCACGTCCTGGATGTGCAGTACCGGCCCCAGCCGCGCGTCCGCCGCCTCCGCGTACACCTGGGCCTTGCGCCGGGCCGCGGCCACGGCCCTGCGCCGTGCCTCGTCGAGCAGCGCCGGCCTGTCGCGTACGTCGAACTCCACGCCGTCGATCCGGTGCGCGCCCGCGTCGACCACGTCCGCGATCAGCCGCTCGAGGTCGTCCAGCGCCCCGGTCTCCACCGAGTACGAGGCCTGGCACCGGTACCCGAGCAGTCTCCGGCCACGGGCGTGACCGTCGTACTCCGAGCTGAGGCCCAGCCGGGAGCCCGACACCGAGGCGTCCGGCACGCCGTACCCCCGCAGCACCTCCCGCAGCCGGGCCACGGCCTCCCCGGCCCGCTGGAAGGCCTGCTGCGGCGACGGTTCCAGCACGTCCACCGCCGGCCGCACCCGAGCCAGTGACGGCTCGGCCCGCACCGTGCCCGAGCCGAACACGCTGATGCCCCACGGTTCTTCGATGGCCTGTGTCATAAGGGCATTGAAGCAGCGGCCCCGCACCGCGCGCCGCGACTTACGTGTCGCACTCCAGGACCGTCCGGCACAGCCCGCACCGTGCCCGGACCCGTCCCCGCACCGGCACCCTGATCCGCTGGTGGCAGGTCGGGCAGGGGAACGACACCCGGAGCTGTCCGGGCGGCTGAGCGGTGAAGGAGTAGGGGTCGCCGGTCGCCGCCGCCCCGGCGGCGTGCGGGTCCTGCGCGTGCCGGCGGTCCCGGGCGTAGCGGCGGCGGCCCGCCCAGCCGGCCGCGGTCAGCGGCGGCTGCTGCTCGTCCCGGCGCGCCCGGGCCAGGCCCTTGCCGTACGCCGTGTAGGCCTGCGGACTCGTGAACCACACCGACGGGTCCTCGCCGAACACCAGCGCCCGCTTGGCCAGGACGTATCCGAACTCCTCCGGGGTCAGGTACCCCAGCTTCTGCGAGGTCGCCGCGTCCTCCCGGTAGGCGTCGAGGAGCAGCCAGCCGGCGCCCAGGTACGTCGTCGCCGTGTCGGTGAGGATCTCGTTGTCCCGGGTGGAGGGGAAGGACAGGTCGAGGCGGTGCAGGTAGACGTGCATCACCTCGTGCGCGAGGGCCGCGCCGATGTCCCGGCGATGGGTGCGGAAGCGGTCGTTCAGCTCGATGAAGTACTCCGGGCCCGCCGTGAGTTCCACGTTCGCCGCGTGGGTCATCTCGCGGAAGGAGACGATCATGCGGGCATCCGGCAGCCGGTAGTGCCGCACCAGCTCGTGGGCCACCCGCTGCGCGCCCAGGTACAGGTCGTCCGTGTCGCAGAACGCCACGTCCACCGGGGCCACACTGGCCGAGAACGTCCGGACGGTGTCGTACGACAGCCGCCGGTACAGCGCCGTGACCGCCTCCCGCACCGTCTCCAGGTGCGGGAACCCGTGCTCGACCGGTCCGCCGTTCGCCACGTCCGACCCCCAAGACGCCTGAACCCTGCCTCCTGAACCCTGCCCCCACTGTACGAGCAGTACGAGGACCGTACGGCGTTCAGCGCCTGAGACGGTCTGCGACGGCCGGGCCGCCGCCCGTAGGGTGTGCGCCCATGACCACCAGCAACACCGGTACCGGTGCCGTCGAACCCGCCGTCCGCGAGGAGCTGGCCCGGCTGCGGGACAGCATCGACAACATCGACGCGGCCGTCGTCCACATGCTCGCCGAGCGCTTCAAGTGCACCCAGCAGGTCGGCCACCTCAAGGCCCGCCACCGGCTGCCGCCCGCCGATCCGGCCCGTGAGGCCCAGCAGATCGCCCGGCTGCGCACCCTCGCCGAGAGCGCCAAGCTCGACCCGGCGTTCGCCGAGAAGTTCCTGAACTTCATCGTCGCCGAGGTGATCCACCACCACGAGCGCATCGCGGAGAGCAACGCCGCCGGCGGCGCACCGGCCACCGACTGAGACCGGGTGCGCCCCCGCCCCCGGCGTGCTCCCCCCGGGGGCGCACGCCGGGGGAGTGCGACGGCCGGCGCGGCGGACCGGACATACGGCGCGTACCGAACCGCCTCTGTGCCCTGCCCACCGCATCAGGCAGCATGTCGTGCATGTCCGTACTGACGCGCGACGAAGCGCAGACCCGTTCCCGGCTCCTCGACGTCCACCACTACGCGATCGACCTCGATCTGACCCTTGGGGACGAGACCTTCGGCTCCCGGACCGTGATCCGGTTCACCGTCCGCGGCGACACGGACAGCACGGACACGTTCGTCGAGGTCAAGCCCGCGGAGCTGCGCGCCGTCACCCTGGACGGAGAACCCCTGGACCCGGCCGCGCTCGACGGGAACCGGCTGGCGCTGAAGAACCTCGCGCCCGGCGAGCACGAGCTGCGCGTCGACGCCGCCATGCGGTACTCCCGCACCGGCGAGGGCATGCACCGCTTCACCGACCCCAGCGACGGCGAGACCTACGTCTACACCCAGCTCTTCCTGGACGACGTCCAGCGCGTCTACGCCGCCTTCGACCAGCCCGACCTCAAGGCCGTCTTCGACCTCGCCGTGACCGCTCCCGAGGGCTGGACCGTCCTCGCCAACGGCGTCACCGAGCACACCGGCGACGGCCGCTGGAAGGCCGCCACCACCCCGCTGATCTCCACCTACCTCGTCGCCGTCGCCGCCGGGCCCTGGCACTCCGTGCGCACCGAACACCGCGGCCTGCCCTTCGGCATCCACTGCCGCCGCTCGCTCGCCCCCCACCTGGACACCGACGCCGACGAACTCCTCGACGTCACCCGCGCCTGCTTCGACCGCTACCACGAGAAGTTCGACGAGCCCTACCCCTTCGACTCCTACGACCAGGCGTTCGTCCCCGAGTTCAACGCCGGCGCCATGGAGAACCCCGGCCTGGTCACCTTCCGCGACGAGTTCGTCTTCCGGTCCGCCGTCACCGACACCCAGCGCCAGACCCGCGCCATGGTCATCGCCCACGAGATGGCCCACATGTGGTTCGGCGACCTCGTCACGCTGCGCTGGTGGGACGACATCTGGCTGAACGAGTCCTTCGCCGAGTACATGGGTTACCAGACCACCGCCGAGGCCACCCGCTTCACGGACACCTGGACCGACTTCGGCGTCACCCGCAAGGCCTGGGGCTACGACGCCGACCAGCGCCCCTCCACCCACCCCGTCGCCCCCGAGAACGTCCCGGACACCGCTTCCGCGCTGCTCAACTTCGACGGCATCTCCTACGCCAAGGGCGCCTCCGCCCTGCGCCAGCTCGTCGCCTGGCTCGGCGAGAAGGACTTCCTGGCCGGCATCAACATCCACATCGAGCGGCACAAGTTCGCCAACGCCTCCCTCGCCGACTTCATCGACTCCCTGGCCGCCGCCACCGACCGCGACGTGCACGCCTGGGCCGACGCCTGGCTGCGCACCACCGGCGTCGACGTCCTCGTCCCGAGCGTCAGCGGCGACAACGGCAGCCGCGCCCTCACCGTCCGGCGCACCGGCGAACGCCCCCACCGCATCGCCGTCGGCCTCTACGACCAGGACCCGGGGGACGAGGGCCGCCTCACCCCGCGCGAACGCCTCGACATCGACGTCCCCCAGGCCGAGCCCCGGCCCATCGGCAAGCTCCCCGCCCTGGTCGTGCTCAACGACGGCGACCTGAGCTACGCCAAGATCCGCTTCGACGCCGACTCCTTCCGGACCCTCCGCGAGAGCCTGTCCCGCCTGCCCGACCCGCTCACCCGGGCCGTCGTCTGGAACGCCCTCAGGGACGCCGTCCGGGACGGCGAACTCCCCGCCGCCACCTACCTCGACATCGCCCGCGCCCACCTCCCGCACGAGACCGACCTCGCGCTCGTCGACGGCGTCCTCGCCTTCGCCGCCGGCCAGATCGCCGACCGCTACGCCACCCCAGAGCAGCGGCCCGCCGCCCTGCACACCCTCGCCGAGCTGTGCCGCGACCTCATCCGCCGCACCGAGGACGGCGACCACCCCGGGCTGCGCCTGATCGCCGTACGGCACCGCATCGCGACGGCCGCCCACCCCGACACCATCGCCGCCTGGCTCGCCGACGGCACCGTGCCCGGCGGCCCCGAACTCGACCCCGAGCTGCGCTGGCGCATCCTCACCCGGCTCGCCGTCCTCGGCGCCACCGACGAGGCCGCCATCGCCGCCGAGCTGGCCGGCGACCCGAGCGCCACCGGCCAGGAGGGCGCCGCCCGCTGCCGCGCCGCGCTGCCGGACGCCGAGGCCAAGGCCCGCGCCTGGGAGGCCATGTTCGCCACCGACGACTTGTCCAACTACCTGTTCACCGCCACCGCCCAGGGCTTCTGGCAGCCCGAACAGACCGACCTCGTACGGGAGTACGTACCGCGCTACTACACCGAGGCCGTCGCGCTCGCCGCCCGCCGCGGCCCCGCCATGGCCGACGCCGCCGGCCGCTGGGCCTTCCCCGCCCACGCCGTCGACGCCGACACCCTGCGCCTGGGCCGGGAGTGCCTCGCCGACGCCGATCCGATCCCCGCCCTGCGCCGCAAGCTCACCGACCAGCTCGACGACCTGGCGCGCGCACTGCGGGTACGGGAGGCGAACAAGGACTGACCCGGCCACGGCCGGTCCCCCCCCCCCGCACGGCGCGGCGGGACCGGCCGCGTCCCCGGTCGAGAGCCGCCGGGATACCCCTTTCGGGTTGTGATCACTGAGCTGTCCGGGCGTACACGCCCCCGCACGTGGAAGCTGGAACCCCAGCTCCCCGTGCCCGGAGGACAGCTCATGGGCATGCCGCCCCTCGCCTCGGGCCCGCACGGCACCGACGCCCTGCGGCCCCTGCTCGACACCCTGCGCGCCGGCACGGCCGCACGCGGCGGCCCGCTGCCCGCGGGCGGCCCCGGCGCCGTCGCCGCCCGGGTGGCCGAGGCGGCCGGTGAGATCCTGCCCGGCCGGGGCGATCCCGAGGCGCTCCGCGTCCTGGTCACCGCGCTCGCCGAGGGCGCCGCAGACCCCGCCCACCCCTTGTGCGCCGCCCACCTGCACGCACCGCCGCTCGCCGTCGCGGCCGCCGCCGACCTCGCCGCGAGCGTCCTCAACCCCTCCCTCGACTCCTGGGACCAGGCGCCCGCCGCCTCCGCGCTGGAAGCCCTCGTCACCCGCGCCCTCGCCCGCGAGACCGTCGCCGCCGACGCCCTCGTCACCACCGGAGGCACCGAGTCCAACCAGCTCGCCGTCCTGCTCGCCCGCGAGCGGCACGGCGCGGGCCTGCGGCTGGTCCACGGCGCCGGTGCCCACCACTCGCTGCCCCGCGCCGCCTGGCTGCTCGGCCTGCCCGAGCCCGTCGTCGTCCCCGCCCCCGCCGGCACCCTCGACCCCGCCGCCCTGGACGAGGCCCTCACCCAGGTCCCCGGCCCGCACCTGGTCGCCGCCACCGCGGGCACCACCGACGCCGGACTCATCGACCCGCTGCCCGAGATCGCCGCCCGCTGCGCCGCCCACGGCGCCCGCCTGCACGTCGACGCCGCCTACGGCGCGGGCCTCCTCTTCAGCGACCGGCACCGCGCCCGGCTCGCGGGACTGGAGGCCGCCGACACCGTCGCCCTGGACCTGCACAAGCTCGGCTGGCAGCCGATCCCCGCCGGACTCCTCACGGTCACCGACGCCGACGACCTCACCGCCCTCCACCACCGCGCCGACTACCTCAACGCCGACGACGACACCGACGCGGGCCTGCCCGACCCAGGGCCTGCCCGGCGGATCATGCCGCAGACGCGGGGTCTGGCACGCACATCTGCGGCGTTGTCGTCGGTTGCCGACGCTCCGCGTCGACGCCCTCCTCCGCCTTGCAGCTGCACGCACCAGACCCCGCTCTCCGGCGCTGACCGGGTACTGCCGATTTCCTGCGACCTGCTCCGCCGGGCAGGCCCTCCTCGGGCGCTCCCCGCGCACCAGCCGCCGCCCCGACGTCCTGAAGACCGCCGTCACCCTCAAGACCCTGGGGCGCGCCGGACTGGGCGCCCTCGTCGACGCGGTCTGCGCGCTCGCCCAGGACTTCGCCGCGCTGGTCGAGACCCACCCCGGGTTCGAACTGCACGCCCCGCCCACCATCAGCACGGTCCTGTTCCGGCCCGCCGCGGCGGGAGACGACGCCGTGGCAGCCGTACGACGCACGCTGCTCACCACCGGCCGCGCCGTCCTCGGCCGGGCCCGCGCCGACGGCCGGCTCTGGCTCAAGGCGACCCTCCTGAACCCCCACACCCGCCCAGACGACCTCGCAGCGCTCCTGACGCTCGTGGAAGGACACGTCCCGCGATGAACACCCCGGCACACCACACCACCGACGCCCCCCGCGACCTCGTCGGCATCGGCATCGGCCCCTTCAACCTCTCCCTCGCGGCCCTCGCCGACCCCCTCACCGGCCTCGACGCCGTCTTCTACGACCAGCGCCCCGACTTCCGCTGGCACCCCGGCCTGCTCATCGACGGCGCTCGCGTCCAGGTGCCCTTCCTCGCCGACCTGGTCACCCTCGTCGACCCGGCGAGCCCCTGGACCTTCCTCAACCACCTCAGGGCCAGGGAACGCCTCTTCCCCTTCTACTTCGCCGAGCGCTTCCACATCGAGCGCGCCGAGTACGACGCCTACTGCCGCTGGGTCGCCGAGAGACTGCCCGCCCTCCACTTCCACCACCAGGTCGACGCGGTGCGCTGGAACCCCGAACGCGACCTCTTCGAGGTCGACTACACCCAACTGGACGCCGACGGGGAGGCCGAGGCCCTCGGGCGCACCCACACCAGGAACCTCGTCCTCGGCGTCGGCACCGAACCGCACGTCCCCGACCCGCTCAGACCCCTCGTCGAGGACCCCGCCGTCCCCGTCGTCCACGCCGCCGACTACCTCCGCCACCGCGACACGCTCCTGGCCGCCGGACACGTCACCGTCATCGGCACCGGCCAGTCCGGCGCGGAGGTCTTCCTCGACCTGCTCCGCCACCGTCCCGCCGGACGGGAGCGGCTGCACTGGCTCGGCCGCACCGGGGCCCTCGCGCCCATGGAGTACTCCAAGCTCGGCCTGGAGCACTTCACCCCCGACTACACCCGCTACTTCCACGGCCTGGCCGAACCGGTCCGCGACCGCCTCGTCGCCGCCCAGTGGCAGCTGCACAAGGGCATCGACGCCGACACCACCGCCGCCATCCACGACGAGCTGTACCGGCGCACCCTCGACGGCGGCTGGCCCGACACCACGCTCACCCCCGGCGTCCACGTCCGCACCGCCGGACGCCTCGCCGCCACCCAGGTCGAACTCCACCTGGAGCACGAGCAGCAGAGGACCCGCTCGCGCCTCACCACCGACGCCGTCGTCCTCGCCACCGGCCACCGCGAACGCCCCCTGGGCCGCCTCCTCGCCGGTCTCGACCCCTACATGCGGCGCGACAGCTCCGAACGCCCCCGCGTCGACGACCGCCACCGCCTCGTCCTCGACCCCTGCGTCACGGGCTCCGTCTACGTCCAGAACGCCGAGACGCACACCCACGGGGTCGGCACGCCCGACCTGGGCCTCGCCGCCTGGCGCAGCGCGACCATCCTCAACGACCTCACCGGGCGGGAGCCGTACCCGCTGCCCGCCCGTACCGCCTTCACCACCTTCGGCCTGGACGGCGGCCTGCCCCAGATCCCGTCGGCGCGCCACCACCGGGCACTCACCCCCCTGATGGACGGGATCTAGGGATCCAGGGCCGCCTCGGGCCCCGTGCGTCAGAACACGGGTACGCCGTCGCGCGTCAGCGACCAGTCCGCGGACGCGAAGTCCTTCGGGTCCAGCACACCCTTCGCGGTCGCCCACTCGGCGATCCGGGTGCGGATCTCCGTCGACTCCGACCACAGCTCCTTGGCCGCCGCCACGTGCGGGAAGGCGCCGCCGCCGTTGGCCCGGTAGTTGTTCACGGCCAGCACGAACTGCTGGGCGTCGTCCAGCGGGGCACCGCCGTAGGTCAGGTTCCTGATCCGTGAACCGGCCGCCTGCGCCACGTCGATCTCGTACTTCAGCCCCGACACGTAGTCGTAGTTGTAGTCCGGGCGGCCGTTCGCGTTGGTCAGCTTGTCCATGTCCACCGGCGCACCGGCGGCCGTCCGCACGTAGTACTCCGCCGAGTACTCCAGGTACGCCCGCAGCTGCGCGCCCGTCAGCAGCTTCGCGACCAGCGTGTTGTCGTACACGTACAGGCTCGACAGGTCCCGGATCGTCACGTCGCCGGCCGGGATCTCGGAGGTCCGCGAGAAGGGCGACGCCTGCGCGAGGACCGGCAGCGCGGCGTACTCCGTGCCCGCCAGCGCCGCCTTGACCACGTCCTCCTGCACCTTGGTGATCAGGTCGATGATCGGGGCGTCCTTGTACCGCGCCTCGACCGTCGTCAGCGTCTCGGTGGCGGTGCCCACCACCTGGTTGACGTAGGCCACGACCTTCTCGTGCTCGTCCGCCAGCAGCTTCGTGATCCTCGGGTCGTCCTCGACCGCGTTGGAGTTGCGCAGCGACGCCTTCACCGACTCGACGTGCCAGCGGCCCCGCTCGAAGACCAGCTCGAAGTCGAACAGGGTGAGCCGCTCGGCGAAGCACAGCGGCTCCGACAGCACGACCGTCTTCCCGGTCTCCTCGTTGACGACCTTCAGCTCGGCGATCTCCTCGTGCGCGTGCCCGACCAGGATCGCGTCGATGCCCGGGACCTGCCGGGCCACGTTGGCCGCCGCGTTCTCGACGTAGGGGACCTGGTCGCCGTAGGAGGAGGTGCCCGAGGAGCCCGAGTGCGCCGAGACGACCACGACGTCCGCGCCCATCGAACGCAGCTTCGGCACCCACTTGGCCGCCTGCTCCTCGAGCCCCGGGAAGGCCAGCTTGCCCTGCACGTACGCCTTGTCCCAGATCGCGATGCCCGGGTTGGTCAGCCCCAGCACCGCCACCTTCACCGGCGGCGCGCCCTTCACCCGGAACGTCTTCATGAAGTACGGCGGGAAGGCGGGCTTCAGGGTCTTGGCGTCCACCGCGTTCGCGCCGAGCAGCGGGAAGTCGCACTGCTCCTCGAACCTGCGCAGCGTCTCGATGCCGTAGTTGAACTCGTGGTTGCCGAGCGCCACCGCGTCGTAGCCGATGGCGTTCATCGCCTGCGCCATCGGGTGCACCGGCCCGCCCTCGGCGGTGATCGGGTCGACCTTCGCGTAGTAGTACGTCAGCGGGGTGCCCTGGATGGTGTCGCCCGCGTCCACCAGCAGGGTGTTGCGGCGGCCCTTCTCCTCGCGGACCTGGTTCACCAGGGTGGAGATCCGGCCGAGGCCCTGGGCGTTGCCCGCCGCGTCCGTGTACTCGGCGTCCTTGAAGTAGTCCCAGTTGAAGACGTGTCCGTGCAGGTCGGTGGTGCCGAGCACGGTGAGCGCGTACCGCTTGGGCTTGCGGCCGCCCCGGTGCGCGGGGGCCGCGGCCTCGGCCGCCGGAGCCGCCGCCGCCCCGGCCAGGGCGACCCCCGCCCCCGTGACGGCGGACCTGCTCAGGAACTTCCGGCGGTTCAACGGCATGACTGACTCTCCTTGGAGACCCTTGCAGACAGTGGCAACGCGCGTAGATTCTGTCCTGAACATGCCTCCTGTCAAGAGGTGGCGGACCATCCGAATGCTCATCGGAGCGGCAGCGCGCACAATTCAACACTTGTCAATAACCCTTTACTCAAAGGTTGTTGAGTGGTCATGCGTGGCCAATTCGCTACCCGGCAGTAAGTCATAGGCTCGACTCATGCGCCGAGCAAAGATCGTCTGCACTCTTGGGCCCGCCACCGACTCGTACGACCAGATCAAGGACCTGGTCGACGCCGGAATGGACATCGCCCGCTTCAATTTCAGCCACGGCACCCACGCCGAACACGAAGAGCGCTATCACCGTGTCCGCAAGGCGTCCGACGAGACCGGCCGCAGCGTCGGCACCCTCGCCGACCTTCAGGGTCCGAAGATCCGCCTCGGCCACTTCGGTGAAGGACCCGTACTCCTTGAACGCGGCGACAGCTTCACCATCACCGTCGAGGAGGGCGTCGAGGGCGACCGCCACATCTGCGGCACCACCTACGCGGGCCTGGCCGAGGACGTCACCCCCGGCGAGCGCGTCCTCGTCGACGACGGCAAGGTCTGCCTGGAGGTGACCGGGGTCGAGGGGACCCGGGTGCGGACACGGGTGATCGAGGGCGGCATGGTCTCCGACCACAAGGGCCTCAACCTGCCGGGCGTCGCGGTGTCCGTGCCCGCCCTGTCGAAGAAGGACGAGGACGACCTGCGCTGGGCGCTGCGGGCCGGCTTCGACGTGGTCGCGCTCTCCTTCGTGCGCAGCGGACGCGACGTCCTCGACGTGCACCGCATCATGGACGAGGAGGGCCGCCGCCTCCCCGTCATCGCCAAGGTCGAGAAGCCGCAGGCCGTGGAGAACATCGAGGACATCGTCGCGGCCTTCGACGGGATCATGGTCGCCCGGGGCGACCTCGGCGTCGAGATGCCCCTGGAACAGGTGCCGATCGTCCAGAAGCGCGCCGTCAAGCTGGCCAAGCGCAACGCCAAACCGGTCATCGTCGCCACCCAGATGCTCGACTCGATGATCGACAACGCCCGCCCCACCCGCGCGGAGGCCTCCGACGTCGCCAACGCGGTCATCGACGGCACCGACGCGGTGATGCTCTCCGGCGAGACCAGCGTGGGCAAGCACGCCACCGACACGGTGCGCACGATGGCCCGGATCGTCGAAGCGGCCGAGGAGGACATCCTCGCCAAGGGACTCCCCCCGCTGACCGAACGGAACAAGCCCCGCACCCAGGGCGGTGCGGTCGCCCGCGCCGCCGCCGAGATGGGCGACTTCCTCGGCGCCAAGTTCCTGGTCGCCTTCACCCAGTCCGGCGACACCGTCCGCCGCCTGTCCCGCTACCGCTCGCCCATCCCGCTGCTCGCCTTCACCCCGGAACCGGCGACCCGCTCGCAACTGAGCCTGACCTGGGGCGTGGAGACCTTCCTGGGGCCGCACGTGGACTCCACGGACGCGATGGTCGACCAGGTGGACGAACTGCTCACCAGGTACGGCCGCTGCGAGAAGGGCGACGTCGTGGTCATCACGGCCGGCTCACCGCCGGGGGTGTCCGGCACGACGAACCTGGTACGGGTGCACCACATCGGGGAGGACGACCGCTGAACGGGTGTCCCCGCAGGTGCATCGGGATGCCTTCGAAAGGAAGGGAAAGTGCCCCGGGTGGGACTCGAACCCACACTGAATGCCTTTTGAGGGCATCGTCTCTGCCGATTGGACTACCGGAGCCTCTTCGAACCGAAGGTCAGTGTAGCCCCTCGGTGACTCAAACATACAGGAGCTAGGTAGGCTCTTGTCAGCAGTACCCCTGCCCCGAACGAGGAGCCCACGTGACCGCCCCCGAGTCGCCCCAGCCCGTAGACGTGCCCGACGACGACCAGTCGCACGTTCCTCCGCTGACGACCCGCGTCGTCATCGCCGAGGACGAGGCGCTCATCCGGCTGGACCTCAAAGAGATGCTGGAGGAGGAGGGGTACTCCGTCGTCGGTGAGGCCGGTGACGGGGAGCAGGCCGTGGAGCTGGCCCGCGAGCACCGGCCCGACCTGGTGATCCTCGACGTCAAGATGCCCAAGCTCGACGGCATCTCCGCGGCCGAGAAGATCGCCGAGGAGTCCATCGCGCCGGTCCTGATGCTGACCGCCTTCTCGCAGCGCGACCTGGTGGAGCGGGCCCGGGACGCCGGGGCCATGGCGTACCTCGTGAAGCCGTTCAGCAAGAGCGACGTCGTGCCGGCGATCGAGATGGCCGTCTCGCGGTTCACCGAGCTGAAGGCGCTGGAGAAGGAGGTCGCCGACCTCAGCCTCCGCCTGGAGACCCGCAAGCTGGTGGACCGCGCCAAGTCGGTGCTCCAGACGGAGTACGGCCTGACCGAGCCGGCCGCCTTCCGGTGGATCCAGAAGACCTCCATGGACCGGCGGATGTCGATGCAGCAGGTGGCCGAGGCGGTCATCCAGGACGCCGAGGAGAAGAAGGCGTCCAAGGGCTGAGTCCCCGACGTACGACTGAGGCCCGCGTTCCCCGGTGTGGGGGCGCGGGCCTCGGCCGTACGGTGCTCCGCGGCGGCCGTCAGTCCTCGCCCAGGTAGGCCTTGCGGACCGACTCGTCGTGCAGCAGGTCCTGGCCGCTGCCGGACAGGACGATGTTGCCGACCTCCATGACGTGGCCGTGGTCGGCCAGGGACAGGGCGGCCTGGGCGTTCTGCTCGACGAGCAGGATGGTGGTGCCCTCGGACTTCAGCTCGGCGATCGTCGCCATGATCTTCTGCATCATGATCGGCGAGAGACCCATGGAGGGCTCGTCGAGCATGAGCAGCTTGGGCTGCGACATCAGGGCACGGCCCATGGCGAGCATCTGCTGCTCACCGCCGGACAGGGTGCCCGCGGCCTGCTTGCGGCGTTCACCGAGGATCGGGAAGAGGTCGTAGGCGCGCTGGATGTCCTTCTCGATGCCCGGCCGGTCGCTGCGCAGGAAGGCGCCGAGACGCAGGTTGTCCTCGATCGTCATGCGCGGGAAGATGTGCCGCCCCTCGGGCGAGTGGGCGAGACCCAGCGAGACGATCTGGTGCGCGGGGACCTTCTTGAGCGACTTGCCACCGAATTTGATCTGGCCGCCGACCGGCTTCAGCAGCCCCGACAGGGTGCGCAGCGTCGTGGTCTTGCCGGCGCCGTTGGTGCCGATGAGGGTGACCACCTCGCCGGCGTCGACCTTGAAGGAGATGCCCTTGACGGCCTCGATCTTGCCGTAGGCGACGCGGAGGTCCTCGACCTCGAGCAGTGCGGTCATCGGTCGTTCTCCTTGCCGGCCGCGGTGTCCGTGGTGGTGTCGGCCCGGGTGGCCTCGGCCTGGGCGGCTTCGGCGGCCTCCACCTCGGCCGCCTCCGCGGCGCCGGGGTCGTCGGCGAGGGGTTCGCCGAGGTATGCGGCGACGACGCGTTCGTCGCCCTGCACCGTGGCGCTGTCGCCCTCGACGAGCTTCTCGCCCTGGACGAGTACGGCGACGCGGTCGCAGAGGTTGAAGATGAACCGCATGTCGTGCTCGATGACGAGGACGGCGATGCCCTGGTCGCGGATGGCGAAGACCAACTCCTCGGTGGCCCGCGTCTCCTGGGGGTTCATACCGGCCGTCGGCTCGTCCAGGAGCAGCAGCCCCGGCTCGCTGGCCAGCGCGCGGGCGATCTCCAGCTTGCGCTGCTCGCCGTAGGGCAGATTGCGGGCGAGGTGGTCGGCCTTGGGCGCGAGGCCCACGAACTCCAGCAGTTCCATGGCGCGTTCCCGGGACGCCTTCTCCGCCCGGTGGAAGCCGGGCCCGCGCAGCACGGCCGACCAGAAGCCCTCCTTGGTCCGGGTGTGCCGGCCGACGAGCACGTTCTCCAGGACCGTCATGTTGGCGAACAGCCGGATGTTCTGGAAGGTACGGGCGATGCCGGCGGCGGTCACCTTGAAGGACTTGGCCGGCAGGACCTGGTCCTTGTAGCGGACCTCGCCCTCGGTCGGGATGTAGAGGCCGGTCAGGCAGTTGAAGAAGGTGGTCTTGCCGGCGCCGTTGGGGCCGATCAGGCCGACGATCTCGCCGCTGTTCACGGTGAGGTCGACGCCGTTCACGGCGGTCAGTCCGCCGAAGCGCATCGTGACACCGCGCGCGTCGAGGATGGTGGTGCCGGGGGCGGGGGCGCCCGGTGCGGTGTCCTTGGTGGTGGTGTCGGTGGTCATGGTGGTCAGGCCCCTGTCTTGCTCAGGACTGCGGGCGCTTCGTCCTCTTCGTGGAACTCCAGCTTGCGGCGCCGGTTGGCGATGAGGCCCTCCGGGCGGAAGCGCATCAGCAGGACGAGCGCGAGCCCGAAGGCGAGGAGCTGGTAGTCGTCGAGGAACTGGAGCTTGTTGGGAATCAGGAAGAGCAGCGCCGCACCGATGAGCGGGCCGGCGATGGTGCCCATGCCGCCGAGCACGACCGCGGCGAGCAGGAAGGCCGAGTTGGGCGGCGTGGTGCCGGCGAACAGGTACTGCTCGGGGGTGACGGTGTAGGTGACGTGCGCCTGGACGGTGCCGGCCAGTCCGGCCAGCGAGGCGCCGACGGCGAACGCGATGAGCTTGACGCGGAAGCCGTTGATGCCCATGGCGAGCGCTGCGGTCTCGTCCTCGCGGATGGCGACCCAGGCGCGGCCGATGCGGGAGTCGCCGCTGCGCCGGAAGACGAGGACGACGACGGCCGTGATGATGAGCATCAGCAGGAAGTAGTTGGCGAACCGGCCGAGGGTGAAGCCGCCGATGTCGTGCGCGACCCCGAGGTCGAAGCCGAGGATCTTGAGGTCGGGGATGGACGAGATGCCGTTGGAGCCGTTGGTGACGTCCGGCCCCGAGGTGCCGTCCAGGTTGTTGGCGGTGATCCGGAAGATCTCACCGAAACCGAGGGTCACGATGGCGAGGTAGTCGCCGCGCAGCCGCAGCGTGGGCGCGCCGATCAGGACGCCGAACACCAGGGAGGCGGCCGCGCCGACCAGGACCGCGGCCCAGAAGGGCAGGTGCAGGTCGAAGGGCGAGCTGGGGGAGCCGGAGACCATGGAGGCGGCGTAGGCGCCGACACCGAGGAAGGCCACGTAGCCGAGGTCGAGCAGGCCGGCGAGGCCGACGACGATGTTCAGGCCGAGCGCCACCGTGGCGAAGATCAGGATGTACACGCCGAGTGTGGCGTACTGGTCGTCGGACTGCGTGAAGGGGAAGCAGGCCGCCGCGATGAAGCCGCCGCAGACGGTGATGTTCTGGTGCCGTGCGGTGATCTCGGTGGCGTGGCTGATCAGCCCGGACCGGTGGAGGGCGGCGAAGCCGAAACCGGTGACGATCAGGAAGCCGATGAACAGTTCGTCGTACTCGGTGCCGATGCCGTAGGTGAAGACCAGCAGGGCCACGGCGAGGATCGCGACGATGACGAGGATCTCGACGTAGGAGGGGAGCGCACGCACGGGCCGCGGCTCTTTCGAGGCGAAGGCCGCCCGGACGGTCTGCCACCGCTGCGAGCTGCTGTGCTTGAACTGGTCCCAGCCGGTGTCGTCGGGGTCGAAGGGGTCGGGCTCGGGGCGCTCGAAGGGCAGCGCGAGGGCGCCCAGGAACGCGACGAGGGTGACGGCCGCGGCGATGTAGCCGCCGGGTTCGAGGTTGACGAGGCCGCCGAGCTTGGTGCTGATCGCGAGGACCGTGTACCAGGTGGTGGCGAAGGCGGCGAGCGCGGCGAACTTGAGCGCGGCGTCGGCACTGGCGGGCGCGAGCCAGCCGAGCCCCTTGACGCCGTACGACGCGAGGCCGAACAGGGTGGTGAGGGCGCCGGCGATCAGCACCAGGACCTGGAGGCCGCCGGGGTAGCCGTAGACGGTGAGGTCGCCGGGGAACTCGGCGGTCCAGGTCCAGGCGAGGAAGGTGGAGACGACGGTGAGGACGCCGCCGCCGGTGGCGAGGGCACGGCCGAGGTTCGCGGGTATGCCGATGAGGCCGGAGGGTTCGCCCGGTACGGGGGCGCCGGTGTTCTTCGGCGCGGTGGTCTGTGTGGTCATCGGTGTCACGCCCTGTCCGCAACGCGTTCGCCGAGCAGGCCCTGTGGCCTGAACAACAGCACGAGGATGAGGAGGATGAAGGCCCAGACGTCCGCCCAGGACTGGCTGCCGAACTTGTCCAGGCCGGGGATGTCGGCGATGTAGGCGGTGGCCAGGGTCTCGGCGACGCCGAGGACGACACCGCCGATCATGGCGCCGTAGATGTTGCCGATGCCGCCGAGGACGGCCGCCGTGAAGGCCTTGAGACCGAGGATGAAGCCCATCTTGAACTCGATCTGGCCGTACCTGAGGCCGTAGGCGACGCCGCCGACGGCGGCGAAGACGGCACCGAGGGCGAAGGCGATCACGATGATGCGGTCCGTGTTGACACCCATCAGCTTGGCGGTGTCCGGGTCCTGCGCGGTGGCCTGCATACCCCGTCCGGTGCGGGTGCGCATCACGAAGAAGCCGAGGATGGCCATGCTCACCGGGGCGACGACGAACAGGAAGATGTCGCCGGTCTGAAGGGTGACGTTGCCGATGTGGAAGGGCCCGCCGTCGATCTGCGGGAAGGGCCGCGCGGACTTCGCGTCCGGGTACCAGGCCCACACCGCCTGCTGCAGGGCGAGGGAGAGGCCGATCGCGGTGATGAGGGGCGCGAGCCGGGGTGCGCCGCGCAGGGGGCGATAGGCGAACCGTTCCGCCCCGACGGCGACGGTGGTGGAGACGATCACCGCGCCGATGAGCATCAGGGGCAGGGCGATCAGCATGGAGGTGCCGTCGGGCAGGATGTACATGTAGACCGTGAGTGCGCCGAAGGCGCCGGTCATGAAGATCTCGCCGTGGGCGAAGTTGATGAGCTGGACGATGCCGTAGACCATTGTGTAGCCGATGGCGACGAGCCCGTACATGGATCCCAGTAGCAGGCCGTTGACCAGCTGCTGCGGCAGTTCGTTCACCGCATGTCCTCCGAGACATTCGGACGTTCGACGGATGGTGTGGCCGGATGCGAGTCCGCGCGGGGCGCCAGTGGAACAGCGCCCCGCGCGGCTCGTGGGCAGTGGTGCGGTCGGTCAGCCGGTGTAGGTACCGGACTTGACGGACTTGAAGGCTCCGTTCTCGACGGAGTAGACGGTGAGCTGCTTGTTGGTCGCGTCACCGAACTCGTCGAAGGAGACCTTGCCGGTCACACCGTCGAAGGAGACGTTCTGCATGGCCTCGGTGACCTTGGCGCGGGCGTCGTCGGGAAGCTTCCCGCCGTTGTCCTCGACGACCTTCTTGACGGCCTCGATGATCGCCCAGGCGGAGTCGTAGGAGTAGCCGCCGTAGGCCGCGAAGTCCTCCTTGTAGCCCTCCGTCTTGTAGTCGGCCACGAACTTCTTGGCCGAGGGGAGCTCCTCGACGGGCGCGCCGACCGAGGTGGCGAGGTCGCCGTTGGCGGCGGCACCGGCCAGCTTGATGAAGGTGTCGTCCTTGATGCCGTCGCCGCCGACCAGCGGAATCTTGGCACCGGCCTCCTTGATCTGCTTGCTCAGCGGACCGGCCTGCGGGTATTCACCGCCGTAGTAGACGACGTCGGCGCCGGAGTTCTTCACCTTGGTGGCGACCGAGGAGAAGTCCTTGGTGTCCGGGTTGATGTGCTCCGTGCCGACCACCTGGCCGCCGAGCTTCTTGAACTCGTCGGTGAAGGTGCCGGCGAGGCCCGCGCCGTAGGTCTTCTTGTCGTCGATGACGAAGACCTTCTTCTTCTTGGCGTCGTTGTAGACGTACTGCGCGGCGAACGGGCCCTGAATGGCGTCCGTGGTCGCGGTGCGGAAGTACGACTTGTACTGGCGGACCTTCTTGGTGCGCCAGTCCGGGCCCTGGGTGAGGGAGGGGCCGGTGTTGGCCGGGGAGACCTCGACCAGCTTGGCGGTGTCGAAGACCTTCTGCATGGACTCGCCGACCGACGAGTTCAGCGGGCCGACGACGCCGAGGACGTCCTTGTTGGCGACGAAGCTGCTGGCGTTCTGCTGGCCGACGGAGGGCTGGCCCTGGTCGTCGAGCGCTTCGACCTTGAAGGTGACGCCCTCGACGGTCTTGTTCTTGTTGGCCGTCTTGGCCGCGAGGTCCGCCGAGTTCTTGATGCCGAGGCCGAGCGCGGACAGGTCGCCGGTCAGCGGGGCGTCGACACCGATGACGACGGTGGTGCCACCGCCGCCGTTGCCGGAGTCCGAGCCGCCGTCGTCGTCGCGCGAGCCGCAGGCGGTGAGGGTGAGCGCTCCCGCCGCCAGAGCGGCGGTGATGGCGATGAGCGAACGTTGACGCACGATCAGTCCTTTCCCTGGCACGGCCGCTTCCCCGTGGAGGCGGTCGAGTCGAGCGCGGGGCCGAAATGACAATCCGACGGCGCGGTGACTGGCCGTGACTCTAAGCGTGTGTGGGGAAGGTGGAGGAGGGTCTGACTGAGGCTGTGACTCTCTTGTTATGACACCGGGTATTGCAGAGCGGTACTGGCTGGGAAGAAGGGCTGAATTCAGGCCGATTCGCCCTGTCCGCATGCTGAGAACCCGCAGGACGGAACGGACCGGTTCAGGCGTCTGGGGCGTTTTGGTGATTACCTCGAATCGTTGCTGCAGGCGACCTCAAGGGCCCGGGAGAGGTCCTGCGCATAGCGCGATCCCAGGATGAAACTGTGGGCTTCTATTGCGCGCACATTACGCAGCGTTACATCCAGGAAAGGGAGTCCGGGATTCCGGGGCGCTTTTTCACATTCCGTCACCCGTAGCGTGACAATGATCTTGCGGGCGGAATGCGAATTTGTCTGGAAAGGTGCCGCGGGGGAGGTGGTCACCGCGAGCCCGTCGTAGGGCTGGGTCAGCCGCGTCACGGTGACGGGCGGCCCGCTGCGCACGCTCAGCAGCACCGTGAAGCTGTAGCCGGCGGCCCGGGTCCCGGGCGAGCCGGTCACCGGGGCCACGTAGACCAGGTCCACCGCCTGGGACGGGTAGGGCGGCGGGGGAGCGGGGCGCGGCTGCGGGCGGCTCGCGTACAGGTAGCCGCCGCCCGACAGGACGACGAGGGCGGCGGCGGAGACGAGGACGGTGCGGCGGTGGCGGTCGTAGCGCAGGGCCAGGGGGCCGCGCGGGCGGGGCTGCGGGACGTCCCGGACGTGGGTGTCCTCGCCCGGCTCGACCGGTCCGACGCCGCTCATCGCTGCCACGGGCCTACGCTCGGACCGCCGTCGCGGTACCGCTCGGCACATGTCCGGCGCACCTGGCGGTCGATCAACTCTCCTGCGGCGCGGGCGCCTTGCTCTCGCTTCGCGGCCCGTGCCGCGGCCACGACCTCCCGCAGGATGTCGTACTGCCGGTTGGACAGCCCCATCGACTGATAGTCGCCGTACGGCACGCCGCCGTCCAGTGTCTCGCGCGCCCAGTACCCGACGGCGCTCACGCACAACTCGGCGCCCGACAAGGGGCGTGGGGAACCGGACGACGCGCCGGACGCGGACGAGGGGGACGTGCTGAGCGCCGTACCGGCAGAACCGCCCGCCCGGTCGTCGGGGTCGCCGCCGCACCCGGCGGCGAAGACGCCGATCAGCAGCGCGAGAGCCAGGGACCGGGCCAGGACCCGGGCCCGATGCGGAGTCAGGGCCGCGGGAATCCGTACGCCCCCTCCGGGCACGGCCCGCCCCCGCACGACACGGCGCCGAAGCGCCGCCGCCCCCGGCCGAGAGCCCCCTCCCCGTCCCATGCCCCGACGCTAGAGCGCCCGGCGGCAGGGGGCAATGCCCGTGGCCGGGGCGGAGGGTGCCGAAGGCGCCTCGGACTCGCGTGTCGTATCCCGCGGCCGCGTCTGCGGCACGATCCGCCGGACAGGCCTCAGCCGGCCGTGGCGGTCCGGGCTCCGTCGCCGGGGTTCACGTCCCGCAGCAGGCAGGTCAGCCGGGCGGTGCACACCCGGCGGTCCTGCTCGTCGCTGATCACGACCTCGTACGTCGCCGTCGACCGGCCGCGGTGCACCGGCGTCGCCACCCCGGTGACCAGACCGGAGCGGGCCCCGCGGTGATGGGTGCAGTTCAGGTCGACACCGACGGCGATCTTGGAGGAGCCCCCGTGCAGCATCGAGCCGACCGACCCGAGCGTCTCGGCCAGCACGGCCGAGGCACCCCCGTGCAGCAGCCCGTACGGCTGGGTGTTGCCCTCCACCGGCATGGTGCCGACGACCCGGTCCGCCGACGCCTCGACGATCTGGACACCCATGCGAGTCCCCAGATGTCCGGCGGAGAACAGCGCCGGCAGATCGACGCCGAGCGCGGCGTACTCGTCGATGACCTCCTGCGGGAACTGCACCTGCTGCTGCTCGCCCATGGGCCGGCTCCGTTTCGTCGATCCGTCTGTGTGCCCGCCGGCCGGCCGCTCGCTCGGAGGCGCCGGCCGGCTGCTTCGCTTCGCTGAGCAAACGCTCAGTCGGTCGCCGATTGTTCCAGACGGACGACCACGGACTTGCTGGCCGGGGTGTTGCTGGTGTCCGCGGTGGCGTCCAGCGGCACCAGCACGTTGGTCTCCGGGTAGTACGCCGCCGCGCAGCCCCGGGCCGTCGGATAGTGCACGACGCGGAAACCGGGCGCCCGCCGCTCCACCCCGTCCCGCCACTCGCTCACCAGGTCGACGTACGAGCCGTCCTCGACGCCCAGCTTGCGGGCGTCCTCCGGGTTGACCAGGACGACGCGACGGCCGTTCCTGATCCCCCGGTAACGGTCGTCCAGGCCGTAGATCGTGGTGTTGTACTGGTCGTGCGAGCGCAGCGTCTGGAGCAGCAGCCGCCCCTCGGGCAGCTCGGGGAACTCGACCGGCGCGGCGGTGAAGTTGGCCTTCCCGGTGGCCGTCGGGAAGCGGCGCTCGTCGCGCGGGGCGTGCGGCAGGGCGAAGCCCCCGGGGTGCGCCACGCGCGCGTTGAAGTCCTCGAAGCCCGGCACGACCCGCCCGATGCGGTCGCGGATCGTGGCGTAGTCCTTCTCGAACTCCTCCCACGGCGTGCGGCTCCCCTCGCCCAGCACCCGCCGCGCCAGCCGGCACACGATCGCGGGCTCGGACAGCAGCTGCCCGCTCGCCGGCTCCAGGCGGCCGCGCGAGGCGTGCACCATGCCCATGGAGTCCTCGACGGTCACGAACTGCTCGCCGCCGCCCTGGAGGTCACGCTCGGTGCGGCCCAGGGTCGGCAGGATGAGCGCCCGCGCGCCCGTGACCGCGTGCGAGCGGTTCAGCTTCGTCGACACGTGCACGGTGAGCCGGGCGCGGCGCATGGCCGCCTCGGTGACCTCCGTGTCGGGGGAGGCGGAGACGAAGTTGCCGCCCATGGCGAAGAAGACCTTCGCCTCGCCGTCGCGCAGCGCGCGGATCGCCCGCACGACGTCGTACCCGTGCTCGCGCGGCGGGGCGAAGCCGAACTCCTTCTCCAGGGCGTCCAGGAAGGCGGGCGCGGGCCGCTCGAAGATGCCCATCGTGCGGTCGCCCTGCACGTTGGAGTGGCCGCGCACCGGGCACACGCCCGCTCCCGGGCGGCCGATGTTGCCGCGCAGCAGCAGGAAGTTCACCACCTCGCGGATCGTGGGCACCGAGTGCTTGTGCTGGGTCAGGCCCATCGCCCAGCACACGATGGTGCGCTCCGAGGCGAGCACCATGCGCAGCGCTTCTTCGATCTCCGCGCGCGTGAGACCGGTCGCCGCGAGCGTGTCGTCCCAGTCGGCGGCGCGGGCGGCCGCCGCGAACTCGTCGTAGCCGTGCGTGTGTTCCTCGACGAAGGCCTCGTCGACCGCGCCCCGAGTCTCGAGGATCAGCTTGTTCAGGAGCCGGAACAGCGCCTGGTCGCCGCCGAGGCGGATCTGGAGGAACAGGTCGGTCAGCGAGGCGCCCGCGGTGAGCCCCTTGGGGGTCTGCGGGTTCTTGAAGCGCTCCAGACCCGCCTCGGGCAGCGGGTTGACGCTGATGATCCGCGCGCCGTTCGCCTTCGCCTTCTCCAGGGCCGAGAGCATCCGCGGGTGGTTGGTGCCCGGGTTCTGGCCCGCCACGATGATCAGGTCGGACTTGTAGAGGTCCTCCAGCAGGACGCTGCCCTTGCCGACGCCGATCGTCTCGGACAGGGCCGAGCCGGACGACTCGTGGCACATGTTGGAGCAGTCCGGCAGGTTGTTGGTGCCCAGCTCGCGCGCGAAGAGCTGGTAGAGGAACGCCGCCTCGTTGCTGGTGCGCCCCGAGGTGTAGAAGACGGCCTCGTCGGGCGAGTCCAGGGCGGCGATCTCCTCGGCGACGATGCCGAAGGCGCGCTCCCAGGTGACCGGCTCGTAGTGCTCGCCGCCCTCCGGCAGGTACACCGGGTGCGTCAGCCGGCCCTGCTGGCCCAGCCAGTAGCCGCTGCGGGTGGCGAGGTCGGCGACGGGGTGCGCGGCGAAGAACTCCGGGGTGACCCGGCGCAGGGTGGCCTCCTCGGCCACGGCCTTCGCGCCGTTCTCGCAGAACTCCGCCTTGTGCCGGTGCTCGCCCTCCGGCCAGGCGCAGCCCGGGCAGTCGAAGCCGTCCTTCTGATTGACGCGCAGGAGCGTCAGCGCCGTCCGCTTCACTCCCATCTGCCGCTGCGCGACCCGCAGGGTGTGGCCGATGGCCGGGATGCCCGCCGCCGCGTGCTGGGGCTCCGACACCTGCGGCGCGTCCTGAACCGGATCACCCTTGGGCGGCTTGCTCGCCATCGCGCGCTCCTTCGCTTACGCGTTGTGAAGTACGTCTCCGATCCTCGCACGCCCCGGTGACACCGAGGCCGTCCGGGAGGGGGCGGAGGTGGTGGGCGAAGGTTGCGGAACCTGCGGGGCCGGCGCCGCGCGCCCGGCGCGGACGGCGTGGGACGTGGCGGAACGGTGAGGGCGGAGCCGAGTGTCAGTGGCACGTGGCAGGATCGGTGTCGTGGCGAAGAAAGCATCGAAGAAGACCGACAGCACCTCCGGTGACCGACCGCGGCTGATGCTCATGGACGGGCACTCGCTGGCGTACCGCGCGTTCTTCGCGCTGCCCGCGGAGAACTTCACGACCGCGACCGGCCAGCCGACCAACGCGATCTACGGTTTCGCGTCGATGCTGGCCAACACCCTGCGTGACGAGGCGCCCACGCACTTCGCGGTGGCGTTCGACGTCTCCCGCAAGACCTGGCGGTCCGAGGAGTTCACCGAGTACAAGGCGAACCGCTCCAAGACCCCGGACGAGTTCAAGGGGCAGGTGGAGCTGATCGGTGAGCTGCTCGACTCCATGCACGTGCCCCGGTTCGCCGTCGAGGGCTTCGAGGCGGACGACGTCATCGCCACCCTCGCCACCCAGGCCGAGGCCGAGGGCTTCGACGTGCTGATCGTCACCGGCGACCGCGACTCCTTCCAGCTGGTCAGCGAACACACCACGGTCCTCTATCCGACCAAGGGCGTCTCCGAGCTGACCCGCTTCACGCCGGAGAAGGTCTTCGAGAAGTACGGGCTGACCCCCGCCCAGTACCCCGACTTCGCTGCGCTGCGCGGCGACCCGTCCGACAACCTGCCGGGCATCCCGGGCGTCGGCGAGAAGACCGCCGCGAAGTGGATCAACCAGTTCGGATCGTTCGCGGAGCTGGTCGAGCGCGTCGACGAGGTCAAGGGCAAGGCCGGGCAGAACCTGCGCGACCACCTGGAGTCCGTGAAGCTCAACCGCCGGCTCACCGAGCTGGAGCGGCGGGTCGAGCTGCCGAGGACCGTCACCGACCTGGAGCGGACGGCGTACGACCGCAAGGGCGTCGCGGTGATCCTGGACACCCTGGAGATCCGCAATCCTTCGCTGCGCGAGCGGCTGTACGCCGTCGACCCGGGCGCCGAGGAGGCCGAGGCCACGCCGGTGGTCGCGGACGGCGTGGAGCTGGACGGCACGGTGCTGGGCACGGGCGAGCTGGCCGGCTGGCTCGCCGAGCACGGCACGCAGCCGCTCGGGGTGGCCACGGTCGACACCTGGGCCCTGGGCACCGGCTCGGTGGCCGAGGTCGCGCTCGCCGCGTCCGACGGGAAGGCCGCCTGGTTCGACCCGACGGAGATCGACGAGGCCGACGAGACGGCGTTCCGCTCCTGGCTCGCCGACCCGGACCGGCCGAAGGTCCTCCACAACGCCAAGGGCGCGATGCGCGTCTTCGCCGAGCACGGCTGGAGCGTCGCCGGCGTGGGCATGGACACCGCGCTGGCCGCCTACCTGGTCAAGCCGGGCCGCCGCTCCTTCGACCTGGACGCGCTGTCCCTGGAGTACCTGCACCGCGAGCTGGCCCCCGCCGCCGCGGCCGACGGACAGCTCGCCTTCGGCGCGGACGAGGGCGCCGAGGCCGAGGTGCTGATGGTGCAGGCCCGCGCCATCCTCGACCTGGGCGAGGCCTTCGAGAGCCGCCTGGCGGACGTCGGCGCCGCCGACCTGCTGCGCGACATGGAGCTGCCCACGTCCGCGCTGCTCGCCCGCATGGAGCGGCACGGCATCGCGGCCGACCGCGAGCACCTCCAGGCCATGGAGCAGATGTTCGCGGGCGCCGTGCAGCAGGCGGTCAAGGAGGCCCACGCCGCTGCCGGACGCGAGTTCAACCTGGGCTCGCCCAAGCAGCTCCAGGAGGTCCTCTTCGGCGAGCTGAACCTGCCGAAGACCAAGAAGACCAAGACCGGCTACACCACCGACGCCGACGCCCTGGCCTGGCTCGCCGCCCAGACGGACAACGAGCTGCCGGTGATCATGCTCCGTCACCGCGAGCAGGCCAAGCTGCGCGTCACGGTGGAGGGCCTGATCAAGACGATCGCCGCGGACGGCCGCATCCACACCACGTTCAACCAGACGGTCGCCGCGACCGGCCGCCTCTCGTCCACCGACCCGAACCTCCAGAACATCCCGGTCCGCACCGACGAGGGCCGCGCCATCCGCCGCGGCTTCGTGGTCGGCGAGGGATTCGAGTCCCTGATGACGGCCGACTACAGCCAGATCGAGCTGCGCGTGATGGCCCACCTGTCGGAGGACGCGGGCCTGACCGAGGCGTTCACGTCCGGCGAGGACCTGCACACCACCGCGGCGGCCCAGGTCTTCTCCGTCGAGCAGTCGGCCGTGGACGCGGAGATGCGCCGCAAGATCAAGGCCATGTCCTACGGACTCGCGTACGGGCTGTCCGCCTTCGGTCTCTCCCAGCAGCTGAACATCGAGGCGGCCGAGGCCCGCGGCCTGATGGACGCCTACTTCGAGCGCTTCGGCGGCGTCCGCGACTACCTGCGCCGGGTCGTCGACGAGGCACGGGCCACGGGCTACACGGCGACCCTCTTCGGCCGCCGCCGCTACCTCCCCGACCTCAACAGCGACAACCGCCAGCGCCGCGAGGCGGCCGAGCGCATGGCCCTGAACGCGCCGATCCAGGGCACCGCGGCCGACATCGTCAAGATCGCCATGCTCAACGTGGACAGGGCGCTGCGCGAGGCCGACCTCAAGTCCCGCATGCTCCTCCAGGTCCACGACGAAATCGTCCTGGAGATCGCTCCGGGCGAGCGCGCCGCGGCGGAGGAACTGGTCCGCCGCGAAATGGCCAACGCCGTGCAGCTCAGCGTCCCCCTGGGCGTCTCGGTGGGCGCGGGCCCGGACTGGGAGTCGGCAGCGCACTAGCCGCCCCCGGCCCCCGCTGCGGGCAGTCGCCGCGCCCCGCCCCCCCGCTGCGGGCAGTCGTGCCGCTGGGGCGGCACGGGTGGGCGCAGCGGCACCCCGTCGGCGCCGGGCTGCGCCCCCGCCCCGCCCACGCCGGCCGGCCCGTCGGCGCCGGGTTGCGCCCCCCGCCTCGGCGCCGCGAGCCGCCCCACCCCGTCGGCGCCGGGCCGGGCGGCGCCGGCGGGACCCGTGTTCCACCGCCCCCGTCACTCCGGTGGCCCCCGAGGAAACGCCCCCGCCCCGGTCTCCCGTGAGGATGCGGGCATGGGTATACGCATGCTCCACCACCGGACGACACCGGCACGGGCACGCACCGACGGACCCGCCCGCGTGCCACTCCTCCCGGTCCCGGTCTTCGCACCGGGCGCAAGTACCGGCCGCATCCCCACCACCGTCACGACGGTCCTGCACCGCACCGCGACGGACCTCCGCCGCAGGCTCGCCCACCGGGCCCCCGCGACCGCCGCCCCGCACGGAACTCCCGCCTGGCAGCTCTGGGCCGACCTGGCCCGCGGTTACCTCGCGCTGGCCCTCTCCCTGCTGCCTCGGCCCCGACCCGCCCACACCTTCACCGTCTTCGTCGCGCCCGCCGACACCCCCGGCGCCCGACCCGGCGGTCCGGCCCCCTACTGACGGCGGCTCCGGACGGCACGCCTGCCGTATTGACCGAGGGCGAACGGCAACAGAACGTCTCATATGGCCAAGTGGTGAATGTCGGGCAGGAACGGGTGCCCGTGCAAAGAAAGTTGCCGTAGGGTCGCCTGCGGCACCGTACTGGTCGAACAGACGACCACGGTGCTCGGAGGACGGCGGTGCAACCGTCCGCGCCGGTCGCTCGTCACAACAGGGCGGATACAACGGGTACGACCGGCCAGCACGACAGCAGAAAACGGACGGAGACGGACGCGCGGGCGTCCAGGGGAGGGGTTCACTCTATGGCGGCGCATTTCGACAGGAGGCTCCGCAAGGCGGCGCTCACCACCACCGTGGCGGCGGTCGCGGTCGCGGCCCTGTCCGCGTCCCAGGCCCCCGACGTCACGGCCGACGGCAACGGCAGACAGACCACCGCCGACAACGCGCCGACGTCCGACACGCCCTCCCAGGACAGCGCCACCGGCAACTCGCCCTACTACACCGACCTGCCGCCGCTCAACAGCCCCAGCCCCGCCCCGACCACAGGCACCCCCTCCTCCCCGGGCTCGCCCGAGGCAGGCATTCCCGCGACCGTGCTCGACGCCTACAAGAAGGCCGAGTCGGAACTGCGCCGATCCAAGCCCGGCTGCAACCTGCCGTGGCAACTCCTCGCCGCGATCGGCAAAGTGGAGTCCGGTCAGGCGCGCGGTGGGCGCGTCGACGCCTACGGCACCACCATCGGCCGCATCATCGGCCCGCAACTCGACGGCAACGGCTTCGCGCTCATCAAGGACACCGACAACGGCGTCTACGACGGCAACAGCAGCTACGACAACGCCGTCGGCCCCATGCAGTTCATCCCTTCCACCTGGGCGTGGGCGGGCCGCGACGGCAACGGCGACGGCAAGGAAGACCCCAACAACGTCTATGACGCCGCGC
Source organism: Streptomyces sp. NPDC001599 (assembly GCF_042893535.1). Lineage (NCBI taxonomy): Bacteria > Bacillati > Actinomycetota > Actinomycetes > Kitasatosporales > Streptomycetaceae > Streptomyces > Streptomyces sp. NPDC001599. The sequence continues at coordinate 773,942 of NZ_JBIAVA010000001.1, forward strand.
TCGCCGCCGGCCACTACCTGTGCCGCTTCGACTGGGACCTGTCCGACCAGGACGACCTCGACAGCGCGATCCTCAGCTACAACAACTCGCAGGACTACCTGCGCACGGTCCTGTCGTGGCTGGAGCACTACCGCAAGGGCACCCACGAGATCCCGGACGGCACCGGCAGCCTCCCGGTCGGCCGCAGCGACGACCCCCCCACCGGCATCGGCACCGGCACCGGTTCCCCGGGACGCGGCACGGGTGCGAGCAGCCGACCCCAAACCCCCGGCACGGCGACGCCCGGTCCGGGAGGGAGCCCGAACAAGCCGCCGACGTCGGGCAGGCCCACCGATCCCGGAGGCCCCAGCACCAGCCCCTCAACGCCGCCCACGGACCCGGCGCCGCCGACCGAGACCCCCACGCCCACCGACACCGTTCACCACCTGGAGAACGCCGGCGCCACGGGGTTCAGCGCGATCGCGGGCGACACGTTCGCCAAGAAGATCAGCACCCGCGCCGAGACCAAGGCCGGAGAGGCCGTCGGAAAGGTGCGCATCCGCTTCACCGTCCTGGGCGACACGGACGCCACCTTCACCGGCGGTGAGAAGGTCGCCGCGGTCACCACCGACGCCTCCGGCGTGGCCGTCGCGCCCGCGCTGGTGGCGGGCGAGCAGACCGGCGGGTTCACCGTCCGGGCCACCGTCATCGGCCGTACCGTCCCGGGTCTCGACTACAAGGCCACCGTCACCGAGCGCGTCGCCGACGCCCTCACCAGCACCGGCGAGACCGAGCTGACGTGCACGCCGGGCGGCGAGTTCGCCGACCCGATCGAGGTGAAGGCCACGCTCAAGGGCGCGGTCGCGGACAAGGTCGCCGTCACCGCGACCCTCATCAAGTCCAAGGACGACCCGGCCGAGAACGACAAGGGCCCCTACTTCAAGGACGCCGACGGCAAGGCCGTCCGTACGCTGACCGGCCGGAAGACCGACGCCAAGGGCCTGCTGGAGCTGCCGAAGCTGTACGCCGACGACGCGGAGGGGACGTACATCCTGCGCCTCACCACGCCGGGCGGCGCCGCGCTCGACATCACCCTGAAGGTGGCCAAGGCGGCCGACCCGACGCCGGACCCGTCGACCGGTCCGTCGACGGCCCCCTCCACCGAGCCGTCGACCGAACCTGAGGCGTAGGCACCGTGACTGTCGGCCCGGCGAGGCGCTCCCCGCCCCGCCGGGCCGCGGTCACTTGCCGAGCCGGGCCTTCGTGTACCGGGTCGGCTCCGCCGTGGCCGGGTCCTCGGGCCACGGATGCTTCGGATACCGGCCGCGCAGCTCCGCCCGTACGCCGGTGTAGCCGTCCTTCCAGAACGAGGCCAGGTCGGCGGTGACCGCGGCGGGACGGCCGGCGGGGGACAGGAGATGCACGAGGAGCGGCACCCCGGCGATCCCGGGCGACTGCTGGAGCCCGAACATCTCCTGCAACTTCACGGCGAGTACGGGCTGTTCGGGGTCGCCGTAGTCGATCCGGATCCTGGACCCACTGGGGACGAGGATCCGCTCGGGGGCCAGCTCGTCGAGCCGCGCCGCCTCACCCGAAGCCCAGGGCAGCAAGCGCGTCAGCGCCTGCCCGGCGTCGATCCGCCCCAGGTCGGCCCGCCGCCGGGCGCGGCTCAGCTCGGGCTCCAGCCACTCGTCCGCGCGCGCGAGCAGCGCGTCGTCGGTGACGTCCGGCCAGGGCTCGCCCAGGTGCCGCCGCAGAAACGCGAGCCGCTTGCGCAGCAGGTCGGCGTCGGCCGAACGCCGCAGCAGCCCCAGCCCCTCCCGCCGCAGCCCCTCCAGCAGGGCGCCCCGCACGAGCACGGGGTCGGCGTCGGAGAGGGGCCGCACCGCGAGTTCCACCGCCCCGAGCCGTTCGACCCGCCGGGCCACCACGTCGCCGTCGGCCCAGTGCACCTCGTCGCGCTCCGTCAGCAGCGCCCCCGCCGCGAGCCGGGCCGTCTCCTCGTCCACGGCCGCGCCGAGCTGCACGCGCGCGTGCCCCCTTCCCACGGGCCGGTCCGCCACGGCGACGGCGATCCAGGGCGCCCCGCGCAGTGCCGACGCCTGCGGAAGTTCCGCCCGGGTGCCGGAGACCATCAGATACGAACCGCCGTCCTTCCTGGCCACCCGCTCCGGAAACGCCAACGCGGCAACGAGCCCGGCGAGAACGTCCTCACCAACCCGCTCCCCCCGCCCGCTGACACCACCCTCCCCGACGCCCCGCCGGCTGTCGCCCTCTTCGACGGCGCCCCTGTGTCCCCGTCCGCTGTCGGCACCTTCCGCGGCGGCGCGCTGTCCCCGCCGGCTGTCGCGCCCCTCGACGGCGACCCGCTGTCCCTGGCCGCTGTCGTCGTCTTGCGAGGTGGCGCGCTGTCCCCGCCGGCTGTCGCGCCCCTCGACGGCGACCCGCTGTCCCTGGCCGCTGTCGTCGTCTTGCGAGGTGGCGCCCTGGCCCCGCCGGCCGTCGCCACCCTCGACGGCGACCCGCTGTCCCTGCCCGCCGGCGGCACCTTCCGCGGTGGTGCGCTGTCCCCGCCGGCCGTCGCGTCCGTCCCCGGTGGCGCGCCGGCCCCGCCCACCGTCGCTGCCCTCCAAGGCGGCTCGCAGCCGCCGTACCTCTGCCCGCCACCGTGCTCCGTACGCGTCCCCTCCACGCCGGGCCGCCCGCAGTACGGACCCGAGATCGTCCCCGTACTCCCGCGGCGCCTCCTCGCTCAGCAGACCCACCACCTCGGCCACCACCTCTGCCGCACCGCTCCTGATGCCGCCCGCCCCGGAGGCCCCGGACTCGGTGGCGGCCGGTCGTGCGGTGCCGCCGTCGGCGTGTCGCGGCGCCGAGGTCGCCGTCGGCGAGGCGGCGCGGGGCGCAACCCCCGCACCGAGCTCCGCCGCGTCCAGGAGTGCCCGGCCCAGCCGGGGGTGCAGGCCGAGGCGGGACAGGCGTACACCTCGCTCCGTCGCCCGCCCCGCGGAGTCCACGGCACCGACCGCCTCCAGCACCGACCGGGCGGCCGCCATCGCGCCGCCGGGCGGTGGGTCGAGCAGCGCCAGACCGGACGCGTCCGGATCGCCCCAGCAGGCGGCCTGGAGCGCGAACGCCGTCAGGTCGGCCACCTTGATCTCCGGCGCCGGGAACCGCGGCAGACGGGCGTCCTCCGCCTCCGCCCAGCAGCGGTACACCACCCCGGGCGCCTCGCGTCCCGCCCGGCCCGCCCGCTGCCGCGCCGCCGCCCGCGAGGCCCGTACCGTCGTCAGCGCGCTCAGCCCGCGCGCGTGGTCCACCCTCGGCTCCCGCGCCAGCCCCGCGTCCACGACCACCCGCACACCCGGCACCGTCAGCGAGGACTCGGCCACCGAGGTCGCCAGCACCACCCTGCGCCGCGCCCCGGGCGCCAGCACCGCGTCCTGCACGGCAGCGGGCGCCCGCCCGTGCACCTGAAGCACATCGACGTCCGCCAGTGACCCGAGCCGACCGGCGACGCGGGAGATCTCGCCCACCCCCGGCAGGAAGCACAGGACATCCCCGTCCCGCTCGGCCAGCGCCCGCCGCACCACCGAGGCCACGTGGTCGAGCAGCGCCGGGTCCACCCGCATCCCGTGCGGCGGGCGCACGGGACGCACCGGCGGCGCCCACACGGCCTCGACGGGATACGACACGCCCTGCGCCTCGACGACCGGCGCGCCGCCCAGCAGCCGGGACCAGCCCTCCGCGTCGGTCGTGGCCGACGCGGCCACCAGCCGCAGCTCGGGCCGCAGGGCCTGCCGTACGTCCCACAGGAACGCCGCCGACGTGTCCGCGTCCAGATGCCGCTCGTGGCACTCGTCCAGCACCACCACGTCGACGCCCGTCAGCTCCTGGTCCCGCTGGAGCCGCTGCAACAGCACGCCCGTCGTGACGACCTCCACGCGCGCGTGGCGCCCCACGACCCTCTCTCCGCGCACGGTGTACCCGACACTCGCACCCGGCTTCTCACCCAGCAGCCACGCCATACGCCGGGCCGCCGCCCGCGCGGCGATCCGCCGCGGCTCGGCCACGACCACGCGCCGCGCGGGATCCCCCTCCCCGCCCAGCAGCCCGGCCAGCGCCAGCGGCACCAGCGTCGTCTTGCCGGTGCCGGGCGGCGCGACCAGCACCGCCGTGCCGTGCCCCTCCAGGGCGTCGTGCAGCGCGGGCAGGGCGCCGCGCACGGGCAGCGCGTCCAGGGCGTCGTAACGGATCACGCCCCCAGTGTCGTACGTCCGCGAAAGCGCCCTCCACGCGCGCGGGCACCCGCCTCCCGGTACGGCTCAGTCGCGCTCGCAGACGAAGATCGCCGTCCCCGGGATCAGATGCCCGCGCAGCGGCGACCAGCCGCCCCACTCCGAGGTGTTCCAGTCCGGCCACTCCGGCTCCACCAGGTCCACCAGCCGGAACCCGGACGTCGCCACGTCCCGCACCCGGTCACCGAGCGTCCTGTGGTGCTCGACGTACACCGCGAGGCCCTCGTCGTCCTGCTCGACGTACGGCGTCCGGTCGAAGTACGAGGCGGAGACCGACAACCCCTCGGGGCCCGGCTCGTCCGGGAACGCCCAGCGCAGCGGGTGCGTGACCGAGAAGACGAAGCGGCCGCCCGGTCGCAGCACCCGGTGCACCTCCCGCAGCACCAGCCGCGGGTCGGCGACGAACGGCAGCGCCCCGTACGCCGAGCACGCCAGGTCGAACGAGCCGTCCGCGAAGGGCAGCACCGACGCGTCGGCACACACCAGGGGGAACGAGACACCGATGCGCAGGGCGTGCTGGAGCTGGCGGTGGGAGAGGTCGAGGGCCACCGGACGGGCGCCCTGGGCGGTCAGCCAGCGCGAGCACTGGGCCGCGCCGGCGCCGATCTCCAGGACGTCCTTGCCCTTCAGGTCCTCCGGCGGGCCGAGCAGCTCGGCCTCCACCTCGTCCAGGCCCTCGGGACACCACACGAAGCGGTCGTCCCCGAGGAAGGTGCCGTGCTCGGTCTGGTACTCGTCCGCGTTCCGGTCCCACCAGCCGCGGTTGGCGCGGGAACTCTCCGTGACACCGGCGGCGCGCCGGGTGGCCTCGGGTTCGGATGCTTCGACTCCCTCTTGGATGACCGGCTCCCTCGTACTAGTCTGCGGGCTCTTCCGTGCCGCCCGCCCCTCGTGTCACGCAAGAGGCATCCAGGGGTCCATGTGGCCTCGGGAGACGGCTTTTGTGCCGGGTATGCGACGATCCGCCCCGGGTGTGCGGCTTCGCGCATTGACCCTGCCCGGCTGCCCCCGTATGCTACAAGTTGCGCTGCGGGCCTGCGCACCTCAGACGTAGCAGGTCGCGCTCGCATCTGTTGTATGTCCCCTCGGTTCTCGAGGCGTCACCAGTGGATTTAGGTGACGCTTCCTTGGCTGTCCGGCTTCTGCAGAGCGAAACGGGCTCCCGGCGTAAGCAGTACCTACGACTTCAATGTCCGTACCGGAGCCCTTTCCCACATGACGAGCAGCACCGAGACCACCGCCACCACCCCGCAGGTTGCGGTCAACGACATCGGTAACGAGGAAGCCTTCCTCGCCGCGATCGACGAGACGATCAAGTACTTCAACGACGGCGACATCGTCGACGGCGTCATCGTGAAGGTCGACCGGGACGAGGTCCTGCTCGACATCGGTTACAAGACCGAAGGTGTCATCCCGAGCCGCGAGCTCTCGATCAAGCACGACGTCGACCCCAACGAGGTCGTCGCCGTCGGTGACGAGATCGAGGCCCTTGTTCTCCAGAAGGAGGACAAGGAAGGCCGCCTGATCCTCTCGAAGAAGCGTGCCCAGTACGAGCGGGCCTGGGGCACCATCGAGAAGATCAAGGAAGAGGACGGCATCGTCACCGGTACCGTCATCGAGGTCGTCAAGGGTGGTCTCATCCTCGACATCGGCCTCCGCGGCTTCCTTCCGGCCTCCCTGGTCGAGATGCGCCGCGTCCGCGACCTCCAGCCCTACGTGGGCAAGGAGCTCGAGGCGAAGATCATCGAGCTGGACAAGAACCGCAACAACGTGGTTCTGTCCCGCCGTGCCTGGCTGGAGCAGACCCAGTCCGAGGTCCGCCAGACGTTCCTCACGACCCTCCAGAAGGGTCAGGTCCGTTCCGGCGTCGTCTCCTCGATCGTCAACTTCGGTGCCTTCGTGGACCTGGGTGGCGTCGACGGTCTGGTCCACGTCTCCGAGCTGTCCTGGAAGCACATCGACCACCCGTCCGAGGTTGTCGAGGTCGGCCAGGAGGTCACCGTCGAGGTCCTCGACGTCGACATGGACCGCGAGCGTGTCTCCCTGTCGCTGAAGGCGACCCAGGAAGACCCGTGGCAGCAGTTCGCCCGCACCCACCAGATCGGCCAGGTCGTGCCCGGCAAGGTCACGAAGCTGGTTCCGTTCGGTGCGTTCGTCCGCGTGGACGAGGGCATCGAGGGTCTGGTCCACATCTCCGAGCTGGCCGAGCGCCACGTGGAGATCCCGGAGCAGGTCGTCCAGGTCAACGACGAGATCTTCGTCAAGGTCATCGACATCGACCTCGAGCGCCGCCGCATCAGCCTCTCGCTGAAGCAGGCCAACGAGGCCTTCGGTGCCGACCCGTCCACGGTCGAGTTCGACCCGACCCTGTACGGCATGGCCGCGTCCTACGACGACCAGGGCAACTACATCTACCCCGAGGGCTTCGACCCCGAGACCAACGACTGGCTCGAGGGCTACGAGACCCAGCGCGAGGCCTGGGAGACGCAGTACGCCGAGGCCCAGCAGCGCTTCGAGCAGCACCAGGCGCAGGTCATCAAGTCCCGCGAGGCGGACGAGAAGGCCGCTGCCGAGGGTGTCGACACCGCGGGTGCGGCTCAGGCCGCGTCCGGTGGCGGTGGCGGCGGCGGCTCGTACTCCTCCGAGGGCGGCGACAACTCCGGCGCCCTGGCGTCGGACGAGGCGCTGGCCGCGCTGCGCGAGAAGCTGGCCGGCGGCCAGAGCTGAAGCTCTGCGCACCCGGCCGCTGACACACAGCGGTCGAAGCACAGCGGTTGACCGAGGGGCCGCACCTTTCGAGGTGCGGCCCCTTCGGTTTTTCCCTCCGGGAATGCCGCACCCCGCAAGGGTGTTGTGACATACGAACACGAGGAGGGGAGCGGTCACTGTGCTTGATCCGCAGGATTTGTACGCCTGGGAGCCGAAGGGCCTTGCCGTCGTCGACATGGCACTCGCCCAGGAGTCGGCCGGACTGGTCATGCTGTACCACTTCGACGGATACATCGACGCCGGGGAGACCGGCGACCAGATCGTCGACCAGGTGCTCGATTCGCTGCCCCACCAGGTCGTAGCCCGTTTCGACCACGACCGGCTCGTGGACTACCGGGCCCGTCGGCCGCTGCTGACCTTCAAGCGGGACACCTGGACGGACTACGAGGAACCCACCATCGAGGTGCGGCTCGTCCAGGACGCCACCGGGGCGCCCTTCCTGTTCCTGTCCGGCCCCGAGCCGGACGTGGAGTGGGAGCGCTTCGCCGCGGCCGTGGGGCAGATCGTGGAGCGCCTGGGCGTCCGCCTGGCGGTGAGCTTCCACGGCATTCCCATGGGCGTCCCGCACACCCGGCCCGTCGGCATCACCCCGCACGGCAGCCGCACCGATCTCGTGCCGGGCCATCGCAGCCCCTTCGAGGAGGCGCAGGTCCCCGGCAGCGCGGAGGCGCTCGTCGAGTACCGGCTCGCGCAGGCCGGCCACGACGTGCTCGGCGTCGCCGCGCACGTCCCGCACTACGTCGCCCGCTCCGCGTACCCGGACGCGGCGCTGACCGTCCTGGAGGCGATCACCGCGGCGACCGGCCTGGTCCTGCCGGGCATCGCGCACTCCCTGCGCACGGACGCCCACCGCACCCAGACGGAGATCGACCGGCAGATCCAGGAGGGCGACGAGGAGCTCATCGCCCTCGTCCAGGGCCTAGAGCACCAGTACGACGCGGCCGCCGGTGCCGAGACCCGGGGCAACATGCTCGCCGAACCCGTCGAGATCCCCTCCGCCGACGAAATCGGCCGCGAGTTCGAACGGTTCCTCGCCGAGCGGGAGGGCGACGGCTGACGCCGTGACCGGCACCCTCTAAGCTTCCGCTCATGCTGAGGGTTGGCCTGACCGGCGGGATCGGCGCCGGCAAGAGCGAGGTGTCACGGCTCCTCGTCGAGCACGGTGCCGTACTGATCGACTCCGACAGGATCGCGCGCGAGGTCGTCGCCCCCGGAACAGCGGGGCTCGCCGCGGTCGTGGAGGCGTTCGGCGAGGACGTCCTCGCCGAGGACGGCAGCCTGGACCGGCCGAAGCTCGGCTCGATCGTGTTCGCCGACCCCGAGAAGCTGGCCGTCCTGAACGGCATCGTGCACCCGCTGGTCCGCGAGCGCTCCAGTGCCCTCGAAGAGGCCGCCGCCGAGGACGCCGTCGTCGTCCACGACGTCCCCCTGCTCACGGAGAACGGTCTCGCGCCGCTGTACGACCTCGTGGTCGTCGTGGACGCCGCCCCCGCCACCCAGCTCGACCGGCTGGTGCGGCTGCGCGGCATGACCGAGCAGGACGCACGGGCCCGCATGGCCGCCCAGGCGACGCGCGAGCAGCGCCGGGAGATCGCGGACGTGGTCGTCGACAACGACGTACCGCTTCAGGAGCTGCGGCGGCGCGTCAAGGAGGTCTGGGACGAACTGGCGCGCGGGGCACACACGGAATAGCGGGTCCGGCGCGTGCGTTGATCCCTTCCAGCGAGGGAAGGACTCAGCCGTGCCCGAGACAAGCGGTCCGACCGGACGTACTCCGGAGACGGATGTCATCGACTTCCGTGCCGCCGAGCAACTGCTCGCGGCGCGGGATCCGCGCGGCGCGGTGAAACTGCTCGACGCTGTCATCGGCGCCCATCCCGAGAACACGGCGGCACGGCTGCTGCGCGCGCGTGCCTTCTTCGCGGCGGCGCAACTGCGTCCGGCCGAGCTGGAGTTCACCATCGTCCTGGAGCGCGAGCCGGACAACGCGTTCGCGCACTTCGCGCTCGCCCGCACCTACGAGCGCCGGGGCTGCCCCGGCCAGGCCCGGCGCCACTTCCGGCTGGCGGCGGCCCTGGACCCGAACCCGGAGTACCTGCAGCAGGCGCGCTTCGACTCGTAACGGCGGACTCCTGGCGGTCGGCTCTTGCGGTCGGCTCCTGGGGGCACCGCCCGGTGTCAGCGCCTCGGTGGCAGGTACGGCGGGATGTTCCGGCCCGGCTGGTAGTGCGGGCCCTGGCGGAGGTGCCGCAGGATCACGGCCAGGTCGGCCGTGACGACGAGCCACAGCACCCCGCAGGCGAGCGCCCAGCCGAAGTGCCCCGTGAGCGCGAAGACGGCCGTGCCGAAGACCGCCCAGACCAGCCCCCACAGGCTCAGCCAGAACCGCGCCCGCAGGGCACTGCGCGCGGTGGCCGGTTCACTGCCCGTACGCATGGGTTCACCACTCCTGTATCGAACGTACTGCGGCGCACGCCGAGGGGGAAACGAGGCGCATCGTCGGACCGACCGCACCACGTGGCGGGCCGCGTTCACTCGGTCGGGTGAACCGAGGGTGAGGGGGAACGGGTGTGCGGGAGCGGCCGTTGGACGGGTATGGAGCTGAGCATGCGAGAGGGACACCAGGGGACGGGACCCGGAGCCATCACCCCGGACGGCTGTGCGGTCGAGCTCTATTCGAGGCTGCCGGTCGGAGCCGAGCCGGACATCGTCGCCGCCGCCGTGCCCGAGGGCGCGCGGATACTCGAGCTGGGCAGCGGGGTGGGGCGGATGACGCACCCCCTGCTGGAGAGGGGGTTCGGGGTCACCGCGGTGGACGAGTCCGCGGAGATGCTGGAGCGCGTGCGCGGGGCACGCACCATATGCGGCCCGATCGATGACCTCGACCTCGGCGAGCGCTTCGACGCCGTGATGCTGGCGTCGTTCCTCGTGCACACCGGGGACGTGGAGGTGCGGCGGGGCCTGCTGCGTACCTGCGCCCGGCACGTGGCGGAGGACGGTTGTGTGCTGATCCAGCGGGAGGGGGCGGATTACCACACGAATCTGCCGCGTGAGCGGGTGGACCCCAGCGGCTTCACCGTCCGCATCCTGTCGGCGGACCCGGTGGGCGACGGCGTCAACTCGGTCCGGGCGGAGTACGAGTTCCCGGACGCGGTCTGGACCCAGACCTTCCAGGCCCGGCCGCTGACCAGGGAGCAGTTCGAGGAGGCACTCGGGGAGGCGGGACTCGCGGTGGACCGGTATCTCACCGACGACGAGACGTGGGTGAGGGCCGTGCCCGTGCGGCAGGGGTGACGGCAAGGGCAGGCCCGGCCGGCGCGGCCAGCCCGGCAAGGGTGAAGGGGCGTCGGGGCTCGGTCCGGCGATGAGTTCCGGGGCGGCGGGCGGTCTGAATGCCGACAGCAGCACGGACCGCTCGGCTCAGGAGACCGCCATGACCGAAACCACCGCTTCCCCCGCTCCCGCCCCCACCGTCCCGGCCCGCGGCCGCGGCCTCCGGGTCGCCCTGCGCGTCGTGCAGGTGCTCCTCGCGTTGTTCTTCGCCGTCGCGAGCGCCCTGCCCAAGCTGATCGCGCACTCCTCGGCGGCCGACACCTTCGCCGAGATGGGCTGGGGCGACGCGGGCATGTACGCGATCGGTGTGCTCGAGCTGGCGGGAGCGGTCGCCCTGCTCGTCCCAGTGCTGCAGTCGGTGGCGGCGACGGCGCTGAGCGCGCTGATGGTGGGCGCGTTCGTCGTCCAGCTCACCTACTTCGACGGTGCGAACGCGGCGACACCACTGATCCTGATGGTGCCGCTCCTGATCGTCGCCCGGGCCCGCCGCGGGCACAACGAGGAGCTGCGCCGACTGCTGCGCGCCCGGGTCCGACGCGGCTGACCGGGCGTGACCCGAGCACGTGACCGGGCGTGACCCGAGCACGGACCGCTCAGGGCCCGGTCCCCGCGTCCCTCCGGGAGTTGCTCAGGCTCTCCAGACCGCGCAGCCGGTCCATCTCGCGGCGGTCGCGCTTGGTCGGGCGGCCTGCGCCGCGGTCCCGGATGCCGGCCGGGGCGACGGCCTCGCGGGGCGGGGGCGGCGGCGAGTTGTCGACGTAGCACTGGACGGCGACCGGGGCACCGACGCGCTTGCGGATCAGCCGCTTCACGACGACGACCCGTTCCCGGCCCTCCTGCCGCAGGCGTACCTCGTCGCCGACGCGGAGCGAGTACGCGGGCTTCACCCGCTCGCCGTTCACCCGGACATGGCCGCCGCGGCAGGCGGTCGCGCCCAGGGAGCGGGTCTTGATCAGGCGGACGGCCCAGATCCAGCTGTCCACGCGGACGCTCTCGCCGTTCTGCGGCCCGGCCGCCTCGGCGGCGGCGATCGCCGCCACCGTCTTCGGGTCCGGTGTCCCGGCCGCGGCAGCGGCGCCGTCCTGCGGGGCGGCCACCGGGCCGCTCCCGCCTTCGTCATGCTCGGAAGCCATGGTTCGACCCTAACCGCCCGGCGCGGCGCAGCGGGCCGCAATTCCGGCGGCCGAAGACGGCCCCCATGGACGGGAGAGCACCCGGGGGGCTCGCGCGTCCCGCCCGTGCCCGAGAGGGTCTTACGGTGGAGGCATGGACACCGGTGGCCTCTGCGTACTCGACCAGCGCATCGCGGGGTGCCGGGCCTGCCCGCGGCTGGTCGAGTGGCGGGAAGAGGTGGCCCGTACCAAACGGGCCGCCTTCGCCGACTGGACGTACTGGGGGCGACCCGTGCCCGGCTTCGGCCCGCCGGACGCGCGGCTGCTGATCGTCGGCCTGGCGCCCGCGGCGCACGGCGGCAACCGCACCGGCCGGATGTTCACCGGCGACCGCTCCGGCGACGTGCTGTACCAGGCGCTGTACGACGTGGGCCTCGCCTCGCAGCCCACCGCGGTCCACGTGGACGACGGGCTGGAACTGTACGGCGTGCGTGTCACCTCGCCCGTGCACTGCGCCCCGCCAGCGAACAAGCCCACCCCCGCCGAACGGGACACCTGCCGTTCCTGGCTCGTCCGGGAGCTGGGGCTGCTGCGGCCGACGCTGCGGGCGGTGGTCGTCCTCGGGGCCTTCGGCTGGCAGGCGGCGCTGCCCGCGTTCGCCGGTGCGGGCTGGACCGTACCCCGCCCCCGTCCGGCCTTCGCACACGGCGCGCAGGTGACCCTGGACGCCGCCGACGGGCCGGACCTGCACCTCTTCGGCTGCTTCCACGTCAGCCAGCGCAACACCTTCACCGGCCGGCTCACCCCCGAGATGCTGCGTGACGTGCTGCGCACGGCGGCGGACACGGCGGGTCTGCCCACCCCGTGAGGCTCGCCCCGGAAAAGGGGATGATCGCCCGAGGCAGCCCCCGCTACGGTGCTCCGATGGGCCTGTATCCGGAGATCGAACCGTACGACCACGGCATGCTCGACGTCGGGGACGGCAACCACGTGTACTGGGAGACCTGCGGGAACCCGCACGGCAAGCCCGCGGTGGTGCTGCACGGCGGACCCGGCAGCCGGGCGAGTCCGGGGCACCGGCGCTACTTCGACCCCGCCGCCTACCGGATCGTCCTCCTCGACCAGCGCGGCGCCGGACGTTCGCTGCCCCGCGCGAGCGCCCCCGACACGGACATGAGCGTCAACACGACCGCCCACCTCATGGCGGACCTGGAGCGGCTGCGGGCCCACCTGGGCATCGAGCGCTGGCTGGTGTGGGGCGTGTCCTGGGGCTCGGTCCTGGGCCTGCGGTACGCGCAGACGCACCCCGGCGTGGTGACCGAGCTGGTGCTGACCGGGGTCGCCACCGGCTCCAACGCCGAAGTGGACCTCCTGACGCGAGGGTTGGGGAAGATCTTCCCCGAGGCCCACGAGCGGTTCCTCGCCGAACTGCCCCCGGACACCCGCGACGGGAACCTGGCCGCCGCCTGCAACCGCCTGCTGGAGTCCCCGGACCAGGCGGTCCGCGAGCGGGCCGCGCGCGCCTGGACCGACTGGGAGACGGCGACCATCCCCGCGCCGCCCGGCTCGGTCGCCCGCTACCAGGACCCGGACTTCCGCATGGGCTTCGCCCGCACCGTCACGCACTACTGGGGCAACGACCACTTCCTCGGCGACGGCAACGACGAGGGCGTGGTCCTCAGGGACGCGCACCTGCTGAAGGGCATCCCCGGCACCCTCGTCCAGGGCAGCCTCGACTTCGGCAACCTCCTCGGCATCGTCTGGCGGCTCCACCACGCCTGGCCCGACAGCGACCTGGTGATCGTGGACGAGGCCGGACACGACGCCGGGGCGGTCGGCGACGAGGCACTGCTGGCGGCGACGGACAAGTACGCCCGCGGTGGCACCGCGGAATGACGGACAGCCCTAGGCGGACCGAGCCCGCCACTCGTAGCGCAGGTCCGGCTCCCGTTCCTCGTTCCGGTCGCCGTCCGTCCACTCCACGGCCCGGAACCCGTGCCGCTCGTAGAAGCGCCGCGCGGGCGCGTTGACCTGGAAGGTCCACAGCGACAGCCCGTCCGCCCGGCGCTCCTTGGCCAGGGCGACGAACCGGTCCCCGATCCCGCGGCCGCGCAGCTCGGGGGAGAGGTACAGCTGCGACAGCTCCTCGCCCTCGAGCACCATCACACCGGCCACCGCGCCGTCGGCCCTCTCCGCCACCCAGGTCTCGTGGCGCTCCACCACGTGCCGGAAGTACGCACGGACCTCGGAGTCGGAGCGAGGCCGGACCACGGTCGGCAGCGCGGCGGCGAAGGAGCGCAGCCACACGTCGGCCGCCGCCCGCGCGTCGACGGCCCGGGCGCGCCGCAGCACGACCGCCCCGGCACCCGCGTCGGTACCCCCACCGGCACCCGCGTCGGCTTCCGCCCCCCGGTTCACGGTCGGCCGCTCTCCGGCACGACCGCGGTCGCGGTGATCTCCACCAGCTGCCCCGGGTAGCCGAGGCAGCTCACCCCGAGCAGCGTCGAGGAGTGCGGACCGGTGCTGAGCCCGGACGCCTCGACCACGTCCCAGACGGCGGACAGCGCGGCGGTCTCGGCGCTCACGACGTACACATCGGTCGACAGCACGTGCTCCAGCCCGCTCCCGACCGCACGCAGCTGCTCGGTGAGGTTCGCGAGCACCTGCTCGGCCTGACGGACCGGATCGCCCTCGCCGACCAGCTTCCCCTCCGCGTCGAGCGGGACGGAACCGGCGAGGAACGCGAGCCTGGTCCCGGCCTCGACGACGGAGGCGTGGGAGTAGACGGGCGGCGGGAAGAGGCCGGGCACGGTGACGCGCTGGATCACGTGGACTCCTGGAAGACGGGCGGGCAACCTCCCGATCGTCCGTTCTCCGACCGCGCCGCGCACCCGAATTTCGCTCGCGGCCCGCAGGCCGGCCGCCTAGGCTGCCCGGCGTCGGCCCGCCCCCGGCCCACCCCACCGTCAGGAGCCCCCGCCAGTGCCCACGCCCACCCTCACGGACCAGGCCTTCCTCGACACCACGGCCGACCGGCTCGCCGCCCTGCCCGCGGTCCGCGCGGTCACCCTCGGCGGCTCCCGGGCACAGGGCACGCACGGACCGGACAGCGACTGGGACCTGGCCGTCTACTACCGGGGCGCCTTCGACCCGGAGGACCTGCGCGCCGTCGGGTGGCCGGGAGAGGTCTCGGAGCTCGGCGCCTGGGGCGGCGGAGTCTTCAACGGGGGCGCCTGGCTGACGATCGACGGGCGCCGGGTCGACGTGCACTACCGCGACCTCGACGTGGTGGAGCACGAGATGGCGGAGGCGGAGGCGGGCCGCTTCGGCGTCGAGCCGCTGATGTTCCACCTGGCGGGCATCCCGACCTACCTCGTGGTCGCCGAGCTGGCGATCAACGAGGTGCTGCGCGGCGACCCGCCCCGCCCCGCCGCCTACCCGGAGGCCCTGCGCACCACCGCGCCCGAACGCTGGTACGGCGCGGCCACCGCCACCCTCGCCTACGCCAAGGCCGGCCACGCCCCCAAGGGAGCCCTCACCCAGGTCGCCGGCGCGCTCGCCCTCGCCACGACCCAGACGGCCCACGCGGTGCTGGCGGCGCGGGGGGAGTGGGTGACGAACGAGAAGGGCCTGGTCCAGCGGGCCGGGCTGGACGGGATCGACGCCCTGCTGGCGGAGGCGGCCCCTCGGCCCGAGGCCCTGGAGCAGTCCGTGACACGGGCCGAGACACTGCTGCGCGAGGCCATGGAGGCCGTCGGCCACTGAGCGCACCACGGGTCCGGCGTGGGTGCGGCGTGGCGCTCGACGGCCGTCATCCGCCCGAAACAGGCCCGTTTCCGCGGCTTCGAAAACCCGTCGTACGCTTGACAGCGCACCGCCCAGCCCGGCCACCGTCGCCCGAAGGCTCACCACCGCCTCGCCCGGACGACAGGAGCCCCGCACCCCGTGTTCCGCACCGCCGCCCACGCGCTCCCGCCCTGGCTCGGCCACGCCCTGAACACCCAGCGCGGCCCCGTGCCCTGGAACGCGGTGGTCCGCGGCGCGCTGGCCGGCGGGCCGCTGCTGATCGCCGCCCTGGCCGCCGGGCGGGCCTCCCTCGGAGTCGTCGCCGCGATCGCCGCCATGCTGGCCGGCATCAACGACCGGCCGGGCAGTCGCCGTACCTCCGTGCGGCGGATCGGCGTACCCGCGCTCGCGGGGGCGCTCGGGCTGCTCGTCGGGACGTACGCCGGGCAGCACCTCGGGGCCGTGGCGCTGACCCTGGTGTTGACCGGGCTCGGACTGGTCGCCGGGTGCGTCAGCGCGGTCGGGCCCGTGGCCTCCGGGACGGGGACGCAGCTGCTGGTCACCGCGGCCGTGGGTGCCGGGATGCCGCTGCCCGACCCCGGGTGGCGGAGCGCCCTCGCCTTCCTCGCCGGTGCCGGATGGCTGCTCCTGCTGCGGCTGGTCCTGCCCACACCCGCCTCTCTCACCGGCGACCTCCGTCTCGGCTTCCGCTTCGACGGGGAGCGGGCGGCCGTCGCCGACGTCTACGAGGCCGTCGCCGCGCTCCTCGACGCGGTCGGCACGGACCACGCCGTGGCCCGACGGGCCGCGCTCACCGCCGCCCTCGACCACGCGCAGGACGCGCTCGCCGGACCCCGGCTGCGGCGCCGCGCCTCCACCGCCGCGGAACGGCGACTGCACGCCCAGTACGCCGCCGCGCTGCCCCTCGGCGAGGCCGCGACCGCCCTCGCGTGGGCGGAGCAGGCGGTGCCCGCGCGGGCCGGCGAAGGCCCCCGGCGGCTCGCCGCGGCCGTCCGCCGCAACACCCACGCCGGGCCGCTGCCCGCCCCCAGCCGGACCGATCCCGCCCTGCGCGCCCTGGACGACGCCCTGCTGCACGCGGCGCAGGCCTTCGACCGGGGCAAGGGCCCCGACCTGCACGTCCGGAGGCGATCAGCCGGCTCGGTGGCGCGGGCGGTGCTCGGCGCGGGCGGGCGGGAGTACGGGCTGCGGGTCGGACTGTGCTTCGGCGCCAGTGCCGCCGTCGCCCAGGCCTTGCACCACGGTCACTGGCACGGCTCCCACCAGCACTGGTACTGGCTGCCCGCCACCGCGGTCTTCCTCGTCAAGCCCGACCTCGGCCCGCTGGTGTCGCGGGTGCTGTGCCGGGCGGCCGGGACGGTGCTCGGCGCGCTGCTGTTCGCCGGGTTCGCGGCCGTGCTGCCCCGGCCCGAGGGGCTGGTCGTCCTCGTCGCGGTCTGCGGTGCCCTGGTGCCGGTCGCCGCGCGGCACTTCGCCGCCCAGACCACCGTCGTCACCGTTCTCGTCCTCGCCCTGGTCATGGTCGGCGGCGAACCGCAGGCCTCCGCCGGCCGCATCGGGGAGACGCTGCTGGCCTGCGCGATCGTGCTGGTGGCCGGGCACCTGCCGATGCCGGGGCAGCGGGGCGCCGGCATCCGGGCGGGTGTCGACGCCGCCGACGCGGCCGCGCACGCCTACCTCGCGCACGTACTGAGCGAGTCCGACGACCGTGCCGCCCGGTGGACGCTGCGCCGGGAGGCCTACCGCACGCTCGCCGAGGCCCGCGCCGCCATCGCCCGTGCCGCCGCCGAACTGCCCGCCCTCGCCCGGCACTCCGAGGGCACCGACGAGGTCGCGGCGGTCCTCGAACGGCTCGTCGACACCACCACCGCCTGCGCCGTGCACCTCGACGACACCGGGCGGCTCACACCCCGGCACACCGAACGGCTCGCCGCGCTGCGGGACGAACTCGCCGAGCGGCGCGGACGCGTGGGACGGCACCGTACGTTGGCGTGATGACGCCTTCTTCACCCGAGCCCGCCGGGCCTGCCGAGTCCGTGGAGTCCGCGGAGTCCGCCGAGTCTGCCGATCTCGTCATCACCGGCTGCACCGTCCTCGTGCACGACGAGCAGGAACGGATCGACTTCGAGCAGGACGCGGCCGTGGTCGTCCGCGACGGGGTCGTCGAGTCCGTGACGACCGCCGCGGCGGGGGCCGCCGTGCCCGCCGCCGACCGCATCGACGCACGCGGTCAGGTCGCCCTCCCCGGGCTGATCAACTGCCACACGCACGCCCCCATGGTCGCCCTGCGCGGACTCGCCGAGGACCTGCCCACCGAGGAGTGGTTCAACGACGTCGTCTGGCCCGTCGAGTCCAACCTCACGGTGCGGGACGTGACCCTGGGCGCCCGGCTGGCCTGCGCCGAGATGATCCGCGCGGGCGTCACGACCTTCGCGGACAGCTACTTCCACATGGACGCCGTGGCCGCGGTCGTCGACCGGTGCGGGATGCGGGCGCAGCTCGGGCAGGCGTACTTCTCCTCGCAGGGACCCGAGGGTCTGGCGGCGTCACTGGAGTTCGCGCTGCGCCGCCGCGGCTCCGCCGCCGGCCGGATCACCACCGCACTCGCCCCGCACGCCCCCTACACGGTGGTCGACGCCGACCTCGCCGCGACCGCGGAACTAGCCCGCGAGCACGGCCTGTCCGTGCACATCCACGCCGCCGAGAACCGCGACCAGACCGACACGAGCCTCGCCCGGCACGGGGTCACTCCCATCGGGGTACTGGAACGCACCGGAGTACTCGACACCGACGTGCTCATCGCCCACGGCACCGGCATCACCGAGGACGACCTGCCGCTCCTCGCGCGCGCGGGCGGCCGTACCGCGGTGGCGACCGCGCCCCGCGGCTACCTCAAGTTCGCCTGGCCCGGCACCACACCGGTGCGCGCGCTGCGTGACATCGGCGTCTCGGTGGGGCTCGCCACGGACGGTGCCGCGTCCAACAACTCCCTCGACGTGTGGGAGTCGATGGCGCTCACGTCCCTGATCCAGAAGTCCACCGAGGGCGACCCGCGCTGGCTGACCTCCCGCCAGGCCCTCCACCACGCCACCGTGCAGAGCGCCCGGGCGGTCGGCCTCGGGGACGCCGTGGGCCGCATCGCGCCGGGGCGGCGGGCCGACCTCATCCTCGTCGACCTCACCGGCCCGCACACCCAGCCCGTGCACGACCTCGCCGCCACCCTGGTGCACAGCGCGCGCTCCGCCGACGTGCGCACGACCATCGTCGACGGACGCGTCCTCATGCGGGACCGCGAACTGCTCACCGTGGACGTGCCCGAGGTGGTCCGGGAACTGGGGGAGCGGCTGCCCGCCCTGACCGACCGCGGGCACGGCCGGCGCATCCAGGAGTACGACACCTGAAAGGCCTGTTCAGAGACTGTTCAGCGACCTGTCGAAAAGAATCTTGCCGGGCAGCGATGAGTTCCGCTCCGCCCTTCGGTCACCACCGGGACGGCCCGACCGGGTCGGACCGTCGGCCGTCGGCCGTCGGACGGAACACGACGCACGACGCAGGAAGCACGTCGCACAGGAGGCTGGAGCCATGTCACTGCCCGAGATCGTCACCCGCGCGGACTGGCGCGCGGCGCGCGAGGCGTTACTGGCCAAGGAGAAGGCGGCCACCCGCGCGCGTGACGCCCTCAACGCCGAGCGGCGCGGGCTGCCCATGGTGGAGGTCGACAAGGAGTACGTGTTCGAGGGCGGCGACGGCAAGGCCACCCTGCTCGACCTCTTCGAGGGCCGGGAGCAGCTCGTCGTCTACCACTTCATGTTCGCGCCCGAGTGGGACGCAGGCTGCCGCAGCTGCTCGGCGTTCCTGGACCAGATCGGCCACCTCGCGCACCTCAGGGCCCGCGGTACGTCCTTCGCGGCCGTCTCCCGGGCGCCGTATCCGAGGATCCTGCCGTTCAAGGCGCGGATGGGCTGGACACTGCCCTGGTACTCGTCGTACGTCAGCGACTTCAACACCGACTTCGAGGCGACCCTGGAGCACGAGGGCGAGCTGGTCGAGCGGCCGGGGCTCAGCTGCTTCCTGCGGGACCGCGAGCGGGTCTTCCACACCTACTCGACGTACGAACGCGGCCTCGACGGGCTCGGTTCCACCACCAGCCTGCTCGACCTGACCGCGCTCGGTCGGCGGGAGCCGTGGGAGAGACCCGAGGGGCGCGCGTCGGCTCTCGGTGCGCCCGCGGGCAGTGGGAGAGTGCGCTATCACGACGAGTACGAGGACTGAGACGCTCGGTGGCGAAAGCGGCCGGACGGCTGAGGCCCGGCTCACACTTTGCGGTGAACGGGTGTCAACTATGTCTCAGTACCATCACCGGGCGAGGCGTTCGCTCCATGGTTGGCGTTTAACTCTACGAGTACAGCGCTACATGGAGGTGCGGAGTGAACGGGCGAACGGTGCTCGAACGCTTTCCCGCCGGTGGACCGCGGGGATCCTGGCCGGCGGAGGAGTTCGCACAGGCGCGGCGTCTGGAAGGTATGCCCGCCGAGGTCGTGATGGACCTCGCGACGGACATGTTCCTGGTCGTCGTGCGCGGCGACACCGCGGGTGACGCGGCGGCCTGACGCGCCGCCGCCCGGCTCCTACGCGCTCACCGTCCGCGACCAGGTGGGCGTCGTGTTCGTCAGCCGGCACAGGGCCAGGTACAGCGGGATCGGCGGCGTGTAGGGAACCGTGCCGTCCGAGCGGTGGAGGAGGGCGGGCAGGCTCGTGGAGCCCGGTACGACCGCACCGGTCGCGTAACGCGCCGGGGCGGGCCACTCCAGCGCGTAGTCGGAGTCGGACGGAACGATCCACCACCAGTGCGTCTCATCGGCGTAGACGCACCCCACGCGCGGCAGCCGGGGCAGCACCTGCTGGCCGAGGCGGGCGGGAACCGCCACCGCGTCGCAGCCCAGCGGCGCCGTCATACCGTCCGGCACGGGCAGTCTCCGAGGTGTTCCGGCGGTGTGCCGTCCGCGCTGGAGGCGGACCATCGTGTCCAGACCGAGAGGTCGGACGCCGGACGCAGCCCTCATAGCCATTCGGTCCCCGTTCCACGGACTGTTTCCCGGCCCTTGCGGATCTCTGCGGTCCCCCGGGCCTCGCGCGGCCGGAGGTCTTCCCGACCGCGGGACTCGGCCTCGCCCTCGTCCGCCGTGTCATCCGTGGGGGCGGGCTTCGGGCGGGCGCCCCAGCCCAGGTCGTTGCGGGGCTCCGAGGGGTCGCGGGTTTCGTCGGCCTTGCGCGGCAGCTCTGCCCAGACCAGCAGGCCGGGACCGTGCTCGTGGGCGCCCCAGGCCTCGCACAGGGCGTCGACGAGGATCAGGCCCCTGCCGTGCTCGTCCTCGGGCTGCTGATCGGCCGAGGGGTGGGGCTGGCCCGGGGCGCAGCCCTCGTCGCGCACGGCTATGCGGACCAGGTCGTCGGCGTCGTGCAGCTCGCACACTATGTGTCTGCTCGCCGTGTGCACGATCGCGTTGGTCACCAGTTCGGAGACCACCAGGGCCGCGGTGTCACAGGTGTCCTCGCACACTGCCCAGCCGCTCAGCCGGGCCCGTGTCAGGCGTCTGGCCTGTGAGGGAGAACCCGGATGAGCGGCCAGCTCGAAACGGAACCGGCGCTCGGCGGCGGCGGCTCCCGAAGCGCCGGCTCCCATGGCGGCACCGAGGCCCAGGGAGCCCGCGGCGGCGTCTGTTCCTAAGGGCGCGGACGGAATCACGCTTGCCACTATCGCCCCGCCGTGAACACTTGGCAAGTGTCACTCTGAAAAATGCAGAGTGCTGTGTGACGTTCTGGACGGTCGTGGCACACTGCTCGCAACAGCACGTCGAGCGGCGCCACTTCAGGTCGTCGAAGGCCTCGCCAGGCTTTCGAACAGACCTTCGAATGGCGCCGCCGGGCTGTCCGCACCAGGACACGCCGGGCCTCGCCGAGGCTGTCCGTACAGAAAACAGGGACGCAAGGACTCTGGCACGCAGGGAATCTTTCGGGACTCTTCAGGAGGTGGGCGGTGAGCGAGCCGCGGTCCGCGCCGACGGTCGGCCAGGTCGTACTCGGCCGGCGCCTGCTGGACCTGCGGGAACGTGCCGGTCTCAAACGCGAGGAAGCCGCCCGCATCCTGCGCGTCGCTCCGGCCACGGTCCGCCGCATGGAGATGGCCGAGGTCGCCCTCAAGATCCCGTACCTTCAGCTCCTGCTGAAGGCCTACGGCGTCGGCGACGAGGAGGCCGAAGCCTTCGTCCAGCTGGCCGAGGACGCCAACAAACCGGGGTGGTGGCAGCGCTTCCACGACATCCTCCCCGGCTGGTTCTCGCTGTACGTCAGCCTGGAGGGCGCGGCCTCCCTGATCCGCGCCTACGAGCCCCACTTCGTCCCCGGGGTGCTGCAGACCGAGGACTACGCACGCGGCGTGCTGCGCTCGGGCGCCATCGGGCAGACCCGGCCCGACGACATCGAGCGCCACGTCGACCTGCGCATGCAACGCCAGGAACTGCTCACCCGTAAGGACGCACCCCGGCTGTGGGTCGTGATGGACGAAACTGCGCTGCGCCGCCCCGTCGGGGGGCCGGAGGTGATGCGTGCCCAGATCGACCGGCTGCTCGAGGCCACGAAGCTGCCCAATGTGACGCTGCAGATCGCTCCGTTCTCGAGCGGGCCGCACCCCGGCACGTACGGGCCCTTCGTGCTGTTCCGATTCGCCATGCCGGAACTGCCGGACATGGTCTACAGCGAGTACCTGACCGGCGCCGTCTATCTCGACGCGCGTGCCGAGGTGGCGACCCACCTCGAGGTCATGGACCGCATGGCGGCGCAGGCCGCCACGGCACATCGCACGAAGGAGATCCTCCGGGATCTCCGCAAGGAGCTGTGAATGAATCGCATCAAGCCCCAGCGCTCGCCACTCAACCGCACCGAGCGGATCTACAACGGCATGCCCGCCCGTGACCTCGGCAGCGAGGGCTGGCACAAGCCGTGGAGCGGAGGCAACGGAGGCAACTGCCTGGAGGCCATGAAGCTCGCCGACGGCCGGATCGCGGTGCGGCAGTCCACCGACCCGGACGGGCCGGCACTGATCTACACCTCGGCCGAGATGACAGCCTTCATCGAGGGAGCGAAGGCGGGAGAGGCGGACTTCCTTCTGTCCTGAAACGTGCACCCCCTTTGATTGTTGTTTTTAAGCTGTTTGGCACTGAGTTTTGATCACCGATCCGATCGCGCCCCGCACGGATGCACCCCGGTCAGGCCGTCATCGGCCGGTCGTACGGGCCGACCGGGGCCGGCAGCCGGGTGCTGCCGCCGGACAGGTGGCGGTCGACGGCCGCCGCCACCGCCCGCCCCTCCGCGATCGCCCAGACGACGAGTGACTGCCCGCGCGCCGCGTCCCCGGCGGCGAACACCCCGGGGACATTGGTCGCGAAGCCCCGGTCCCGGGCGATCGTGCCACGGGGCTCCATCTCCAGTCCCAGCCCGTCGACGAGCCCGTCCCGCCGGTCGGGCCCCGAGAAACCGAGGGCAAGGAGCACCAGGTCCGCGGGGAGCGACCGCTCGCTGCCGGGCAGCGGACGGCGCCCGGCGTCCACCCCGACCAGGTGCAGCGCACGCACGTGCCCACGCCCGTCGCCGGTGAAGCGGAGCGTGGACGCCGCGAACAGCCGCGCGTCCGCGTCCGCCGCCGGCGCGGACCGCAGGTCGCGTGCCTCCTCGTGCGCCGCCGACAGCCGGTACAGGCGCGGATAGGTCGGCCAGGGATCGGCCTGCTCGTCGCGCTCCGCACCCGGCTGCGCGTAGATGTCCAGCTGCGTCACGGACGCGGCCCGCTCCCGCACCGCCGTACCGAGACAGTCCGCGCCCGTGTCGCCACCACCGACGATGACCACGTGCCGCCCGGCGGCGGACAGCGGGGAGCGCTCGAGGTCGCCCTCACGCACCCGGTTGGCCAGCGGCAGGTACTCCATCGCCTGATGCACCCCCGCCAGCTCCCGGCCGGGCACGGTCAGCTCGCGCCACGCCGTCGCCCCGGTGGCGATCACCACCGCGTCGTAGCGAGCCCGCAGCCCGGCGGCGTCCACGTCCCGTCCGACCGCCGTCGACGTGCGGAACCTCGTCCCCTCCGCCCGCATCTGGCCGACGCGCCGCTCCAGGTGCCGCTTCTCCATCTTGAACTCGGGGATCCCGTACCGCAGCAGCCCGCCGATCCGGTCGTCCCGCTCGTACACCGCGACCGTGTGCCCGGCCCGGGTCAACTGCTGCGCCGCCGCGAGACCCGTCGGTCCCGAACCGATCACCGCCACCGTCCTCCCGGACAGCCGCTCCGGCGGCCGGGGCGGGACGAAGCCCTCCTCCCAGGCCACGTCCGCGATCGCGCACTCGACGTTCTTGATGGTGACGGCGGGCTGGTTGATGGCGAGCACACAGCCCGCCTCGCACGGCGCCGGGCACAACCGGCCGGTGAACTCCGGGAAGTTGTTCGTGGCGTGCAGCCGCTCGCTCGCCGCCCGCCAGTCCGACCGGGAGACCAGGTCGTTCCACTCCGGGATCAGATTGCCCAGAGGACAGGCCTCGTGGCAGAAGGGGACGCCGCAGTCCATGCACCGGTCGGCCTGCCGGCCGACGATCGGCAGCAGCGCTCCCGGGACGTACACCTCGTCCCAGTCCCGGACCCGCTCTCCGGCAGGTCTGCGGGGCCACTCCTCGCGGGGCGTCGTCAGGAAACCCTTGGGATCGGCCATGGCCGTCTTCCTTGCGTGCGCGGTGGCTGGCCGTGCGCCGGGGGGCGGCGCTCTCGCGCTCCACGATACGACCGGTCCGCTCAGCGCGCAGAGCGCCGGACGGCCCTTCGCCCGGGCCGGACCGCGCCCGGTCGGTGCACAGCCCGTGCCGCGGCCGGCTCAGGCGAGGGCCAGCACGTACGCCACCGCCGCGGCGGCCGAGGCAACCGCACGCACGTGGTTCCAGGCCGTCCACTCGCGCACATAGGCCGGCCAGCGCTCGGCCGCCTCCGCGGAGCCCGGCTCCAGCCGGAGCAGCGCGGCGTTGCGCGGTACGTTGGCCGCCGCGGTCGCCCCGAACGACCCGGCCAGGTACAGCCCGCTGCCCAGCAGCTCCACCGCGGCCTCCTTCGGCCACAGCACCAGCGTGACCACGGCGATCACCGCGGTCAGCACCACCGTCCCGAGGAACACGGACATGAAGGCCGGCCGCACCGCGGCCGTGTTGATCGCGTTCATCGCGGCGACCCCCTGGGCGGGCGGCAGCGCGGCGAGCCCCCGCATGACGAAGGTGGAGAAGGCACAGAAGACACCAGCGGTCACACCGGTCCCGAGCACGCCCAGCACCGTCAGTACGAAGTACGGTCCCTCGCCCATGTCGCGTCAACTCCCACCCGTCGAGTAACTGTCGGTCCGGTGCACGCCCTCCCGGCGCCACCGCCCGCCGATCGCCCCAAGTCAACCGCCGCACCGGCACGGTGACCATGGCCCAGCGCCGCGGGCCCATGCGCGAGCGTCCAGGAGGGCGAGGCGCTGTCCGGCGCGGCAACCGACGTGTCGACCGACACGGAAGCTGACGCATGATGGGCGGGTGCGACTGGAAGCGATCACCTGGGACCGGCTCGGCGACCGGCTCGCCGAGCGACTGCTCGACCTGGAGCCCACCGACGGCGGTGCCTGGACGCGCGTCGCCCTCGACGGCGCGCCCGCCGCCCGCCCCGGCGACCTCGCCGAACGGGTCGGTGAGGCGCTGCGCGTGCGCGGACGCCCCTCCCTCGTCGTCGGAACGGAGGGCTTCCTGCGACCCGCCTCGCTCCGTCTGGAGTACGGCCACCAGGACGCCGAGTCCTACTACAACGGCTGGTACGACACCGGTGCCCTGTGGCGCGAGGTCTTCGATCCCGTCGGTCCCGGCGGCGACGGGCGGGTCCTGCCCGATCTGTGGGACCCGGTCACCGACCGGGCCACCCGCAGCCCCTACGCCCAACTCCCTCCCGGCGGTGCGCTGCTGCTCCACGGTCCCTTTCTGCTCCGTCACTGGTTCCCCCTCGATCTGAGCGTCCATCTCGTCCTCACCCCGGGCGCCCTGCGTCGCCGCACCCCCGAGACCGAGCAGTGGACCCTGCCCGCCTTCGAGCGCTACGACGAGGAGACCGACCCGTCGGGCACCGCCGACGTCCTGGTGCGCGCCGACGATCCACGGCATCCCGCCTGGAGCGGCTGACCCGGCGCGGCCGGCCCCTCAGAGCCAGCCGTTGCGCCGGAAGCCCCGGTGCAGCGCCAGGCAGCCGACGGCTATCACGCCGATGACCAGGCCGTAGCCGTACCGCCAGCCCAGTTCCGGCATGTGGTCGAAGTTCATGCCGTACACGCCGCAGACCATCGTGGGCACGGCGACGATGGCGGCCCAGGCCGTGATCTTCCGCATGTCCTCGTTCTGCGCGACCGTCACGCGGGCCAGGTGTGCCTGGAGGATGGAGTTGAGGAGTTCGTCGAACGCCGCGATCTGCTCGGTGGCCCGCAGCAGATGATCGGCGACGTCGCGGAAGTAGG
Organism: Streptomyces sp. NPDC001599; assembly: GCF_042893535.1. Taxonomy (NCBI): domain Bacteria; kingdom Bacillati; phylum Actinomycetota; class Actinomycetes; order Kitasatosporales; family Streptomycetaceae; genus Streptomyces; species Streptomyces sp. NPDC001599. The sequence continues at coordinate 799,808 of NZ_JBIAVA010000001.1, forward strand.
CCTGTATCTCCGGCTCGACCACCCGGAACGGGCGGGTGGCCAGCTCCTCCAGCGGCCGGCCGAGCGGCACCACGGCCCGCCGCAGCTCCAGGAGTTCACGCTTGAGCTGGTAGATGCGCCCCGGGTCGACCCGCGCGCCGTTCTCCGCGAACACCTCCGTCTCGACATGGTCGACGTCCTCCTGGACCGACTCGATGACGCTCAGGAAGTCGTCCACCACATGGTCCGCGATCGCGTGCAGTACCGCCGACGGTCCCTTGGCGAGCTGGGCCGGATCGGACTCCAGTCCTTCCCGCAGCGGCCCCAGCGAGCCGTGCCGCCCGTGCCGCACGGTGATCACGAAGTCCGGCCCGGCGAACACCATGATCTCGCCGGTGCTCACCACCTCGCTCGTCGCCGTCAGTTCCTCGTGCTCCACGTAGCAGACCGTCTTGAACACGGCGAAGAGCGTGTCTCCGTACCGCTCCACCTTGGGCCGCTGGTGGGCTTCGATCGCGTCCTCGACCGCCAGCGGATGCAACTCGAAGAGCTCCGCGACACCCGCGAACTCCTGGTCCGTCGGCTCGTGCAGACCGAGCCACACGAAACCCGCCCCACGCCTGCGCATCCGCGCCACGACATCGACCGGATCGCCGGCCTCGGGCATGCGGACACCGTCCCGGTAGGTCACGCAGTTCACCACCGAGGAGCCCAGCGGGGAACGGGCGGGGTGGCTCAGGTCCACCCGCGGCCGTCGCCGGGCCAGCCGTGCCACCTTCCGCAGGCCGCCGACCCTGTCCAGCCCCGTGACCTTCCGCAGATTGCCCGCCATGGTCATCCGAATCTCCCCGCGTGGGTCCCCTCGCGCTGTGCTTCCCGCGCCTTGGCAGGCCAGTTTGCCAGGCCGGCGGACACGGCGAACGGGCCTGTGGAAACGGGGGATTCCGCTTTGTTCCCGCCTGTGGACGGACCGCTCGGGCCCGAACGCCTCGTCCCGGACCGCCCGGCCGTCGCGGAGGGAGCCCGCGTGCCGGAGCGTCGCCCCCTTCGGGCAAGCGGGACAACTGGGATGATCGCAGCATGACGCGAACCGACGGATACCTCCTCGACAACGGGCAGTCCGAGGCGGCGGAGCGCTTCGACGCCTTCGCCACGCTCTTCGACCCCACGACGTTCCGGCACCTGGAGGCACTCGGCGTCGGCCCCGGCTGGCGCTGCTGGGAGGTCGGAGCCGGAGGCACCTCCGTGGTGTCGTGGCTGGCCAAGCGGGTGGGGCCGACCGGCAGGGTCCTCGCGACGGACATCGACACCTCGCGGGTCGCCCCGGCCGGCCGGCCGCCGGTCGAGGTGCGCGTGCACGACGTGGGGGCGGAGGAACCGCCCGGGGAGGGCTTCGACCTGGTCCACGCCCGACTCGTCCTCGTCCATGTCCCCGACCGGGACAGGGCGTTGCGGTCGATGATCAAGGCCCTGCGTCCCGGTGGCCGCCTCCTGGTCGAGGACGCCGACCCGGCCCTCCAGCCCCTGCTCTGCCCCGACGAGCACGGACCCGAGCAGGAGCTGGCGAACCGGCTCCGCCACGGCTTCCGCCAACTGCTGTCCGGTCGCGGCGCCGACCTCTCCTACGGCCGCCGACTGCCCCGGCTGCTCCGGGAGGCGGGACTGCGCAGAGTCGAGGCCGACGCCTACTTCCCGGTCACCTCGGCCGCGTGCGCCGCGCTGGAGTCCGCGACGGTACGACAGATCCGTGACCAGCTGGTGGCCGCCCAGGTGGCCACCCACGACGACATCGACCGCCACCTCGCGAACGTCGCGGCCGGCGGCATGGACCTCGCGACGGCGCCGATGATCTCGGCGTGGGGACGCAAGGGGTGACCCCTGAGCCCCGCTAACCGCCGCCCGGTCCCCGGCCGGCCGCTCGTGGCGGTCTCCCGCCCACCCGTTCGACCGCCCGTGCGCCCGCCCGGCACCCGGCGGCCGTGGCCTCCTCGGCCTCCGCGCCCGTGAGCAGTGCGGCGAGGAACGCTCCGGTGAAGGCGTCACCGGCGCCCGTGCTGTCCCGCGCTGCCGCCGTGACCGCGGCGACCCGTGCGCCCACGGTGCCGGACCGCGCCACCAGGGCCCCCTTCGCACCCTGCTTGACGATCACCAGCGGTACGTGCCGGCTGAGCTTCGCCGCAGCGTCCGCCACGTCGGGCAGGCCGGTGAGCAGACACGCCTCGTCACGACTGGGCAGCAGCACGTCCACGCCCTCGACCAGGCCGAGGAAACGGTCGACGCCCAGCGCGGTGAGGAACCCGGCCGACGCCGGGTCCAGACTGACCGGCACCCCACGCGCGCGGGCCGCCGCCAGGGCGACCGACACCAGGGCGCGGCCCGGCTCCGAGAAGAGGAGGTAGCCCGAGAGATGCAGCCGGCCCACGCCGTCGAGCAGTGTGTCCGACCAGTCGCCGGGCCCGATCCGCAACGCCGCCCCGCTGTCCGTGAGGAATGTCCGCTCGGCCGAGTCGGCGGTGTCGACCAGGCAGATCACCGTCCCCGTGGGCGCCGCCGAGTCGACGACGAGGAGCGGACGCACCCCGCAGGCCGTCAGCTCCCGTTCGTGCCACGCGGACGCGTCGGTGCCCACCCGGCCCAGCAGCCGCACGTCTCCGCACCCCTCGTACGCGGCCCAGCAGGCCACGTTGGCGCCCGCCCCGCCGGGCAGCCGCCGCACCGCGGCGGCGGTGTCCGTGCCGGGCGCCAGCGGTCCCCGATGCCGGGCGACGATGTCGGTGACCACGTCCCCGACGACCAGCAGCGCACCGGCCGGGGCCGGGCTCATGCCCCGGTCCAGGCCGCCGCGATCCGGGCGGCCAGCCGCACGTTCCCCCGTACCGCCGCCAGGTTGGCGTTCAGCGAGGCGCCGTCGGTGAGCCGCACCAGGCGTTCGAGGAGGAACGGCGTGACCGCCTGGCCCATGACACCCTCCGCCTCGCAGGCGTCCAGCGCGTCGGCGAGCACGCGCGCGTGGAGAGCGGGATCGAGCTGCTCCTCCTCGGGAACGGGGTTGGCGACGACGAGCGCGGACCGGGGCCCGTCCAGCGCGTCCTGCGCCCGCATGACCGCCGCCACCTGCCCCGGGTCGTCCAGCGTCCAGTCCACCGGATGCCCCGAGTCGGACAGGTAGAAGCCGGGGAAGCGGTCCGTCCCGTAACCGGCCACCGCGACCCCCAGCGTCTCCAGCCGCTGCAGGGTCGCCGGTACGTCCAGGATGGACTTCACGCCCGCGCAGACCACCGTGATCCGGGTGCGGGCCAGCAGGCCCAGGTCGGCCGACTCGTCCTGCGTCACCGTCCACTCCCGGTGGACGCCGCCCAGCCCTCCGGTCGCGAACACCCGTACGCCCGCGAGGTCCGCCAGCAGGGCGGTCGCCGACACGGTGGTCGCCCCGCTTGCGCCGGAGGCCACCGCGAGCGGCAGGTCCCGGTGTCCCAGCTTGCGGATGCCGTCCTCGTTGGCGACCCGTTCCAGCTGCTCCTTGTCCAGACCGACATGCGGCCGGCCGTCCAGCACGGCGATCGTCGCCGGTACGGCGCCCTCCCGCCGCACCGCCTCCTCCAGCTCCCGCGCCACCAGCAGATTGCGCGGGCGGGGCAAGCCGTGCGCGATGATCGTGGACTCCAGGGCCACCACGGGGCGACGCGCGTCCAGCGCCTCCCGTACCTCTTCCGACACCAGCAGCGTCACGCGCCTGCCTCCTGTCCGACGGTTCTCCCTCAGCTCCGGTCTCCCTCATCCCTGGCGGGTGCGGGACCGGGCCAAACCCCGACGGCGCCGGAACGGGCCCCTTGCGGCCCCCGGAGCCGACCATGAGCCTGGGAGCCATGACGGACAACACGACACGTCTCGACCACATCGTCCTCTGGGTGCGCGACCCGGTCGCCGCGGCCGGCTTCTACGAGAAGAACCTGGGCCTCGAGCCCCTGCGGCTCACCGAGTACGCCGCCGGGACCGTGAGCTTCCCTTCCGTGCGCCTGACCGACGAGACCATCCTCGACCTCGCACCGCACGCCATGGCCGACCGCATGCGCATGGTCCCCGGCGCCGAGGCAAGTGCCGGCCATCCCGTCAACCACATCTGCGTGGCCCTGTCCCCGCACGACTTCGACGCCCTGCGGGCCCGTCTGGAGGAGCAGTCCGTCCCGGTCTCGGACCTCTCGTACGACTCCTACGGCGCCCGCGGCATGGCCAGGCGGAGCTTCTACTTCGGCGACCCGGACGGCAACATCATCGAGGCCCGGCACTACGAGTAGCACCGCCCGGCCGCTGTCCGCCCCTCAGAACAGCGGCTCGGGCAGCACACCCTCCAGCGCGAGCAGCCGCCGCTTGGTGTCCACGCCGCCGCCGAATCCACCGATGCCGCCGTCGCTCTCCACGACCCGGTGGCACGGCACGACGACCGGCAGCGGATTGGCCCCCATGGCCATGCCCACCGCCTGAGCGGCACCCGGCTGGCCCACCCGGCCGGCCAGGTCGCCGTAGCCGACGACCGAGCCGTAGGGGACGCCGGACGCCAGCTCCCGCAGCACCTGCCGGTTGAAGCCCGAGATCAGCGACCAGTCCAACGGCAGCTCGAAGTCGCGCCTCCGGCCCGCGAAGTACGCCTCGACCTGGCGTATCGCCTCGGCCAGCAGCGGGGAGCCGGGCGCCTCGACGGGCTCCGTGCCCAGCCGGGCCGCGAGCCTGTCGAGCGCCCGGCCACGTGTGGCGTCGGTGGCGTGGAACACGACGTTGACGAGACCGTCGGGGGTGGCGGCGAGCAGCAGCGGACCTATGTCGGTGCCGACGACGGTCCACACGACCCGCTGCTCGTACTGCCCGTGGCTGTCCATGTGCCCACGGTACGGCCCGCCACTGACAACGCCCGGGTCAGTCCACGGCGTCCCGCACCACGTCGGGCTTGTTGGTGATGATGCCGTCGACGTCGTACCCGGCGACCCGGCGCGCGGTGTCGGCGTCGTTCACCGTCCAGGTGAGGACCTCCAGCGGCCTGCCGTGCGGCCCGGTGAACGCGTGGACCGCGGACACGTAGCTCAGGGAGAGGGAGCCGTACGACGGGTTGATCTGGTCGGCGAACTCCGCGTACGCCGGCAGCTCCGACACGGCCGGGGTGCCGAGGAACCCGGTCTTGACGGCAGGCTTGAGGTCGTGGACCGTCCGGATGCTGTCGGCGTCGAAGCTCTGCACGACCAGCCGTCCCGCCACGTGCCGCCGGTCGAGCCAGCCCTCGTTGGCGAGGACCTTGAGGGTCTGCCGCTCGATGCCCGGGTACAGCCCCGGGCTCTTCAGCTCCAGCAGCAGCTTCTGGTGGTTGTGCTCCACGCGGTGCACGTACTGCTCCAGTGTCGGCACGCGCGCGCCCGCGTACTCTGACCCGAACCAGCTCCCCGCGTCCAGCCGCGCGATCTCGGCGGCGGTGAAGTCCTTCACCTTCCAGGGCGAGCGGTCGGGGAAGACCTCCTCCACGTCGGTCGTACGTTCCAGGCTCTCGTCGTGGAGGACGACCAGTTCGCCGTCCCGGGTGCGCTGGACGTCGTTCTCCACCCAGCGGATGCCCAGCTCGGCCGCCCGGTCGACGGCGGCCAGGGTGTTCTCCGGCGCATACCCGGAAGCACCCCGGTGGGCCACGACCGTGGGCCCGTCGTCCCCCGCCTCGTCCGCTCGCGCGTGCGAGAGCGGAGCCGTGAGGGCGACTCCCAGAAGGGCGGTGGTCGTGACGGCTACTGCGCGCACGTGCATGCGTACTCCTCGCGTCGAACGATCACGGACAGCACCACTGTGACATCAGAGAGTCAACGAAAGAGGGGCGCGGAGTGGCCACAGGCTGAATGGAGTTGCTCAACTACGCTCACGGGGGCGGCACAACTGGGGCGAGACCGTGATTCTTTGCCGGAGAATCGTTCGACCATTCCGGTGGACGCCATACTCTCTGCCTCGACCCTGAATCGTTCGCGCGGTCCTGGGAGGGGGCGCACATCAGGAGAATCCGGGACACCACCGGGGCGTAAGAAGGCGGAAGGGCAGCCGCAATGCACAGCACGGTCCACGGATTCAGCTACGGACTCGTCACACCGCTGGTGGCCTACCTCATGGCCTGTCTCGGCGGCGCCCTCGGTCTGCGCTGCACCGCCAGGGCCGTGCTGGTCAGCCGCTCCTGGCGCCCCGGCTGGCTCGCCCTCGGCTCGGCGGCGATCGGCTCCGGCATCTGGACCATGCACTTCGTCGCGATGATGGGCTTCACGATCGAGCACACCCCGATCCGCTACGACTGGCTGATGACCTTCGCCAGCCTGGCCGTCGCCGTCGTCATGGTGGGTGTCGGGATCTTCATCGTCGGCTACCGGGGCGCGCGCGGGACCGCCCTGTTCACCGGCGGCACCGTCACCGGCCTGGGCATCGCCTCGATGCACTACCTGGGAATGGCCGGTATGCACCTCGACGGACAGCTGACGTACAACACGTTCACCGTCGCCGTGTCCGTCGTCATAGCCATGGCCGCCGCCACCGCCGCCCTGTGGGCGGCCGGACAGGTGCGGGGCTTCCTGTGGAGTGTGGGCGCGGCCCTGATCATGGGACTGGCCGTCACCGGCATGCACTACACGGGAATGGCCGCGGTCGAGGTCCACCTCAGCGGCACGGCCGAGCCCTCCGTCGGCGGATCGTCCGCCGAACTGCTCGCCCCCATGCTCATCGGTCCCCTCGCCTTCCTCCTCCTCGCCGGCGTCGTCGTCATGTTCGACCCGCTGATGGTGATGGGAAGGCCCGCCGTGGTCCCCGCCGAGCGGAAGCCGGGCATCCCCGCCCACACCGAGGCCCCGCGCACGATCCGCCACCCGGCACACCACCTCGCGCGCCGCACCCGCCGTCCCCTCGTCCACCGGCGCTCACGCACCCCGCAGAACCGCTGACCGGGACCCGTTGTCAGTGCGGGGTCGTACGGTGGAACCCATGCGGCCCGTTTCCCAGATCGAACGCACGGTGGCGCCCTTCGAGGTCGTCAGCCCCTACCAGCCGAGCGGCGACCAGCCGACGGCCATCGCCGAGCTGGCCCGGCGCGTCCAGGCAGGCGAGAAGGACGTCGTCCTGCTCGGCGCGACCGGCACCGGCAAGTCCGCCACCACCGCGTGGATGATCGAAAAGCTCCAGCGTCCCACCCTGGTGATGGCGCCGAACAAGACCCTGGCCGCCCAGCTGGCCAACGAGTTCCGCGAGCTGCTGCCCAACAACGCCGTCGAGTACTTCGTCTCGTACTACGACTACTACCAGCCCGAGGCCTACGTCCCCCAGTCGGACACCTACATCGAGAAGGACTCCTCGATCAACGAGGAGGTGGAGCGCCTGCGCCACTCCGCCACCAACTCACTGCTCACCCGCCGTGACGTCGTCGTGGTCGCCTCCGTGTCCTGCATCTACGGCCTCGGCACCCCGCAGGAGTACGTGGACCGCATGGTCCCGCTGCGGGTCGGCGAGGAGCACGACCGGGACGAGCTGCTGCGCCGCTTCGTCGACATCCAGTACACGCGCAACGACATGGCCTTCGCGCGCGGCACCTTCCGGGTGCGCGGCGACACCATCGAGATCTTCCCGGTCTACGAGGAGCTGGCCGTCCGCATCGAGATGTTCGGCGACGAGATCGAGGCCCTGTCCACCCTCCACCCGGTCACCGGCGAGATCATCAGCGACGACCAGCAGCTGTACGTCTTCCCGGCCTCCCACTACGTCGCCGGACCCGAGCGCCTGGAGCGTGCGGTCAACGACATCGAGAAGGAGCTGGCCGAGCGCCTGACCGAGCTGGAGAAGCAGGGCAAGCTTCTGGAGGCCCAGCGGTTGCGGATGCGCACCACGTACGACATCGAGATGCTCCGCCAGATCGGCTCCTGCTCCGGCGTGGAGAACTACTCGATGCACTTCGACGGCCGCTCACCCGGCTCCCCGCCGAACACCCTGCTCGACTACTTCCCGGACGACTTCCTGCTCGTCATCGACGAGTCGCACGTCACCGTGCCGCAGATCGGCGCCATGTACGAGGGCGACGCCTCCCGCAAGCGGACCCTGGTCGACCACGGCTTCCGGCTGCCCTCCGCCCTCGACAACCGCCCGCTGAAGTGGGAGGAGTTCCAGGAGCGCATCGGCCAGACCGTCTACCTGTCGGCGACCCCGGGCGCCTACGAGCTCTCCCGTTCGGACGGCGCCGTCGAGCAGATCATCCGCCCCACCGGCCTGGTCGACCCGGAGGTCGTCGTCAAGCCCACCGAGGGCCAGATCGACGACCTGGTGCACGAGATCCGCACGCGGACCGAGAAGGACGAACGCGTCCTGGTCACCACCCTCACCAAGAAGATGGCCGAGGACCTCACCGACTATTTCGTGGAGCTCGGCATCCAGGTCCGCTACCTCCACAGCGACGTCGACACGCTGCGCCGGGTCGAGCTGCTGCGCGAGCTGCGCGCGGGCGAGTACGACGTCCTGGTCGGCATCAACCTGCTGCGCGAGGGCCTCGACCTGCCCGAGGTGTCCCTGGTGGCGATCCTCGACGCCGACAAGGAGGGCTTCCTGCGTTCCGGCACCTCCCTCATCCAGACCATCGGCCGCGCGGCGCGCAACGTCTCGGGCCAGGTCCACATGTACGCGGACAAGATCACTCCGGCGATGGAGAAGGCCATCGACGAGACCAACCGCCGCCGCGAGAAGCAGGTCGCGTTCAACAAGGCCAACGGCGTCGATCCGCAGCCGCTCCGCAAGAAGATCAACGACATCGTGGCGCAGATCGCCCGCGAGGACGTCGACACCGAACAGCTCCTCGGCTCTGGCTACCGCCAGACGAAGGAGGGCAAGGGTGCCAAGGCCCCCGTGCCGGCGCTGGGCGGTCAGGCGACGGGCGGAGCCAAGGCGGCCAGGGGCAGAGCCAAGGAGACGCCGGTGACCGACCGTCCCGCGGCGGAGCTGGCCGAGCAGATCGAGGACCTCACCACCCGGATGCGTGCGGCCGCGGCCGACCTCCAGTTCGAGATCGCGGCCCGGCTGCGCGACGAGGTCTCCGAAATGAAGAAGGAACTGCGCCAGATGAGGGAGGCGGGCCTGGCCTGACGGCCCGCCCGGGCACGCTCTGTGTTGCAAGACCGACACAAAGCGCGGACCGGGGTGGGGCACTGTCAGTGCCCCTGCGTAGGGTTCTGGTCAACCGCGGAGACCGCGGCAACAGGGGACAGTTCGAGAGGGGATCAGCGCGTGACCGTCAACATGACCAAGGGTCAGGCCATCAGTCTGCAGAAGAGCGACGGCGGCAGCCTGACGTCGGTGCGGATGGGTCTCGGCTGGCAGGCGGCTCCCCGGCGCGGCCTGTTCGGTTCGCGCACCCGGGAGATCGACCTGGACGCCTCCGCGGTCCTCTTCGCGGACAAGCAGCCGGTCGACGTCGTCTTCTTCCGTCACCTGGTGAGTGACGACGGCTCGGTGCGCCACACCGGGGACAACCTCGTCGGCGGTGTCGGCCAGGGCGGCGACGACGAGGCGATCCTCGTCGACCTGCAGCGCGTTCCGGTCCACATCGACCAGATCGTCTTCACGGTGAACTCCTTCACCGGCCAGACCTTCCAGGAGGTGCAGAACGCCTTCTGCCGCCTGGTCGACGAGACCAACGGCCAGGAACTCGCCCGCTACACGCTGGCCGGCGGCGGAGCCTACACGGCCCAGATCATGGCCAAGGTGAACCGCGCGGGCCAGGGCTGGGCGATGACCGCCATCGGCACCCCGGCCAACGGCCGCACCTTCCAGGACCTGATGCCGGCGATCCTGCCGGTCCTGTAGCAGCCGGCCTGCGGCAGTCCGGCCCGCAGCAGTCCGACACGAACCGGCCGGTCCCCCGTGCGGGACCGGCCAGACCCGCACGACGCCTTGCGGGTGACAGACGAACGACACAGGGGGAAAGGCGATGACGGCCGAGCTGACGCGGGGACAGAACCACCCGCTTACCCGGGCTCGTCTCGAGATCCGGGTCTCGGCCGGTACGCCGGTCGTGGCCGGGGCCACACTCGGCGACGAGAACGGCACCATCCACGGCGTCGAACGGGTGGTCCACCCCGGTGCGCCCACCCTGCCGGGCCTGGAGGTCTCCCGGCAGGCCGCCGCCGACCACCGTCTCGCGGTGGACCTGGACGCAGTGCCGGACGCCGTGCACCGCGTCAGCGTGCTGCTCGCCCTGCCCACCGGCGGGCAGGGCCCGGCCAGGTTCGGGGCCGTCGCCGCCCCCTTCGTCGCCGTCACGGACCTCGACGGCGACGAGGTCGCCAGCTACACCATCACCGGCCTGGAAGCCGAGTCCGCCGTCGTCGCCCTGGAGCTCTACCGGCGCCAGGGCGCCTGGAAGGTGCGCGCCGTCGGCCAGGGCTACGCGGGCGGCCTCGCCGAGCTTCTCGCCGACCAGAAGCTGTCCCAGGCCCACCAGCTCGCGGCGAGCATCCACGAGGCGGTGGCGAGCGGACTGGCCCGTTCGATACCGGCCCCGCCGGCCGCGGCCCCGGCGCACCGTCCGGACCACGGCACCGCGCCCGGGACCGGCCCCGGTGGTCCCGTCCCGCCGGCGTCCCCGTACGACCCCCAGGGAGCTCCCGCTCCCGGCCCACAGGCGCCCGGGGCGCCGGGACGCCCCGGGGGACAGCAGCCGTACCCGGGCGGCCCGGGGGAGCCCGCCACTGGCCAGCCGTCCGCGCCCGCCGCGGGCGCCCCGATCGACTACAGCCACCCGCGTCGGCAGAACGCGGCGCCGCCCCCGCCCCCGCCTGCCGCACCCCCGGCCGAACCGGGTCGGCCGGCCCGGCCCGTCGCCGGTGACGCCACCGGCTGGTCCATGGAGGAGCGGCTCTACAACCAGGTGTGGGGCATGTTCGAGGACCTGGCCCGCACCACGGCCGCCTACCGCAGCGCCGTCGACTTCGCCGACTCCCGCATGGAGAAGGAGCTCGACCAGGTCCTGTCCGACCCCCGCAGCCGGATCGGCGGCCAGGCAGACGCAGCCCGGGAAGCGGCGCGCGCCCGGCACGGCCAGCTGGTGTCCCAGGCCCGGGAGGTCCTGGACCGGGACGTCGCCCAGCTCGTCGCCGAGGCCGAGGTCGTCGAGCCCGCGCTGCCGACGGCCTTCGCCCGCTGGGACAACCCCGTCTGGCACGCCTACCGCGTTCCCATGGAGATCCCGATGGCCCTGCGGCTGGGCGATCTCCATCTGCCGGAGGCCGACCGCATCCGCATCCCGATGCTGATCCGGCTGCCGCTCGAGCGCGGTCTGTGGATCGACAGCGGGCGCTCCGCCTCGCTCGACGGGTCGTTCGCCGACTCCCACGAGATGCGGCGCCTGGGCCTGGAGACGGCCGTCTCCCACGCGGCTCGGCTGCTCGCCGTCTACCCGGCGGGCGAGTTCACCGTGCACGTCATCGACCCGGCCGGGTCCGGGGCGCAGGCGCTGGCGCCGCTGGCCCAGAGCGGGGTGCTCGCCGCGCCGCCCGCCCAGGGCGCCGCCGGTGCGGCGGACGTTCTGGCCCGTCTCACCCAGCGCGTCGACCTGGTCCAGATGGCGTTGCGCGGAGGTGCGCCCGACGCGCTCCCGCCCGGCCTCGACACCTCGCAGCAGCTGCTGATCGTCAACGACTTCCCGCACGGCTTCGACGACCGCGCCGTCAACCAGCTGCGCTACCTCGCCGACGAGGGGCCGGCCGTCGGCGTCCACCTGATGATGGTCGCCGATCGAGAGGAGTCCGCCGGGTTCGGACCGCTGCTCGACCCGCTGTGGCGCTCGCTGCTGCGGCTGACCCCGGTGGCCGACGACCACCTCGCCGACCCGTGGGTCGGGCATGCCTGGACGTACGAGCCCTCGCTCGTGCCGCCCGGCAGCCAGGTGCTCCAGCAGGTGCTCGCCCAGGTCGCCGCCGCCCGCCGTTCGTGGGATCGCTGACCGGCTCCGAGCTGGGCTTTTGAGCTTTATTTGCAAATCTCTTTACCTTCCCTTGGGGATTGGGGTACTGTCGTCCGTACGGAGGGGAGTACTCCCTGTCTGTGCGGCGTACCCGTCAATACGGATCAGGCCAGATCCCGGGGCGTCGGCCCGTGGTTCCGGGCGCATCACGCGTCCCGGGCACCTGGGTGGAAGAGACCTCCGGCAGCGACGACGCTGACATCTGCCGTGTGACGTACTGCCGGAGGCGTAGTGGAAGTTTCGGTGACCTTGTGGGTCCTGACCATCGTGGGCCTTGCCGCCCTCATCGCGGTCGATTTCTTCATCGGCCGCAAACCGCACGACGTATCGATCAAGGAAGCGGGTATCTGGACCGGCGTCTGGATCGCCCTGGCGGGCCTGTTCGGGCTCGGCCTGCTCCTCTTCAGTGGCGGTGAGCCCGCCGGCGAGTTCTTCGCGGGCTTCATCACCGAGAAGTCGCTGAGCGTGGACAACCTCTTCGTCTTCGTCCTGATCATGGCGAAGTTCGCGGTGCCCTCGCAGTACCAGCAGCGGGTCCTGCTCATCGGTGTCCTCATAGCCCTGGTCCTCAGGGCCATCTTCATCGCCGCGGGTGCCGCGATCCTGGCCAGCTTCGCCTGGGTCTTCTACATCTTCGGTGCCTTCCTCATCTACACCGCCTGGAAGCTCATCCAGGAGGCCCGGGCCGACGAGGAGGACGAGGAGTTCGAGGAGAACAAGCTCCTCAAGGCCGCCGAGCGCCGCTTCGGCGTCGCCGACCGATACCACGGCACCAAGCTGTGGATCGAGGAGAACGGCAAGCGGATCATGACGCCGATGCTGGTCGTGATGCTCGCGATCGGCACCACCGACGTGCTCTTCGCGCTCGACTCCATCCCGGCGATCTTCGGTCTGACGCAGGACCCGTACATCGTGTTCACGGCCAACGCGTTCGCGCTGATGGGTCTGCGACAGCTGTACTTCCTCATCGGCGGTCTGCTGAAGAAGCTGGTCCACCTGTCCTACGGCCTGTCCGTGATCCTGGGCTTCATCGGCGTCAAGCTGGTGCTGCACGCCCTGCACGAGTCCGGCGTCCACGTCCCGGAGATCAGCATTCCGGTCTCGCTCGGCGTGATCTGCTCCGTGCTGATCGTCACCACGATCACCAGCCTCCGCGCCTCGAAGAAGCAGGCCGCGGCGGAAGCGGCGGCCGCCGGCGGCGACGACGCCCGGAAGGACAGCATCGAGGCCTGACCCACTCGGGCCCGGGAGCGGCGAACGGCGCGGAGCCGTTCGCCGCTCCTCCCGTGTGCGCCGGGCGTACTCGGCGGGCGAAGGCCCCCCGGGCCCGGAGTGCGGCGCCCGTCGCCCTCTGCGACGATCACCGCATGGCCACCGGTCCCAGGGCGCTCCTCGCACAGTGGACGACCATCACGCCCGTGATCGCGGTCGTACTGCTGGCACTCACCTGGGGCCGCTCGCTGCCCGGCGCGGTCGTCGCGCTGCTCACGATCGTCCTGGCGGCCTCCGTCCTGGCCGCCGTGCACCATGCCGAGGTGGTAGCCCACCGGGTGGGCGAGCCCTTCGGCTCCCTGGTCCTCGCCATCGCGGTCACGGTCATCGAGGTCGCGCTCATCGTGACCCTGATGGCGGACGGCGGCGACAAGAGCGCGACCCTGGCCCGGGACACGGTCTTCGCGGCGGTCATGATCACCTGCAACGGCGTCGTCGGACTCAGCCTCCTGGTCGCCTCCCTGCGACACGGGACCGCGGTGTTCAACCCGGAGGGCACCGGCGCCGCCCTCGCGACGGTGGCGACCCTGGCCACCCTCAGCCTGGTGCTGCCGACCTTCACCACCAGCGCGCCCGGCCCGGAGTTCTCCACCGTGCAGCTGACCTTCGCGGCACTGTCCTCGCTCGTCCTCTACGGCCTGTTCATCGCGACCCTGACCGTGCGGCACCGCGACTACTTCCTGCCCATCACCCGACAGGGCGAAGTGATCACCTTCGAGGAGCACGCCGACGCACCGTCCTCCCGTACGGCGCTGATCAGCCTCGGGATGCTGGGCCTGGCACTGATCGGGGTCGTCGGTCTGGCGAAAGGCGTGTCGCCGACCATCGAGGACGGGGTGGCGGCCGCCGGACTCCACCACGCCGTCGTCGGCGTCATCATCGCGCTGCTGGTCCTGCTCCCCGAGACCATCGCCGCGGTGCGTTCCGCGCGCCGCGACCGGGTCCAGACCAGTCTGAACCTGGCGCTCGGCTCCGCCATGGCCAGCATCGGACTGACCATTCCCGCGGTCGCCCTGGCCTCCGTGTGGCTCGCCGGGCCGCTGGTCCTCGGCCTCAGCTCCATCCACATGGTGCTGCTCGCCCTGACCGTGGTGGTGGCCTCCCTGACGGTCGTGCCGGGCCGGGCCACGCCCTTGCAGGGAGGCGTCCACCTGGTGCTGTTCGCGGCGTACCTGGAACTGGCCGTCAACCCGTAGGCCGAACGGTGCGCCGGCGCACCGTGATAGACCGGGGACCGAGCGGCGGTCGCGCAGGGACCGCCGCACCCCCACGGACCGGAGGAACCGTGCCCCGCAGCCTGGCCAACGCCCCGATCATGATCCTCAACGGCCCCAACCTGAACCTGCTCGGCCAGCGCCAGCCGGAGATCTACGGCTCCGACACCCTCGCCGACGTGGAGGCACTGTGTGTGAAGGCGGCGGCCGCGCACGGCGGCACGGTGGACTTCCGGCAGTCCAACCACGAGGGCGAACTGGTCGACTGGATCCACGAGGCCCGGCTGAACCACTGCGGGATCGTGATCAACCCCGCCGCGTACTCGCACACGTCCGTCGCCATCCTGGATGCGCTCAACACCTGCGACGGGCTGCCGGTGGTGGAGGTCCACATCTCCAACATCCACCAGCGTGAGCCGTTCCGGCACCACTCCTACGTCTCGCAGCGCGCCGACGGCGTCGTCGCGGGGTGCGGTGTGCAGGGGTACGTCTTCGGTGTGGAGCGGATCGCGGCCCTGGCCGGGGCGGGCTCGGCCAGGGCCTGAGGCGCCGGGGCCGCCGGCCGAGGGCGGGGATCGGGTGCCGGCGGCCCGTGCCGCCCAGGAGCCGTCGTTCCTGTGCGGGGCTGCCACCAGTCGACCGCGCCGCACCGGTGCGCGGGGAGCGGGTGCGGCCCGCGGGTGTGTGCGAACGCTTCACACGGGGCGCGTACGACGGGCGGGAGGGCGCGGGCGCGCACCTGACGCGCCCGCTCGTCACCAGCCCCGCGCCCGCCATTCCGGCAGGTGCGGCCGCTCCGCGCCGAGCGTCGTGTCGTTGCCGTGCCCGGGATAGACCCACGTCTCGTCCGGGAGCGTGTCGAAGACCTTGGTCTCCACGTCGTGAATGAGGCGGGCGAAGGCCTCCGGATCCTTGAAGGTGTTCCCCACGCCGCCCGGGAACAGGCAGTCCCCGGTGAACACGTGGGGATGCCCGTGCGGGTCGTCGTAGACCAGGACGACGGAGCCCGGTGTGTGGCCGACGATGTGGCGTGCGGTGAGCTCCACCTGCCCCACCCGGATCGTGTCGCCGTCGTCGACCAGGACGTCGGTCGGCACCGGGATGCCCTCGGCGTCGTGCCGGCCCGCGTGGGTGCGGGCGCCGGTGGCCGCGACGACCTCGGCGAGCGCCTGCCAGTGGTCGCCGTGGCGGTGGGTGGTGACGACCGACGCGATGCCGTCGTCACCGATCGTGCCGAGCAGGGTGTGCGCGTCGTTGGCGGCGTCGATCAGCAGTTGCTCGTCGGTGGCCCGGCAGCGCAGCAGATAGGCGTTGTTGTTCATCGGGCCGACCGCGACCTTGGTGATCATCAGGTCCTTGAGCTCGTGCACGTCGGCGGGCCCGCCGACCGTCACCTCTCCGCTGTACGTCATGACGGCCAGCCTAGCGCCGGGAGGCGGCCCGCAGGCTGCCTCCCGCCTGCCTTCCGGGGTCTACAGCGGAGGCAGCGCCGGCAGCGGGCCGCCCTCCACCGTGAGCGCGGAGCCCGCACGGCGGCCGGCGAGCCAGCCGAGCAGATCGGCCGGGGCGCCGGTGACGGTCACCTCGGGAGCGTCCGCCTCCCGTCCCGTGGTCCACGCGCGCGTGCCGTCCGTGAGCCGGGTCGGCGCCACCTCGGGGTGACCGGCGAACCGGGCGGCGAGGAAGTCGGTCTCCCGCCCGGTGAACTCCGCCGGTAGGTCCTCCAGCTCGTAGCCGATGCCCAGGTCCACGTGGTGCAGTTCCACCTCGGCCCACCGCCGGAACGGCACCCGGGAGGCCGAGTCCGTGATCCCGTTGCGCAGCTCCACGGTGCGCGACCAGTCCGCGGGTACGGCCGAGGCGTCCTGGAACCGGGCGGCGCTCTCGCGCACGTCCGCGAGCTGCGCGTCGAGCGGGCGCGGGGCGTCCCGCTCGATGTCGGCGTCCCGGGCCTCGCCGGAGACGTACATGGGGCGCCCTTCGAGGACGTTCACGAGTGCGTCGGCGTTGCGGGCGAGGTGGGCGAGGACGTGACCGCGACTCCAGCCGGGAAGCCGTGACGACTCCGTCACGGACGCGTTGTCCAGTTTCCCGACCGCGGTGAGCAGCCGATCGGTCGCGTCACGTACAGACGCCAGGTCATGAGCGTGATCCATCATGCTGCTGACCCTAGACCGCGCCACACCTTCGGGTGAAGGTTGTGGACGACCCCCGCAATTCGAATGCACGTGCTATAAGGTCGACTGCGGCGTCGGGCATGCTGGGAAGTCGGGGTTTGTTGACAACCGGTGAATCCGACCGGCGTTGTCAGTGGCTCCCCCTAGTCTGAGAAGGACGGGGGCCCCGCCCCTGTCACTTCTCTCAAGAAAGGTGCGGACCGGCGTGGCCGACCGTCTCATCGTCCGTGGCGCGCGCGAGCACAACCTGAAGAACGTCTCGCTCGACCTGCCTCGTGACTCGCTCATCGTCTTCACGGGCCTGTCCGGGTCGGGCAAGTCCTCCCTGGCCTTCGACACCATCTTCGCCGAGGGCCAGCGGCGCTACGTGGAGTCGCTCTCCTCCTACGCCCGGCAGTTCCTCGGCCAGATGGACAAGCCGGACGTCGACTTCATCGAGGGCCTCTCCCCGGCGGTCTCCATCGACCAGAAGTCGACCTCGCGCAACCCGCGCTCCACGGTCGGCACCATCACCGAGGTCTACGACTACCTGCGCCTGCTCTTCGCCCGCATCGGCAAGCCGCACTGCCCCGAGTGCGGCCGGCCGATCTCGCGCCAGTCGCCGCAGGCCATCGTGGACAAGGTCCTGGAGCTGCCGGAGGGCAGCCGCTTCCAGGTGCTGTCGCCGCTGGTGCGCGAGCGCAAGGGCGAGTTCGTCGACCTCTTCGCCGACCTCCAGACCAAGGGCTACTCCCGCGCGCGGGTGGACGGCGAGACCGTCCAGCTGTCCAACCCGCCCACGCTGAAGAAGCAGGAGAAGCACACCATCGAGGTGGTCGTCGACCGCCTCACGGTGAAGGACTCCGCCAAGCGGCGCCTGACCGACTCCGTGGAGACCGCGCTCGGCCTGTCCGGCGGCATGGTCGTGCTCGACTTCGTCGACCTCCCCGAGGACGACCCCGAGCGCGAGCGCATGTACTCGGAGCACCTGTACTGCCCGTACGACGACCTGTCCTTCGAGGAGCTGGAGCCCCGCTCCTTCTCCTTCAACTCGCCCTTCGGCGCCTGCCCCGACTGCTCCGGCATCGGCACGCGCATGGAGGTCGACCCCGAGCTGATCGTCCCGGACGAGGACAAGTCCCTCGACGAGGGCGCCATCCACCCCTGGTCGCACGGGCACACCAAGGACTACTTCGGCCGCCTCATCGGCGCCCTCGCCGACGCGCTCGGCTTCCGTACGGACATCCCCTTCGCGGGCCTGCCGCTGCGCGCCCGCAAGGCCCTGCTGTACGGCCACAAGACCCAGGTCGAGGTCCGCTACCGCAACCGGTACGGCCGCGAGCGCCGGTACACCACGGCCTTCGAGGGTGCCATCCCCTTCGTCAAGCGCCGGCACAGCGAGGCGGAGAGCGACGCCAGCCGCGAGCGCTTCGAGGGCTACATGCGCGAGGTGCCCTGCCCCACCTGTGAGGGCACCCGCCTGAAGCCCCTCGTCCTCGCGGTCACCGTCATGGGCAAGTCGATCGCCGAGGTCTCGGCGATGTCCATCAGCGACTGTGCGGACTTCCTGGGCGAGCTGACCCTGAACGCCCGGGACAAGAAGATCGCCGAGCGCGTGCTGAAGGAGGTCAACGAGCGGCTGCGGTTCCTGGTCGACGTCGGCCTGGACTACCTCTCGCTGAACCGCGCGGCGGGCACCCTCTCCGGCGGCGAGGCCCAGCGCATCCGGCTGGCCACCCAGATCGGCTCCGGACTCGTCGGCGTCCTGTACGTCCTCGACGAGCCGTCCATCGGCCTGCACCAGCGCGACAACCACCGGCTGATCGAGACCCTCGTCCGGCTCCGGGACATGGGCAACACCCTCATCGTCGTCGAGCACGACGAGGACACCATCAAGGTTGCCGACTGGATCGTCGACATCGGCCCCGGCGCGGGCGAGCACGGCGGCAAGGTGGTGCACAGCGGCTCCGTCAAGGAGCTGCTCGACAACGCCGAGTCGCAGACCGGCCTGTACCTGTCCGGCCGCAAGGCCATCCCGCTGCCCGACATCAGGCGCCCGCACGACCCCTCCCGGCGGCTGACCGTGCACGGCGCCCGGGAGAACAACCTCCAGGACATCGACGTCTCCTTCCCGCTGGGCGTCTTCACGGCCGTCACCGGCGTCTCGGGATCCGGCAAGTCGACGCTGGTCAACGACATCCTGTACACCCACCTGGCCCGCGAGCTGAACGGCGCGCGCAACGTCCCGGGCAGGCACACGCGCGTGGACGGCGACGACCTCGTCGACAAGGTCGTCCACGTCGACCAGTCGCCCATCGGCCGCACCCCGCGGTCGAACCCGGCGACGTACACCGGCGTCTTCGACCACGTCCGCAAGCTGTTCGCCGAGACGACCGAGGCGAAGGTCCGGGGCTACCTGCCCGGCCGCTTCTCCTTCAACGTCAAGGGCGGCCGCTGCGAGAACTGCGCGGGCGACGGCACGATCAAGATCGAGATGAACTTCCTGCCGGACGTCTACGTCCCGTGCGAGGTCTGCCACGGCGCCCGGTACAACCGGGAGACCCTGGAGGTCCACTACAAGGGCAAGTCCATCGCCGACGTGCTGAACATGCCGATCGAGGAGGCGACCGACTTCTTCGAGGCGGTCCCCGCCATCTCCCGGCACATGAAGACCCTCAAGGACGTCGGCCTCGGCTACGTCCGGCTCGGCCAGTCCGCGACCACCCTGTCCGGCGGCGAGGCGCAGCGCGTCAAGCTCGCCAGCGAGCTGCAGCGCCGCTCCACCGGGCGCACGGTCTACGTCCTGGACGAGCCGACCACCGGTCTGCACTTCGAGGACATCAGCAAGCTGCTGACGGTCCTCGGCGGCCTGGTCGACAAGGGCAACACGGTCATCGTCATCGAGCACAACCTCGATGTGATCAAGACCGCCGACTGGGTCGTGGACATGGGCCCCGAGGGTGGCGCCGGCGGTGGCCTGGTGGTCGCCGAGGGCACGCCCGAGCAGGTCGCGGGCGTTCCCGCCAGCCACACCGGCAAGTTCCTGCGGGACGTCCTGGGCGCCGACCGGGTCAGCGACGCGGCCCCCGTGGCCAGGCCGCGCAAGGCGGCGAAGACGGTCGCGACCAAGGCCACCGCCAAGAAGACCGCCACGAGGACGGTCACGGGCACGGCGGCCAAGAAGGCGACCGCCACCAAGACGGCCAAGACGACGGCCAAGGCGACGGCCAAGAAGGCCGCCAAGCCCGCCGCGAAGAAGACCACGCGGACGAGCAAGGCCTGAGTGCGGACGGCGGCGCCGGACCCACGGGTGAGAACCCCTGGGTCCGGCGCCGCCGCCGTCCGTCAGACGGCGACCTCATGGGCGTACGGCGGCTCCGCGCCCGCACGGGAACAGGTGACCGCCGCCGCGCGGGCGGCGAAGCCCAGCAGCCCGGCCCAGCCGTCCGGACCCAGGGCGGCCAGGTCCGCGTCGCCGAGAGCGTCCCGCGCCGCGAGGCCGTGCAGGAGCGCCGCGTTCACCGTGTCGCCCGCCCCGATCGTGTCCACCACCTCGACGCGCTCACCCGGCACC
This sequence comes from Streptomyces sp. NPDC001599, assembly GCF_042893535.1. Lineage (NCBI taxonomy): Bacteria > Bacillati > Actinomycetota > Actinomycetes > Kitasatosporales > Streptomycetaceae > Streptomyces > Streptomyces sp. NPDC001599. The sequence continues at coordinate 820,010 of NZ_JBIAVA010000001.1, forward strand.
GTGTATTCGCTCCCGTCACGGGTGAAGGCCGTCAGTCCTGCACCGCCCCGGGTCACCACGACCGCGGCCGGTCCCGCCGCAAGCCATTCCCGGGGCGTCCCGCCGAGCCACTCGGCGTCCTCGGCGGACAGCTTCAGCAGTGACACCGACGGCAGCCAGCTCTTGAACCGGGCCCGGTAGGCGTCCGGGTCCGGGATCAGCCCGGCCCGGATGTTCGGGTCCAGCGCGGTGAACACACCCCGCGCGGCCGTCTCGCGCAACAGTGCCTCGTACGCGCTCGCGCCCGGCTCCAGTACCAGCGAACAGGTCCCGAAGGAGACGGCCCGGGTACCGGACGGCAGCGCGGCGGGCAGCGCGAACATCCGGTCGGCCGTCCCGTCCACGTAGAAGGAGTACGCGGCCGAGCCGTCCGCGTCGAGCGATGCCACGGCGAGGGTGGTCGGCTCGGTCCCGCGCTGCACCGGAGAGACGTCGACGCCGGTCTCGCGCAGCCGGTCGAGCAGGGCCTCGCCGAAGGCGTCGTACGACACCCGCGAGCAGAACGCGGCGGGGGAGCCGAGGCGGCCCAGCGCGACGGCCGTGTTGTACGGACCGCCGCCGAGCGCGGGCCGCAGCGCGGCGAGGGCGCCCGTGCCCTGCGGTACCAGGTCGATCAGTGCCTCACCGGCGACGACGATCACGGGAGGGTCCTTTCGTGGGCTTGGCGTGGGCTTCCCCGGAGGATCCGGAGACGTGCCCGGAATTCTCGGAGAGCGGTCCGGGCTGCTCGACGCAGCCGCACGAGCCGCGGTGGACAAAGGTGCACGGCAGTCGCAGGGTCCGCGCGGGCCGGTCCGGCGCGGCGAGGCGATCGAGGAGCAGGCGCACGGCCTGCGCCCCGATGTCCCTGCTGGGCTGGGCGACGGCGGTGAGCCGGGGGGAGAAGAGGTCTGCCCAGGCGAAGTCGTCGAAGCAGCACAGGGCGAGGTCACCGGGTACCGACAGGCCCCGGCCCCGCAGGGCGCGCAGGGCGCCGATGGTCATCGCGTTGTTGGCGGTGACCAGCGCGGTGGGCGGCACCGCCAGGGACAGCAGGTCCGCCGTGGCCCGTTCGCCGCCCGCCGCCTCGGAGTCGCCGTGGACCAGCAGCCGCTCGTCGAAGGGCAGCCCGGCGGCGGCGAGGCCGTGCCGGTACCCGGTGATCCGCTCGCGGGTCGTGCTGAGGCCCGGCCGGCCCGCGACCAGCCCGATCCGGCGGTGGCCCAGCCCCGCGAGATGGCCCACCAGTCCGGTCGTCGGCTCGGCGCCCTCGGCGCCGACCTGGTCGAAGAGCGGGGCGTTCTCGCCCTCCGGAACGTCCACGATCCGATCGAGGAACACGGCCGGCACCCGGTGGCGGGTGAGGTAGGCGACGAGCTCCCGGGGTTCGGCGGAGGGCGCGACGATCATGCCGTCCACCCGTCGCTCGTGCAGCAGCCGGACGACCTTGCGTTCGTGTCCGGGGTCGTCGTGCGGATCGGCGATGAGCAGGCTGTAACCGTGCTCCAGGGCGCCGGCCTCGACGCCCTGGAGGATCTCCGTGAAGTACGGGTTGCTGATGGCCGACACCGCGAGCCCGATGGAGCGGGTGCGGGAGGTCACCAGGGAGCGGGCGAGGGTGTTCGTGGTGTAGCCCAGTTCCTCGACGGCGTCCAGCACCGCCCGGCGGGTGTGCGGCAGCACCGGACGGGTGGCGTTGAGCACGTGCGAGACGGTCGCCACCGAGACCCCGGCACTCCGCGCCACATCGGCCATGGTCGCCACCGGCGTACCCCCTTCGCGTGCGGTCGCGCTGTTGTCGGACCGTACCCCATGGCCTCGGGTCGCGTAAACGCTTGCGCAAGCGCTTACGCGGTCTCCGGCGGTGACCTCGCCGGAGCCCCTCGCCCCCCGGGCCACCCGGGCCTCGGAACCGCCCGGGCCGCCGGATATCGTCGCCCTGCACCCGAACCCCGGCCCGCACCCGAACCCCGGCCCTGCCCACCCCGACCAGTGGAGATCCCATGCCCGGCCGTCCCGCCCCGAGCCGCCGTACCGTCCTGCGTTCGGCGGCCGCCACGCCCGTCGCCGGGCTCGGCCTGGCCGCCTGCTCCCCGGGCGACGACGGCGCCGCACCGGCCAGGCCGACCGCGCCCGTGGACCTCGGCGCGGACGGAGACGTCGCCAAGGGCGCGACGAAGCTCTTCCCGGACGGGAACGTGGTGGTCAGCCGGGCCGCGGACGGCTCCCTGAAGGCGTTCAGCACGGTGTGCACGCACGCGGGGTGCCCCATCAAGAAGCTGGAGGGGACCAAGCTCGTCTGCAACTGCCACGGCAGCGAGTTCGACGCCCGTACCGGCGAGGTGCTGCACGCCCCCGCGACCGCGCCGCTCATCGAACTGCCGGTCGAGGTCGAGCAGGGCCGGATCGTCGCGAGCCCGGGGACCTGACCGGGACGGGCCGCGCTCTACTCCCAGTCCCAGCCGATCCCCAGCATCCCCGACCTGACCCGCGGCTCCACGAGGTGCACCGAATGGTGCTGCCCGCTGAGCACCAGCTCCTGCCGGCCGCCGCGCGGTGCCGCCGGAGAGTGCTGCGTGAAGCGGTGGCAGCGCGCCGGAAGCGCCGCGGCGTCGAACCGCACCTGGAGCGCGTACTGCCCGCCCGCCGTACCGAACCCGCGGACGTACTCGCGCGACACACCGGCCGTGGCGTCCTCGACGCCGTAGCGGAAGAGATGGGTGTCGCCGGTCCCCAGCCGCGTGTCGAAGAGCAGCTCGGCGACGAGCACACCGGTCTCCTGGTGGGTGCGGACACGGCCCGTGCGGCAGTTCTCCAGCGCGTGGACGGTCATCCGCGCGGGAACGCATCCCGGATCGCCGTAGTGGACCGCGACGAAGCGGTCCACGCCGTCGCGGTGGGCACGGACGATGAGGTGCGACTCGCGTCCCGCCAGCTCACGGCGGGGGCCGATCCGGATCCGTTCGTGGTGCCCCAGGGTGTGCACCCCGCCGTCCGGCGACGGGTGTCCCAGTTCGGTCAGCAGCTGGTCCAGGACGCCCGACGCCGCCAGGTGGGCGCGGTAGGAGCGGCCCGCGGGCCGTCGCTCCGCGGGCTCCTCGTCGGCCTCGGCGAGCAGGCGTATCAGCGACTCCTCGGGCAACTGGAGTATCTCCTCCAGAGCCCGCACCGCCCGCAGGGACTCCGGACGCTGCGGACGGCGGGCGCCCTGCTGCCAGTAGCTCAGACTCGTGACGCCCACCTTCACCCCGTGGCGCGACAGATGGTGCTGCACACGCTGCAGCGGCAGTCCGCGGGCGGCGATCGCGGCCCGCAGGGCGACGTGGAAGGGACCACCGCGCAGGGCCGAGTCGAGTTGCGCGGTGGCGACGTCCGCGTGCTGTGTGGCGTGCGGCATGCAGGGGCCCTTCTGTGAAGTTCACGGCGGCTGGTCAGGCCGTCGACACGGATCGACCGGGGCCGCCCGCCCCCGTCCGCGGCGCAGAGGTCTTCACATCCGTACGCCGCGCTTCAGGGCCCCGAGTCCCCCCGCATTGAAGCGTGTTGACCTAGTCCCGACAACACCTGGCGCCCGACCGCCACCCGCTCCTGGCCGAGAACGCACGGGCCCGCAGCCCCGGGGGCCACCCGCAGTGACCGACCGGCCCCGCACCGTCTTCCCCGGCCTCTCCCGCCGGCTGTCCACAGGGGCCCGGCCCGTCGTCCACAGGCCCGCCGGAGTGTCGGTCCGCGCCAGTAGGGTGTGAGTCATGGCCGACCCCTCCAGCTACCGCCCCAGGCCGGGAGAGATCCCGGACTCCCCGGGGGTGTACAGGTTCCGTGACGAGCACCGCCGGGTGATCTACGTCGGAAAGGCGAAGAGCCTGCGCCAGCGCCTGGCGAACTACTTCCAGGACCTGGCGCACCTGCACCCGCGCACCCGCACCATGGTCACGACGGCCGCGTCCGTGGAATGGACGGTGGTGTCCACGGAGGTCGAGGCGCTTCAGCTGGAGTACTCCTGGATCAAGGAGTACGACCCCCGGTTCAACGTCAAGTACCGCGACGACAAGAGCTACCCGTACCTCGCTGTGACGATGAACGAGGAGTTCCCGCGCGTCCAGGTGATGCGCGGCCAGAAGAAGAAGGGCGTGCGCTACTTCGGGCCGTACGGGCACGCCTGGGCGATCCGCGACACCGTCGACCTCCTGCTGCGCGTCTTCCCGGTGCGCACCTGCTCCGCGGGCGTCTTCAAGAACGCCGCCCGCACCGGCCGCCCCTGCCTGCTCGGATACATCGGCAAGTGCTCGGCACCCTGCGTCGGCCGCATCACTCCCGACGACCACTGGGACCTGGCCGACGAGTTCTGCGACTTCATGGCCGGCCGCACCGGTACCTACCTGCGCCGCCTGGAGCGGCAGATGGCCGAGGCGGCCGAGGAGATGGAGTACGAGCGGGCGGCGCGCCTGCGGGACGACATCGGAGCCCTCAAGAAGGCGATGGAGAAGAGCGCGGTCGTCCTCGCCGACGCCACCGACGCCGACCTGATCGCGGTCGCCGAGGACGAGCTGGAGGCGGCCGTCCAGATCTTCCACGTGCGCGGCGGACGCGTGCGCGGTCAGCGCGGCTGGGTCACCGACAAGGTGGAGGAGATCACCACCGGCGCCCTCGTCGAGCACGCCCTCCAGCAGCTGTACGGCGAGGAGAGCGGGGACGCGGTCCCCAAGGAGGTCCTGGTCCCCGCCCTGCCCGACCCGGTCGAGCCCGTCCAGCAGTGGCTGACCGAGCGCCGCGGGTCGGGAGTGTCGCTGCGCATCCCGCAGCGCGGCGACAAGAAGGCGCTGATGGAGACCGTCCAGCGCAATGCCCAGCAGGCCCTCGTCCTGCACAAGACCAAGCGCGCCTCCGACCTGACGACGCGCTCGCGCGCGCTGGAGGAGATCGCCGGGGCCCTCGACCTGGACAGTGCCCCGCTGCGGATCGAGTGCTACGACATCTCGCACCTCCAGGGCGACGACGTCGTGGCCTCCATGGTCGTCTTCGAGGACGGGCTGGCCCGGAAGAGCGAATACCGGCGGTTCCAGATCAAGGGCTTCGAGGGACAGGACGACGTCCGTTCCATGCACGAGGTCATCACCCGCCGCTTCCGCCGCTATCTCGCCGAGAAGGAGAAGACCGGCGAGTGGGCGGACGGCGAGGGACTGACCGACGGCGCCCGGCACCCGAACGGCGACGCCGCCCCGGACGACGGCGCGGCACTCACGGACGGGCAGGAGCTCACGGACGGCCCCGCGCTCAAGGACGACGACGGCCGGCCCAAGCGCTTCGCCTACCCGCCGCAGCTCGTCGTCGTCGACGGAGGTCAGCCGCAGGTCGCGGCTGCCCAGCGGGCGCTGGACGAGCTGGGCATCGACGACATCGCCGTGTGCGGTCTCGCCAAGCGCCTGGAGGAGGTCTGGCTGCCCCGCGAGGACGACCCGGTCGTCCTGCCCCGCACCAGCGAGGGCCTCTACCTGCTGCAGCGGGTCCGCGACGAGGCCCACCGCTTCGCGATCACCTACCAGCGCGCCAAGCGCGCCAAACGCTTCCGCGCCGGCCCGCTGGACGACGTGCCCGGCCTGGGGGAGACCCGCAAGCAGGCGCTGATCAAGCACTTCGGTTCGGTGAAGAAGCTGCGGTCGGCGACGATCGACCAGATCTGCGAGGTGCCCGGCATAGGCCGCAAGACGGCCGAGACGGTCGCCGTGGCCCTCGCCCGGGCCACCCCGGCCGCGCCCGCCGTGAACACGGCGACCGGAGAGATCATGGATGACGACGGGGCACCCGAGACGACGGCGGATGCCCCGGGGGAGCCCGTGTCCGCGGGCACCCCGGACGAACGACGGGGGCAGGAGAGATGACCGAGCACGAGGCACAGCCCGCAGCGCAGCGAGAACAGACGCAGGACGACGGAGCACAGGTGAGTACGGGCAAGGAAACGGCCGGGGCGCACGAGGCGGCCATCCCCGAGCTGGTGATCATTTCCGGCATGTCCGGAGCCGGCCGCTCGACGGCCGCCAAGTGTCTGGAGGACCTGGGCTGGTTCGTCGTCGACAACCTCCCGCCCGCACTGATCCCCACCATGGTGGAGCTCGGCGCCCGCTCCCAGGGCAACGTGGCCCGCATCGCGGTGGTCGTCGACGTCCGCGGCCGGCGCTTCTTCGACAATCTGCGCGAGTCCCTCGCGGACCTCGACGCCCGCGGCGTCACCCGCCGGATCGTCTTCCTGGAGTCCTCCGACGACGCCCTGGTGCGCCGCTTCGAGTCGGTGCGCCGCCCGCACCCCCTCCAGGGCGACGGCCGCATCGTCGACGGCATCGCCGCCGAGCGCGAGCTCCTGCGCGAGCTGCGCGGCGACGCCGACCTGGTGATCGACACCTCCAGCCTCAACGTGCACGAGCTGCGCGCCAAGATGGACGCCCAGTTCGCCGGCGACCAGGAGCCCGAGCTGCGGGCCACGGTGATGTCCTTCGGCTTCAAGTACGGCCTCCCGGTCGACGCCGACCTGGTCGTCGACATGCGCTTCCTGCCCAACCCGCACTGGGTCCCGGAGCTGCGCCCCTTCACCGGCCTCAACGAGGAGGTGTCGAGCTACGTCCTCAACCAGCCCGGAGCCAAGGAGTTCCTCGACCGCTATGCCGAGCTGCTCCAGCTGATCGCCGCGGGCTACCGTCGGGAGGGCAAGCGCTATGTGACCGTCGCCGTCGGCTGCACCGGCGGCAAGCACCGGTCCGTGGCCATGTCGGAGAAGCTCGCCGCCCGGCTCGCCGCCGAGGGCGTGGAGACGGTGGTCGTCCACCGGGACATGGGACGGGAATGACAGGGGAATGACAGGACGTACTCCGCGGCTGAGCCGGCTGCGCCGGGTGGTGCCCGAGGGGCGCGGCGGCAGACCCGCCGATGCCCGCGCCGCCCGGCCCGAACAGGCGCGCGGCGGCAAGCCGCGCCGCCGGGGCGCCCAGCCCAAGGTCGTCGCCCTCGGCGGCGGCATGGGCCTGTCCGCCTCGCTCGCCGCGCTGCGCCGGATCACCGGCGACCTCACCGCCGTCGTCACCGTCGCCGACGACGGCGGCTCCAGCGGGCGGCTCCGTGACGAGCTGGGCGTCCTGCCGCCCGGCGACCTGCGCAAGGCTCTGGCCGCGCTGTGCGGCGACGACGACTGGGGCCAGACCTGGGCCCGCGTCATCCAGCACCGCTTCCAGTCCCAGGGCGACCTGCACGAACACGCGGTCGGCAATCTGCTGATCGTCGCCCTGTGGGAGCAGCTCGGCGACCACGTCCAGGCCCTTGACCTGGTGGGCAAGCTGCTCGGCGCGCACGGTCGGGTGCTGCCCATGTCCGCCGTCCCGCTGGAGCTCCAGGCCCTGGTCAGGGGCCACGACCCGGGGCGGCCCGACGAGGTGGACACCGTACGGGGGCAGGCGACCGTGGCGCTCACGCCCGGCGAGGTGCAGTCCGTGCACCTGGTGCCCAGCGACCCGCCGGCCGTCCCGGAGGCGGTCGACGCCGTCCTGGACGCCGACTGGGTGGTGCTGGGCCCCGGCTCCTGGTTCTCCTCGGTCATCCCGCACCTGCTCGTGCCGGATCTGCTCGACGCGCTGGTCGAGACGAAGGCGCGCCGGGTGCTCTCGCTGAACCTCGCCCCCCAGCCCGGAGAAACTGAGGGCTTCTCCCCGCAGCGTCATTTGGAGGTTTTGGGACGACACGCCCCTAAACTCGCCCTGGACGTGGTGCTGGCCGACGAGGCCGCCGTGCCCGACCGTGACTCGCTCACCGACGCCGCGAAACGGTTCGGTGCCGCGGTCGAGCTGGCTCCGGTCGCCCGGACCGACGGGACCCCGAGGCACGACCCGGAGCTGCTGGCCGCCGCGTACGACCGTATTTTTCGGATGCATGGAAGGATCGGCCCATGGCGATGACGGCAGCGGTGAAGAGCGAGATCTCCCAGCTCCCCGTCACCCGGACCTGCTGCAGAAAGGCGGAGGTCTCCGCCGTCCTGCGGTTCGCCGGCGGCCTCCACCTGGTGAGCGGACGCATCGTGATCGAGGCGGAGCTGGACACCGGGAACGCGGCGCGACGGCTCAAGCGGGACATCCTGGAGATCTTCGGGCACAGCTCGGAGCTGATCGTGATGGCGCCGGGCGGGCTGCGCCGCGGTTCGCGTTTCGTGGTCCGGGTGGTCGCGGGCGGTGACCAGCTGGCCCGGCAGACCGGGCTGGTGGACGGCCGGGGCCGCCCGATCCGGGGCCTGCCGCCGCAGGTGGTCTCGGGGGCCACCTGCGACGCCGAGGCGGCCTGGCGCGGGGCCTTCCTGGCGCACGGCTCGCTCACCGAGCCCGGCCGCTCCTCCTCCCTGGAGGTGACCTGCCCGGGTCCCGAGGCGGCGCTCGCCCTGGTCGGCGCCGCGCGCCGGCTGTCGATCCCGGCCAAGGCCCGCGAGGTGCGCGGCGTGGACCGGGTCGTGGTCCGCGACGGAGACGCGATCGGCGCGCTGCTCACCCGGCTCGGCGCGCACGACTCGGTGCTGGCCTGGGAGGAGCGCAGGCTGCGGCGCGAGGTCCGCGCCACCGCCAACCGGCTCGCCAACTTCGACGACGCCAACCTGCGCCGCTCCGCCCGCGCGGCCGTCGCCGCCGGTGCCCGGGTGCAGCGCGCCCTGGAGATCCTCGCCGACGACGTGCCCGAGCACCTCGCCGCGGCGGGTCGGCTGCGCATGGAGCACAAGCAGGCCTCCCTGGAGGAGCTGGGCGCCCTCGCCGACCCGCCGCTGACCAAGGACGCCGTCGCCGGACGCATCCGCCGCCTGCTGGCCATGGCCGACAAGCGGGCCTCTGACCTCGGCATCGCCGGTACGGACGCCAACCTCGGCGAGGAGGAGATGGCCGACAACCTCGTCGGCTGACCGGACGTCCCCGTGGCCCCGAGCCGTACGGAACGAGGGCAACGAGCCGGTGCCGGCGCCCACTTGGGTGACCGGCACCGGCTTTCGCGTGTCCTTGCCGCACTCTTGACTCGATCATGAGCTGTCATGAGCCTGGCATCTGTTCGCTGCTGTGGCGAACCCAGGCCTGTCGGACAGGCCCCATCTAGGGGGGTTCATGAGACGAAGAGCGAGATCGATCCTCGCTGTCGGCGCGCTCCTGATCGGCGGAGCGAGCTTCGCGCCCATCGCCCAGGCACAACCCGCGGACCCGGGGACCCCGGACGCGAACGAAGTGAAGGTCTTCCGCGCCGACGTCACCAAGGAGCAGGTGCCCCTGCTGCTGGCCACCGGCCAGGACGGCCACGAACTCGGCGAGCAGGTACCCGACCGGGGAACCGCCGCCGTGGAGCTGTACCTCACCGAGAAGCAGGCCGGCACGCTGGAGAAACAGGGCGTCGACCTCACCGAGCACACCCTGTCCACCCAGGCCGAGAAGCGGGTCGAGAGCGCCGCCGACGGCGTCTTCCGCCCGTACAGCGGCAGCGGCGGCCTGCGCGAGGAGATCCTGCGGACCGCCCGGGAGAACCCCGGTCTCACCAAGGTCGTCTCCATCGGGAAGACCGTGAACGGCCAGGACATCCTGGCGCTCAAGCTCACCAAGCACGCGAAGAAGTCGAAGGACGGCTCCAAGCCGTCCGTCCTCTACATGTCCAACCAGCACGCGCGCGAGTGGATCACCCCGGAGATGACCCGGCGGCTGATGCACCACTACCTGGACAACTACAAGAAGGACCGGCGGATCAGGAAGATCGTCGACTCCACCGAGCTGTGGTTCGTCCTGTCGGCCAACCCCGACGGCTACGACTACACCTTCGAGAGCACCGACAACCGCCTCTGGCGCAAGAACCTGCGCGACGTCAACGGCGACGGCACCATCAGCACCGGCGACGGCGTCGACCTCAACCGCAACTTCGCCTACAAGTGGGGCTACGACGACGAGGGCTCGTCCCCCAACCCCACCAGCGAGACCTACCGCGGCGCGAGCCCCGGCTCCGAGCCCGAGACCAAGGCGCTGGACGCCTTCCAGAAGCGGATCGGCTTCACGTACGGCATCAACTACCACTCCGCCGCCGAACTGCTCCTCTACGGCGTCGGCTGGCAGGTGGCCACCAACACCCCGGACGACGTCCTCTACAAGGCGCTGGCCGGCACCCCCGACAACTCGGCGATCCCCGGCTACCACCCGCAGGTCTCCTCGGAGCTGTACACCACCAACGGCGAGGCCGACGGGCACGCGGCCAACGTCAACGGCATGGCGATGTTCACCCCGGAGATGTCCACCTGCAAGACGGCCTCCGACGTGGACCCCGACGACCAGTGGAACGCGCGCGACTGCCAGTCCGGCTTCAACTTCCCCGACGACGAGAAGCTGATCCAGCAGGAGTTCGCCAAGAACGTCCCGTTCGCGCTCTCCGTCGCCGAGACCGCCGCGCACCCCGACCGGCCGTCCTCCTCGGTCGGCCTGGACGCCGCCGACTTCACCCCCGCCCCCTTCACCACCTCCTACGCGCGCGGCGCCGACCAGGAGGTCTCCGTCGTCGTCCGCAAGTCCGTGCGCGACAAGGAGCTGAAGTACCGCGTCAACGGCGGACGCACGCACGACGCGACGCTGCGGCCCTGGCGGGGCGGCGAGACGTACGGCGGTGAGGACAACCTCTACTTCGACGAGTACCGGGCCAAGGTCAGGGGCGCCGACCCCGGCGACCGCGTCGAGGTCTGGTTCACCGGCGAGACACCGCGCGGAAGCCATGACCGGCACGGCGGCCACGGCAAGCGCACCGAGAGCGAGCACTTCACCTACACGGTCGCCGAGCGGCCCCGCGCCGACGTCCTCGTCGTCGCCGAGGAGGGCGCGAAGGCCACGCAGACCCAGACGTACGTGGACGCCCTCAAGGCCAACGGCCACCGCGCCGCCGTCTGGGACGTCGCCGCCCAGGGCGCTCCCGACGCACTCGGCGTCCTCGGTCACTTCGGCACCGTCGTCCACTACACGGGCGCCGCGGTGCCCGGCAACGCCACCCAGCTCCAGCTGCGCGCCTTCCTCAACGAGGGCGGCAAGCTGATCGAGGCCGGCGAGCAGGCCGGCGGCGACGTCGACCTCGGCGGCGGCACCCTCTCCGACGACTTCAGCCAGTACTACCTGGGCGCCTACACCCGCACCGCCACCTCGGGCGCCACCGGGTTCACCGGCTCCGGCAAGCTCGACAAGGCCGACGGCACCCTCGGCGACGCCCCCGGCAACCCGCTGGACGCCGCCGGAACCTACAGCGTGACCTCCGACGAGCTGGACCCCGGCACCTACCCGCAGTTCGCGAGCGCGGGTGCCGGGAAGTTCGCCGGGACGGTGAACCCGTACGGGCCCTACGCGGGGGAGTGGATGGCCGCCGCCGTCCACACCGACGACGGCTACAAGCGCCTCACCCGCACCGTCGACCTCACCGGCGTCACCGCCTCCGAGCGCCCCACGCTCCGCACCCAGCTGCTGTGGGACACCGAGCGCGGCTACGACCATGCTTTGGTCGAGGCGCACACCACCGGCGCCGACGACTGGACCACGCTGCCCGAGGCGAACGGCGCCACGGGCACGGCCGTGCCCGCCGAGTGCGAGGCCGGGTTCTACCTGGCCGGGCACCCCTGGCTGGCGCACTACCTGACCCTGTCCGACGAGGGCTGCACCGCGACCGGCACCACCGGGCAGTGGAACAGCCTCACCGGCTCCTCCGGCGGCTGGAAGCAGGTCGAGTTCGACCTGAGCGCCTACGCCGGGAAGTCCGTGGAGCTCTCCATCGCCTACGTCACCGACCCCGGCAGCGGCGGCCGCGGAGTCCTCGCCGACGAGGCCTCCCTGGTCGTCGGGGGCACGGCGACGCAGACCGAGGGCTTCGAGACCTCGCTGGGCGCCTGGCAGGTCTCCGGCCCGCCCGCGGGCAGTCCCGCCGTCCTGAAGGACTGGACCCGCACCGGGACCCTGTTCCAGACCTACGGCGCGATCACCACGGACGACACCGTGCTGCTCGGCTTCGGCCTGGAGCACCTCGCCGAACCGGCCGCCCGCGCGGCACTGGTCCGGCAGGCGCTGCGTGCCCTGGACGAGTGAATACCGGCGTGCGGGGGACTGACCCGGTGTAACCAAATCGGGTGATCGGTCCCCGTCGCCCGGGGCGGTCCGTACCCCTACTGGCGGGTACGGACCGCCCTGCCGGGTATGGGGCGTCTCGATGTCACCCCCGACGCCGTAGGGAGGTAGGGTCGGAGGTGGTCGGGGACATCCCAAATACAGCTCGCCGGCACATCGGGCCGGCGTACCAACGAGGAGATCGGTTCGTGACGATCCGCGTAGGCATCAACGGCTTTGGCCGCATCGGTCGTAACTACTTCCGCGCGCTGCTGGAGCAGGGTGCGGACATCGAGATCGTGGCTGTCAACGACCTGGGTGACACCGCGACCACCGCCCATCTGCTGAAGTACGACACCATCCTCGGCCGCCTCAAGGCGGAGGTCTCGCACACCGAGGACACCATCACCGTCGACGGCAAGACCATCAAGGTCCTGTCCGAGCGCAACCCGGCCGACATCCCGTGGGGTGAGCTGGGCGTCGACATCGTGATCGAGTCGACCGGCATCTTCACGAAGAAGGCCGACGCGGAGAAGCACATCGCCGGTGGCGCGAAGAAGGTCCTCATCTCGGCTCCGGCCAAGGACGAGGACATCACCGTCGTGATGGGCGTCAACCAGGACAAGTACGACCCGGCGAACCACCACGTCATCTCCAACGCCTCCTGCACCACCAACTGCGTGGCGCCGATGGCCAAGGTCCTCGACGAGAACTTCGGCATCGTCAAGGGCCTGATGACGACGGTCCACGCGTACACGAACGACCAGCGCATCCTGGACTTCCCGCACAAGGACCTGCGCCGCGCCCGTGCCGCCGCGGAGAACATCATCCCGACCACCACGGGTGCCGCCAAGGCCACCGCGCTGGTCCTGCCGCAGCTCAAGGGCAAGCTCGACGGCATCGCGATGCGCGTCCCGGTCCCGACCGGCTCGGCCACCGACCTGGTCGTGGAGCTCCAGCGCGAGGTCACCAAGGACGAGGTCAACGCCGCGTTCAAGAAGGCCGCCGACGACGGCGACCTCAAGGGCTTCCTGTTCTACACCGAGGACCCGATCGTCTCCTCGGACATCGTCGGTGACGCCGCCTCCTGCACCTTCGACTCGTCCATGACCATGGTCCAGGACGGCAAGTCGGTGAAGATCCTCGGCTGGTACGACAACGAGTGGGGCTACTCCAACCGCCTCGTCGACCTCACGGTCTTCGTCGGCAACCAGCTCTGATCGACTTCAGCAAGGCACCTCGATGCGGTAGCAGGGCTCGGACAGCGCAAGGTCGCGCTGCCCGGGCCCTGCGTCGCGTCCGCCGCCACCAGCCCTCGTAGGATCACGAGCGATCCGAGAACCCAGGAGCCCTCTTGAAGACGATCGACGAACTGCTCTCCGAAGGCGTCGCGGGCAAGCGCGTCTTCGTCCGCGCCGACCTGAACGTCCCGCTGGACGGCACCACCATCACCGACGACGGCCGCATCCGCGCGGTAGTGCCCACCGTCAAGGCGCTGGCCGACGCGGGCGCCCGCGTGATCGTCGCCTCGCACCTGGGCCGCCCCAAGGGCGCCCCGGACCCCGCCTTCTCCCTCGCCCCGGCCGCCGCCCGCCTCGGTGAGCTGCTCGGCGCCGACGTCGCCTTCGCCGAGGACACGGTCGGCACCTCCGCCGAGGCCGCCGTCTCCGGCCTCGCCGACGGCGGTGTCGCCGTCATCGAGAACCTGCGCTTCAACGCGGGCGAGACCAGCAAGGACGACGCCGAGCGCGCCGCCTTCGCCGACAGGCTGGCCGGCCTCGCGGACGTCTACGTCGGCGACGGCTTCGGCGCGGTGCACCGGAAGCACGCCTCGGTCTTCGACCTGCCGAAGCGGCTGCCGCACTACGCCGGGTACCTCATCGCCACCGAGGTCGGCGTCCTCAAGAAGCTCACCGACGAGGTGAAGCGCCCGTACGTGGTCGCCCTCGGCGGTGCCAAGGTCTCCGACAAGCTCGCCGTCATCGACCAGCTGCTCGGCAAGGCCGACCGGCTGCTCATCGGCGGCGGCATGGCGTACACCTTCCTCAAGGCCAAGGGGTACGAGGTCGGCATCTCGCTGCTCCAGGAGGACCAGATCCCGGCGGTCCAGGAGTACATCGAGCGCGCCGAGAAGAACGGCGTCGAGCTGGTCCTGCCCGTCGACGTCCTGGTCGCGCCCGAGTTCCCCGACCTCAAGACGAAGGCCCCGGCCAACCCCACCACCGTCGCCGCGGACGCCATCCCGGCCGACCAGGAGGGTCTGGACATCGGTCCCGAGACCCGCAAGCTGTACGCATCGAAGCTCGCCGACGCCGGCACCGTCTTCTGGAACGGTCCCATGGGCGTCTTCGAGCACCCCGACTACGCCGAGGGCACCAAAGCGGTCGCCCAGGCCCTCGTCGACGCCCCGGGCTTCACCGTCGTCGGCGGCGGCGACTCCGCCGCGGCCGTGCGCACGCTCGGCTTCGACGAGAACGCATTCGGCCACATCTCGACCGGCGGCGGCGCCTCCCTCGAATACCTCGAGGGCAAGACGCTCCCCGGCCTCGCCGCACTGGAGGACTGACCCCGATGACCACCCGCACGCCGCTGATGGCGGGCAACTGGAAGATGAACCTCAACCACCTCGAGGCCATCGCCCACGTCCAGAAGCTCGCCTTCGCCCTCGCGGACAAGGACTACGACGCCGTCGAGGTCTCCGTCCTCGCCCCCTTCACCGACCTGCGCTCCGTGCAGACCCTGGTCGACGGGGACAAGCTCAAGATCAAGTACGGTGCCCAGGACATCTCCGCGCACGACGGCGGCGCCTACACCGGCGAGATCTCGGGCCCGATGCTGGCCAAGCTGAAGTGCACGTACGTGGCCGTCGGCCACTCCGAGCGCCGGCAGTACCACGCCGAGACCGACGAGATCGTGAACGCCAAGGTCAAGGCCGCCTACAAGCACGGTCTGACCCCGATCCTGTGCGTCGGCGAGGAGCTGGACGTCCGCGAGGCGGGCAACCACGTCGAGCACACCCTCGCCCAGGTCGAGGGCGGCCTGAAGGACCTCCCGGCCGAGCAGGCCGAGACCGTCGTGATCGCCTACGAGCCCGTGTGGGCCATCGGCACCGGCAAGGTCTGCGGCTCCGACGACGCCCAGGAGGTCTGCGCGGCGATCCGCGGCAAGCTCGCCGAGCTGTACTCCCAGGAGCTGGCCGACAAGGTCCGCATCCAGTACGGCGGCTCCGTCAAGTCCGGCAACGTCGCCGAGATCATGGCGAAGCCCGACATCGACGGCGCCCTGGTCGGCGGCGCCTCGCTGGACTCGGACGAGTTCGTCAAGATCGTCCGCTTCCGCGACCAGTAGCCGGCGCACGGTCGAGAGGCAGATCGACCAGTGAGTATGCGCTAGCGGCGATACGTCGTACCCTTGCGGGGGCATGGTGGCCTGCTGTCACCGTGCCCCCGTCGTCCATCCGAATCCGAGGAAGTTGGTCCAGCCGTGGTTTTGGGGTTCTCGATCGCCCTGATCGTCTTCAGCGGGCTGCTGATGCTGCTGGTGCTGATGCACAAGGGGAAGGGCGGCGGCCTCTCCGACATGTTCGGTGGCGGCATGCAGTCCTCCGTCGGTGGCTCTTCGGTCGCCGAGCGCAACCTCGACCGGATCACCGTCGTGGTCGGTCTGTGCTGGTTCGTGTGCATCATGGTGCTCGGCCTGCTCATGAAGGCCAACAACTGAGGGGTCCCGTCGCCCCGTCACACACTTGTGCACGTAAAGCCCCATGTCCGGTACGCGCCTCGGCGCGCCGCCTATCATGGGGCTTGCGTCTGTGCAGTGGAGCTTGTAACTCCAAATACTGGACGCGCGTTGGGCCTTACGTAGACTGAGGCGCTCGCAGCGAAGCGAAACGCCGACTCGCTTTGCGGCACCATCACGCAGGGAGTTACGACCGTGGCAAGTGGCAACGCGATCCGGGGAAGCCGGGTCGGGGCGGGGCCGATGGGCGAGGCCGAGCGTGGCGAGTCAGCGCCGCGTCTGCGCATCTCCTTCTGGTGCTCCAACGGACACGAGACACAGCCGAGCTTCGCGAGCGACGCCCAGGTCCCGGAGACCTGGGACTGCCCGCGCTGCGGCTTCCCCGCCGGACAGGACCGGGACAACCCCCCGGACCCGCCGCGCACCGAGCCCTACAAGACCCACCTCGCGTACGTGCGCGAACGCCGCAGCGACGCGGACGGCGAGGCGATCCTCGCCGAGGCACTCGCCAAACTGCGCGGCGAGATCTAGGGCCTGTCCGGCGGATCATGCCGCAGACGCGGGGTCTGGCACGCACATCTGCCGCGTTGTCGTCACTCTCCCCCACTCTCGGCTTCGCTCGAGCGGGAGGGGCCCCCACCGCTCCGCGTCGACTCCCTCCTCCGCCTTGCAGCTGCACGCGCCAGACCCCGCTCACCGGCGTCGATGAGATACCGCTTCTTTCCTGCGACCTGATCCGCCGGACAGGCCCTAGCTCCGTACACCGTCGGTTTCCGTCTCCGTCGGTCGCCTTCACTCCTGATCACTTAGGTTGGAACAGCTGTACAGCCGGGACAGCTGGGACACCCAAGGAAGAAGGCTGACGTCCGACATGAACGCAGACGGCCGTACCAGGCTCCACCAGACGCCCGAATGGGCCGCGCTGGTCAAGCACCGCGAGCAGCTCGGCGAGGTGCGGCTGCGCGAGCTGTTCGCCGCCGACCCGGGGCGCGGCACCGGCTGGACGCTGCGCGTGGGAGACCTGCACGTCGACTACTCGAAGCACCTGGTCACCGACGAGACGCTGGCCCTGCTCCAGGAGCTGGCCGCCGCCACCGACGTGTTCGGGCTGCGCGACGCCATGTTCCGCGGTGAGCGCATCAACATCACCGAGGACCGGGCGGTGCTGCACACCGCGCTTCGGGCGCCGCGGGACGCGGTGATCGAGGTCGACGGCGAGAACGTCGTCCCCAAGGTGCACGCCGTGCTCGACAAGATGGCCGGCTTCGCCGACCGGGTCCGCTCCGGCGAGTGGACCGGTCACACCGGCAGGCGCATCCGCAACGTCGTCAACATCGGTATCGGCGGCTCCGACCTCGGCCCGGCGATGGCGTACGAGGCGCTGCGGGCCTTCACCGACCGCTCGCTCACCCTCCGCTTCGTGTCCAACGTGGACGGCGCCGACCTGCACGAGGCGGTCCGGGACCTGGACCCGGCGGAGACGCTGTTCATCATCGCCTCCAAGACGTTCACCACCATCGAGACGATCACCAACGCCACCTCGGCCCGCTCCTGGCTGCTGGACGGCCTCGGGGGCGACGAGAAGGCGGTCGCGAAGCACTTCGTGGCGCTGTCGACGAACGCCGGGAAGGTCGCGGACTTCGGCATCGACACGGCCAACATGTTCGAGTTCTGGGACTGGGTCGGCGGCCGGTACTCCTTCGACTCGGCCATCGGGCTGTCGCTGATGATCGCCATCGGCCCGGACCGGTTCCGGGAGATGCTCGACGGCTTCCACCTCGTCGACGAGCACTTCCGCACGGCGCCCGCCGAGACCAACGTGCCTTTGCTGATGGGTCTGTTGGGAGTCTGGTACGGCAGCTTCCTGGGCGCGCAGTCGCACGCGGTGCTGCCGTACTCGCACTATCTGTCGAAGTTCACCGCGTATCTCCAGCAGTTGGACATGGAGTCCAACGGCAAGTCCGTCGACCGGGACGGCAACCCGGTTCAGTGGCAGACGGGACCGGTGGTGTGGGGCACGCCGGGCACCAACGGGCAGCACGCGTACTACCAGTTGATCCACCAGGGTACGAAGCTGATCCCGGCGGACTTCATCGGTTTCGCGCGGCCGGTGGGCGAGCTGAGCCAGGAGCTGAAGGCCCAGCACGACCTGCTGATGGCCAACTTCTTCGCACAGACCCAGGCCCTCGCCTTCGGCAAGACCCCGGACGAGGTGCGTGCCGAGGGGGTGCCGGAGGAGCTGGTCCCGCACAAGACGTTCCGCGGCGACCATCCGACGACGACGATCCTGGCCGCCGAGCTGACCCCCTCCGTCCTCGGCCAGCTCATCGCGCTGTACGAGCACAAGGTGTTCGTGCAGGGCGCGGTCTGGAGCATCGACTCCTTCGACCAGTGGGGCGTCGAACTCGGCAAGGTGCTCGCCAAGCGCGTCGAACCCGCCCTCACCGAGGGCGCGGACGTGCCCGGCCTCGACCCGTCCACGGCCGCGCTGGTCGCCGCCTACCGGGAGTTGCGCGGGCGGGTGTGAGCGTGCCGAAGGGGCGGCGGGAGGTTTTTCGCCCCCGCCGCCCCTTCCCGTTCCCGACCCTGGGGGCTGCGCCCCCAGACCCCCTTTCGGCCTGGACGGCCTCGTCCTCAAGCGCCGGACGGGCTGATTAGGCCGACGCCGGTGGGTAGAGGGATCTCGGCAGTTGTGATGCCGCCGCCGAGTCCAGGAGCCACAGGGTGCGGGCGCGACCCCGGGCGCCCGCTGCCGGGGCCTGGATCTCGCCCGCGCCCGACAGGGCCATCGCCACCGCGTTCGCCTTGTCCTCGCCCGCCGCGAGCAGCCACACCTCACGGGCGGCGCGGATCGCGGGCAGGGTCAGGGAGATGCGGAGGGGCGGCGGCTTGGGGGAGCCGTGGACGCCGATCACCGTGCGCTCCGTCTCCCGGACTCCCGGGTGCTCGGGGAAGAGCGACGCCACATGGGTGTCCGGGCCGACGCCGAGGAGCAGGACGTCGAAGGACGGCACCGCGGCGTGGTTCTCGGGGACGGAGGCCGTGGCCAGTTCCTGCGCGTAGGCCGCCGCTGCCGCCTCCACGTCGGAGCCGTAAGGGCCGTCGGAGGCCGCCATCGCGTGCACCCGCTTCGGGTCCAGCGGCACCGCGTCGAGGAGTGCCTGGTGCGCCTGGGTGACATTGCGCTCCGGGTCGCCCTCCGGCAGGAACCGCTCGTCGCCCCACCACAGGTCGAGGCGGCTCCAGTCGATGGCGTCCCGGGCCGGGGAGCCGGCCAGCGCCGCGAGCAGGCCGTTGCCGTTGCGGCCGCCGGTGAGGACCACGGACGCGCTGCCCCGGGAGGCCTGCGCGTCCACGATCTTCGTGATCAGGCGGGCCGCCGCGGCCTCGGCCATCAGCTCCTTGTCACGGTGCACGACCAGCTGCGGGGTGTCGCTCATTTCGCCGCCGCCTTCCTCACCGGTGTCTTCTCCTGCGCCGCGTCCTTCGCGGGAGCCTTCGCGACCGCCCCGACGGGAGCGGCGACCGCGCGGGCGCCTTTGCCGTCGCCCGCGTCCCCTTTGGCCGGCGCGTTCAGCCGGTCCACGCCGTACCGCAGCGCCGAGGCGTACGTGTCGTCCGGGTCCAGGCGGCGCAGCTCCTCCGCGATCAGCTCGGCCGTCTCGCGGCGCTTGAGCGCCACCGCGCGACCGGGCTGGCCTTGAATGGAGAGGTTCGCCAGCGAGCCGTCGGCCCGGTCCAGGACGACGGGACCGCAGTCGGTGTCCATGCGGACCGCGGTCAGACCCGGGCCGCTCGACACCGTGCGCTTCACCGGCACGTCCAGCCGGTCGGCGAGCCACATCGCGAGCAGCTCACAGCTGGGGTTGAACTCCTCGCCCTCCACCTCGACCGACTGCACCTCGCAGTCGACCTGGTCCAGGGCCGCGGCCAGCATCGAGCGCCAGGGCGTGATGCGGGTCCACGACAGGTCGGTGTCTCCCGGCGCGTAGGCGTCGGCACGGGCCACCAGCTCCCGTATCGGCTCCTCGCAGGCGTAGGTGTCGGTGACCCGGCGCTGCGCGAGGGCGCCCAGCGGGTCCTTCGCCGGGTCCAGCGGCGCGTTCACCGGCCACCAGACCACGACCGGCGCGTCCGGCAGCAGCAGCGGCAGGACCACCGACTGGGCGTGGTCGACGACGTCGCCGTACAGCCGCAGCACGATCGTCTCGCCGGTGCCCGCGTCGGCACCGAGGCGGACCTCGGCGTCCAGCCGGGACCGGGTGCGGTCCCGGGGCGAGCGCGAGACCCGCTTGATGACGAGGAGCGTGCGTGAGGGGTGCTCGTGCGCGGCGTCGCTCGCGGCCTTCAGCGCGTCGTACGCGTTCTCCTCGTCGGTGACGATGACCAGGGTGAGCACCATGCCGATGGCCGGGGTGCCGATCGCCCGGCGGCCGAGCACCAGCGCCTTGTTGATCTTGCTGGCCGTGGTGTCCGTCAGGTCGGTCTTCATGGCCGGCGCCAGCTCCGTCCGTCTCGTTCCAGCATGTCGTCGGCCTCGACGGGGCCCCAGGTGCCGGCCGGATACTGCGCCGGGGTGCCGTGCTCGTCCCAGTACTCCTCGATCGGGTCGAGGATCTTCCAGGACAGCTCGACCTCCTCCGTGCGCGGGAAGAGGTTGGCGTCGCCCAGCAGGACGTCCAGGATCAGGCGCTCGTACGCCTCGGGGCTGGACTCGGTGAAGGACTCGCCGTAGGCGAAGTCCATCGACACGTCCCGGATCTCCATCGACGTGCCCGGCACCTTGGAACCGAAGCGGACGGTGACGCCCTCGTCGGGCTGCACGCGGATGACGATCGCGTTCGAGCCCAGCTCCTCGGTGGCCGTCGTGTCGAAGGGGGAGTGCGGGGCCCGCTGGAAGACGACCGCGATCTCCGTGACCCGGCGGCCCAGGCGCTTGCCGGTGCGCAGGTAGAAGGGGACGCCCGCCCAGCGGCGGTTGTCGATGCCCACCTTGATCGCGGCGTAGGTGTCGGTCTTCGACTTGGGGTCGATGCCGTCCTCTTCGAGGTAGCCGACGGCCTTGGCGCCGCCCTGCCACCCGGCCGCGTACTGGCCGCGCACGGTGTCCCGGCCCAGGTCCTTGGGAAGGCGGACCGCGCCGAGCACCTTGGTCTTCTCCGCCGCGAGTGCGTCCGCGTCGAAGGAGGCGGGCTCCTCCATCGCGGTCAGCGCGAGCAGCTGGAGGAGGTGGTTCTGGATGACGTCGCGGGCGGCGCCGATGCCGTCGTAGTAGCCGGCCCGGCCGCCGATGCCGATGTCCTCGGCCATCGTGATCTGGATGTGGTCGACGTAGGACCGGTTCCAGATCGGCTCGAACATCGTGTTGGCGAAGCGCAGCGCCAGGATGTTCTGGACGGTCTCCTTGCCCAGGTAGTGGTCGATGCGGAAGACCTGGTCGGAACCGAACACGTCGTGGACGATCGCGTTCAGCTCCTCGGCCGACCTCAGGTCGTGGCCGAACGGCTTCTCGATCACCGCCCGCCGCCAGGAGCCGCTCGACTGGTCGGCCAGTCCGTGCTTCTTCAGCTGCTGGATGACCACCGGGAAGGACTTCGGCGGCACCGACAGGTAGAAGGCGAAGTTGCCGCCCGTGCCCTGTGCCTTGTCCAGCTCCTCGATGGTGCCGCGCAGCCGCTCGAAGGCGTCGTCGTCGTCGAAGGTGCCCTGGACGAAGCGCATCCCCTGGATGAGCTGCTGCCAGACCTCCTCGCGGAACGGCGTGCGGGAGTGTTCCTTGACGGCGTCGTGCACGACCTGGGCGAAGTCCTCGTGCTCCCAGTCGCGGCGGGCGAACCCGACGAGCGAGAAGCCCGGCGGCAGCAGACCCCGGTTGGCGAGGTCGTACACGGCGGGCATGAGCTTCTTGCGGGACAGATCGCCGGTGACGCCGAAGATGACCAGACCCGACGGCCCCGCGATACGCGGGAGCCGTCGGTCTGCGGGGTCACGCAGCGGATTGCTGCTTGACAATTCTCAGCCCTTCGAGGGAGCGAGGCGCTTGAGCTCCGCCTCCGTGGACTTCAGCAGGTCGTTCCAGGCCGCCTCGAACTTCTCGACGCCCTCGTCCTCCAGGAGCTGGACCACCTCGTCGTAGGAGATCCCGAGCTTCTCGACCGCGTCGAGGTCCGCGCGGGCCCGCTCGTACGACCCGGCGACGGCGTCGCCGGTGATCTCGCCGTGGTCCTCGGTGGCGAACAGCGTCGCCTCCGGCATGGTGTTGACCGTGTTCGGCGCGACCAGGTCGGTGACGTACATGGTGTCGCTGTACGCCTTGTCCTTCACACCGGTCGACGCCCACAGCGGACGCTGCTTGTTGGCGCCGGCCTTCTCCAGGGCGGCCCAGCGGTCGGTGCCGAAGACCTCCTCGTACGCCTGGTAGGCGAGGCGCGCGTTGGCGACGGCGGCCTTGCCGCGCAGCGCCTTGGCCTCGTCGGTGCCGAGCGCGTCGATCCGCTTGTCGATCTCGGTGTCCACGCGGGACACGAAGAAGGACGCCACGGAGTGGATCTGCGACAGGTCCAGGCCGCGCTCCTTGGCCTTCTCCAGACCGGTCAGGAAGGCGTCCATGACCTTGCGGTAGCGCTCCAGGGAGAAGATCAGCGTGACGTTGACGCTGATGCCCAGGCCGATGGTCTCGGCGATGGCCGGCAGGCCCGCCTCGGTCGCCGGGATCTTGATGAAGGTGTTCGGCCGGTCCACCAGCCATGCCAGCTGCTTGGCCTCGGCCACCGTGGCGTGGGTGTTGTGCGCCAGGCGCGGGTCCACCTCGATGGAGACCCGGCCGTCCTTGCCGCCGGTGTTGTCGTAGACCGGGCGCAGGATGTCGGCGGCGTCGCGGACGTCCGCCGTGGTGATCATCCGGATGGCCTCTTCGACCGTGACTCCGCGGACGGCGAGGTCGGCGAGCTGCTGGTCGTAGCCGTCGCCCTGCGAGATCGCCTTCTGGAAGATCGACGGGTTGGTGGTGACGCCCACGACGTGCTGCTGGTCGATCAGCTCGGCGAGGTTGCCGGACGTGATCCGCTTGCGGGACAGGTCGTCCAGCCAGATCGCGACGCCTTCGTCGGAGAGGCGCTTGAGTGCGTCTGTCATGGAATATGCATCTCCTACTGTCGTATGTAAGCGTCAGCGCTGGGCCGCGGCGATCGATTCCCGGGCGGCGGTGGCCACGTTCTCGGCGGTGAAGCCGAACTCCTTGAAGAGCACCTTGGCGTCCGCCGAAGCACCGAAGTGCTCCAGGGAGACGATGCGGCCGGCGTCTCCCACGTACTTGTGCCAGGTGAGGCCGATCCCGGCCTCGACCGCGACCCGGGCCTTCACGGACGGGGGCAGGACGCTGTCCCGGTACCCCTGGTCCTGCTGCTCGAACCACTCCACGGACGGCATGGACACCACACGGGTCGGCACGCCGTCGGCCTGGAGCTGCTCGCGGGCCTCGACGGCGACGTGCACCTCGGAACCGGTCGCGATCAGGACCACCTGCGCCTCGCCGCCGTCGGCGTCGAAGAGCACGTAGCCGCCCTTGGCCGCGTCCTCGTTGGGCTCGTACGTCGGCACGCCCTGGCGGGTCAGCGCCAGACCGTGCGGCTGGCCCTTGCCGAACTCCTTCGTCCAGCGGCGCAGGATCTCCCGCCAGGCGATCGCCGTCTCGTTGGCGTCGGCCGGGCGGACCACGTTCAGGCCCGGGATGGCGCGCAGCGAGGCCAGGTGCTCGACCGGCTGGTGGGTCGGGCCGTCCTCGCCCAGGCCGATGGAGTCGTGCGTCCACACGTACGTCACCGGCAGGTGCATCAGCGCCGACAGCCGCACCGCGTTGCGCATGTAGTCGGAGAAGACCAGGAACGTTCCGCCGTAGATGCGGGTGTTGCCGTGCAGCGCGATGCCGTTCATCTCCGCGGCCATCGCGTGCTCGCGGATGCCGAAGTGGATGGTGCGGCCGTAGGGGTCGGCCTCCGGCAGCGGGTTGCCCGCGGGGAGGAAGGACGACGTCTTGTCGATCGTCGTGTTGTTCGAACCCGCGAGGTCGGCCGAGCCGCCCCACAGCTCCGGGATCACCGCGCCGAGCGCCTGGAGCACCTTGCCGGACGCCGCACGGGTCGCCAGGCCCTTGCCCGCCTCGAAGACCGGGATCTTCTCCTCCCAGCCCGTGGGCAGCTCGCCCTTGGCGACGCGGTCGTACTCGGCGGCGCGCTCCGGGTTGTTGTCCCGCCACTGCTGGAAGGACTTCTCCCACACCGCGCGGGCCGCCTGGCCCTTCTCCAGCGCCTTGCGGGTGTGCTCGATGACCTCGTCGGAGACCTCGAAGGACTTCTCCGGATCGAAGCCCAGCACCCGCTTGGTCGCCGCGACCTCGTCGTCGCCGAGCGCCGAGCCGTGCGCGGCCTCGGTGTTCTGCGCGTTCGGGGCGGGCCAGGCGATGATCGAGCGCATCGCGATGAAGGACGGCCGGTCGGTGACCTTCTTCGCCTCCTCGATCGCGTCGTAGATCGCGTTCGGGTCCAGGTCGCCGTCCGGCTTCGGGGCGACACGCTGGACGTGCCAGCCGTACGCCTCGTAGCGCTTGCAGGTGTCCTCGGAGACGGCCGTCTCGGTGTCGCCCTCGATGGAGATGTGGTTGTCGTCCCACAAAAGCACCAGGTTGCCGAGCTTCTGGTGCCCGGCCATCGACGAGGCCTCGGCGGAGATGCCCTCCTGGAGGCAGCCGTCACCGGCGATGCAGTAGACGAAGTGGTCGAACGGGGAGGTGCCCTCGGCGGCCTCCGGGTCGAACAGGCCGCGCTCGTAGCGGGCGGCCATCGCCATGCCCACCGCGTTGGCCACACCCTGGCCCAGCGGGCCGGTCGTGGTCTCCACACCCGTGGTGTGGCCGTACTCCGGGTGGCCGGGGGTCTTGGAGCCCCAGGTGCGGAAGGACTCCAGGTCCGCCAGCTGAAGGCCGAAGCCGGCCAGGTACAGCTGGGTGTAGAGGGTCAGGGACGAGTGACCCGCGGACAGCACGAAACGGTCGCGCCCGACCCAGTTCGCGTCGGCGGGGTCGTGCCGCATCACCTTCTGGAAGAGGGTGTAGGCGGCGGGCGCCAGGCTCATCGCCGTACCCGGATGGCCGTTGCCAACCTTCTGTACGGCATCGGCGGCCAGGACGCGGGCGGTGTCCACGGCCCGCTGGTCCAGTTCGGTCCACTCGAGGTCTGTGGTGGTCGGCTTGGTGCTCACCCTGAGTCAGGGCTCCTCTCCACATGTCGGTTGCCGGTGCACGAGCACCGGCTGCCGGCGCGTCCGTGAGTCGGCCGGCCATGGCCGAGCCTACCCCCGTAAGTACGTGCGTTTTTCCGATGGAAACCAGACTGCCGGGACTCGTGTGGATCCGCCTGTCGACTGGGCGAAACCGCATTCGGCAAGTGAATACGGAGCCGCTCATCTGACTGCTCAATCGACTCTCCGAACGCACGTCGGAGCGGCCTCGCCAACACGAGCCCACCCCCGCGAAGGCCGAGGTATGGGCAACGTCTAAAGTGGCGTGGTACGCGCGAGCCTTTACCGCCACTTCACACGGTCGGGCTTGCTGGGAGTCTCTGTCAGGGGTGTGCGTGACGGCCGTTGAATCCCGTCCTGCGGGGGTTATCGGGACGAGCCAGAGCCCGAGTCACCGGCCGTTCGGGGCCCGTGTCAAGGCGTTCGTGGCGCTGACCAAGCCGCGGATCATCGAGCTTCTGCTGATCACCACCGTTCCGGTGATGTTCCTCGCCGAACAGGGTGTTCCGAATCTGAAGCTGGTGCTGCTGACCTGCGTCGGCGGTTATCTGTCGGCCGGCGGCGCGAACGCGCTGAACATGTACATCGACCGCGACATCGACGCGCTGATGGACCGGACCTCGCAGCGCCCACTGGTGACCGGCATGGTCAGCCCGGTGGAATGCCTCGTCTTCGGCATCACCCTGGCGGTCGTCTCGACGCTGCTGTTCGGCCTCACGGTCAACTGGCTGTCGGCCTGGCTCTCGCTCGGCGCCCTCCTCTTCTACGTGGTCGTCTACACGATGATCCTCAAGCGCCGCACCTCGCAGAACATCGTCTGGGGCGGCATCGCGGGCTGTCTGCCGGTGCTGATCGGCTGGTCGGCCGTGACCAACTCGATGTCCTGGGCGCCGGTCATCCTCTTCGGGGTGATGTTCTTCTGGACGCCGCCGCACTACTGGCCGCTGTCCATGAAGGTCAAGGAGGACTACGCGCGCGTCGGCGTGCCGATGCTCCCGGTGATCGCCTCCAACAAGGTCGTCGCCCGGCAGATCGTCATCTACAGCTGGGTGATGGTCGTGGTGTCGCTGCTGCTGCAGCCGCTCGGCTACACCGGCTGGTTCTACACGGCGGTGGCCCTGGCCGCCGGCGGCATGTGGCTGTGGGAGGCGCACGGGCTGCAGAACCGCGCCAAGGCCGAGGTGACCGGCGGCAAGCTCAAGGAGATGCGGCTGTTCCACTGGTCCATCACCTACGTGTCGGTGCTGTTCCTGGCGATCGCGGTGGACCCCTTCCTGCGCTGAGCGCTTCTCGTGGAGCCGTCCGACGGGCGGGGAGCGTGGTCAAGGCCACGCACCCCGCCCGTCGCCGTTTGATCTACCCGTCGGTAGCATCCTGGTCATGGCAGACACGCAGCAGGTGGACACGGAGCAGTCCGGCGCGAAGGGCGGCTGGGCCGACCGGTGGGCCGCGTACGAGGTGACCCGGACGGCCGGGCGGATCGGCTCCTTCGCCAAGGCCCACGGCGGCGCCGAGGCCCAGGTGGCGTATCTCGGCGAGCGCGGCGCCCGGATCGTCCTCGTCGGCGCGGACGGCGCCTGGGGCGACCTGGTCGCGCGCACCCACGCGGGCGCGCTGAAGGCCGTCGAGCAGTCCGGCGTCACCGTCCACGAGGACTTCGACGGCGAGTTCGCGGCCAAGGTCACCACGGGCCGCTACGAGTGGTCGCGCATGGCCGGCATCCAGGTCGGGGGTCCGAGCAACACCTGAGGGCGGGTTCACCCGTTAGGACCGTAGGAAGCCGCACGGCGCACTCGTCGTGAGGTACACGGTCCCGTCACGGGGAGCCCGGATGATCGAAACGCCGTCCCTGGTGGACCAGTACTGCCACGGCGTCCTGAGAACGGAGCTGGGCCTCGGCACCTTCGAGGCCCAGCTGGCCCGCACCGAGGGCCCGCCCGCACCGGGCACCACCCTCTTCGACACCCAGACCGGCTTCGCGGTACGCCGCTGGTGCCCGCCCCTGCTCGGTCTGGAACCGCACTGCCCGCCCGCCCGCTACCTGGCCCGGCGCCGCGAACTGGGCGTCATGGAGGCGGACCGCAGGCTCCTGCGCGGCAGCGGCATCACCACCTACCTGGTCGACGCGGGACTGCCCGGAGACCTCACCGGCCCCACCGAGATGGCCACCGCCGCGGACGCCGACACGCGCGAGATCGTGCGCCTGGAGTTGCTCGCCGAGCAGGTCGCCGACACCTCGGGCACCGTCGAGTCCTTCCTCGCCAACCTCGCCGAGGCCGTGCACGGCGCCGCCGCGAACGCGGTCGCCTTCACCTCCGTCGCCGGGGTACGGCACGGTCTGGCCCTCGCCCCGGAGCCGCCGGGCCCCGGCGAGGTGCGCGGGGCCGCCGCCCGCTGGCTGACCGGGCGCGAGGTCGGCGGGGAGCTGAGCGACCCGGTCCTGCTGCGCCACCTGCTGTGGATCGCCGTCGCCTCCGGCCTGCCGCTCCAGCTGCACGCGGGCCTCGGCGAACCGGGCCTGCGCATCGACCGCACCGACCCGGTCCTGCTCACCGACTTCGTACGGGCCACCGCCGGACTCGGCACCGACCTGGTCCTGCTGCACGGCTACCCCTACCACCGCCACGCCGCCCACCTGGCCGGGGTCTTCCCGCACGTCTACGCCGACGCGGGCGCCGCCCTGGTGCGCACCGGCGCCCGGGCCGCGACGGTCCTCGCGGAGATCCTGGAGTTGGCCCCCTTCGGCAAGATCCTGTTCTCCAGCGGCGCCCAGGGCCTGCCCGAGCTGCACGTCGTCGCCGCCCGGCTCTTCCGCGAGGCCCTCGGCCGGGTGCTGGGCGCCTGGGTGGCCGAGGGGGCGTGGTCGCTCGGGGACGCCCAGCGGGTGGCGGGGATGATCGCCTCGGGGAACGCGGGGCGGGTGTACGGACTGGAGTGACGCGGGTGTACGGACTCGGGTGACGCGGGTGTACGGACTGGGGTGACGCGGGTGCACGGGCTGGAGTGATGGGTGTACACACAGGAGCGAGGCGGAGAGACTGGGCGCATGCCGACCGACGCCCTGCTCGACCGTTTCCTCACCGGCCTCACGCCCCTCGACCCCGTCGCGGTCTGGGCCCACGGTTCACTGGGCGCGGGCGACTACCAGGAGGGCCGCAGCGACCTGGACCTAATCGCGGTCCTGCCCCGACCGGCCACGGCACGCACGGCCTGGCGGCTCGGGCTGCTCCACGCCCGCCTGCGCGCCGAGCCCCTGGCCGGGCTGCTGCACTGCACCTACCTGTCGCCCGACACGGTCGCCGACCCCGACCAGCGGCATCTGACCTGGGCCCACCAGCAGCTCTTCAAACGGACGGTCACCCCGGTCACCCGGCGCGAACTGCACAGTTTCGGCCGCATCCTGCACGGCGAGTCGCCGGAGCAGCTGCTGCCGCCGGTGACGGACCCGGAACTGGACGCCTTCGTCGTCCGCGACCAGCGGGACTTCTGGCGTCCGCACGTGCGCAGGGCGGAGCTGTGGACGCAGGACGTCTGGGTCGACCTGGGCCTGATCACCTTCGCCCGCGCCACGGTCACGCTGCGCGAGGGCCGTCTGATCACCAAGCGGGAGGCCCTGGCGGAGCTGCCCGCCCTGGGCGCGCCCGGCGAGGTCGTCGAGGACATCGCCGAACGGCGCTACGGGAAGGGCCCGAGGCCCGCGGCCACGGCGGAGTGGACCGCCCGCCGCGCCGAGCTGACCCGGAGCTACCTGGGACCGGCGATGGACACGCTGGTGGCGTCGTACTCCTGAGCGGGCAGCCCCGGCACCGTCTCCCCGGCCCGCTCGCGCAGCGCCAGCAGCACCCGCAGCACCGCGATCCACACCAGGCACGAGCCGAACATGTGCAGGCCGACGAGGACCTCGGGCAGGTCGGTGAAGTACTGGACGTACCCGATGACCCCCTGGGCGAGCAGCACCAGGAACAGGTCTCGGGTGCGGGCCAGCGGGCCCTTGGGCGCGTCGACCGCCTTCAGCACGAACCACAGGGCGAACGTCAGCGTCACCACGATCCACGCCAGGACGGCGTGCGCCTTGCTGATCATCTCCCAGTCGACCGGCATGCGGGGCACGTCGCTCGAGTCGCCCGCGTGCGGTCCCGCGCCGGTGACCACGGTGCCGACCACGACCAGCAGCGCGGAGACGACGACCATCACCCACACCAGCTGCTGCACGGACTTGCCGACCAGCGGGCGCGGTGCCGTGTCGCCCTCCCGGGTGCGCTGCCACATCACCGTGGCCAGGGTCAGCAGCGCCGTCGTCGCCACGAAGTGCGCCGCGACCGTGTACGGGTTGAGGCCGACGAGCACGACGATGCCGCCGAGCACGGCGTTGCTCATCACGACCCAGAACTGCGCCCACCCCAGCAGGGTGAGGCTGCGCCGGTACGGCTTCTGCGAGCGGGCGGCGATGATCGCCCAGCCGACGGCGGCACACAGCACGTAGGTCAGCATGCGGTTGCCGAACTCGATGATGCCGTGGAAGCCCATCTCGCTCGTGGTGGTGAGCGAGTCGTCGGTGCACTTGGGCCAGGTCGGGCAGCCGAGACCCGAGCCGGTGAGCCGGACGGCGCCGCCGGTGACGACGATGACCACCGACATCACGAGGGGCGCGAGGGCCGCCCGCTGGACCGTCCGGGGATGCGGGGTCCAGCGTGCGGCGATGAAGGCGAGCGGGTTGCGCACGGCGGCTACGGCGTCGGCACGGGTCACGTTTGGCACGCCGTCCATCGTAGGCGCCCGCTTGTGCACGCTTTCACGAGGGTCGGTCCGTGGCATGTGTTCCTACTCCCAGCGGAAGAACTTCCCCGCGGCCGTGAGCCCCACGACCGCCCACACGGCGAGGATCCCCAGGTCGCCCCAGGGCATCGCGGCCCCGTGCTGGAGGACGTCCCGGAGTCCGTCCGAGAGGGCCGAGACGGGCAGCAGCCCCAGCACGTCCTGCGCCGCGTCCGGGAACTTGTCCAGCGGCACGATCACCCCGCCGCCCACGAGGAGCAGCAGGAAGACCAGGTTGGCGGCGGCCAGCGTGGCCTCCGCCTTCAGCGTGCCGGCCATCAGCAGACCCAGCCCGGAGAAGGCGGCGGTGCCGAGGAGCAGGAGCAGCAGCACGGCCGCCGGGTTGCCGTGCGGCGACCAGCCCAGTGCGAGGGCGATCACCGTCAGCAGCACGATCTGGAACACCTCGGTGACCAGGACCGATGCCGTCTTCGCGGTCATCAGGGCCCAGCGCGGCAGCGGGGAGGCGGCCAGCCGCTTCAGCACCCCGTACCGGCGCTCGAAGCCGGTGGCGATGGCCTGCCCGGTGAACGCCGTCGACATCACGGCCAGCGCGAGGATGCCCGGGGCGAGGAAGTCGACCGACTCCCCGGCTCCGGTGTCGATGATGTCCACGGAGCTGAACAGGACGAGCAGCAGCGTCGGGATGATCACCGTCAGCAGCAGCTGCTCGCCGTTGCGCAGCAGCATCCTGGTCTCGAGCACGGCCTGGGCCGCGATCATGCGCCCGAGCGGCGCGGCGCCGGGCCTGGGCGCGTACGTCCCCGCGGTGCCGGGCGTGCCCGTGTCCCCCGGTGTCCCTGTCGTCGTGGTCACCCGCGCAGCTCCTTGCCGGTCAGCTCCAGGCTGTGTCCTCCCGGGGGGCAACCCCCGGACCCCCGGCCGTCCTCGGTTTCGACCGAAATCATGAGCGCAGCTCCTTGCCGGTCAGCTCCAGGCTGTGTCCTCCCGGGGGGCAACCCCCGGACCCCCGGCCGTCCTCGGTTTCGACCGAAATCATGAGCGC